>NZ_JBALDZ010000072.1:0-12285 GCF_036917155.1 Nostoc sp. | reverse complement strand
ATTTTCTGGTTACTTGATTGTTCAAATTATCATCAGCGCATTTTCTGTTTATGTAGTTTATCCATGCTACTTATTGAAGTGCGGAATGTGGGTTGGTATAAGAACAAAAAATGACTGGTCAAGTTAGTGATGGATTAATCTATAAAAGTCAAATATGTGGAGTATCCAGCCGCAGCCGATCCTTTTCTGACAGTCGCTTTAGTTAAAGCCGCACGAGAATTAGAGGTAAAATATTACATCGGAATTACGGCATCAGTTGATACTTTTTACGAAGGACAAGAACGCACTGATTCAGCAAATCCATATTTAATGCGATCGCTGCATGGCATTACAGAAGAATATCGGCGCTTGAATATCTTGAATTACGAGATGGAATGCGGCACACTATTCAAAATGGCAGGAGTGTATAATTTTGCTGCTGCTGCTATTTGCGGTGTAGTAGCTGGGCGTACTGATAGTGAAAATATCATCTTAGAACAAAGAGATGTCGCTGTTAAACATGCGATCGCAATTGCTGTAAATGCAGCAGCAAAACTGGAGTAAGCTAACAAATTTATCTTAATTAGTATGTCGCGTTTAATCTGCTCTAAGAGGATGTTTGAAAAGTATTAGGCGAATAGAATTCGCTACTACACAAACCAAGCCCACCTCCGTGGAAAGCATGAAAAATCAAGGTTTTTTAACCCACGGAGGTGGGTAGAGTCTCGTGTAGCCGCGATTTCTAATCGCCAGGGCTAGTAATAATTTAGACTTTTCAAACAACCTCTAAGTGTTCTTATCGTGTCTTTACCTAATCTTTAATTTATCAATCAGTAATTCTAGTTAAGATATATACAGGGTAAGCTCATTTAATTTTGTATGATGTGAACTTGAAAAATTAAAAGATATAAGCATAAAAGACAGGATAAAAAACGCACTTGACAACTGAGAAAAATCAACGAAAAGACTTCAATGCTGTTGTCAACAAATTGTCAGGAGCCAGGCTGATATCACAAGGCTTTGAAACTAAATTTGCTGAAGCCCTGAAAAATCCTAGTGTTCAGAGAAAGCCAAAAGAAATATCAATCAGACATCGGCATTATTCAACAGAGTCTATAGGTATCATTAATGTCGCAAAGAATTGAATGGATTGATTGTTGGAAAGGTCTTGCCATAATTACAGTTGTTGTAGGACACATAGTTAACCCCGTATCGAAATATATTTTCTGGTTTCACATGCCGCTTTTTTTCTTTATCAGTGGATATCTTTATAGCAAAAAAACTGACTACTCTGCTTTTTTTCAGAAAAAGTGTTTTTATCTTCTAGTACCATATTTTTCATTTCTTTTTTTATTTACTCTACTTCAATATCTACCATTAATAATAGATAGTTGGCAGCAAAAAAAAATATTACCTATAGACAAACTTATAGGATTTATAATTCCGGTCATCTGGAAACAAGTGTATGGTGGAGCAAATCTGGTGCTTTGGTTTGGTGTATTTTGGTTTGTAACTTGTTTATTTTTTACGCAGCAGTTATATAACCTGATCTATGTAAAATTTGGTTCTAATAATTGGTTGATGATAAAAATTATGCTCGGCTCCTATTGTTTAGCAATGATAAATTATTTTTATCTAAAAAATGTTGTCTTTCCTTGGAATATTAATGTAGTTGCAATGGCACTTCCATTTTACTGGTTAGGACACATGGCAGCTAAATCATTTTTAATTAATTCTAAAACCCTGATATTCCTAATAATAGGAATAATCATATTTTTGACTGCAATGTTACTAGATATAGTGTCTCTGATGCCTTTAAATTTTAATATGAAAAGTACAAACTATGGAGTCTTGATTGTTAATGTTATCATAGCTTTATCTGGTATTATTATTACACAGAAATTGGCGCTACTACTTTATAATAAACCTTACATAGGAACTGTCCTGCGCGAACTTGGTAGTGCTTCTATGATCATTATGTATTTACATCAACCGATACAAATAACGATTAAAAGTTACCCAATTTTCGCAGTTCAAGGAATTAGCGTAATAGGTACATTAATTATTTCATATATTATCTACAAAATTATATTCAATTATTCAATTATGCGTCAGCTTTTCTTGGGTGATTTTTCAACCCCAAACGCTAAACTATCTAGGACAAATGCATCTCAATCAGGCTTGACACAAGGAATCAGAAAAAACTAATGTATGGTTAATTTAAGAAGAATCCAGAATCCAGAATTCAGAATCAATCAGTCGCGGGTCTGAATCCCCGATTGATAGCGTAGCGGTAGCGAGTCTTCTCCCTTGGCGTTAGCCTCTCCCAATGTGATTCGGGGAGACGCTAAGAGCGAACGAGCATCGCGTCAAGATTGCTGACTCCTGAATTCTGACTTCTGAATTCTTCTTCAATAAGTATCTCTTTTATTAGGAGAGAGGTTAGAGTGTATTGTATATAAACGATAGCTGCTATAAACAAATATGGTGTTTTTGTATTAATAAACTGGGCTTTTGACACAAACTTTTGCAGTAGTTATGAGTAATTTAGTTATCAACAAATATCAAAATAAATGGAGAATAATATAATATGAAGAATGCTTGGAAGCCTTGGATTACGACTGTTAACCTAGCTGCAATCGCACTAATGCCAACGCTGATATTTTTAGCATTCTCTCATCGAGCGACAGCAGACGATCCAGGAGGATGTTACATGGTAACTTCCTCTGGTAAAACCGTTGGATTAGGAAGGCTTTGTGGCAATGTTAATATAGTTGCACCTCCAGACAACAAAGTTTTTCGAGTTCCCATCAAACGCCGCTTTGGTGGAACTCCTGTGATTGATGTCACTTTCAATGACAAAAAAACCTTTGAAATGATTGTAGATACAGGTGCTAGTGGAACGATTATCACTCTAAGTATGGCTAATACACTTAAACTTCAGGCTACGGGTACAATGCAAGCCCAAATTGCTGATGGTAGCGAAGTAGAATTCTCAACTGGTAAGGTAAAATCTATTGCAGTAGGTGGAGTTACAGGCAATAATCTTCAGGTAGCGATCGCTCCAAAAGCAAGCATCGGCTTACTGGGCCACGATTTTTTTGGCAACTATGACATCAAGATTCTAGAAAAAGAGATCGAATTTCATCACCGCTAATGCTCGGAGTTGAAACTAGGGACTAGGGATTGGGAAAAGCAGTACGCGAGGACTAAGTTTTAGTCACAAAGACTGGCTACTTTGCCACAGAGTTGCAAATCCCTAATCTTGATTCTTCTTGTTTACAATAACTTGAAGCCGAGGTTATTAAGAATTTCACGCAAGCGATCGCGTCCTCTCAAAGCCTCCACAGTTGCAATTCGCTGGGCTGAGTGTTCTGACCAATCACCAGCAACATTCATCTTTTGTTCAGTATAAAAGTCTTTGATGATGTTGTTGTAGTGAGCGATCGCTTCCTCTTGTTCTGCCAATTTATAGGTTTCACGGTGTAGCACAGCTGTCTGGGGTAAGCGTGGTTTAATCGCCGCTTCTACTTCAGGATTCGGATAACCTACACACAACCCAAATACAGGGAACACAGAAGGCGGTAAATTCAGTAGTGCTGCTACTTCTTGAGGATGGTTCCGTAGTGCGCCGATATATACTGTTCCCAAACCAAGGGACTCGGCTGCTACAGTTGCATTTTGTGCTGCCAATGCGGCATCGATTGTAGCTGTCACAAAGGATTCCAAATATTCTAAGGCATCATGAGATAGTCCGCGACTGTCAGCAACGTAACTTAGACGCGCCAAGTCTGCTAACCAAACCAAGAATAAAGGCACTTGCTTAATGTGTGCTTGGTTTGATGCTAGTTTAGATAATTCTTCTTTGCGTTCTTGGTCTTCGATTGCAACTACACTCCAGGTTTGCAAATTAGAAGAAGTAGATGCAGATTGGGCGGCTGCAATTAGCAACTCTAGAGTTCCTGGTGGTAGAGGATCGGATACATAAGACCGGATTGAACGGTGAGATAGTAGTGATGTCAGCGAATCATTCCATTCAATTTCCGAATTGAAGGGAGTTTCACCGTAGCGCGATCGCAGTAGTTCTGTAGGATTAGTCATAATTAATTCCAAGATTTACATTTCAAAAGTTGTCAGTTGTTTTACTACTAATACCAATTTTATCTGTCAGGGCATAGAGATGTATGCCCTGACAACCGATTCATTGTACTAGTACAACACGGCGTAAATAAACTACCCATTTAAAATAGCCAAAAAGCTTATAAAATAAGCATTCTTTCTTTTTACTTTTGCCTTCTTGTACTAGTTTAAGTTTTTGGGTTTAAGTTTTTGGTGAAAAAGCAGCATATTCTTCTTTTGTCAAAACTGCATCCTTCACATTTACCTCTTTGGGAATTAACTTCAATTTATAATATGTATCTGCAACATCTTGTTGGAGATTTATCAAATTGTCGTCAACTGGTACAAGCCCAAAAGTTCGCCTATTAGTTGCTTTCCTCATCGTTTCTAAATCAATTCCTAACACAGGTGCGAGAGCTTTTGCTACTTCTTCTCGATGATTTTTAGACCATTCCTCTAGATTTTGAATTTCCTCCAGTATTGCCTTGACAGTTTGAGGATTTTCTGTAACAAACTTGCGGGTCATCAAATAATATCCTCCCTGTTTATTAATTCCCGTGCCATCAATTAAGACTCTGGCTTTAGTTGCCTCTTGAGCCGCTGCATAGAAGGGGTCCCAAATTACCCAAGCATCCACACTTCCCTTGACAAATGCCGCACGGGCATCTGCTGGGGCCAAATATTTTGGTTCAATATCTGTATATTTCAATCCAGCTTTTTCTAAAGCTTGGACTAACAATAAGTGGGCACTAGATCCTTTTTGAAAGGCAACTTTTTTACCTTTTAAGTCAGTAACTTTTTTAATTTGTGAATTTTGAGGAACAAGAATTGCTGAACCAGCCGGACTAGCAGCAGTACCAACAACATAAGTTAGTGATGCTCCCGCCGCTTGGGCAAATATTGGCGGTGATTCTCCTACTGGGCCGATGTCAATGCTACCCACATTCATCGCTTCTAGTAGTTGTGGCCCCGCTTGAAATTCAGTCCACTGTACAGTGATACCTTGTGGTGCTAAACGCTTTTCTAAAACACCCTTAGTTCTCAGCAAAACAGTCGTTTTTTGATAGCCAAATCTGACTACTTTTGCATTGGAAGCGGAATTGCTAACAGATATGGCACTGGGATTGGGGGCATTAGCTGTAGGTGTAGATGAACAGGCAGCAAATAGCAAGCTCAGACAAAGACCTGTAACAAAAGCCCCCACTATTGGCAAAGGAGAGGAAAAGAATAACTTATAATACTGGTTGCTAAAGGGGATATTCCTGAATTTTATGAATGATATCCACTTGGCAATGAAACGACGCAAGATTAGGTTAATCATCAATATGATTTCTCCGAACTATATAAATACTATAAACTTATAGGTTTACCGGAGTATACGACAATAGGGTTCAATCAAGCAACACCTTCGCCAATTTACGAGTATTGGCATAGAGCCAACCTAGATAATATACTCAGCGCGTTGCTCTAGTGAGACAGAGGGCAGTTTTCATTTATCCTGTCCATCTAGAATCAGGGTTTTAGGTTTTGTCTAAGAATATTGCACGCTCTTGTGTTGGTCTATTTCGGCAAAAGCTAGACTACCTCTATTTCGGGTTAAGGTTTTGTTAAATAATATTTACTAAAAACATAATCACAGTTTAACGCTCTATCACTAGTCTTAATTCTCGGTAGTTCATTCTAGTGATGTCATGTTGAACAAACCTGATAGACAAAAATGTTTAAACTATGCATCTATCGGTGCAGTGATTATGGGGCTGACTGGAGGACCGATATTCTCCACTCTTGCCCAGGCCGAGGAGATTAGAACCCTGACTCCTATCAAGCACGTCATTGTCATTGTTGGCGAGAACCGAACCTTCGATCATCTCTTTGGTACTTACCAACCGCGATGGGGTCAGACAGTGTCTAATCTGTTATCCAAGGGCATTATCAATGCTAATGGAAGACCTGGGCCGAACTTTCAAGCAGCAACTCAATACAAAGCTTCCGTCACCAACACCTTCTCGATAAGTCCTGCTAACAAAGAACCCTATACAACGCTACCACCGCCGAAAGCTGGTGGTGGACAAGTTGCAAGTGACACAAATCCACCTCCCTTTAAGACCTTGGCTGCTGCTCAAGCTGCTGAACCTGCACTGCTACCAGAGGATGTCAAGCTGCTACTGACGGGTGCAACTGGATTGTCGAGTGGTACTGTAGATACCCGAATCCGTAACGTCAATAACTTACGAAGTGGCCCTTTCCAACTAACGCCTAGCCTGCCTTATGACGCTTACGCAGCTAGCCCTGTACACCGCTTCTATCAAATGTGGCAGCAGGTGGATTGCAGCATTAGCCATGCCAGTGCAGAGAATCCTAGTGGCTGTCTTAAGGATCTTTTCCCTTGGGTTGAGGTGAACGTTGGCGCAGGTAGCAATGGAAAGCCGTTTTCGACTTTCAAGGATACTGAGGGTGCCACCTCTATGGGCTTCTACAACGTCAACGAGGGAGACGTGCCATACTTCAAGTCTCTGGCTGATAAGTACGCAATCAGCGACAACTACCATCAACCTGTCATGGGTGGTACTGGCGCAAACTCACTGATGATTGGTATCGGTGATGCCATTTGGTACAGCAATGGTAAAGGCAATCCAGCGACACCGCCGCCAAATGAGATCGAGAATCCCAATCCGCAGCCTGGAACCAACAACTTCTACACCCAGGATGGCTATTCTGGTGGCACTTACACCAATTGTTCTGACTCCAGTCAGCCGGGGGTAAGACCTGTTTTGAATTATCTGAATTCCCTCCCCTACAAACCAAAGTCTAACTGTGCAGCGAATACCTACTATCTGCTGAACAACTACGATCCTGGTTATTTTGGTAACGGAACAGTTAACAACGGGGTCACTAACAATGGTTTTGTGATCCCGCCGTCACCCATTCGCACCATTGGTGATGCGTTGTTGGAAAAGAGGATTTCGTGGCGGTACTACGGTGAAGGTTGGAATAAATACGTTCAAAATCCCACCAGTAACACCAACGTCTATTGCAACATTTGTAACCCCTTCCAGTACGTGACGTCAATTATGGCGAACGAAAAGGTACGGACGGAGCATTTGAAGGACACCACGGATCTGGATAACGATATTCACAACAATTATCTGCCAGCCGTCTCCTTTGTGAAGCCTGGTGGCTTACTTGACGGTCATCCAGGATCATCAAAATTTGATCTGTTTGAAGCTTTTACTAAGAAGATTATCAAAGAGGTTCAAAGCAAGCCCGAACTCTGGAAAGACACAGCAATCCTGATCACAGTTGATGAGGGTGGTGGATATTACGATTCTGGCTACATTCAGCCCCTCGACTTCTTCGGCGACGGAACACGGATTCCTTTAATTGTGGTGTCGCCATATTCTCGCGGTGGTCGCGTTGTTCATACGTATTATGACCATGTTTCGATTCTGAAGTTTATCGAGAAGAATTGGAGACTGTCGCCACTCACCAGTCGTAGTCGTGACAATCTACCCAATCCTGAAACCCGCCGCACAAATCCCTATGTACCGATTAATGGCCCAGCCATCGGCGATTTGAGCGATATGTTCGATTTCTCAAGACATTCGCGATTTGATCGGCATTGGTAGAGTAAAACTCAGGTGCAACTAATGAGATTCTAATGGAGGCGATCGCAGTTTGAACTAAGCAATTCTGTCATTGACAGTTTGAGGTCATAAACAATTTGTCAATAAGTAATAGTGCTTAAAATTTTGCTGAAAACAGACGTAGGAAACACAATTTTAGGGCTGGCGATGCCTACGCCTAAGCGTCATTAAAACAAGCGCCATTTATCCTGACCGGAAAAAGCGTTTACTTAAATACCCACACTTCATATTTGTTTGAAGTGGTTGTGAAAATATTCCAAAAAAGCATTTACACAAGTTAATTGAATACCCGCACACCAGCATTTATTTTTAGCCAAGTACTATTGACAAAAAGAATCTCATCTTAACTTGTCACGAATAACAAGTCTGTCCTGCTGGGAAATGCATAGTGCAGTACTTGCAAGGGGGAAAGTGCGATCGCCCCCGCGAATCTTCAATGCATATCTCCGGAAATGAATATAGAGACGTAGCAGTGCTACGTCTCTACAAGGGTTATGGACGAATGGCACTAAGTTAAGCTGAAGAGTAAGCGGCGTAAGGATTGCAGAGGGGCAGGGGTGCTCTTGTGCAGAGGGGAATTTCTAAATATCCGTTCGTATACCTAAAATTTCTTCTTTCTCCCCTGCTCCTCCGCACAAGAGCACCCCTGCTGCCTCAACGATTTTCCCTTTTCTTAGTGCCATTCGGTTATGGACAATGCACATCCTCAAGTAGTCAATGTTATTGGCGACTTAGGACATGCTCTACGAAATGCTACGCGAACCCATAGCGTCTTGTAGAGAAGAATGCAAAAGAACAGAAGGAAGAAATGCTTAACTCAACGGTATTGCAGTATATTAATAAAGTCAGGGAAAGTTGACATAAAAATAGAGATAAGTGGGGTAAATTAATACTTTCTCGCCTATTGTCGCAGTGACAAAAAACATACCACTAATTCAGTAAATCAGGCTCTTCGCGCACAATCCTGTCGTAAAGGGGCTGGAAACCGAACCATCCACTTGTATGTGACCCTACTTGAGTTTGAGTTAAACGAGCTGTTTCGTGTTTAATAGTAGTTGGTCTACCCGCTGCTTCTGCTAGCAATTGGGCTTGACATGATCGCTCTAAACTAATGTACCAAAAGGCAGCTTCATCTACTGTATGTCCCACAGTTAAAATACTGTGGTTACGTAAGATAATAGCTTTCTTTGGCCCCAAGGCTTGGGCCAGTCGCAGACCTTCAGAAGTTTCTAAAACAACACCCGTGAAATCGTCAAACAGGGCATGGTCTTCGTAAAAAGCACAAGAATCTTGAGTCAAGGGGTCAAGGAGACGCCCCAAACTAGACCAGGCTTTACCATAAAGTGAATGGGCGTGAGCCGCCGCAATGACATCAGGTCGAGCTTCATGAATCTGGGAATGGATGGCGAAAGCAGCTTGATTTACCTGAGCATCACCTTTAACCACCTCACCTTCTCTGTTAACTAAGAGCAGGTCGGAAACTCGGATATGACCGAAGTATGTCCCTAATGGATTGACCCAGAAATGGTCTGTAAACTCCGGATCACGAGCCGTAATATGGCCGGCGATTCCCTCGCTGAATCCAAACTTACCAAATAGGCGAAAGGCTGCGGCCAGACGTTGCTTACGGTGCAGGCGTTCGTCTTCAACTCGATCAAATACTGGGGGTTGTGGTCTATCGTACTTGGGCATGTTCTTTTTCCTCTTCCTCTTTACAGGGAGCGTTGGAATATCCAGAGCGAAAGGATTTAACGCTGTGAGATTCTGGGATGAATTGGTGACGCAAAATGCAACCAGTATCATTACCTAGAATATGGATGGATACAGATGCGCTCTGGGATGTGGTTTTGACGGCGTGGATATCACCATCTGGCGGTAACAGGCGGTAGATATCTCCTGGTTGAAGCGATCGCACTTCAGTTACTTGTAATTGTGCATGTCCTTCGGCATCACCGCTATCTACACGGCGATAGACTGTTTCTTCTTGATTGCCTTGATATAAACCAATTAATCCCCAAGCTAAATGGTCGTGGACGGGAGTTGTGGAACCTGGGGGAATCACCAAACTGAATACTGACAGTGAACGGTCTTTGGCGCGATAAAGTAGCCACTGACCAATACCGCCACCCATCCGGCTTTCAGGATTAACTTGGGCAAATTTTTCCGGTAGCCATTCCTGTTGGGCAAGGAGTTCTTGAAAATAGGGTTCTAGTCTAGCGAGAGTTTGTGGGCGATCGTCAACAGTACTAGCGCTAATTTCCCGCACTGTTGCGACAAAGGATCGTAGTTCCTGGCTCTCAATAAACCATTGATCCTCTGGTAATGGTTCTAATATCGTGTGGTTCGTCATTTATATTCCTCTGTTTGGGAGGCGACTAACATTAATACCAATTTTGTTATCTTTATTGACAATATTACTAGTAGTTTTAACACCAGGGTGAATCTTGAAGCCAAGTTGCTCAAGTTTTAGATGAGAAAGGGACTCCTTGAGAATGATCGTAAAGGGATATCGCTGAAATACCGTAGCTTTACCTTGTGACAATAGCAGCCTAGCATGGCTGATGCGTACTGGATATAACGGTTCTTGGTTGGCATCGAGAATGAATACTTTGGTCATGCAATTTTGAAATAATCAAATTATTTACAGCAGTTTTCAGGTGAGACAGTCAGTAGGGAGTGGTGTAGTTAAATTACTACTTAAAGATACTCTGCGTACCTCTGCGTTGAAAAACACTACGATTTTACGCAACGCTATACTAAGAGACAACAGTGGCTTGTCGCTCCCGTCGTTGCACTTCTGCGCGGACTATGGGAATCACATCTTCTAACTGTTGGCCCATCTAACTCAGATATTTGTCGCGTTCCAATCATCCCAATAAATTCAATTGGCATAGTGCATCACCTCAAAAATTACAAATCTTATTTGGGCATGGGGCATGGGGCATGGGGCATTGGTTATTTCCCCTCATCTCCCTCATCTCCCTCATCTCCCTCATCTCCCTCATCTCCCTCATCTCCCCCTACTCCTACTTAGCCGTGGGGCAAATAGTCGCAGCAACATCAACTCTTTTGGGTAAAATCTTGTGCTCTAGCATCCAGTCAGCAGTCTTCTGAATTTTGGCAACATCATCAGCATTCGGTGTGGCAAGTAGCTGCGGCCCTTGATTCTCAGTTACCCCCTTGGCTACGGCTGGAGAGATTTTGATGTCCTTGACCAGATATTCGGCTGATTTTGCCGTATTTGCATTCAACCAATCGTATTCCTTGGTTAAACCGCTAAAAGCAGCTTTCACGGCTTCTGGAGATTTAGCCGCGGCTTCATTACGCACAAGCATTACACTGTAGGTAGGAGCTGGATGGGTTGTGGTGATTCTCCTAGCACCATGCTCTAATTCGGCAACTGAAATGTATGGTTCCCAAACTGCCCAAGCATCGACGGTTCCTTGGTAGAGGGCGGGTGCAGCATCAGTTGGCCCTAAGAAAACGCGCTGAACTTTATCTTTAGAAATTTTCTCTTTTTCCAATACTTTTAATAACAAATACTCACCTGCACCAGCTTGATTGACCGCAACTTTTTTACCTACAAGGTCAGCAGGTTTACGGATTGGAGAATCGCCCCGAACGACGATCGCACTGGCCAATGATTCCGGTCTGGGACGCTGGACAGCCCCAATACAAAGCTCCTGACCGGCAGCAATAGCTGATAACCCAGGAATGTCCCCACACCCACCAATATCGGCTTGATTCGCGCTAATTGCTTGGAGTAAGGTAGCACATCGGTCAAAGGGGCCAGCCCATTCAACTTTGATATTCTGAACTGCAAGCTTCTTTTCTAACTCTCCTCGTTGACGTGCAATTGGTACCACACCTCCCTTTTGATATCCCAGACGAATCAAACTAGTTTTTTCTTGAGTTTGATTACTGACATTTTGGGCAGTGGTATTAGTATTTGCAGAGTTACTTGGAGTGCAGCCAGAAATCGCGAAACCTAGCCAGGAACTAGCAATCAATAAGGCACTCAAGGATTTGCTTGAGCGTTGTGGCAATAAAAATAAGAGCTTTTTGGACTGATTCAACAACTTTTTGATTACTCCTTTTATTAAAAAAAGATAAGAATGAGAGTCTAGATATCAACTCCAGCACTCTCATAGTTACTGCTCATTTAGGGATTTCCAAGGAATAAATTATCCAAATTTTGTGGGGTGTCTCACAATCATTTGTAGTTGGATATTTTGATTGGGAAGTCTCTTAACTGTGATATTAGTTTCCGTAAATACGGCAAGTCGGTCGGATAACCGTTGAATTTACTACAAGCAGAAATTATCACATACAAATTTAAAAAGCAATAGGCTAGCTGTGAGGAGAGACAAAGCGTAGCTTTAGCTATTTGGGGTTATTGGGATTTAATACAGCAGATTGCAGGTAAGTGATGTACAAATTTTAAGTACAAAGGTAACTGCCCAGGTAGGAATGTCAGGAATATTCCCATGAGGGAAGAAAGATGGTAGTGTTCAAGCATGAGTCCAGAAGAAAAAGATCAAAA
>NZ_JBALDZ010000071.1:0-30127 GCF_036917155.1 Nostoc sp. | reverse complement strand
GTCAAAAGTCGCTTGATACTGAGATGAGGTCAATCCATGTCGCGCCTCCCAAGCTGGTCCACCAGACTTTACCCAAATAGCCGCGTATCGGTCTTTTCCGTTCACACTATAACCACTAACGTGAACTAATCGATATCCTTCACCAACTAGTTTGTCAAAAGTCGCTTGATACTGGGCCGAGGTTAATCCATGTCGTGCTTGCCAAGCTGGTCCACCAGACTTTACCCAAATAGCCGCGTATCGGTCTTGTCCATTCACACCATAACCACTGACATCAACCAACCGATATCCTTCACCAACTAGTTTGTCAAAAGTCGCTTGATACTGAGCTGAGGTCAATCCATGTCGCGCCTCCCAAGCTGAACCACCAGACTTCACCCAAATAGCGGCGTATCGGTCTTGTCCGTTAGCTATTGCTTGGATTGTGGTGTGAGGAATTTTCTTTAACTGGATAACATTTTGAGCAAGTACCTTTGTGTTTGTCTCGGTATTGCCAATACTACTAGTAAAGTTGTTGGGAGCGGCAAAAGCGGAACTGACTAAAGTTGAAAGTAACACTGCACTAGAAGCAGTAAATGTTAAAGAGCGTATGAACATATTAGTAAAATAAATCTGTAATAATGTATTGGGTTTTTGGGCTGCACTAACTAAATAGGTTGGTATTTGTTTTTATGCAATACCAGGTAGCAGTGCCGACAATTATAGATACTCTTGATTTACAGACGATTCCAGAATTCAGAATACTGATATTTTATTTAGATATTTTAGGTATAATTATGCTAATTGACTTGATCTACAATACTTAGTATCTTAAAATTACTTGTATTAGAAAAAATTATCAGGGATTGATTTATTGTCAGGAAGCGCTGTACGTAAAATGTTAGGTCTAGCGATGGATGCGACGATTGGTATTAAATTAATTAACCTAGAAAAATAGTAGTGTTTGCTCAAAGTACCTCTGTTAATGGCAAGCTGATTAGCCAAACCCAATTTTTATGGGAAGTACCTTGACTCGACGACGGTCAGTCGCGGCTATCTAAACAAAGCTTGTATAGGTAGGTTTGTTAATTTCTAAATTGTATTCGTCTAGATATTTTGTAATAATCCTAATGACACAGATTAAGCCGGAAGTAAAGCGCACAGAAGAATTGCGCCAGTTATTGCAACAAGCTAGCTATGCTTATTACGTCCTAGATGCTCCCATTATGGAGGATGCAGTCTATGACCAGCTATATCGAGAATTGCAACAACTAGAAACTCAATATCCAGAATTGACAGCACCTGATAGTCCAACTCAGCGCGTGGGTGAAAGACCGGCAACGCAGTTTACCTCGGTGCGGCATAATATCCCTTTGTACAGTTTGGAGAATGCCTTCAATATTGATGAATTGCAAGCCTGGGATCAGCGTTGGCGGCGACAAATACCAAAAATAGATTTAGTGGAATATGTCAGTGAACTGAAAATTGATGGTTCTGCTTTGGCTCTTACCTACCAAGATGGCATTCTAGTTAGAGGGACAACTAGGGGTGATGGGGTGACAGGTGAAGATATCACCCAAAATGTGCGGACAATTCGCTCAATTCCCTTACGTTTGAATTTTGAAGGGTTAGAAATTCTCGAAAGGGTGGAAGTGCGAGGTGAGGCGTTTTTGCCATTGGAAGTGTTTAAACAAATCAACGAGGAAAGGCAAAAAGCAGGTGAGCAATTATTTGCTAATCCCCGTAATGCCGCAGCTGGTACACTCAGGCAACTAGACTCGCGCATTGTTGCTAAACGGCGGTTAGATTTCTTTGGCTACACCTTGCACATTCCTGGTAGAGATGACACCAGTATTGCCAATACTCAATGGGAAGCGTTGGAGTTGCTAGAAAAGATGGGTTTTCGAGTCAACCCTAACCACAAACTCTGTGCTTCGATCGCAGAAGTGGCAAAATATTATGAATACTGGGATACGGAACGGCTGAATTTACCCTACATGACTGATGGGGTAGTAGTGAAGCTGAGTTCTTTTAAACTTCAGGAACAACTAGGGTTTACGCAGAAATTCCCCCGTTGGGCAGTAGCCTTAAAGTATCCAGCCGAAGAAGCACCTACCCGTGTGGAAAATATTGCTGTGAATGTGGGACGAACGGGGGCGTTAACACCGTTAGCTGAGATGCGCCCGGTGCAATTGGCGGGGACAACAGTTTCCCGCGCCACTTTACATAATAGCGATCGCATTGTTCAATTAGACATCCGCATTGGTGATACTGTCATTGTCCGCAAAGCTGGAGAAATCATTCCAGAAGTGGTGAGGGTAATCAAAGAACTCCGTCCGGCTGACACTGAACCTTTCGTGATGCCCACCCATTGCCCAGTCTGTGGTCAACCTGTGGTACGAGAATCAGGTGAGGCGGTGACACGGTGCGTCAATGCTTCCTGTGCAGCAATTCTTAAAGGTTCCATTGAACATTGGGTAAGTCGTGATGCCTTAGATATTAAAGGCATGGGCGAAAAGTTGGTATATCAACTCGTTGATAAAGGTTTGGTACATTCAGTTGCCGATTTATATGAGTTGACAACAGAGAAATTATCTGCATTAGAAAGAATGGGGCAAAAGTCGGCAGAGAAATTGATTGATGCGATCGCTCAATCAAAAAATCAATCTTGGTCAAGGGTATTATATGGTTTAGGCATCCGTCACGTTGGCAGTGTAAATGCCCAACTGTTGACTCAAAAGTATTTTACTGTAGACCAGTTAGCCACAGCAAAGCAATCAGATATTGAAGGCATTTACGGTATTGGTGCTGAAATTGCCCAATCGGTGTATCAGTGGTTTCGGATTGATGCCAACCAAAAATTGATCGAACGCTTGCAAGCAGAAGGATTGCAACTAACTGCCACCGAGGAAACAAAAACAGTTGGCGATGGTAATCAAAAGTTCGCAGGTAAAACTTTTGTAGTTACGGGTACATTGCCAACCTTAAAGCGTGATGAAGCAAAGGCTTTGATTCAAAAAGCTGGTGGGAAAGTGACTGATTCAGTGAGTAAAAAAACAGATTATTTAGTATTAGGAGAAGATGCCGGTTCTAAGTTAGAAAAAGCAGTTTTGTTGGGAATTACGCAGTTAAGCGAGGCGCAATTGTTGGAGATGATTGAAGATTGAATTAGGGACTGGGGACTGGGCAATACTGCTCGGATAAGCAGGGGAAGCAAAACTCTTCCCATGCCTCCATTTCTCCCCCTGCTTGCCTCAACCAAGAAATTCCAAAACCTACGCAGTATTGGGGGACTGGGGACTGGGGACTGGGAAGAATAAATATGTGGTGGATCTTTGCGAATGTGTCTACATGAATTGCCCCTACTCGAACTGGGGCAAATTATTTGGATCAATACCCTGAGATTGTAAATAAGCAATTAGTCTTTCTTTTTGCTGACGTTCTTGTTCAGCACGTTGACTTTCTTGTTCAGCACGTTGGCGTTCTTGTTCAATCTGTTCCACAGCCCACGGTAACAAATTCCCAGCTTGATCCCACCAGCGCAACCAATAACCAGTGCGCCCTTCTTTTGTTCCTTGCCAAGCTCCCAAAAATAAGCCCATTACATCAATCCAATGACGACCATTCTCATCGGGTAGCTTTAAATCATAGCGTTGATTTTCTAGTTGATAATATTCTAATAAACCGCCATTAGGTTGAAAAATTATGTAGATGGGAATCTGCAAAATATTCTCGTAGAAAAACCATTTTCCCGGTGGATATGTTCGCTTTACCGAATATTCTCCACCTTCAGTATCGGAGAGAAATTCGATGGCGATCGCGGGGATATTTCCTTCTAAATTGGGTGTATAACTTTTGCGATTACCTACAATTTCATTAACCAACGGCACATAAACCCAGTCAGGTGCTTTGGTAACTAATTGTCCGTTGACTGTTGCACAAAGACCAAAGTTAGAAGCGATCAACATCTGGGGTTGAATGAATCCACTGATTTCTAGGCTTTCACGCAAAGCACCAGCCAAAAGCGGCTGATCTGTATTCTCCACTGGTTCATCCTCTAGTTGAAAATCCTTGGGTAAGGCTTCCCAAGTGATGACCAGTTCTGTTGGTGATTTGGCTTGGGTGAGTTGGGTTGCCATAAACACAGCATGAATTTATTTTCGATCTTATCGCTTCTAGGATGGCTATGGAGGCATTGGGGACTGAGTATTAGACGAAATCAGTACTCCATTCAGCTAATAGGTAAGGTAAACCAGAATGTTGCCCCTGCATTCAATGCACTGTTGACACCAATCTCACCGCCGTGGGCATGGATGATTTGCTTACACAGATACAACCCTAATCCCAAACCTACAGAATTGCCGATATTTGCACCCCGAAAGTAAAGATCAAAAAGTCGATCGCTTTGTTGTTTACTAATTCCTACGCCGTTATCACTGACAGTACAGTAAATCATGTCATCCTTAGGGGTAGCATTGATTGTCAAGAGCAATCCAGGGGGATTATGTTTCAAAGCATTGACAATTAAGTTAGAAAAAACTCGCCATAGTTGCGTGGGATCGGCATTCACCAAAGGCAAATCTGCGGATACCAGATTTGTCAACTTGGCTTGATTTTGTACTAGTAATGGCTCTAAATCAGCGATCGCAGCTTTGACAACTGCCAGTAATTGTACTGATTGATGTTGCAAAACAACACCCTGTACCTCGCTAACATGAGTTTCCATCAACGAATTAATTAAGTTCAGTTGGCGATCGCTACTTTGAATCATCCGCTCTAAAATTGAGCGTGAAACGGGGATTGGGGAAGGTGGGGCCCCCTCTGGGGATAAGGGGTAATGGGGATTAGGGATTGGGGATTGGGAAGAGACTTCTTCAATAGTTCCCTCTTGTCTCCCTTGCCCTTGATTCCTAGTCCCCAGTCCCCAGTCCCCAGTCCCCAGCCCCTGATTTAGCAAATTCTTCAATACCATTAAAGTACCCAGCACTGGGTTGCGTAAGTCGTGGGAAACGGCATGGAAAAATACTCTTAGTTCTTCTTCAGTTTGCTTACGCTGGGTAATGTCTTCAATCAAACCTTCGTAGTAAAGCAGTTTTCCCTGTTCGTCAAGCACTGCATAAGCTTTTTCCGAAATCCAGACAATACTCCCGTCTCGGCGATAAATTTGGGACTCAAACTCTGAAACACTGCCATACTTTTCCATCAGGCGCACAAATTCTGCCCGGCGGTTCGGATCGACGTATAATTGCTCAATATCAGTGAAATTTGCTGTCACCTCCTCCGGTAAGGAATAGCCATAAATTCGTGCTAAAGCAGGATTTGCCGTAATGTAACGTCCATTGGGACTGCTTTGAAAAATCCCTTCAACGGCGTTTTCAAAAATGCTGCGATATTTAGCTTCTGCAACCTTGAGTTTCTGATAGGCAGATTCTAGTTCTTGACGGGCGTAAAACTCAGAACGTTGCAGGCGATCGTACAGATAAACACCCATGTCACATATAGTACAAAACCAAAAAATGTATAAAATGAACGTGACATTATATATTTCTGGATGTTCGGGGATTGGTGTTTTTAGCCCAAGTGCCGTATTCACACCAAAATAGTAAACCAGCACACTCACTTGAGTCAGCAAGTGAAGAATCCAGCAAACGGGCATCAATACAGCTTGGCTCAAAAACAGCAGCGACCAACCGATGGTATCGGGTAGCGCAAAACCTCTAAGAGTTGCAAATAATTGCGATGCTAAACTAATTGACCAAGAAGATCCCAAAAATAATAAATCTGGATGACGACGACCTAACTTAGTTTTATGTAAAGCAAAGCAGATCAGTATACTCAGCAGCATTGCAATATTGATTACAAGGCGTTGAGTTGTAAATACTTCTCGCAACTGCTGCAACTCTGCAAAAGGAAAAAACAAGCTGTAAATATCTCGCAAAGTAAAAGACAACAGACAAATCAGCGCCAGCCATAACCATAAACGTAATCTCTGCCACAAAAAACGGTTACGCCAATCTTTGTAAAGAGTAGTGATTTCATCTGTTGTTGGTGCAGAAAAGGTTTTTCTCCACCAGCTTTGCACTGTTCTAAATGGAGTAGCCATTAGCATCCGAGCAACTTTGCCCATACCTTGAGGGTGTTTCCCTTACTCAACATTGCCATAATTAACACCCTCTCATTTTTTGGTGATTTATGGGTGAATTGTTGCCGATGAAGTGAAGAGAGGTAGTGTAAACCAAAAAGTTAATCCACGCTTGCGGTTACTAATAACACCAATGTTGCCGCCATGCGCCTTAATAACTTTCCGACAAAGATACATTTTTAAGCCAATGCTTGTAGAGCAACAGTCTTGGGGATCGCGGACATGGAGATCGAAGAGGCGATCGCACTCTAGTTTACTCATTACTACACCGTCATCTTGAATCTGAGTGCGAATCATTCCCGCCTCAACGGTGGCACTGAGGGTAAAGTTTAATCCTGGTGGATTATTGTGCAAGCTATGTGTGATTAAATTTACCAAAACTTTCTGCAACTTAGTCCCATCTGCCATTACTAACGGTAAATCCGCAGGAACCAAGTTCTTCAGAGTCGCTTGATTTTGTGTCAGCATTGGTTCCAACTGGGCAAATGTTCCTCCCAGTAGGGTGCTAAGTTGCACGGGTTCGTGTTTGATTTCAATACCCTGTTTTTCACAGGAATTAATTTCTAGCAATGAGTTAATCATTGTTAGTTGGCGATCGTTGCCTTGAACCATCCGCTCGATAATTGAGCGAGATATTGGGATTGGGGAAGGTGGGGTCCCCTCTGGGGATAAGGGGTAATGGGGATTGGGGATTGGGGATTGGGTATTGAGAGGAGACAAGGGAGAGACTTCTTCAATAACTCGTCCTTGTCCCCTTTTTCCCTGATCTCCAGTCCCCAGTCCCCAGTCCCCAGTCCCCACTCCCTGATTTAACAAATTCTTTAATACCATCAAGTTACCCATCACTGAAGTTCGTAAATCGTGGGCAACCGTATGCAAAACAACATCTTTGACGCGATGCAATTTTTCAACTTCTTGCATTTTCTGCTGCAATTGTGCTGTTCGTTCTTCTACTTGGTGTTCTAAATTAGTGTTAAGTTCTGCTAATTTTTGGTATATCTGGCTTTGGTGAATGGCGATCGCTACCTGTTCTGACATCTGCTGTAACAAATCAATTTCTATTGGCTGCCAATGACGCGAACCGCAGCATTGATTGGCAATTAATGCCCCAAATAATTCGTCATCTAGCATAATTGGTATAGCCAGACTAGCTTTCGTTTGGAATTTCTCGCAGTGTGCTTTGACTTTCGGAGATATGGTTATTTGCGTCATGTCTTCAACGACACGCACAAAATTATCTTTTAGTAAGCTTCGCAATTCTTGTAGATAAGCTTCGTCATTAGTAGACCATCCTGAGACTGATGGATATTTGGGATCTACTGATTCGGCAATAGTTCTAATTCCCAAGTTGGCATTGTTTAAAGCAATGAAAACTCGATCTGCTTGCAGAAATTGCCTGACTTCCGTCACGGTGGTTTGCAGAATTTGCTCTAAGTTAAGGGAAGAGCGAATTCGTACTAGGGTTTCTGCTAACAAGCGATCGCGTTGGGCACAAAGGCGTAATTGTGCTTCTACCTGTTTGCGTTCTGTAATATCGTGATGCACTGCTAAAATGCAGGAAATGCCATTTAAATCAATGACTTCGGCTGAAAGCATCGCTGTAATCATCTCGCCGGACTTTTGCCGATATTCAACTTCCAAGTTTCGAGCGACTCCTGTAGCTTGCAACTCCTGTACTAAATTCAGGCGATCGCGATCGTGTACCCAGAGATTTAACTCAAAAGCAGTTTTACCAATCGCCTCATCTCGCTCATAACCTGAGAGTTCCACAAAACTGTCGTTAACTTCGATGAAACGTCCTTCTTGTAGCGTGCTAATGGTAATTGAATCGGGGCTACAACTAAAAGCTTTTGCAAATTTTTGGGCAAGATTTTGTAAAGCGACTTCTCCTTGTTTCCGATCTGTGATATCCCGAACAATTGCTAGTACCTCATCTTGACCACTTACTACCAACCGCGCCTCATAATCTCTGATTCCCAAAGGCGTTGGTAGTTTATATTCACAAGTTTGTAAAGTTCCAGAATCTAAAGTTTTAGCGATCGCTACTTGGCTAATGGCTGCAACATCACTAGGCAATAACTCTTCCAAATGTTTGCCAACTATTTCTTCTCGCGAAAGAGTGACATTTGCTCCCTCACTTTTCAAATCTAGATACTCGCCATCACGGCTGATACGAAACATCAAATCAGGGATAGCATCTAAAATTGCTTGATAGCGCGCCTCACTTGCTTGCAATTTTTCTTGGGCTTGTTTTTGCTCTGTAATATCCATAACTAAGCCATTCCAAAGCAAATTGCCTGCTTCTTGTAGTGCGGGTTGCGAAGTAACTTGAATCCATTTAAGTTTCCCACTAGGCGTAATGATCCGACCTTCCCAATACCAAGGTTTACCAGTGGTGCGACAAACAGCAATAGATTCTACAAAAGCTTTTATATCTTGTGGATGAATCACTTTATATAGCACCTGATAGTCTGCCTGTATAGCTTCTGGTTCTAATTCATACAAATATTTACAACCAGAACTAATATAAGGGATAAATATAGAACCATCCTGCCGTTGCAGAATTTGAAAAATCATCCCCGGTAAATTGGCAGCAGTTGTTTCCAACAGAGCGATCTTCTCTGGTGAAAAATCTGATTTATACGGTGATTTTACAGTTTCATCCACTCTTAGACCCTTTGATATATAAGCAATTGGCATAATATTCAAGGCAATCATAGCCATTCTGAAAGTTTTTTAGCTGTCGGCACGATCACTAACAGCAAAAAAAAGTGGCTCTACTTTCAGAGTAGTTCTGGATGTTGCGATCGCATACACCCAATCGGGTGAACCATTTGTCAGGGGTAGAATTAGTTCAGTTGAAGTCGTTAAGCAAGTTGCTTTACATCTGTGGAAAACTTGTGGAAAAACTCTGATATTTTTCCACAAGGTAATTATACTTAATTAAGTTTAACTAGGAAAATACTAAGTTTTCCACAGTTTTTTCCACAATTTCAGTTAAATTTAATCAATTTTTATACGTTACTTAATATTCTTGACTAATTCTTGAGCCGTCTAGACAAATGATTCAGAGTGCTGGTTGTGGAAAACTTAATCTATTTTCACGATGGTTTTTGGGAACGGCTAGTGATATTGATGCGATCGCTCAGTTGGCGTAGGGTTTGTGCTAGAGTGCGATCGCTCTGGTGAAGTTGGGTAATTTTATCGCAGCTGTAAATCACCGTTGTATGGTCTTTACCACCAAACTCCTCGCCAATTCTCGGCAAACTCAGGGATGTATGTTGACGCATTAAATACATCCCTATTTGACGCGCCCAGCTAATCTCTCTTCGGCGCGAGTTACCTTTGAGGTCGTCTATTAAAACATCAAAATTATCCGCCACAACCTTTAAAATAGCTTCTGGGGTAGCTGCCATTTTTTCATTAGGCGGTTCTAAAACTGGTGTAATATTTTCCACCGTCATCGGTAAGCCCCAAATAGAAATATAAGCCACTGCCCGAATTAAAGCTCCTTCTAATTCTCGAATATTAGAAGTATAGTTAGAAGCAATATACTCAATCACATCGCGGGGAAGACTAATATTTTCATCCTCGGCTTTTTTCTGCAAAATTGCCATTCTCGTTTCTAAATCCGGCTTTTGGATATCCGCGATTAACCCCATAGAAAACCGAGAACAAAGACGTTCTTGTAAACTAGGAATCTGGTTAGGAGGACGGTCAGAAGCAATGACAACTTGTTTACCAGCCTCATGTAAAGTATTAAAAGTATAAAAAAATTCTTCTTGAGTGTATTCTTTCCCTTCTAGAAACTGAATATCATCAACTAATAAAAGATCAGCGGCTCGGTAATGCTCTCGGAAACTCTGCATACTATCCTTCCGAATTGCTGTAATTAAATCATTAGTAAACTGCTCAGTAGAAACATAAAATATTTTACAATCAGGACAAATTTCCCAGCGATAATGACCAATAGCCTGCATGAGATGAGTTTTACCCAAACCGACACCACCGCATAAAAACAAAGGATTGAACTCTTTACCTGGAGATTCTGCAACTGCCAAAGAGGCTGCGTGAGCCATCCGATTGTTAGCACCAACTACAAATCTTGAAAAGACATATTTAGAGTTCAATTCAGTAGTTTTATGATTGTGATTAGGAACAGCTTCAGAAATAGTATTGGGATTTGGTGATTCCCAAGAAACCTCTCGTTCACTAAAATGAGAAACTTCGTCACCTTGGGCAACAGTAATGTAAATTCCTACCGGATGACCGAGAATATCTTGTACTACATGAGCAATGGTATTGATGTAATACTTCTGCAACCAATTACGAGCAAATGGGTTAGGAGTGCGAATAACCAAGCAATTATTTTCTAATCGCTCCGCACTAGCAGTTTTGATCCAAGTTTCAAAGGTAGGTCGGGATAGTTCAAGCTTTAGGCGCTCTAGTACCTGACTCCACAGACTTTCTATGGGAATTTCCATTATCCACCACGTCACAATAGAAGAGAGAGCATCAATTTAGCATTGAGACACGCTAGACCTAAAATAAGCTTTTAAGTTGTAATCATTTTGGGACATACCCAGTAGGCAAGATCCTAACACCCACTGACCAAACTGAGTGCTGAGTGCTGAGTGCTGAGTAAAATAAAATTTCTCAGAGCTTTTGTACCCAGTATATGCATCGTCCCTCATGAGCGGTTTTAACTCAGCACGGGCTAAACGCCCCGCTATCCATGTACAGCACTATTAACTCAGCACTCAGCATTATCATTGACACGGAGAAGCAACGACACATGAAGACAATAAACCATCACTCAGCGCCCAAAAAGATAAATACCAGGCGTTTGCCCCACAGATGGGGGGTAAATAATATTCTGGGGATGCTCTCATACGGGGTAGCAGTGGTGTTCCTGGGGAGCTGCTCTCTTCTACCTGCTAAGACAATTGAGGCTCAACAAAGCGAGACTCAAGCCCAAAAGACAATAGAACCCAATTCGGCAATTGTCCCACCGCCGATTTTTTCTTCGTCTGGAGATCCTAATTTTATAGTGAAAGTAGTGCAACAGGTGGGGCCTGCGGTAGTTCGCATTGATTCTTCTCGAACAATCACTTCTCGCGTACCAGACGAATTTAACAACGATCCATTTTTCCAGCGGTTTTTTGGAGATGCAACGCCACAGCCTAGACAACGCGTAGAACGGGGTAGTGGCTCTGGATTTATCATTAATTCTTCAGGTCAAATTGTGACCAATTCCCATGTAGTAGACGGCGCTGATAGAGTGACTGTCACACTTAAAGATGGCCGGACTTTTGATGGTAAAGTTTTGGGTGAAGATCCGGTAACGGATGTGGCTGCGATTAAAATTGATGCGAATAATCTGCCAACTTTATCTGTGGGTAACTCCGACACTTTGCAACCAGGAGAGGCTGTAATTGCCATTGGTAATCCATTAGGCTTGAATAATACCGTCACTTCTGGGATTATTAGTGCTACTGGTCGTTCTAGTAGCGATATCGGCGCTAGTGATAAGCGGGTTGATTATATCCAAACGGATGCAGCGATTAACCCTGGTAATTCTGGTGGCCCATTGCTCAATGCTCGTGGTCAAGTGATTGCGATGAACACAGCGATTATTCGAGGCGCTCAAGGTTTGGGATTTGCTATCCCCATTAACACTGTACAAAGAATTGCCCAGGAATTAATCGCTACAGGCAAGGTGGATCATCCTTATTTGGGTGTTCAGATGGTGACATTGACACCAGAAAATAAAGAAAGAATCAAAAATGTCGCTGGCGATCGCTTAAATCTTACAGCAAATGAGGGTGTTTTGCTGGTAGAGATTGTGCCGCGATCGCCTGCATCTATAGCCGGACTAAGAGTTGGTGATGTAATCAAAAGCATTAACAGCCAGCCTGTGACTAAAATTGAAGAAGTACAAAAGCTAGTAGAAAAGAGCAAAATCGGTACTAAATTACCAATAGAAGTAGAACGCAATGGCCAAATTGTCCAAGTAGTAGTCCAACCTGCTCCTTTGCCCGTAAGACGTGAAGGATGATGTTTGTCATTAGTCATTAGTCATTAGTCATTCGTCATTAGCCCAATCCCCAATCCCCAATCCCCAATCCCCAATCCCCAATCCCCAGTCCCCAATCCCCAATCCCCAATCCCCAATCCCCAATCCCCAGTCCCCAATCCCCAATCCCCAATCCCCAATCCCCAATGCCCATTACTTAAAGGAGTTTTATCATGACTGAATTAGCGCCAATAATTCAATTAGGGAATCCAACATTACGCCAAAAAGCTGCTTGGGTTGAGAATATTCAAGATGAGCAAATCCAAAAATTAATTGAAGACTTAATCACCACTGTGGCCAAGGCTAACGGCGTGGGAATTGCTGCGCCTCAAGTAGCACAATCCTATCGTTTATTTATCGTGGCTTCCCGTCCTAATGCCAGGTATCCCAACGCCCCGGAAATGGAACCTACAGCCATGATTAATCCCAAAATCATTGCCCATTCAACTGAAGTTGTCAAAGATTGGGAAGGTTGTTTAAGTGTTCCAGGAATTAGGGGGTTAATTCCTCGGTATCAAGCGATTGAAGTAGAATACACTGACTCTCAAGGCAATTTACAAAAACAAGAATTAACCGATTTTATCGCTCGGATTTTTCAACACGAGTACGATCATCTCAACGGTATCGTATTTGTAGATCGCCTAGAGAACACTCTCGATATGATTACTGAGCAAGAATATCAACAACGAGTAGTTAACAAATAAATGGGAGTGGGGACTGGGCAATAAGGAACGTGGATTAAATAAGATGCAAAACTTCATCCTGTCTCTAGCTTCCCTCTCCAATATATCGGCTACGGTGTACACACAAGTCTTGAAATCCCACCTAAAACTCGGTTTCGTTGCCCTAGCCCTAAAATAAGGGGGAGAAATTGAGTTTCCAGTTGCCCAAAAGTGGGGTATTTATGGAGCTAAAAGGCATCAATAGTTTTTTTCCCCTGCCTCCTTAAGAATTACGAATTACAGCAGATTTCAGGTAAATGAGGTACAAAACTGCATACAAAGTCATATACCAAGAGACTTTAAACCCTATTCCCTATTCCCTGTTCCCTGCTGTATTTAAGCGTGTGATTCACAAGAAAAACGCCGAACGGCACGGAAGCCACTTGGCAATAGATGCGTGGAGGAAGTGCCAACGGTGGTTTTAACCACTGTCAATATTCAACCGTGATGTGGGTCTTCAATATACCTTTTAATAACATCTGCCGAAACCTGTCCAGCAGTAGAGTAAAAATAGCTATTAGTCCATAGGCTAGGCTCGCCACAATTGATATAGCCGTGTTGCTGGCATTGTCATATATAAAACGTCACCATCACTGAGGTTGGTTTCTAACAAATCCCAACCATGAAGAGTTTGGTGATTAGTTTCTACGTACAAAGGTACACAGTCAGCAGACATGGCTACATCTTTCACCCATTGACCACAAAAGGCGTGTGAAGCTGTAATCACAGTGGCAAAAGCCACCCAAAGACTATCTGCTGTGATGCCGTTGCCAAGGATGCGTCCCCCTAGTGCAGCAGCGGCAAAAGCTGGGGCTGCTAGTTCAGCCGGACTCAATACGGCCTCGAAGCCAAATAGCTGTTGCGCTATGCCAGCAAAATCGGGATCGGCATAATGAACAATCACCGGAATGCTGGGTGTCAAGCCTTTGGCTTTGAGGGCAATTTCTAGATTGGTAGCATCATTGCTAGTAACAGCAAGCACTGCGGCGGCAGATTCTATATTGCTGGCTTTGAGTATTGTGCGGAAGCTGGCATCGCCCTGAATGACGGGAATACCCAGTTCGCGGGCGGTGTTGATATATTTGTTGTTGGAGTCGGGTTCTACTACTACAACTTCATGTCCACTGGCGTGGAGTTGCTGGACAATTCTGACGCCAATGCCACTCAAGCCACAAACAATGTAGTGATATCGTTGGGGAATTCGGGCTGCATCCCAAAATTGCTTAAAGCGGCTTCCTAAGACAAAATCGGTGAGCATTGCATACCAAATACCAATTACCACTGCTCCAACCAGCATCATGACAACAGTAAATAACTTAATACTGTCAGGAGCATTTTCTACTACTTTGTCATTACCACCCGCTCCCGTAATCATGCCTACAGAAAAATATAGAGCATCGACAGGAGACAAACTCAACTCAGCCGACGTATAAGTGAGTGTAGCGATCGCAATAACCGCCAATAGTACAACACCACCCATTACTACCGATTGCCCGTGCTGCTGAAACTGCCTAAGATTAGTTAAGACTTTCAGCAGTTTTTTAATCAACGATCGCCGGGGAGAACGGATGCAGGGTTGAGTGCCAACAATTAAGTGATCGCCTACTTGGATTTCTTGTCCAGATATGACAGCTGACACCAAATCCATCTCGCCTTTGACTGGCAAGTAATAAATTAGCATTCGCGATCGGTCTTCCCACAATTCACTCAGCTTTCGACCCTTCCATAAGTGGTTTTCATCAATGTATTCTTCGTGAATTGGCCAAGTTTGCTGAAATAATTTGATTTGTCCGATCGCTCGGTTTCCCATTGCTGCAAAGGTGAATACGGGTGCTGCTAATCCTACAACACTCATACTCAAATGGTCTGGCAAACTTTGATCTAAGCGCTCCCCTAAATTTGTATTATAAAAACGGTTGATAATCCGAATCTGGGGATTCAGCACCCGCGCCTGCATCATAATAGACAAATTCAAAGCATCTTTAGATCCAGCGATTACTAAAGTGTGTGCCTGTTGAATTCCTGCTGCTGTTAGGGTAGAAGCTGCTTGTAAATCGCCAACAATCACATCACCTGCCGTTTCGCCAGGGATAGATTGATGATGAATACCAACAACGAAGGCTCCCTGATGTCTCAGCAGACGAAAGGTTTTATATCCGGTACGTCCTAAGCCACAAACAATAATTCGGGGTTTCATGAAACGGCAGCATCTTTCTACAGGTAGGGCTGCATTTCTAGTTATTTATGAATATTGTTGCCTACTTTCCTGGAATATAACTGTAGCTGACAACACGATTGCTTGAAAAAGGGACTGGGGACAATACTGCGTAGGTTTTGGAATTTCTTGGTTGAGGCAAGCTGTTCTTGAGCAGGGGGAGAAATCGAAGATAAAGCAAAAGCTTTCGCTAAAAACATCGAAGGAAAAGTACAAGAGGCAATTGGCGAAGTAACTGGCGATCCTAAAGATAAAGCTGAAGGTAAAGCGAAACAAGCTGAAGCACAAGTCCGCAACACTGCTGAGAATATCAAAGATGAAGTTAAAAAGACTTTAGAATAGTGCAGCCGGAAGTTTCCCCTAGCTTTAATAATTTGCTCAATTAGGGGCAAGTCATGAATTCCCTCTAATTGTCTGGTTTATTGAGATTTTAGCTGGATTTACACCGTACTATTCTAGGTAGAAATTTATTTAGTCAGAAGGTTCAGTAAATAAACAGGACTTACGCAAAATACCTCTCAAACTCTTATTTCTCCGTGTTCTCTGTGTCTCTGTGGTTCGATTTTCCGTTACCTGTGCGTAAGTCCTAATAAATATTTACTGAACTTTCTTGATTAAATCTGTGTTTTGTCTGAGATTTTTAGGCATTTTGACAAGAGCGATCGCAAAATATTCTCTTAAGCTTTCACTGATTTTTTCAAAGGTGCTAATTCATGATTAATCTTCTATTTACCTATCTTTAAACGCCTATTGCTACTTTTAGTGTTCACCAGCTACAGGTAGACGTATAGTGAATGTGCTACCCTTCCCTGGTTCAGATATCACATCGATAGTGCCTTGATGTGCTTCGATAATGCAGCGAGATAGATATAGTCCCAAACCACTACCAGAACGTTGGTGTTTCCCTTGACGAAATCGCTCGAATAATATTGCCTGATCTGGTTTAGAAATTCCTGGCCCTGTATCTTGGATATCAATATTCACAGCTACGGGAGTGAGATAGCAGTGAATATCTACAGAACCTTTGTCTGTAAATTTGATAGCATTACCGATGATATTTGTCAAAACTCGCCGCATTTCTATGCGATCGCCCATGATGGTGCTTGCAGTTTTGTCTTTATCAAGGTTTACAACTAACCCTTTTTCTTCAGCTAGGGGAGTTAATTCTTGGGAAACTTCACTAACTAATTCCTGAATATTGCAGGGAGAAATTTTTAAGATTTTACAGCCCGCTTCATGACGATAAACTTCTAGCAAGGTATTTACCATTTCCAGCAGGTCTTGATTACTGCCAATCATGGTATCAATTATTTCTTGCAGTTGTGGCGAAACTTCGCAAAACCTGCCTTCCAGCAATAATTTTAATACGCGGTTAGAAGCTACTAGGGGTATGCGTAAATCGTGAGTAAAACGCGAGACAAAATCTGCCCGGAGGTTAGCCATCTGATCTCGTTCGTCGATGCTATGCTTGAGACGCAGGAGCGATCGCACTCGTGCATGTAGTTCATCAGGATCGAATGGTTTACGAATAAAGTCATCTGCACCAGCATCAAGTCCTTCCACAACGCTAGACTCATAGTGAGCCGTGAGCAGCAGAATGGGGATAAATGGCAACGCCTGATTCTGTCGGATGCGTCGAGTAAATTCATAGCCATCAAGCTCCGGCATCATCACATCTAAGAGAATTATGTCAGGTGGTGACTCCTCAACCATAGCCAGAGCTATTTTGCTATCTTCCACCAAGGTAATTTCATACTCCTCGTCTTCTAGGACTGCTTCTAAGACCAGTAGATTGTCAAAAACATCATCGACAACGAGAATTTTATCTTTTTTGACAGTTTTAGTTAAAGACATAGGCTAAATAAAAAAAGAAGTGCTTGGCTATTCCTAGCAAATCTAGTAATAGCTTACTTCACGAACGCTGACATTATTAAGGATTCAGATTTTCTTTGAGAGTTTCCTGAGCTAAATATTCTGCTTTCTAAGCATTTATACGATAAAATATGCGGCTACAGTGTATTAATTATGACTTCAATCGTTTTAGGCTAAAACCCCAGTGTATTTATATCTGAGTTGCTGACACCGAAACTCTTGCCTTAGAAAGGCTTACGAGATAAGGTTATTTATGTCTCATGGGAGATGAAGTTTAGGGAACAATACCAACTGCATTGCTTTTTGTATAAGATCCCGAATAGAAGAACGAGATTATTTTAATCTGTACTTTAGATAAATAACAGTAAAGTTAGGCAACTATGAGTGAAATAAAGATCCTTTTGATTGAAGATCACAACCTGACAAGAATCGGCTTAAGGTCTGCCTTACAAACTCAGCCAGAGTTCAACATCGTTGGTGAAGCAGCCAATGCAGCTGATGGCATTAAGCTTCTGAAAAGTCTCAAGCCGGATGTTGCAACTATTGACATTGGTTTGCCTGACATGGATGGTATTGATCTAACACGCACATTTAGGCAATATCAATCAGAGAATGAAGATTATACAACAAAGCTGCTAATTTTAACGATGCAGAATAGTGAACAGGCAGTCTTAGCCGCATTTGCAGCAGGTGCAGATTCTTATTGCATGAAGGATATCGAAACAGAGAAACTAGTAGAGGCTGTGCAAACAACTCATGCAGGTAGCTCATGGATCGATCCAGCGATCGCAGACCTTGTACTACAACAAATACGTCAAGATTTCCCCGACGGTAGCAGAGGAGCATCTGGAAAAAGAGTCTTGATTGAAGGCATTGACCCAGATGTTGAGAAAAGTATAGTCAGCTATCCTTTAACTCATCGGGAAATGGATGTTTTAGAGTTGATTGTCGCTGGATGTGACAATGCAGAAATTGCCAAAAGACTCTATCTAACAGTCGGTACTGTCAAAACTCATGTTCGAGGTATTCTCAATAAACTCTGCGTTGCTGACCGTACACAAGCTGCTGTCCGTGCTTTGCGTGCTGGATTAGTACCTTGAGCAATATAGTCATCATCAACTGCGTACATAAGAACACTTAACAAATAAACAAACAAATAACAATATTCCTTCCCTAATCCCCATTACCCCTTATCCCCAGAGGGGGCCCCACCTTCCCCAATCCCCGTTATCTGGGAAGAAGATTTATTAAGAAATTGTTACAAAGTTTAGTACAATGACATAATTGACAAATAAGTATTTTTCCTCATATACATGATAGCGGATCAATTTCCCTGGCTTACCGCAATTGTCTTGCTGCCACTCGTTGCTTCCTTGCTCATCCCTGTACTGCCTGATAAAGATGGCAAGCGCGTGCGGTGGTATGCCCTGGGTGTAGGTATTGCAGACTTTGCCTTAATGTGCTACGCCTTTTGGAAGCATTATGATGCCAGTAGTGCTAGTTTTCAACTCGTGGAAAATTATGCCTGGGTGCCTCAGTTAGGTTTTAACTGGGCGGTATCGGTGGATGGACTTTCAGCGCCACTTGTGCTTCTAGCAGGATTTGTCACCACACTCTCGATATTTTCGGCTTGGCAAGTTGATCATCGACCCCGCCTCTTCTATTTTTTGATGCTGGTGCTGTATTCGGCACAGGTAGGGGTGTTCGTTGCCAAAGACTTGCTGCTATTTTTCATTATGTGGGAAGTAGAACTGATTCCCGTCTACCTACTAGTTTGCATTTGGGGTGGGCAAAGGCGTCGTTATGCGGCTACGAAATTTTTGTTGTATACCGCAGCGGCTTCTATATTCATTTTAGTTGCAGCCCTGGCAATGGGGTTATATGGCGGTGGTAATATGACATTTGACATCACCGCCCTCGCCAGCAAGGAATATCCTCTTAGTCTACAACTGCTACTTTATGCAGGATTGTTGATTGCATTTGGTGTCAAGCTTGCTGTTTTTCCCATGCATACCTGGTTGCCTGATGCCCACGGCGAAGCATCCTCTCCTGTGTCGATGATTTTGGCTGGCGTGTTGCTGAAGATGGGCGGATATGGACTGATTCGCCTGAATCTTGAGTTGCTTCCCGATGCACACATTTACTTTGCGCCGGTTCTAGCCATTCTCGGTGTTGTCAATATTATCTATGGTGCATTGAACTCCTTTGCTCAAACCAATATGAAGCGGCGTTTGGCTTATTCGTCGATTTCTCACATGGGGTTTGTACTGCTTGGAATTGCCTCCTTCACTGATTTGGGAATCAACGGCGCGATGTTGCAGATGATTTCGCATGGTTTGATTGCATCAGTGCTGTTCTTCTTGGCAGGCGTTACTTACGATCGCACCCACACAATGGTAATGAAAGATATGGGCGGTATTGGTCAAGCTATGCCCAAAGTCTTTGCCTTGTTTACAATCGGAACGATGGCATCCCTAGCACTTCCCGGTATGAGTGGCTTTGCTGGCGAACTCTCGGTATTTGTTGGGATGACAAGCAGTGACGTTTACAGTTCGACTTTCTGCACCGTAACCGTTTTTCTTGCCGCAGTTGGAGTCATCCTCACACCGATATATCTACTTTCTATGCTGCGAGAGGTATTTTATGGTAAAGGTGCAGCACTTCTATGCGACATCAATAATGCAGGCTTGGAAAATCAAGAAGATGAGGGAACAGTTTGTTTTGGTACAGACTGTCTAGTACCAGAAGATGCAGTCTACGAGGATGCTAGACCCCGTGAGGTGTTTATCGCTGCTTGTTTTCTGCTAATGATTATTGGTATTGGTTTCTATCCCAAAATGGCGATGCAGATGTACGACGTGAAGACAGTTGCCGTGAATGCTAATCTTCGCCAGTCTTATGCCATAGTCTCGCAAACAAATCCCCAGATTTATGCTAATAGATTCTTGGTTCCGCAAATTTCAGAGGTTGAGGTAGCGCCCGTTTTGGGAACTTTGAAGTAAGCTTTTTGACTAATAGATTTATCTAAAAGAGTCTTGTCTACAACTAGCTAATATCCGTCTATGGGTTTTTCTCAAATGCTCTACGCAACCAATAATTACTGCATGATAGTATAAATAATTAGGTTGCGTATGAGTAATACTTCCTTTTTTGATGAACAGAAAGAGCAATCTTTATAAAAGCTAGAATTGTTGAGAGTATCTGCATCCTGATATTTGATTAACAAATGAGTTATAGTTGCCTTATACTGCCTCAAACGTCTTGCGATCGCACCACGCTTGTCACCTGATCTTTAACACAGCTTCATAAGAAATTGGTATCAGCATTTACCTAACAGATAGAACTCCTATTTAATTTTAAAAAAGCTCCGTACAACGAAAAAAAGCTGAGGACGTTTGGCGAAGCCTCAGTCGGCTCACAGCAGAAGCCTACTCCCTGCTTATCGCGCTTGCGCTTCTCTACGAGAGGCTTCTCTACGAGAGGCTTCGCCAACGCCAACGCCAACGCCAACGCCAACGCCAACGCCAACGCACACCACGCAAATAAGTTCAAAAATCCAATCGGATTGCTATAGTCAGATTTGTATCTATTGCTGAACATATACACGTATTTATTGACGAAAGCTAATTAATCAAACTCAGGTTGTGTTAAAAATTCATATACTTTTTGTTTGAGTTAGTTAAATATGCGAATTAAGAGTTGATTTGAGACAAATCAGCATTTTAAAAAAGTTCAGTAACATTCCTCTTTTAGTAACAAGTTAAATCTAACTAAAATATTAATAGTTGTGCTGGCTTAGTTGATAAAAAACTTCAATTATTCCAGGTGTATCTATTTGTCAGATCTCTATCAAACCGATTAATTAGTACTAAAATAAGCGCTCTCTTTTTACGAAGGAGAAGTTTATTGTCCCTTTATCTTATATAAAAGGTAGCGGATTAATGTACTAAGAACTAGTAAGTCTATTCATTTGGAAATCGCTGTAATTAGGTTTTCTTAAACAACAGCGTCATGATTTATGTTGGGAAATTGCGGTTTTATTTCCAATTAATAACAAACACAACTTCTTTCAGCTTTGAATATTTATCAACCCATTTTACCAATTCCCATGCAACAATATATTTCTCATTTGCTCCTACTAGTACTAGGAACAAGTTCAACTTTCATCATTACTCCATGTCAAGCTCAAACTCCGGCAAAACCCACCAGTCAAAATACTGATAAGATTACTTCCATATCTTCAAATTCATCTTCTACTATCCAATTGAGTGATTTTGCCAATTCTACTAATAGCAAATCATCTATTCTCTCTGAAGCATCATCTAGTAACTCTTCTGCGGCTAATGCCAATATAACAGAAAATAAGCCTAAGCTACGGGTTCCTATATCCAGCCGAATTTTTCCCACACCCTCGATGCAGCAATAATTAGCGGCTAAATATTGAGTTTACTTATTGGGCTGACAAGTGTCTAAATTCATACACAATGTATAGCATTGTTTAGTGAAAATACTACCATAGTGAGAGATTTTTAATTTTTCTCTTTTGTTGGGGTAGGACAAATATCATCTATAGCGGCTCTCGTATTATGCGGGAAGCCGCTACACCTCATAAAGAAATGGTATTACGCGGTTTCGGTAATGTAGTGTCTACATTCATTGAAAAACTGGCGTTACACCAGAAGTTGCTTGACGATCTCCTGCCTCGCGCAGACGTACTTCAATTTCAGAAATACGCGCCTCACCCGCTTGCAAGGCCTCGGCAGAGGTATGTACGGAATAGTATCCCAGTTTTAGCTCATACGGATGGCGAACTGACGACCCCATTATGAAGACCGCTCCGTTTTTTTCATCAGCCTGCATGGTGATAACACCATTACCAGAGGAAAAAGTCACTAACTCACCCTCACTGGCAATATCTGGTGTCGCCACTGCTCCGCGACTGACACTTAGCCAAGCCACATCCTGACCGACGGGGGGATGGTATTCCCAGCGTTCACCTGGGGCAAGCGTGACCAACAGATAATTTATGCCTTCAGGAGAGCGTACAGGGCTTTTCACCCCAGCATAACTACCAAGAATGATACGGGCTGGACCTACGCCTGGAATCTTATCAGCTTCGAGATATTGACTATCAACTGGCCCATTTTCGAGTTCAGGTGGAAGAGCGATCCAAAGTTGATACCCACGCACACGCTTTGATGTGCCGGAAGTCATTTCTTTCCCGTGCCAGACACCACCACCAGCACGCATCCATTCTACACCACCATAAGATATAGTACCCCTACCAGATTCAGGATCATCGAAGCGAACGTCACCTTCAATAATAAGAGTTACAGTTGCAATACCTGAATGCGGATGGATTGGCATAGATTCCGCTATACTTGTATCGGCATCAATCAAATCCAAAAAAACAAAAGGTTTCAGCAAATGTCCTAAATCGGAAGGACTCATGAGCCGGATAATCGGCCCGTGACCTTGACCGCGTGTCCGATTGACAATTCTTCTTAGTTCTGTTTTTTGTGACATTTCTTTGCTATTCATAAATTTTATTATTCGTTTCTGTGCAGTGATTTTTTATTTGTAGCTGTGTCAAATTAATTTCATCAAGGGTGTAAAGCTTGAACTTTCTAGCGTTAAGCTTAGAAGCGGTACAGATAACTTACAAGCTGTATTAACACAAATTGTTGCAATCCTAAAGTGGGTAAGGTTTAACTTAATGACACAAATTTGTTTCAATACTATTTAAATAATAAAACAAATATATAAAATGAAAAGTACGCACTTAAAAGTAACGTACTAACCAAAAAGATACTGTAAAATTTTCGGTTGTGTGAGATTTTCAAATCAAGACACTGCCAAAGCTTGATGGGCAGATTATTTATCCATTTGCATCAGTGCCATATCATCACCCAATTCAAGAAAAAGGGAATCCTACCAACTTTTAAAACGCGGTGCTTGCAAGCAACGGGGCTAAAGTCAAGATGAGGCTGACTAGAGAATGTGGCTTTACAGCGCTTCCCGCTATTATGCAATATAGTTTTTCTTCTTGCCCCTCTCCTAGCAAAGCTTTCAGTTTTGAGGATGTACCTCATAGCTGCCGGAAGTGCTGTATCGATATCCTGGAATAGTGCAAAAGTTTTCGGGCGACATTCATTGAAGGCTTGAAAAATAACGTCTTTCACACTAAATTTGCTCAGATTTGCTCAATTTGGATCTCACAGTCTGTTCCCACACTAATGATGCTGTTTTCTGGGCAAGCAATCCAATTACCTATAAATAGCGGTTCAGACGCAATAATTACGGATTTTGGAAAAGTCGGATCATCTCGTATCCAGTAAAGAGATGGAGGCGGGGAGGTGGTAGCAAAACGAGAAGCTACTAAACGATGTCCGTCACTAAAAATTACGTTGAGGGAGGCTTCTACTTGATAGCGTTTTGCCATCTCTAAAAGCGTTAATAATGTAGTGCGTAAAGCATATTCTGGAGGTCGATGTTTGTTAATTTGACTTTGTGAAAGTAATAATGCAAAAATGTGTTCAGAGTCAGTACTGCCATTAATTCTTTCGTAGAAATCTTGGGTTAAAGCGCTGCGGATTTTTCTGTGTAATGTTTTGCGGAAATTCTCGATTCGTCCATTATGAATAAATAGCTGTTGTTGATGGTTAAAAGGCTGACAATTAGCAAAATCTACAGATTGTCCTGGTGTAGCACTGCGTACATAAGCAAGTACACACTTTGATTCAACATAACGGCTGAGACTGGATAGGTTTATATCATTCCAAATAGGTAGGGTATTTTTGTAGATAAAAGGATCAGTATCTTTTTGATTATGATACCAACCCACACCAAAGCCATCTGCATTTACCACCCCAGATAGCATTTCGCGGGGTTGATAACTCTGGACTATGAGTGAGTGTTCTGGTTTATACAGAAGATGTTCTAAAGAAACAGGCGAACCGAGGTAAGCAAGTAAACGGCACATTATGAATATTCCACCTTCTATCAACACAATTATTGGACAACAGCCTTACCCGTTTTTATTCACCATCATCAGTGGTTCCCACTTATATGGCTTTCCCTCACCTGATTCTGATTATGATTTGCGTGGTGTGCATATTTTACCAGTTCAAGAAGTAGTGGGATTAAAGACTATAAATGAAACTATTGAAGTTTCAGAAGTTCGCTATTCTTTAGAAATTGATTTAGTAACTCATGATGTCAAAAAATTCTTTTTGATGCTAATTAAAAAGAATGGTTATGTATTAGAACAATTATATTCTCCTTTAATATTAACAACTTCACCCGAACATGAGGAATTGAAAATTATTGCTAAAAATTGTATTACCCGTCATCATAGCTACCATTATCTTGGTTTCGCCACAACGCAATGGAAACTTTTTGAGAAAGAAGATACGCATCAAGTTAAGCCATTACTTTATGTTTATCGAGTATTGTTAACTGGAATTTATTTGATGCAGACAGGAGTAATCGAGGCTAATTTAATTAAGCTAAATGAGGTTTTTAATTTATCATATATTCCTGATTTAATCGCCCAAAAATTAGCAGGTACAGAAAGGTCTATTCTATCAGGTAGCAGTGTAGCTTTTCATCAAAGAGAATATGAATATCTGCGTAATAAGTTACATGAGGCATCTCAATCTAGCCAATTACCTGAAGTACCTTCATCTGCTGCGGCTTTGCATAATTTGCTGGTACGCCTGAGATTGAGGAGGGGTGAATTATGAGTTGTTAAATTCTGCATTACCTTGATTTTTCTGGCAACGTCAGTAACTAAGTGTATCCCACTTTAGAAAAAATACTTAGCAATTAGAAATCGCGGTTCATCTTGCACAGAAACCAAAACCACCAGTACGGCTTTTATCAAAGCTTGTATATAGAAGCTGCAATATATTTATCTCTCGATGGCTTGAAGGAACTACAGCGAGCTTTATTATATGCATTTTTAAAAAGAATTGGTATTAGGAGTTAAAAACTCATAACTCCTAACTTTTAACTTTTTACAACTTCAAATTCCAGGCGGCTAAAGCTAAAGTGCCCCAACCAGCAAGAAAAGCTGCACCGCCTAGTGGTGCGATCGCTCCTAAGGATTTAATACCGGTTAAGCTAAGGGCATACAAGCTTCCTGAGAAAATAGCAATGCCAATGAGAAACAGCCATCCACTGGCGATAAGAGTGGGTTGAGGGGATTCGGTACGACTAATTAGTATGGCTACTAGAAAAAGTGCTAAAGCATGATACATTTGGTAACGAGCGCCAGTTTCAAAAATTTCTAGCGATCGCTCACTAATTTTTTCCCGCAAGGCATGGGAAGCAAAAGCACCAGCAGCAACCGACAAACCGCCTAAAATGGCAGCTACGCTCAAAAAAATCTGCGTCATTAGACTTAGCCGTAAGTTGATTATTAGTCATTGGTCATTGGTTAATAACAAATGACAAATGACAATTAGACATCAAAATGATATGATACAGCCCCTTCTTCGTTCACCTTAAAGTTTGCATTGAATTCTTTAGCTTTTTCATCTAAATATTGTCTGGCGTGGGCTGCGGGTAATTGTGACTGCATCGCAAAGCCTAAAACAGTTACGCGCCCCTGATTTTCTTGTAGCATCTCATAAAAAATCGATTGCAGGCGATCGCTAACTTGTTGATTAAGCGCCTTTTTATCCTGCCGACTTTGACGGTATAATCCCAATGCTAACCACGTGCCCAATGTTAGAGTAGGAACGCCAAAAATTAGACCACTAACAGCAGTATCATCATTTTCATAAGTAGCATAAGGTGAGGGGAAATCATACTTATCTTCAGGCAGTATATTCACTTTACGTGTAGCAAATTTTCCAAATACCGCTGTTGCTGATAGCGTTACAAACATGAATCCGAGTGTCAGTAGCCAACCGGCAGCTAATTTTTCAGCAGTTTTCATAGTTTCACTTCAGATTTACACTTTGCTAGTGATTTTAACCTGACTTTCACAAAGGTTCCACAATATCAATCTAATCCCCGCGACAGTTTTTTAGCTTTTGCATCAGACTTTTTGCCTACCTTGCTTGAAGAAACAGTGTTATTAAGCGCGTACAAGATACCCCGCAATCATGTAATATTTTAATATACTTATTTCCTTATAAAAATTCGGCGTTACACAATTTTAGGGTGGTTGTGGGACGGCTATTTTGCGTGCCCAATAATTAAAAGATGGGTAAAGGTCAGCGACGTATAGGTAAATCTTCTGTTTTAAGAATAGATGTAGATGTCCGCCTAATTATTAACAATTAGTAGAGGCGATCGCACTTTATTTCCAGACATAAAAAATAGCGATCGTGACCAAGGTTTTGATAGCTTTAGAACTAAATTTGAGAATGTCAACAAGGGTGAAATATTTGAGAAGCCATGCATTAACATAGTCGCTCCAGACTTCAATGAAGACAAAATCAAGAATCTACTTTATCAATATAAACCACAGGCAATATTATTGTTTCCAGATACACAAAATCTGACAGCAGCAATTACAACTATTAAAGCTCGTAAGGAGTGGTTAGACAATATAGAACCACGACAAAGACCAGATATAAAGTTGTTAGGAGGATCTTCTCTTTATAGCAGCAATCGAATCTTGCAAGAGGCTGGTGACGCTGTAGAAGGTTTAGTAGTAGCTGTACCTTGGTTTCGCAATGCAGTAAAATCAATAAACTTTACAAACGCAGCTGAAAAGCAATGGGGCGTTAAGGTCGGTTGGTATACTGCAAGCAGTTTTGATACTACCCAGGTTTTTATAGAGTCTTTTAAATTACCTCCAAATCTAGATAAGCCAATGGTTTTGCTAAATTTGCCAAAAGTTAGGCTTTTACCAGAAAACACCTCTAGGGAGGAGGTAACATTTGATAAAAATACTAGAGAAATGAAAAGAGACAAAAAACTGCTTAAGGTTGAAAATGGTAAGTTTGTTGTTATGCCGGAAGCAAATTAGGGAAGACTTAACAATAGCGATGTGAATTAGTCAATCACCATGAGTATAATATAATTTGTGGGTAACAACGACAAGTAAAACTTTCCCTTATTGTGTTGTACTGCAATAGCTTATGGGTATCTAACTAAATAATCACAGGCTGTTCAGTAGACCTATCGCAGATATTATCATGATACAACTAAAATCTCAGAGAAACCCTTATATTATCGGTCGTCCCATTAGTGAACCGGAAATATTTTTTGGGCGACAGGAGCAATTAGCGTTTATTGAAGAAAATCTGAGAGGAGGCGAGAAAGTCATATTACTGCACGGTCAACGACGTATAGGCAATTCATCTCTACTTCAGAATATTCCTAAACTTGTCAAAGTAGATAAGTCTGCTTTTGTTAGCTTTGATTTAGAATATCATAGCCAAGAAAAGTTAGAAAACCTCTTAGAAAGTTTAGCAGAAACGATTGTCGAACAATTAAAAATATCTCCAGACAAAGTAGTAATACCAAAAGCCAAAGAGATACAAGAACAAAAGGATATCTTTTGCACTAACTTTTTACCCCAAGTTGACGAACATTTAAAAGATACTAACTTGGTATTACTATTAGATGAATTTGATGCTTTAAATAATAAACATATAGGTGTAGAGCTTGAATCACTATTCAAGCAGTTGAAAAATATTGTTTATAAAAATCAAAGATTATTTGTAATTATATTTACTGGAAGAAAACCAGCAGATATATCAAATTTACTAAACATATTTCCCAAAGCACCGATTGCAGAAGTTGGGTTGCTAGATAAGGAAAGTATTGAGCAGTTAATTATCGAACCTGTTGCGGATGCTTTGAAATACGAACCAAAGGCCATAGAAGCAATTACCGATTTATCAGCAGGACATCCCTATTTTATTCAAATTTTATGTTTTGCAATTTTCAGTAGAGCTAGGGAACTAGAAAAATGGGAAGTTTCTGAAGAAGATGTAGAAATGATTATAGATAGGGCAGTTGAGCTTGCCGAAGCTGGTTTTGCATGGTATTGGGAGGCTTTATCTGTACCAGAGAAAGTAGTTTTTTCGGCGGTGGCTGAGGCGCAAAAAATAGCTATAGAAAAAAAAGACCAACAGCTAGAGAAAAACCCGTTGATGTTACTTCAAAGTCACGATGATGTATTGTCAAGAGATTTGCAGAAAAAATTAACTAAAGAACTAGCATCAAAGGGCTTTTTAAATGAGCAAGGCAGTAAAGTTAAAATCGAATTAGTCCGGCGTTGGTTAATACAACGTCACCCGTTATGGCATGAGATTAGGGAATTAGAGAAACTAGATAAACAAGAAGTTAAATATACCTACGAAACCCTGAATCAAATACCTGAAACTAGCCAAAATCACAAGCAAAGTAACATGACTCAAAGCACCGCTTTGAGTCAACATCCCCAGAAGTCTGAACAAGATGTATCTTCTGTTAAAGCTTCTAAGGATAAAGTTCATCAGAATAGAGGAGAAATCTGGTTACTTACTGGAATTATTTTCTTAGGAGCAGCTGCGATCGCTACCTTTATAATCATGTATAATTCTGCAAAGCAGAACAACGGTTATTTAGAGAAAAAACAAAGCTTGATGCCAACGGCAATATCTACCATATCTCAGGCTTGAGATTGTCAAATCGCAGCAAAGGATATGATAGACCTTTGCTGCGATTTTAACCTTACTTGCGTGTCGCTTCTAGTAGGCGAGAAAAATAGAAGCGAGTCTTCGTCATTGCCCGTCGTTCCAAAGAAAAGCCATTACTTTCCAAGATTCTTACCACATCAGCCTCACGGTGTAAATATGCACGAGTGGCTTTACTTGGCCCAGGAAAGAAACTGCCAATTTTCTTGAGTATACTCAGGGCGCAGGTCTTCGGTGCAAAACTGAGAATTATCCGCGACTGTGCCAAAGAACAGAGGTGAGATATCATCTCATCGGCTTTTTCTTGAGGGTAATGGATGAGAACATCTAGACAAATAACGGTATGGTAGCTACCACTCAACGATTCCAAATCCTGCACAGCAAAAGTGGGATTTTCGGCATTTCCCAAGGTTTGCTTGGCTCTATCCCTGCCTTCTTCCACCATTTTTTCAGAAATATCGGCGGCATAAACTTTAGCACCATCTACCGCCAGGGGAATGCTGAGACTACCGACACCACACCCAGCATCACAAATTGACAGCTCTGGTAAATTGTTATCAGCCTTCAGCCAACCGAGAACTGTATCCACGGTTTGCTGGTGTCCATTGCGGATGTCTAGTTGGACTTTGTTGACTTCGCCATCGCCGTAGATTCGCTTCCAACGGTCAAACCCTGTGGAATTGAAATACTCGCGAACAATCGTTTTGTCGTCGGCTACGTTCATAAACTTTGATTTTTAGGGGTTCCCAATGCTTAAAATTATCATTGATAGGAACCCATAAGAGCGGTCTTCCAGATTTTTCCAGATGATAGTTTGCCGATAAGCAAGGATACTTACGTGTATAGAGAAGTTAGAGTGCCGAATTCCTGGGTAGACTTACATCTTGCACTTATTTTTACATTGTTGTTTGTATAGCAGCTAAACGATTAATAAAACTCAGGTAATCATCAATTTCACTTTAGCTAGCTAGTTCTTGTTCTTCTTCTGGCGTGAGTAGAGAAATTTTTTGTTTGGCTAGCAACGCTGTAATGCGATTTTGGACAATGCTAGAAGCTCTAAATATAGGTATTCCCTCTTGCAACTCTATGCTGATTGCACCTTCTAAAGGTAAGGTAGCGGGTAGACTATGAAGCGTTAGCAGCAATGGAGTTGTCATAGTTAACTCTATGAAATGTTGTGAATAATTATAGCTCACAACGAAAGAATGCGTAAATCTTGAATTGACTATAGTCAATTCAATAACTTTATAATTTCAGTAAAAATTCTTGGTAGGTAACAATTTCAGTATTTTCAAATTTTGCAATCTCTAATAAATCTTGATCGCCTGTGAGCAAAAAATTAGCATCACTATCTTTTGATAGTGCTAAAAGATAATTATCTTTCGCGTAACCGTTCACGGTGGAAATTAGGCTACCAGGAAAAATAAGTACAGAGAGATGGTAGATTAGAGGGCATGAAGAAAATCAGCCTCATCAGCC
>NZ_JBALDZ010000070.1:0-7561 GCF_036917155.1 Nostoc sp. | reverse complement strand
TTTACCATCAGACCATTTGACTCCCTGTTTGAGTTTCCAAGTCACTGATTTACCATCTTTTGCTACTCCACCGTTCTCTAAAGAGGGAATTTCTGCTGCGAGAAAGGGGACTAGTTTACCATCTTTATCAAAGCTGGCCAAGGGTTCGTAAGTAATTCGACTAGCTTCAAAGTCTTTGTTACCTTGAGCTAGATGGGGATTAAGAATAGTTGGTGCTTGCCAATAGAGAAGCTTTAAAGTATCGCTCGCTGCTGTTGGATTAGACGCGCTGGGAGTAGAGGTGGTTGAAGACTGAGAATTTGGGGAAGAACAAGCAGTTAACAACAAAATGCCCAGCAACGACTGAGCAAAAATCTGACCCCTACTGAATTTATTGAATATGCACATTTGGATTGTTTCTAGGGATTTAAACTAAAGGGTCAAATTTACCGCTAACAAGCAACCAAATACTGTAGCGTGTTTCTGACGATTTTCCCGATTTAAACTATGATAATTTGGTCGCCGAACCGTACTTCCTTAAAATAAAAATCCCATAGATGTGGAAGAAAGGCAATAGCTGTCAGGAAAAGGACATATTAGCTATTCAGCATGAGTTATCCTCTTTTTCACCCAGTCTTGCATCTCCTGATCACAGCCTCTTTATTTTCGTTTAGCTAGTTTGCGATCGCTAAATCATGCCTTATTTCTGATACTATCCGGTATAATTGCCGCATACTGTTCAGAAGTCAGAGTTGCTTCCCGGACATCGACTTGTTTTGGCACGATTTTTAATTGGTACAAAAGATCGGCAACCTGCTGTTGATCTCGCAGCACTTGCTCATTAATAGGTTGCATATCGTACTTTCGTCGAGACAACATTGTTTCCATCGTTGGCACATCAACCTTTAACTTCGGAGCAAGGATTTGGGCGGCTGCTTGCCTATTTTGATTTGCCCATTCTCCAACTTGGTAGTACTCTTCTAGAATTGCTTTGAAGAGTTCAAGGTTACTACTAGCAAACTCCCTGGCAGCTAAGTAGAAAGATCCTGGTGTTTTAATTCCCTGAGCATCCCGCAACACTCGGATCGTTCCCTCTTGTTGAAGCTTGATCAGTGTAGGGTCGATCGCTACATAGGCATCAACAGTTTTGTTTAAAAATGCTGCTTGTCCATCAGCAACAGTCAAATTCACACCTTGAACATCGTTAAACTTCAGCCCAACTTCTTCCAACGCTTTCGCCAAAAAATAGGTCAGAGCAGTTCCTCTGGCATAGGCAACCTTTTTGCCTTTAAGATCCGCTACCGTTTTAATGGAAGAATCCTTTGGCACAATAATCCCATAACTTTCCCCCGTACCCGCCGGGATATTCACTAGGTAAACCAAATTGTTACCAGCAGCCTGAGCAAAGATCGGCGGCGTTTCCCCAACTTGTCCCCCATCAAGGCTACCCACACTTAAGGCTTCCAGCAGGGGTGGCCCGGAGATAAATTTTGACCAGCTAACATCTACTCCCAAAGGAGCTAAACGCTTTTCGATTACACCTTTTTCTCTTGTTAGATCGCCAAATGATGTGAAGCCAAGCCGAATAAGTTTAGGCTTGCTATTATTGCTACCGCTATTACTGGCAATAGTGTTGTTATTGTTACTTATCGTATTCTTGTTTCCACTACCAGCATTTGCTCCACAGCCTACCAATGTAGCGAAAGAGGCGAACCCATACAAAGTATAAAGCAAATCTCGTCTGGAAATTAATCGTTTCCTGACATAAGGTTTAATCATGGCTCTCAATCCCGTGGTGTTGGCTGTTGAACGCCATTTGTACAAGTCGGCATAGCCGCCCAACGTAATGGCTCCTGTTGATTGTTGACTGTTAACAGTCAACAATCAACTACTTCATTTCGTTTTATATTCTTAGATTGTTAAACTTTTAGAAAGGACGACTACCCCCGAAGGCTGACCCGTTTGAGAATACGAGTGGCATTGGCATCAAATTCAGGGCGGTAGTGAGCCGTTGCCTGGTTATCCCAATAAAGTAGGTCGCCCTTGCTCCATTGGTGACGATAGGCAAATCGAGGTTGCTTGATATGCTCTTGCAACCGCGCAATTAGTTTTGCTCCTTCTACATGGTCATAATCCACGATGTCTACATCGCTAGCTGCATTGAAAAAGAGGATCTTTTTGCCTGTATCTGGATGTGTGCGAACCAGAGGATGAATTGCTACTCGTTCGCCTGGTTCTGGGGCGCGACTATCTGCATATTTAGGCTGACCATACTCATCCCGATCCTTACTGCCATAGGAATTAAAGTAGCGAACTTGTAAGCCAGAAATTTGCTCTTTGGTGGCATCGTCTAGCTCGTCGTAAGCCTGAGCCAAATTTATCCAATAGGTATTGGGGCCATTCTCAGGTACTTCTACTGCATATAAGAAAGAACCGCTAGATGGCACAGGAAGCCAGTAGTGATCGATGTGGGGTAAAAGTTCCTGATAGTTCGGTCGAATATTGACTGAACTTTCTTCAGGAGCAGCATTTGCAAGAGTGAGAACTAGGGGCGGCAAGTATTCTTCTGTTTCTCCTTTGCGGATATAAGCAGGTTGTTGAAGAATATCACCAAAGTAATTGGCAAAGGCTAACAACTGATCGTCAGTTAATATTTGGTTTTTGAAAATCAAAATGTGCTGATCGCGCCATGCCTGTTTTAGCTGTAGAATTACCTCTGGTTCCACAGAATTAACATCAAATCCGGTAATCACTGCACCAAGAGCCGCTCCGGTGGGTGTAATCTCAATCCGACTTGCCGTGAGTGTCATAATCAGGTCTCCTTAGATTTAGGGCTATACCAGCAAATGGTCATACAAAATTTACCCTTGTAGAGAGAGCAACAACGGTTAATGTCTGCGTTCATAAGTACTGAGTACTTTTTAATTGACTCAGCACTTGTAACTTATAACTCAGCTTTAGGAAAGGACTGGTTGTGCTTCCTTAGACTCAGCTTTTTGCTTGAAGACACTTGGTACTTCAGCGCTGAAAGCTTCACCTTGAACCACTTCTGAACGGGAACCATCAACCCCTACTGGAACATCGCCTGTGATGGTGGTGCGATAAAGGAGACGTTCGACATCCAAATGATCCAAATCTTGAGGAGCTAAATGCACGGTAGCGCGGTTGTCCCAGAAGGCGATATCACCGTTGTTCCAACGGAAGCGGGTGGTATAGGCAGGTTTGGTGACTTGGTTAAAGAACAACTCTAGCAACAGTCTGCTTTCTTCTGGTGACACATCAACAATGCGAGAGACGAAGCCAGGGTTGACGAACAAGGCACGCTCACCAGTCTCAGGATGAACTCTGACGACTGGGTGAATAGAAACTAGGGGATTGACAGCAATGCGCTCGTCGAATTTGTTATTGCGGGGTTGATAACCGCCTCCATTGAAGCGATGTTCTGCTTTTAATGTATCAGCTAGCGATCGCAAAGGTGCTGAGAGTCCCTCATAAGCGGCAACAAGATTACTCCACTGGGTGTCACCACCGAAACTAGGGACATTAACTGCGCGTAAAATTGACGCTGCTGGTGGGTTGATCGCCGCCGTTACATCTGTGTGCCAAGGGCCGCCAGTGCGAAAACCATATTGCTTTTCATAGAGTCTACGGTCTACAGGTTTGATCTGGGGAAATCCCGGAACTGGTTCAGGCTCTCCCAAGGGATGGGCGAAAGTCACTTCGCCAAAACGAGATGTGAACTCGACCTGGGCAGCATGATCAATGTTCTGACTACGAAAGAACACAACTTTCCACTTCAATAGCGCTTTGCGAATTTCTTGGACTTGATCCTCAGAAAGAGAGCGCGAAAGGTCTACGCCGCCGATTTCTGCACCGATGAAACCAGCTACCTGTTTAACTTCTATATGTTTATAGCCCATTAGGATTCTCCAGAGTTTGATCTATCGGGAGGTGTTCACACTCGCCTATTTCCTTGGGAATTTTGCCGATACTCTGCTAGCAACATTCCCATGCTGGGAGTATAACTGAAATTATCATACATTATTCCGATAGATTTATCGTAGTATGCAGTGGCTAAATAGTAATTTCCTATGTTTTTCAGACAAATCCTCTTCTATAGTGATTCGATGTCAATGTGCAAAAGCCTTAGCTCAGACAGATCAGCGATGCCTGGGTAGTAAACTACGCGATTATTTAATAATTCTTAGTTAATCTAATTATTAGTAAACCATGATAAAATTTTCCTCATGAAAATTTGGCATAGACAACTAGGGGAAAGCATCAGTAATATCACTTACCACCATTTACCCGCCTTGCGCTGGCGTAACTTTCGCCTGTTTTTCGGGGGACAGTTACTATCAATGTCTGGAACATTTATGACCCAGCAGTTAACTATTCCTTGGCTGGTATACGATTTGACTCAATCGCCTTGGTTGTTGGGAGTTGCAGGGTTTGTACAATTTTTACCTACGTTATTAGTGATTCCCTTTTCGGGCATATTGTCCGATCGCTGGAGTCGTCGTGACTTGTTAATGGTGGTACAGATATTGGGAATTAGCGTTTCCCTGGCTTTAACAATTCTCACCTTTACCAATTGGATTACCTTTCCTATCCTCTTGGTACTGAGTGCTTTCAATGGTTTGCTCAAGGGATTAGATATGCCCGTGCGCCATACAATCGTCACCGAAACTGTAGGCGATCGCGCCGATTGGGGTAATGCGATCGCTTTGAATTCAGTAATGTTAAGTTCCTCTCTCGTCGTGGGGCCTGCTATGGGCGGGATTTTGATTGCTACACTAGGGGTAAAATATTGTTTTCTTTACGATACCCTCAGCTATATTCCTGCCATATTTACCTTGCTAGCGATGCGGCTGCCAGCCAGACAGATGCAACCCCTTACGGGCATTAGCGATACTTTGGAGAAATTGCGAGAGGGCTTTGAATATGTCTGGAAATTCCAGGCGATTAGAGTAATTTTATTAATGCTAGCGTTACATGGTTTCGTCGGGATGTCTCATGTCGCGCTGATGCCTGTTTTTGCAGCAAAGATTCTCAATGGGAACGCAACAACAATGGCTCACCTCAGCACTTCAGCACCGATTGGCTCGTTGTTTGCTTGTTTGTATCTAAGTGTCAGACGAGGGATTGTAGGCTTAGAGCGTTTGATTGTAGTCGCTCAAGTTTTGATTGGGATGAGTTTGATATTCTTTTCACTCTCGCGTCAAGTTTGGCTATCTATAATCATTCTGGTATTTGTAGGCTGCTTTTCTATCCTCAACATTACCAGTAGTAATATGATTATTCAAACCCTAGTTACCGAGGATAAGCGCGGACGAGTAATGAGTTTTTACGCCCTAGCAATGGTGGGTACAATGCCTTTTGGAAATTTGTTAGCTGGGACTTTGGCAGATAATTTTGGTGCGACTAATGCCTTGATTGTCTGTGGTAGTCTGATTATTTTAGGTGCGTTCTGGTTCTCTGCACAATTGCCAGCAGTAAGCCGTTGGATTGCTCGGTGAACAAGTCGCTTCTCTTTGTACAACAAAGCAGATATTTGGAAAATAAGCATCTTCCACCACACTTTAAAAGTGTAGTGGAAGACGATCAATTACATCAGCTTGGCAGAAGAAAGTTGCGCCTATAGCTGATAAGCGAATTTTTCATCCCAAGGTGCAGGTTTGCTAACTTGCTCCCATATAGGACTATACAAGGCTTCATGTAGTTCGCGTGCTAGTACCACCAAACCTGCATAACCAGCGTAAGCATGGTGACGTTCATGGTTAATGTCTAAAAAAGGAATTCTCGTTTTGAGTGCTGTATATTTATTGCCAGCCCCAGTAATCAATATATCAGCTTTTGTTTGGTGTAATACCTTTAATAAAGCCTGGGGAGTTGTATCAGACAAAAGCATTGCATCTGCACCAAGATATTGTTTAATTTTAGCTTTCTCCTCTTCTGTTGTTTTGCCATCTGTAGCTGCAATAACTTCCATTCCCAAATCTTGGGCTGCTAAAAGATGTATCAAAACTTTAGTTTTAGGTCTAACCGGAAAAATTATTCAGTGTCTGCCAAATTTAGCAATCAATTCCTCCCGTGACAATTGCACGAGCAATGGAGTAAATTCTTCAGGGAGTAATGCTAATACTGGTTCAATAATTGCTTGAAGTTCTTTATCTAATGAACCAAAACGAACTTGTAATAAGTTTTCGACTACAAGACGTTTACCTTCTTGTTTGGCTTTTTCACGGTTTACTCCCTTTAGAAAAGGCGACATCATTATTGTGTGAATAATATCACTTAAAAACCCACAAAGTCAACAGCCTACACCTCATCCCATAGCGCACTGACTAATTCAGCATCGGATTCTTGGCACGGTCTTATATCCATCTACATCTAAATCAAATGACTTGCCTTTACGCATTGTTTGTGAAATACTACTCTTAAACTACGTTAAATCGATATATTTTAAGTAGTATTGTACAAAAATTACCATAAAACATTGCGTCCTGAAAGCAATTACAGGCTAATTCTAAGATGACAAACACAGAAATTCGCACCGCTCAAGTTAAAGTCCCTAACGGAGATTTGCAAATTGATGCTTACTTAGCTGAACCAGTCCAAAAGGGAACCTTCCCAGCTGTGATCGTGATTCAGGAAATTTTTGGGGTTAACATTCACATTCGGGAAGTTGCTGAGAAATTTGCTAAAGACGGGTATGTAGCGATCGCACCGACGTTATTTCAACGCACCGCCCCCGGTTTTGAGGGTGGATACACCCCTGAAGATGTGCAGCAAGGGAGAGGTTATAAGGAGCAAACAACAGCCGATGAAATACTGAGTGATATTAAAGCTGCGATCGCTTACTTAAGAAGTCTACCAAATGTGCAAGGAGATGCGATCGGCTCCATTGGTTTCTGCTTTGGTGGTCACGTTGTTTACCTAGCTGCCACTTTACCAGACATTAAAGTTACAGCTTCTTTCTATGGTGGCGGTATTCCTAACTCAACTCCCGGCGGTGGAGAACCAACCATCACCCGCACTTCAGAGATTAAAGGCCCCATCTACGCCTTCTTTGGTCTTGATGATCAGGGAATCCCCTTAGAACATACAGAACAAATTGAGGCTGAACTGAAGAAAAATCAGATTACTCATGCAATCTTCCGCTATTCGGGAGCAGGACATGGCTTTTTCTGCAACCATCGCGCCAGCTACAATGCCGAAGCTGCTGCCGATGCTTGGAAAAACGTTCAAGAATTGTTCCAAAAAAACCTTCAGCTTCAAAAAGTCTAAATCTTTGAGTTACAGCAGTTTTCATGTATTTGAACCACATCTGTCATCAGAGCAGAGCAGAGCAGAGCATTGCTCATTGGTGTCAACTTAACGTGAAACTGCACGTCCACCAGGAATTGAAATTCCTGGCTCATAGCCGAAGTCATCTAAAGATGACTAAATATCCCCAAAAATCTTGAGTCTACTTCAGTAGACTTCAGCTATTAGGCGGTAACTTCAGTTTCCGACGGGTACTCAAGCCAAGCGAGAAGCCATTTCTAGCTTAAGTTGACACCAATGAGCATTGCTGTGC
>NZ_JBALDZ010000069.1:0-11316 GCF_036917155.1 Nostoc sp. | reverse complement strand
ATCTGTACAGTGCCTTTGGTGCTACACCCTGCAAGATGTTATCAAGCAGAAGCGATTTTTCATAATCCCCCACTCCTGTAAATTACTAGAGTGAACGCTGGAACCCTATCTTGTTCTTGACAGTCGTTTGGATACTGCATAAAGCTGGACTTGCACTAAAGTTACAAGTGTAGGTTGCCAAGGGTTCTTTTTGATAATTGAATACTCGGACGTTGTAACCAAAGTTTCGGGCAGCACTACCCAAGCGATTTACGAAGTCGTAGCGTTCTACATACTCTAGTAAGCTCCAAATTTGCTGATTCACGATCAAGTCTACTCGTGCAGGTTCTTTCTCTGAAGCTGGATATGCTATCCAATTATCCAATAGCTTTTTCTCAGAGTTTTGTTGTGCCCACCATAAGCTAGGAACGGTTAATCGTTCTGGATGAATGGTGTTAGCTGTGATTACATAGTCTTTTGGTTTGGTTAATAAGTCTAGTTCTAAAGGCGCACTAGAAGGTGACGGTATTAGGGGTGTTTGTGCTAGTGAGGGCGGAACTAGTAAAGTAGTGAGGCTAATGGTTAGTAGTAATGAAAATGATGTCTGGCGATGGCTGCGCCAAAGCCAAAGGCGATCGCACAATTTGGGTATATACATAACTGATACTAATTCATAATTCGTCATGAAGGTATAAGTTAAAATTCGCACAAATTAAAGTTTAACGGCAACGATGCGAATTCTTCGATAATCTGCTGTCCAAGTTCCTTGTTGATATAGTGTTGGCTTCAGATATTCCTCAATGACGGAAATTATTTCTATTTGTTGCTCAGGTGAAAGTCCGGCGAAGAAAGAGCCAGCGAACATTTTAATCCAGTTTGCGATGCCAGCTTCTCCCTCTGCTAAGGGAGTGGGACGAGGAAAGAGGATAGCATAAATGGCATCAAAGCCTTGTTGTTCTAGTAGAGTGGTGTACTCACCAATACTGGGGTAATACCAAGGATTCTCTACTTGTGTTTGGTGGATACCAATGGACTCTAAAGCGCTGTATAAAGCTGTGGCGATCGCCAAAATATTTCCCTTACCGCCAAATTCTGCGACAAAACGCCCTCCAGGTTTTAGTGCTTGATGTATGGAAGCGATCGCGATGATTTGGCGAAAAAACGAGACATCCCCAACCGTGCTGAGGCTTGTGGAGATAGTTAAACAAACTCCCCAGCAGTGGTGAATATGGCGGCTTACAACAATAAGAAAATATTTGGTTACAACTAAAAACAATCATTCAAGGGTTTTATTTTGATGTCAATGCGGATGCTTTTTGGGTTGAATTGTCGTTGCCTTGAAGTACTCCTCTAAGGCGCGAATTACTCGTGTTTATTTGTCCATTCCCTCCACCCCTTCGAGGTGAGTGCCCCCTTCTTAAACAGATCCGAGAAGTCATTGGTACCTGGGGAGTTTGCATCTCCCAAAAATACGTGCCCTGGTGCATACACACCGAAGAGTTCTTCCCAGCTCTTCAGGTCGGACGAGTGAGTATAATTTACTAAGCTTTCATAGGCGTTGCCTTTGGCCAGAGGTGAGATCACAATTTCCTCCAGGGTGTGGCTGAAGTCGTTGGCGTTAGTACCTTCACTCTCGTCCCACCAAATCACGATCGCACCATCATCCTTGTAAGCATCGGAGCGCATGATCTCTGGAATGATCGTGGCAAGAAAATTGTCACCCTGTGCAACTGCGGACTGATCGCCTGTGTAATGCACCCCATGATAGTCAAAGCCATTAGTCAACGCCGTGTGTGAATCGTTGAATTGGTCTGGTGTAATCAGGCTGTAACTGGCAACCTTATTATGAGCAAGGTCTTCTTTTAATTGTTGCAATGGTGCATATTTAGATGCTAGAGGGTTTGCTGGTGTTGGGTCGTTACCGCCGTTGGTGTCAGTGAAAAACAGATGACCGTCGTGTTTACACGCAAAGTTATATTGATTGCTACCGTTGTAAGGGTTAGTGTAATCAGTTGATGTACCACTAAAGCTGCTCAGAGGGACAGTCCACTGGTTTCGAGGTAGAACCGTGTTGGTAAGCAGACCATTAGCATTTTTTGCCAGGTCAATGTCTTCCTGGTATGATTTCCACGAGAGACCAGCTTGCTCAAGTAAAGCACTGAGATGGAGTGTCGTATTCTGGTTAGTGCCACCAGGATTTTTGTAAGGATCATTATCGTTCAACACGCCAAAGTTATTGCCGGCTTCCTGCCAAATATAGTTTGGCTCAGATGGGTGGATGCTTGGGTTATTGCCGGACGGTGTAGCCAGGACATTATGGTAAGCACCGGCGTAGGAAACCTGAGCGGCATTCCGATTTCCGGGGGTTATGAGGCTATTTTGATACGGGGCTGCGGGATTGCCGAATATCTGGTGGGGCGCACTTGTATCGCTGCTGGGTTGCGTGAAGTTGTGGTTCTCCATATCTATGACGAAGATATGTTTGATCCTTCTGCCCCTTTCACCCTGTTCAAACTTTTCGCCCTTCTCTAACCTTCCAACGCTTTCACTTTCACCCTTGTCCGCTACTACCGCGTGTACGCTTAGGAGGCTCGCAGCCACAAACGCAACGGGAAGAATCGCCCACTTAAATAACTGTAGTTGCATTGATTTTTACAAAATGATTGTAAGCCTCACAAAAATACTGATATAGGTTTAAGCACTAGCTATTAGAGCTTTAAGGAAACATTAACATCTAGCCGGTTCCAACATTGAGTTTATAACGCAATACAGTTTAGATAAGCCCAAAACACTTGTAGAGACGGCGATTTATCGCGTCTCGAAAACCCAAAATTGTTGCCAGTAGCCCTTAACCCAAGCGTATTGGTTTATAACGTTCATTCGCTGCTTAGTTTCAAATTCTAGGACAATGCGACCCGATAATGGAAATTGGGAAATTTGCTCAGAGCGTTGAGTTAATCGCTCAACCAGTCTTTGAGCATAATGAGGAGAATTTTGAGATATAATAGTACATTTTATCCCTCATCTCAAACTTGTAATCACTGTGGTTTTATCAACCCATTAGTCAAAGATTTAAAACTGCGTGAATGGTCTTGTCCTACTTGCAGCAATTACAATTTGAGAGACAATAATGCGGCTTTGAACATATTGGCTGAGGGATTGAGATTAATGGCCGCCGTGGGGATCACGGAGGCTCTAAACGCCTGTGGAGAACTTGTAAGTCCTGTTTTCTATTCCGGCTCAGATCGTTGAAGCAGGAATCACGCCACTTCTAGTGGTGTGAGGTTCAATTCTATGACATTCATTGACTACAATCACGTCTATCTGGTTATTATAGTGATTCTCCTCAGTGATGTGATAACAAGTAATTTGCTAAACTCTGAATCATCATCAGGAGTAAGTGTGATGTTTCAAGCCTTACCAAAAACGATCGCTTTTGAAGAATTCCTAAATTGGAAGCCAGATGGCGGATGTTATGAACTACACGACGGGATAATTGTTGAAATGCAGCCAGTAGGAGATCATGAAGAGATTAATGGTTTTTTAGCTAAAAAACTAAACGTAGAATTTGAACGGCTGAGTCTCCCCTACCTTATACCCAAGCAAGCACTAGTTAAGGTTCCTGACAAAGAATCAGGTTATTCGCCTGATGTGATAGTGATAAATCAAAAGAATCTTTCAGCAGAACCGATGTGGAAAAAGTCATCAACTGTTACTCAAGCTGCGTCGGTTCCCTTAGTTATTGAAGTCGTCAGCACTAATTGGAAAGATGATTATGCACACAAACTGGTTGACTACGAAACTTTTGGTGTTCCTGAATACTGGATTACTGATTATTTAGCTTTAGGCGGTAGAAGATATATAGGTAGTCCCAAACAACCGACTATTTCCGTTTACTATTTGGTGGATGGTGAGTATCAAGTTAATCTGTTTCGGGGAAATGACCGCATCATATCCCCTACATTTCTAGAATTAAACTTGACTGCCGAACAGATTTTTCAAGCTGGGCGTTCAGACAATGAATTATGATCGCAATACAGACACTCCCATAGGGCCACGAGTTACGCCTAATTGATTTTGCAGCTTCAACTCACGCCATAATTGAGAACCTGTAATTTCACCTTGCAGTAGTTGACGGTAGCGATGTATTGTTTTAGTCACTTGCTCTGGTATTTCATTCACAAACTCGATGCGGAAGTGACGTAATCCCAGTTCTATCAGACGTTGTACGTACTCGGCTCCCGTTTGAGCAGTGCCGTTAAATACAGTATTGCGGCAACCTACATCTGCTTTGAGAACGTGTTCAGTACCTACACGGTCTTTTAATTTCACTTCCTGCTTTTCACAAGGTCGTCCACAGTTGGTATAATCTGTACCCGTTGATAGAAAGGCACAAAAAACACAATGCTCCATGTGAAACATCGGTATATGCTGATGGATTGTCACCTCAAACCACTGGGGAGGGCAACTGGTGAGCAGGTCTTGCAGTTGGCTAATATTCAGGTCGTATGATGCCGTCAGTCGTTCTAAACCAAAGCGTTGCTGAAAATAATCTGCTGTTAAGGGATTAGCAACGTTGAGTGAGAAATCTCCAATACAACGGTCTGCGGCAAAGAATTGTAGTTGGTCATAGTTCCGTATCAAATAGCCATCTGCTTCACAGGTACGTATTTGCTGCAAAATCCAGTTTTCGCCCGGTTTGGTAATTCGGGGTGGTGCAACCCAAATTGTGGGGACTGGGGATTGTTGTCTGGGTTGACGTACTAGCTGTACTGCTTCTCGGTAGGCGCGGGGATCTTCAAATTCGCAGTAGAGTGTTTCAACACCAGCTTTGAGGGCGGCTTGGAGTTGCTTGAGGTTTCGTACTAAGACGATGAGTGAGGGGGATGAGGGGGATGAGGGGGATGAGGAGGGGAGTAAGTCTTGGAAAGAGATATTAGAAAGTAATTGCCAGCGTTTGGGTTGACTCCGCAATTCTTCCAACTGTGCAACTATTTCTCGCCGCATCCGGTTCAACTCACTGACGGGTAGCATAATCGCACCGATGAGGTGGTTGGTTAGGGTTCCCAAACAGAAGGGGGTGTTACCCAAACGACCGAATTGTTCTTGTAAACGGTCTGTATCTAAGGGTTTGGTATGTGCCTCCACTAGTGAAATTGCAGACTCAATTTGGACAATATTACCGAATTGATCGCGGGCGATCGCAATCAACGCCTGACCAACTTCGCCATAAATCTCCAAGTCAATCGGACGCTGAAATTGTGGGTTCTCGCCAGCAAAACTCTGACGCAGTTGCTTATCTAATTCTGGATCGCTAGTTTTCCAAATGCGATCGCCTATATGCACTTGGCGCAGGTTCAAGTCATTTCGACCAAAGGTCAGTATCGTTTCTTTACCCTTGTGTACCACAGCATAAACTCGGCCACCTTCTTCCTTCGCCTCTGGATGACCGCAGTCAAACACAATTCCATCCCCCGGTTTTAGAGGCGCTTCCAATTTGACTGTTACCTGTTCGTTGTGAATGCGGGTCACTTCACCTAAATAAACCCCACGTTTTTTACCAAAGCGGGCATGAACTAATTCCTGATTATTAATCCCGCCAAACCAACCCGTGTAGAGTCCGCGAGAAAATGCCATTTCTAGGTTGTAGTGTTCTTGATTTGATGGTCTTTCCAATTCCGTCATCACTCCATCCAAGGCTTGCCGATAAACACGGGTGACATTAGCAACATACTCTGGAGCTTTCAGGCGACCTTCAATTTTAAGACAAGTTACTCCTGATTTCACCAAATCGGGCAAAACATCTAACCCTGCTAAGTCTTGAGGACTGAGTAAATATTTGCGTTCTTTTAAATTGACAACTTCCCCATCAGCAATTAAATCGTAGGGCATCCGGCAAGCTTGGGCACATTCACCCCGGTTAGCAGAACGTCCGCCTAAAGCCTCACTAGTCAAACACTGACCGGAATACGCTACACACAAGGCACCGTGAACAAAAACTTCCAAGGGCAGTGAAGTTTCCTGGAGGGCAATCTGCTGCTGTATTTTATTGATTTCCTGGAGAGAACATTCACGCGCCAGCACGACTAATTGACAGCCAAGGGATTTGGCAAATTCCACCCCAGCCGCACTAGTGATGGTCATTTGGGTGGAAGCATGGATAGGAAAATCAGGGGAGAGGTGACGGATGAGACGGCATATCCCAATATCTTGAACAATCACTGCATCCACACCAGCGGCAATAATTGTGCGGAGATATTGCTGTGCTTCTGCTAGTTCTTTGGGAAATATTAGTGTGTTGACAGTGACATAACCCTTTACGCCCCGGCGGTGTAAGAATGTCATTAATTGAGGTAAGTCAGCCTCAGTAAAATTTTGTGCCCGCATTCTGGCGTTAAACCGATCCAAACCGAAGTAAATCGCATCTGCTCCATTTTCCACAGCAGCTTTAGCACAGTCCCAGTTACCTGCTGGTGCCAGTAGTTCAGGACGTTGAAGAGAGAGTGGGGAAGGGGAGATATCGCTTTTCATTCAGGTTGGGGAAGGTTAAGTAGTACCATAGTGATTTTATCTAAGTTAGTGGGGAAAGGGATGAAGCTTTGTTATTTTGAGAATAGTGAAACATTTGGATTTTCTATCTTTGTCAAAGAAAGATTTGATTTGGAATGTTAAAGAACTTTTTTAGAGTTAGATCGGCAAGAGGCTGCTTAATTAATGAAAAAGCTCTTATTTATCTGTAGCCAGAATAAATTGCGAAGTCCTACAGCCGAGGCTGTGTTTTCTGAATATGAAGGACTTGAAACTGACTCCGCAGGCTTAGACCACTATGCTGAAGTCCCATTATCAACGGAGGCTATTCAATGGGCTGACATTATCTTTGTGATGGAAAAATCCCATAGAAATAAACTATCGAAAAAATTTCAGCCCTTGCTTAAAGATAAAAGAGTTATATGTTTAGATATTCCAGATGAATATGAATATATGGAACCAGCTTTAATTGAGTTATTAAAACAAAAAGTTTTACCCCTGTTAAAAATTAGACAATGAATATTCAAGAAGCATTTAATTCCGCCGCAGTAGATTACGATAACTTACGTCGTATTTTAATTCCTTGTTTTGATGACTTTTACAAAACAGCCGTTGAAATCATCCCAGGTGACGACACCGCACCGCTGAAGGTTCTAGATTTGGGTGCTGGTACTGGACTTTACTCAAGTATGGTTCAGTCCGTCTTTCCTAATGCAGAGTTTACCTTACTAGACTTAGCTCCTGAGATGTTAGAGAAAGCTAAGTTTAGATTTAGCCAAATGGGTAAATCTCCCAAAATATTAATTGGTGATTACGTTGACACTAATTTAGGTGATTCATATCATATTGTAATTTCTGCCTTATCGATTCATCATCTGTCAGATGTTGATAAAAAACTTCTTTATCAACGGATTTATGATGTTCTCAATCCTGGAGGGATATTTGTCAATGCCGATCAAGTTCTTGGCAAAACGCCTGATTTAGAAACACTTTACCGTCAACACTGGTTAGATTCTGTCTGCGCTCAGAATATCTCAGAGCAGGATCTCAAAGCCGCACAAAAACGTATGGAATACGATCGCATGGCAACCCTTGATATTCAACTTCGCTGGCTAGAAGCGGCTGGATTTCAAAATGTGGATTGCTGGTACAAAAATTTTAGCTTTGCTGTTTTTGGTGGTTTTCGACCGATTATCGGGATTTAAACATTTTTGAGGTAGAAATAAGCCTCAAATCTATGGAGGATAGGGAAAATACACCAAATGCCCAAAAATAGCCCAAACCCATATACAGCAGGGAACAAGGCTGCAAGTCTCTTGGTATATGACTTTTTTATTAAATTTTGCACCTCATTTACCAAGCCCCTTCGGGGCGGGAACAGGGAACAGAAAAAAAATTAGCCCCGAATACAGGGTTTAAAGCCCCTAAATTTATTTATGAAAAGAGATAAAAATATTTGAAACGAGATGGCGTCAGCCACGATGTTTCAATGTGTCCTTGTACAAATCCCCTGATTTTAATTATGGGGATTTCCCTGTTGCCTGTTGCCCGTTCCCTGTTCCCTTTTAACTGAAATCCGCTGTATATCAATAAACTCAGCAAAACGATGTCAGAGTTTTTCTGTATATAGATTTAAGGCTATTTTTTGAGTGTTTTCTGTCTAAGTCCCACTAAGATCGGTAAGTGGGCAAGAATAAATAAAACTATATTAAGCAATTTAAAGTTAATCCAATTGGCTATTAGTAAAGGCTTGAGTTCTTACTAAAAACCTTTAATTATTCATACCAACTTACTTAAACAAACCAAAAATACCAGAAATAAGATTTATTAATTGTCAGACTTTAATTTAATTACTTTATATAAACACTAGTCTAAACCTGCAATAATTAATATCATTTGAAAATTAGCGGCAATAGAGGTGCATTGAATGGCTAAGTCTGCACTAATGGGATCTTTGCAATGCGCTTATAAAATTGCGAGGGCATCGATCAAAACTGGCATTCCCGCAGATGAGATAGTTGATATTTTAAAACAAAGAACTACTCGTCGCCGCTTACTGTATGGAGGTTTGGGATTGGCAAGCGCATTAGCTACAGCTACCTGGCATAATGGACGTGATTCTATGGCTTTTGCTACGATTCCCAAGGTGCTAGTAGTAGGTGCGGGAATTGCTGGTTTGACTGCTGCCTACCGCTTACGTAAAGCTGGGGTTCCTGTAGACATTGTTGAGGCAAGGAATCGCGTTGGTGGTCGGATGCGTAGTTTAGCCAACGCCGCAGGTACTAACGTGACTGTAGAACTAGGTGGAGAATTTATTGATACAGATCATACGAAATTGCGATCGCTAGCTCTTGAACTTGGTTTAACAATAGTCGATATACTCGCCACTGATCAGGGATTAGTGCCAGAAACATGGTATTTTCAAGGACGCAAAATTCCCGAACTAGAAATTATTAGTTACTTCATTCCCTTAGCACGTAAAATTGACGAGGATTTAGTTGCAATTGGCGATGGAGATGTAACTTATCGCTCTTACAATCAGGCAGCTTTCGCTTTAGATAATACTTCTATTGCAGAGTATTTAGAGCAAGCACAAATTAATCCCATTCTGCAAGAAATGCTGTATGTTTCTTATACTACCGAGTATGGCCGAGAAGCAGCAGAACAATCTTGTTTAAATCTACTATTTTTAATTGGTACTAACACTGATACATTCTCACTCTACGGTGAAAGCGATGAACGTTATACCATTCGTGGCGGTAACGACCAAGTACCGCGTCTACTAGCGAATTACTTAGCAAATGTTATACAAACTGAAACAGAATTAGAAGCTATCTGTATCCGTCCCGATGGTCGCTATCGAGTTAGTTTAAAGTCTGGCTATAAAACCTTTGATCGTACTTATGAAAGAATCTTGCTGACCTTACCCTTTACCACTTTGCGTTTAGTGAAGTTGGATGTGAATTTACCAGCATTTAAAAAGAAAGCGATCGCTCTCTTAGGATATGGTACAAATGCCAAATTAATTACAGCCTATCAACAAAAATTGTGGCGCAATAAATATAACTCAACAGCAGCAACATTTACTGATACAGGCTTTCAAAACACCTGGGAAGCCAGTCGCTACCAAAAAGGCCCCAAAGGTCTGGTTACTGACTTTACTGGTGGTAAACAAGGTTTATCTTTAGGTAAAGGTTCAGCCGAATCTCAAGCCCAAATATTTTTACCACAATTAGATCGGATTTTCCCCGGAATCAAAAACCTACGTCAAGGTGAAGCCATTCGCGCTTATTGGCCTGGAGAACAATACACACGAGCCTCCTATGCTTGCTATTTAGTCGGACAATGGACAAGCATTGCTGGAGCAGAACAAAAGCGTGTAGGTAATCTATTTTTTGCTGGCGAACACTGTTCTCTGTCCTACCAAGGGTATATGGAAGGCGGCTGTGCAACAGGTGAAGTTGCAGCCCAAAGAATCCTCCAAGATTTAGGTTTGCGAAATATTTCTGCTCAACAGAAAAAACCAATTACTACCAATCAACTAAATCACCGTCATCCCAGAATTCTAAGGAACGAACGTTTTTCTGACGACTACACCAAAGAGTAAAGTATTTAATTCTCAGTAATCAATAGACATCTGGTGAAAATGAATGTAGAGACGTAGCACTGCTACGTCTCTACAAGGACCCTGGATAACGCATATTTAATTTCTGGAGATGTCTAATATAGCGCTCTTAAATGAGTCAGAAGCTAGAAGTCAGTATATTCATTATTTCTAGCTTCTAACTTCCCAAGCCAGAGCCGATTACATAGCCCCTTGTAGGCGGTCTTTCAACTCAGCACTCTTCATAGAGATGGGAGCCAAGAGTTAGTTATTTACCAGAGCAGTAGCTATTAATTTCTGTCACTATTGAACTTTCTTCGTTACTACTTTTTTGCAGAGATACCAAAAAGCCCTTTGCTGCTGGTATATTCTTTTTATCTATGGCTGTTGATGCATTATTCAATTCCTTGCTGATATTCTGATAGAGTGTGATAAAGCGTCCTTGAAAACCTTGTAATTTTTCATCTTTAATTTCTAATGCTTTCATCTCTGTGGCAAGTGGGTCTATCTTACCAGCAAGTTCAGTCAGGGCTTTGGAACCTTTTGCCGGATTGGGATTTTTACCGAATTCCTGACCTAGAGTAGATGCCTGATTGGCAACCTTGATGACTTTATTACATTGAGCAACTTTACTTTCTCCACAACCTGCAAATAATAAGGCGATCGCAGTTGTTGCTGCAAGCATAAAACTTTCTTTAAATACGCTTTGCATAGGTTTTATTATCTCCGACTATGTTTTGCGAAAGTTGGCCAAAGGAAATTTATTCTCAGCAAACTCTATTTTGCTTCTGACTTTTATATCCCTGCTACTTTATACTTCATTTTTTCGCAAATGTGTATGTAATTTCACTTAAATAAATATACAATTGTATAGTTTTGCCTCTTTCGTTAATTGAAGCAATATTTCTCCAACAGTATCCAATACTGCGTAGGTTTTGGAATTTCTTGGTTGAGGCAAGCTGTTCAATAGCCGGGGGAGAAATGGAGGCTGGCGTTGAGTTTTGCTTCCCCTGCTTCCCCGAGCAGTATTGCAACAGTATCTACAGAGCTTTTAAGCACCGAACCCCTTGTTTTTTACTCTTGTAGTGAGTTGGTGATTAGACAAACGAGCTACTAACCCAAGTTGCTAGTTACTAGTCAAGGGCGATCGCAATGGGTGTGTTAAGCAATAAAATGCCCTCCAAGAAGAAAATTAGGAGGGCTAT
>NZ_JBALDZ010000068.1:0-118622 GCF_036917155.1 Nostoc sp. | reverse complement strand
TAACGAAAATTCTTTGAGATGCACCCTACTTGATTTCCATTTTTGGAAACAATGCCTATTTTACAGCTATTCGAGCCTTAACTGAACCGTATTGCCTTATAATTGACGATTCTGACCAGAGAAAAAGTGGTAACTTGGTTGTTTTTGCTACAGCAGATGGCTGCATAATTCCTAAGTTGTTAAGACTTGCTAAAAAATCATCTGTGGATGAATCAACTCGTATCCAGCTTCTTTGAGCTTTTCATTAGATACCCAAGCATTATATGGGCGGATACTCTTGACAGAAGTATCCCATTTAACTTTGGGTAAATTATGTTTTTCAAATAAGCTATCTAACAAGTCTCTGCTAGTAAAATGTGCATCATCGACTAGATTGTAAATTCCTTGTAAACGACGGTGACGGGCAAATTCTATCGCACCAACAATATCATCTAAATGAATCCAATTTGTGATATCCTCGCCACTGCCCGGACGGGTTGTACCAGAGTATCTGCTAAATATCTTCACTAATTCCCTACCAGTTCCATAAATCCCTCCTAAGCGGAAGATACAAACACGGAGATTTTCGCCAGATGCTGATAGCAATACCTCCTCTGTTTTTCTAAGAATTTGTGCATTTAAATTAGCGGGTGCAAGCGGTGTTTCTTCATCTACCCATACACCATTTCTGTCACCATATACTGTATAACTACCTGTGTATATTAATTGTTTCACACTCTTAATCTGCTGCAAGCATGAAACTAAAGTTTGGGCAGTTTGCAGATAAGTTTCTTCATAAACTTCCCCACTTTTTGCCCCAATACTCAAAAGTACAACATCTTGATTATGCAAAACTGATTTTAGACTATCTATGTCATTACCGCAGGTAACTACAACTCTTTGAGATACTGATTGTAGTGCAGGTAGACGCTCAGGGGAAGTTGTGGTTACACTGACAACAAAATTCATATTTTGCTGCCAATATTGAGCAACTTTATAACCAACATAACCACAACCAATTATTGCAACGTTCATGACAAATTAGACACAAATAAATTAAACTACTCATTGAGACAATATTCTCAATTAAAGCACTAGACGCAAATAAATTTCACCGTCTAGAGCTAACAGTCAATAGGACAGAAAATTTTCCCTAATGACTAATGACCAATGACCAATGACTATTTTGCTAATTCCTTCTCAATTGTGGCAATTATCTCTGGTGAATTTGGCTGAACACTACTATTAAATCGAGCAACCACTTCACCTTGCTTATTAACTAAAAATTTTTCAAAGTTCCAAGCAACGGTTCCTGTTGGTTCAACGGCTTTGGTAAGTCGCTCATAAAGTGGATGCTGCTGTGAGCCTTTGGCATGAACTTTATCGAATAGTTCAAATGTAACACTGTATTTGCTCGTGCAGAATTGCACAATTTCTTCATTGCTTCCTGGTTCCTGCGCTCCAAAATCGTTACAAGGGAACCCTAAAATACGTAACCCTGCTTCTCCATACTTCTGGTTTAGCTTTTCTAACCCCTCGTATTGAGAAGTATAACCGCAGTAGGAAGCCACATTCACAATCAACAGTACCTTGCCGATGTAGTCGTTTAATTGTTTATCCTCACCGTTAATGGTCTTGACTGCAATACCCGAAATTGTGTTACTCATCTTGAATCTGATTTATAGGGAATATTGCCAAGTCTCCCATATTACAGGTACTCTAAACCCGGTTTCTTTAAGGAAATTAAGTTTGTTAGCCTTCTTAACCCTACGATTCTGTTTAACTTAGGCTACAAGCTTGTATGGGAGTTTTGATTTGTTTAAATATTCTGAGTGAGGGCTTGAGAATTTTAACAGCCGCCGTGGGTATTCCGGAGGCTCTAAACGCCTGTGAAGAACTTGTAAGACCTAGATCATAAATGAAAACAGCTGTTAAGATAACGATCGCCTATAAATTTACACTTATCTTTTATAAATAGCTCGACTAATCCTCTATCTGAGGATAGGTTTTGGGAATCTGCGTCGTTTTTGATGCAAAATTCTCTCGCAGAGATGAGTTATGTTTATCTCTGCACCTTTAAAGTAACAAACAATTAACTTTTTATACAAAAACTTAACAAGAGATCCTAGTATCGGAAAATACTTTGGCTTTGGAATTGCCTTTGGTACAAGTGCTGGCGGGTTAATTGGCATAGATAACTTTTTCCTCAACCCTCAGCACTGGTAATACGGGATTGATTGGTTTAGTAACAGTTAAGACCACACTAGCCGCTGGAGCAGGGGCACTGTCGGCGATAATTTTTCAATATACCCGCACAGGTAAGTGGGATTTAGTTTATTTTTGCGTTTGCTCTGGAGCTTGCGATCGCTTATGCTAAGTTGAGTTTGATTTGCATTATCTTCTGTGGACAGAAACCGCGAACCGTTTATCAGTCTGGCACTTTACCACGCCTTTAAATGGTCAGTCGTCAGCCCCATATTTCACGCTTACTTTCGGGGCCAGATTTATGGTGCGGAAAATGTCCCCCAATCAGGGCCGCTAGTGGTAGTGAGTAATCACGCTAGTTATTTTGACCCGCCGATTGTCTCTAATTGTGTACGTCGTCCAGTGGCGTATATGGCTAAAGAAGAGTTATTTAATATTCCCATTTTGGCGCAAGCGATTAAATTGTATGGCGCTTACCCAGTGAGTCGGGGAAATGCCGATCGCAATGCCATCCGTTCTGCCCTAGAATATCTCGATAACGGTTGGGCTGTCGGTGTTTTCTTGCAAGGTACCCGTACCCCAGATGGTCGGATTACAGACCCCAAAAGAGGTGCGCTGCTGCTAGCGGCAAAAGCAAAAGCTCCAATATTACCGGTGAGTATTTCGGGTACTGAGGGGATTTTAGAAAAAGGCTCGAAAATACCTCGCGCAGTTACCATCACTGTGAGAATTGGTAACTTGATTGATGCTCCCAGTTCCACGAATAAAGAGGAATTAGAAGCGTTGACGCAAAAATGTGCCACAGTAATTAACGAAATGCATCATTTAGGACGTTGAATTTAGACAAACTCAGCGATCGCTCCTTAGGAACACAGATTAAATAAGATGCAAAACTTCATCTTGTCTCTAGCTTCCCTCTCCAATATATCGGCTACGGTGTACATCCTAGATATAACAAGTAAAGACGCGATGCGTCTCTACCAACTAAATAACTAAATCCTTATGCCAAACACTATTTCAATTACCGATTCTCCAATTCCCAATCCCGTCCCAAAATCAACAATTATTCGTTTAGAAAATATCTTTAAAATCTATGGCAGTGGCGAAACTGAAGTCAAAGCACTCAATGATGTAAATTTGACTATCCACGAAGGCGAATATTGTTCAATTATGGGGCCTTCTGGTTCAGGTAAATCCACTGCCATGAATATTATCGGCTGTCTAGACCGACCTACAGGCGGACATTATTACTTAGATAATATTGATGTGGCGCAAATGGATGATAAATCATTGGCACACATCCGTAATAAAAAGCTGGGGTTTGTCTTCCAACAATTCCATTTATTGCCTCAGCTAACAGCATTAGAAAACGTGATGCTGCCAATGGTGTATGCTAGTGTCGATCCAAAAGAAAGAAGCGATCGCGCAACAGTTGCATTGACACGAGTCGGTTTAGCAAATCGCCTCAACAACAAACCAACTCAACTATCTGGTGGACAACAACAAAGAGTAGCGATCGCCCGTGCGATCGTTAATCGTCCCGTAGTACTCCTGGCCGATGAACCAACAGGCGCACTTGATTCGCGCACAACCCAAGAAGTCTTAGATATTTTTGGCGAACTCAATGCCAGTGGAATCACTGTTGTCATGGTGACACATGAACCAGAAGTTGCCCGTCAAACCCAGCGCATCGTTTGGTTCCGTGATGGCCAAGTAGTACACTCCAACCTTACCCCAGCCGACTTGAGTCAGTTAGCTGTCTCATAGGTTCTTCAAGTCCGCGTATGCGGACTTAGTTTGTGTAGCCGCACCTGTGCCAAAACCGATTATAAACTTGACGTTTTCCCAGTTTCGGCTTGTGTTGCGATCGGTTTGACATCGGTGTAACCCAACTCACCAGCTATTGTCCGAAACACTGAAATTTGTTCTTCAAAATCTAGTCCTTCAATTTGGGAAACTAGATTATTAATTGCCTTACTTGACTGGTAGCTAGCTGGTATCCCAACCACCGTATCCCCCATAGCTACCGCCCAAGCATACCAAACTAACAACTGGTTATTTTCTTTGATTGCCCCATAAGCACGAGAATATTCTGTGTCTTTGCGGTTAACAATATCCCGCATAATATCTAGTTGCTGCTCATCGGATAATTCAAAATAATCTCCTAGCAGAAGTGGTGCTAACTCTGGTTCAGCCGCAGCAGGGGCAGCTGGCGTGATCGAATCACCCATTTTTTCATAAACAAAATAGAACCAAGCTAATTTGGCATCGGTATCTAAGGCGTTAAACCCATCCACCAATTTTTGAGTTTCATTGCTCTGAGCTTGAGAAATAGTTTTGTCGTAACTTGCAGTCATTATTGTTTGTCTCCAAGGTAATTTAATCGGCCAAGCTAATTTTTACCAGAGTTCGACAATCAGATTCTACTGTCGATAGAAAGAGTTAAACTAATTGGAAATTTGAGCTTTAATCTACCTTTTAATAGAGAGAAAAGTCTCTCTAAAGGAAGCAATAAAACAGCGAATTGCTTTGCTATGCTTGCTGAAGTAAGCAATAAAAAATTTACCTTAAGGTTTTAATTATGCCTGATGAAGTAAAGCCCAATTTAAATGAATCTCCCACTCATGATTCACAATTAGCTGCCGAAAGCATAGCTAGTGGTAACGAAAAAGCACCAACGGTAGATTTTGATGCTGATTATGCAGCTGCACAAAAATTCAGTGTCAGCGAAGTCGATCGCACAGGTAAAGGTGAAGCAGCAGCCGAAGCAGCCACAGCACCTAAATATCAAACCTCTAAGCCACAAGAGATAAAAACTGAAGCGCAGTCAACTGGTAATCCTGATGATTATGCAGAGTTAGCAAAGGAAGTTGGCAATTCTAAGACTGGGGGTGTAACTAATGTCAGTGATGATTTAGTAAAACAAGCTTTAGAAAAGGGTGAACGGAAAAATTAGGTTTTCCTGATATCTTGCTATTTTGTTGGGTTGGGCAATGTCACAAATATTGAAATTGGAGTTTTCGGTATTGGTAGACATTGCCCATTTCAGTATTTTCGTCATTTGTCAATATTTAAGATTTTCACTATCGACTTTTGACTAAGTAAGTCGGTGAGAAAAATTCAATGTATATGAAGAAATATAAATTAGCTGTCGGGTGTGTTATGCCTTACAGCAACGCACCTGAGATTGTTGACGGTGCGGCGCTTGGCGACAACACACCCTACATTAAAATTCCTTAACTAGACATGATATTCAGATATCTCACTTACCATCACTCTTCGCGTTACCCCACCCCAACCCCTCTCCGATGCCTTGGGGAGGGGTTGGGGTGGGGTAGGCATTTGAGCTTAAGTAGTCAAAAGTCAAAATGAATACAGTGTAAGAGTTTCGTTGATTTAGAATGGGTGGTTTATTTACGCCGTACTGTACTAGGTCAATAAACGCTATAATTAACCACCATTCATTACTTCTAGTAGTTCACTAGGTCGCTCAATTAAATAATCTGGATTTTGCTTGGCGAGTACTTCTGCTGAGTTAAAGCCCCAAGTCACTGCAATCACCTGGATATTTGCTTTCTTTGATGCTTCTATGTCTCTGGTTTCATCTCCAACATAAATAACTTCTTGCGGTTTGAGTTGCTTTTGCCGCAATACATTATTAATAATCGTTGTCTTACCAAAAATTGTAATTCCTGAGTAGATAAAATCAAATAGATGATTTAAATCATTGATTGTGAGGAATTGCGTAACATTTTCTTTAGAATTAGAAGTGATAATACCTAGTTTATATCCTTGATTTTGGAGTTCTATTAATGCTTCTTTAATTCCTGGAATTGGTTTTAATTCTGGAATTTTGTTTTTTAATTCTCCTTTAACTTTTTTAACTAGAAAAGGTATTTTAAATAGAGAAACTCCTGAGTACTTAATGATTTCTCTAGATGTTAAGTTCTTGAGAAAGGCTAATTGTTCTGGATGTATGTGTCTATAACCAAAGTCTAAAGCTAGACGATTAGCAATACTTACAAGGGCATCTACTGTATCAGCAATAGTGCCATCAAAATCAAAAATAATTACTTTCGGGGTCATTCTTTGTCTGGATGCGTCAAGATTAGCTAGGGCGTTGCGTCGTAACATTTCTGGCTTAATCCGCCGCAAGGCAGATGCTGGAAATTGTTTATCCCACTCCTGATCTGAGATTTGGGCTAATTCTAGCAGCTTGGGAGCAATATTCCCAGGATAGGGCTGAAATTCTGCAATATCAGTTGTTTGGGCAAAACGTTGATTCCAAGGACAAACATCTTGGCAAATATCACAGCCAGCAACCCAGCCTTGCAAATGAGGTGTGATTGTCTGTGGCAATTCCTCGGCGCGATTTTCAATGGTATGATAGGCAATGCAGCGATTAGCATCTACAACAAAAGGCTGAGTAATTGCACCTGTAGGACAAGCCTGAAGACAACGAGTACAGCTACCACAGTGTTCTGTATGCGGGCGATCGCTCTCTAATTCCAAGTTGGTCAATACTTCTCCCAAAAATACCCAAGATCCATATTGCCGTGTAATCACATTACCATTCTTGGCAATCCAACCAATTCCAGCTTGTTGAGCCAACACTTTATCTTGCACTGGGCCGGTATCTGCATAAGAAGTAGCTCTTACGCCTGCATCAAGAGATTCTAGCCACATAGATAACTGCTTAAGTTTTTTATGCATCACCTTATGGTAATCTCTTCCCCAACCATAACGAGAAATTTTGCCGTATTCCTCACTTTCAGGACGTTGATGTGGTGTGTAGTAATTCAGCGCCACACATACTAGCGATCGCACTTCTGGCATCACTAAGCGGATATCCTGACGCTTTGGGTTAGCCATCCATTTCATATCGGCGTGATAACCCAGTTCAATCCATGCTTGTAACCTCTGCGCTTCTGTGGCATCTACCCTATCTACAGCAGCAATTCCAACTTTGTGAAAGCCCAACTCGCTGGCTTTTTCTTTCACCAGACTGCTGCTTGTTACGGAATAGTGATTCATTTTTTTATTTGGATTTTGCCTAACCAAAGGCGATTTTAGTCTACATTATGTAGTCAATACTTTTGATTAAGATTTATTACTTACCTGACATATAACCCGGATTTCTCACCACATCTCAATAATTAAATAAGTAATGAGTAATGAATCTTACTTATTACTTATTACTTCGCCCGTGAGGGGAGCAGGGGAGAGTTCAATCTGCCAAGTTCAATCCCTTCTCTCCTTGTGAGAAATGCGGGTTAAGACTTCCATCGTGGGGAAGATTTACCAATATGTAGTAATCTATCTCAACAGCGGCTTTCTTTTCACATATTTTTGTACTGAAATTAATATTCAGCTAACATAATACAGGTAATTTTATGAATTCTGCTGAATTTATATCCCCAGCGCAGTTGAAAGCTGAATTCGAGATTGAGGGAATTACAGAATCAAGTGTACTGCGTTATTTTGAAACCTTAAATGCAGGCGAATTTAAGGCAACTGCTGCCTTATTTGCGGTAGATGGTGTGATGCGTCCACCATTTGAATCTGATATTGTAGGGGCAGATGCGATCGCAGCCTACTTAAAACAAGAAGGTCAAGGCATTAAAGCTTACCCCAACTCAGGAATAGCCGAGACTTTAGAAAATGCTACGATCCAAATCCAGATCAGAGGTAAAGCACAAACTTCGTGGTGTAGTGTGAATGTCTTGTGGCTATTTATCCTCAACCAACAACACCAAATTTCATATACTAGAATCAAACTTTTAGCTTCCCCCAAAGAGTTGCTTTCTTTACGTCGTGAAAAATAGCAAATAAGCTAGGCGGGCAAGATGCCATTGGTGTTAACTTAACGCCAAAGCCATAACTTTCAGGACGTAGTGGCTTGGCAAGGCTAAAAGCAAAAAAATTGTAGGTTGGGTGGAGGCTTTGCCAAAGCCAACATCCTGATATGTGTTGGGTTGCGCTCCGCTCCACCCAACCTACGTCTAATGCACAATTTTTTTGCTTGCCACGCCAGTAGGAGGCAAGAGGAATCCCCATTAAAAAATTTAGGCTGCCACCGCGATCGCCAGCCGAACCGGGAGTAATGAGTTTTACATGTCGCGGAGGACTTTTTCAAGCCCCCGCTTTTAGGCGTGGGGTTTCTGACAGCTTTATTCTGACTCCTGAATTCTTCTTCAGAAATAACATGACTTGAAAAATAGTAACTTTCGTTTATTGGACTAATTCAGGTAAAGTAGCTTCTAACTTGAGACAGTTAGCACCATTAATCTGCAACTTGTAATCAACTTTATCCATAAGACGATTCATAATCAGCCAACCATAACCACCTTCTTGTTTTTCCATAGGATTTGGAGCGTAGTAGTTAGACATATCAAAACCTTCGCCGTAGTCCCAAATTTCTAGTGCAAGATCCCGATCTTGCACTTCCAAACGTAGTAAAATCGGTAAATTTGGTTTATCCCTGTGAGCATGACGGACTGCATTTGAATAGGCTTCCACTAAAGCCAGTCTCAAACGACTTGATTGCCGCGACCAATCTACAGATTCTCCTAGTTGAATTTTCAAACATCCCAGCAACCAGTTTTCGACAATATTCAGAAAATTCAAGTCACTTGGTACATGAAGCTCACTTTTCATGACTTACAAAATCTCCAGCGAAAGTATAGTTTGATCATCTTCTTGAACGTGATTATCTGCCTGGATGCGAGCTAGTAAATGGTTAAGAGAAAGTGGTTGTTGCTCTTCTTGTAGGAGTTGCCAAAGACCATCTTGATTCAGCATAGAACGGTTCTCTGGTTCAACCCCAGGCACAGTTTTTACTGATGAATCAGGACTATTTAATACCATTGCTTCTGTAATTCCATCGCTGGCTAGTAACAATGTGTCTCCAGTAGCGAGAACCAAGCGACCAGATTGCGCCTGCCATTTGGGCAAGATCCCCAAAGGAACGCTACGGACTTTGAGGTAATTGGGATTGTCGGCTAAAGTCGAACCGCGTGACCATAATAGTGGATAGATATGACCGGCATTAGTGTAGACGAGTTCCTTAGTGCTAGGGGTATAACAAGCTAACACAAGAGTGATAAAATAATTGTTGCTAATTAAATCTTCACTGAGAGCGTGGTTGAGCTTCTCCATGACCACATTCGGCTCTGCTGGTGTTTCTTGAGATAATTCTCGGCGCAAAACTGAAATAATACTAGCCATAAATAAAGCTGCTGGGACACCCTTGCCAGAAACGTCACCTACAGCCAACCACAAATCGCCTTTGGGATGGACAAACACTTCAAAAAAATCGCCTCCTACTTCCCGCGCCGGATAGCAGCAGGCTTGCACCTTCACGCCTTTGATGTCAGGTAAAGTTTGGCGTAGCAAATTGTATTGAATTTGGCGAGCCACCTCTAACTCAGTGTGAATCTGCTGTTGTTTTTCTTGGAGGCGCTGGTAGAGTTTTGCTTGAGAAAGGGCCAAAGCTGCTTGTTCGGCAACACCTGCAATCAGTTGGATGTCTTCGTCTTCCCAAGGGCGATCGCGTCCCCATTGGTGCAGGGCCAGCACAGCTAATAGATGCTGCTGATAGCTAAGTGGTACAACCAGATGGTGGCAAGGATTACCGTCATATACATCTTGAGCAAGTTGATAATGACGAGTTTCCAGCACTTTCTCAATTAAAATACTGGGGTCAAACAAACAATCAGATACAGGAGATTTAGGATCGTGGTAAAAGAACTTGTCTTGTATCAGGCGATCGCCCTCTACTGGTCTGAGTAAGCAACTGGTAGCTTCAAATGTTTCTCCAATAGTTGCGACAATTTTTTGCAGCATACTGTCATAGTCTAAAGACTCCCGAATTGCCGTTGTCACCGCATTCACCAAAGATTCTCGTCGTAGGGCCCGACGTAACTCTTTAGTGCGCTTCTTAACTAGGCGATATGTATCAGTAGCTTGCTCAACTAAGCCTCGAAGCCGTTCAGGATTCCAGGGTTTAGTAATGTACTTGAATACCTGACCAGAGTTAATCGCATCGACCAAATCTTCGACATCAGTAAAACCAGTTAACAAAATCCGAATCGTGTCTGGAAAGCGTTCTACGGTGCGACTAAAAAATTCAGTCCCATTCATTTCTGGCATTCTTTGGTCAGAAATAATCACCGCCATTTCGCCAAATTTATCTAAGATTTCCATAGCGCCAAAGGCATGGTTGGCTTTATATACTTGAAAATCTCGCCTAAAAGTGCGGTAGAGTAAATCTAAGTTATCCGGCTCATCATCTACCACCATGAGCTTAAGTTTTTCCGCCCCGTTCTCAGCCATATTTGACTTTTTTTTTCACATATTTGAATGGCGAGATAGTATGATGTTTATCCCACCTGATAAATAACAGAAAATCAGAGAAGCCATTCACTTTGAAAATATAACTTTCTCAAAGTTTTGAGTTTCTCTCGATCGTCCTCAATTGTTCCACACCAAAATTAAATTTATCCAACTAACCCAGAACGCAAGGCGCGGACTGCTGCTTGGGTACGGTCATCGGCACATAGCTTATTCAAAATATTGCGAACGTGAGTTTTAACAGTGCCAACTGTGATGTAAAGTCTTTCCGCAATTACTGCATTACTACAACCTTCGACAATCAACTGTAACACTTCCAATTCCCTTTCTGTCAGGGTGTAAGGTTGAATTCCTTCCAAATTCTCAAGAGAATCAGGGTTAGGGGCAATAGTTTTAGTACCGACAAAAGCCGATTCCAACTTTTGAGGATTTTGTTGCGCTTGTTGTAATACAATCCGAGCGATCGCTGGATCGATCCAGGCGTTGCCATTGTAAGTTACTCGCACTGCTTCCAGCAAATTATCAAATTTGATATCCTTCATACAGTAAGAGTCTGCACCAGCGGCAAAAGCTGCCAACACCGCTTCTTTGTTATCCCGCAGCGTCAAAATTAACACTTTTGTAAGTAGCTGCTGCCCATTAGTAGTAGATTTTACCTCCCGTGTTAACTCAATGCCATCCTTATCTGGTAAACCAATATCTACAATGGCAATATCTGGTCGTACCATTTTTAACATCTTTAGCCCCTCAACAGCATTGGCAGCTTCACCTACAACTTCAATTTCATCCTTTTGCTGTAGTGCTGTCCGAATACCTACACGAGTTAGGTCATGATCTTCAATTAAAGCGATACGAATTTTACTCATAGCCAACTTCAGCCCGTTACACTACCTTAACCATAAAGTCGAGTTTCGTGTCATACTCCCACACTAACCGCAAGTAGTATAGTGGGGGCTTCTACTTCCGGAACTAGAGTTGCGAGTCGAGCGTTTTATACTGAGTGAATATTATACTTTAACAATAAAAGTTGGACTGGTTCAGCCCAAATACAAACGCCCAAGACTGAGTAGTTCACTTATGCTTTCTATTCTTGCAGGACAATGGGTGTCTTTCCTGTCAAAGTTCTAATATAAAAAATTTGATAAACTTAACATTCATACAAAACCTGGTGTGAGGATTACTCAAGAATAGGCTATGTCTAACGGCAATCAAGCATTTTCAGTGTTGGGGATACCAGTTCATGTGATGGCTAACTATCCAGGCTGGTTGTTAGAATGCCTGCACGCAGGCAGAGGAACTCATGTAGTAACGCTCAATGCAGAAATGACTATGCAGGCAGAGCGAAATCAATTATTAGCTCAGATCATTAAAAATGCTGAACTCGTGATTCCAGATGGAGCCGGGGTTGTTCTGTATTTACGCTGGCTGTTATGGCAAAAAGTACAGCGTTTTCCAGGGATTGAATTAGCAGAAAAACTTTTGCAAGAACTTGGGCAACAGAAGACAGGAACAAAGATATTTTTCTATGGAGGAGCGCCTGGAGTCGCTGCAAAAACGGCAGATTTTTGGCAGCAGCAAATTCCAGATTTGAGTATAGTCGGCACTCACTCAGGCTACCATTCGGCAGAAGAAGAAGCACAATTGCGACAAACTCTTGCTCAATTGCAGCCACAAGTGATTTTTGTCGGTTTGGGAGTGCCACGTCAAGAGTTATGGATTGCCGAAAACCGCCATTTGTGTCCTCAAGCAATTTGGATTGGCGTTGGTGGCAGTTTTGATATTTGGTCGGGAACTAAAACTCGCGCTCCCGCCTGGTTAGGAAATAATAATTTGGAATGGTTGTATCGCCTTTATCAAGAACCTTGGCGCTGGCGGCGGATGTTGGCTTTGCCAGCCTTTGCAGTGAAAGTGTTTGTTTATCGTTTGACAGCAAGGGGTGCAATTAGTTAAGAGTGCTGAGTGCTGAGTGCTGAATTCTGAGTGTTGAGTGTTCTTACTTAGTTAGTATTAAAGTCTTCAAAAAGTTTTAAATTTTCTTTGTTGAATTTAAATTCCCAGGCGAAACCTGGGAATCCTTATTTTTGAGAGGAATGTCACATCTGAGCCACCAAGCTGTTCGGTTGTGGGTATGAGGAAAATTTAACAATGCCAGTATTAACAACTCAAGTTAAGAAAGACAAATCCCTTCATAGAGAGGATAGTGAAACTCAACAGCGCGGTAGCAATACTACTGCAAAGGTGCTATTGCAATCTGTAACCAAGACTTATGCTAACGGCACTCACGCCTTGTTGAATGCGAATCTTGAAGTGAAAAAGGGAGAATTTCTGTTTATCACGGGGCCAAGTGGTTCTGGTAAATCAACGCTCTTGAAACTGCTCTATGGCCAGGAGTTGCCTACACAGGGAGAAGTAATTGTTGATGAATGTAATGTAGCGGATTTGCGGGGCGATCGCTTGTCATTATTGCGGCGACGGATTGGTATTGTATTTCAAGACTACAAACTCATTAGCCAGCGAACAGTAGCAGAAAATGTCACTTTTGTGCTGCAAGCTCAAGGATATACCCGTAAAGAAATTCAACGGCGCTTGGAACCAACCTTAAAGCTAGTAGGTTTACTGAGTAAAGCTGACTGCTTTCCAGATCAGTTGTCTGGGGGAGAGCAACAGCGGGTGAGTATTGCCCGTGCGATCGTTGGTACACCACCCTTGCTGTTAGCGGATGAGCCTACTGGAAATCTCGATCCAGATAATTCCTGGCAAGTGATCCAGATTCTCCAGAAGTTAAATTCCTTTGGGGCTACAGTAATTGTCACCACCCACGATGAACAATTAGTACGGCGGTGCAATCATCCGGTAGTGCAAGTCCGCAATGGAAGGCTGTCTCGAAAATAAGGACTGGGGACTGGGGACTGGGGATTGGGGATTGGGGATTGGGGACTGGGGATTGGGGATTGGGGATTGGGGATTGGGGATTGGGGATTGGGGATTGGGGATTGGGGATTGGGGATTGGGTATTAACGCTCTTCTATGACTCTGGAGAGAGAATAATCCAAGCGATTAGAAATCGCGGCTACACAAACTCTCGTCCGTCTGCGCGGACTAACGCCAAAATAGGGTTTCAAATTTAATCTGACGAGAGTAATAAAAGAGCGTTAATGAGGACTCATCATTTAACTAATGACTAATGACTAATGACCAATGACCAATGACTAATGACTAATAAACTTTGACTTTTGCTGATACGGGTGTGAAAGTTGTTGCTGTTTTGGGGGGTAAAACTTGTAGGCGATCGCAGGTTTGTAAACTCTTAAAAGCTGCCTCTCGAACTACAACTTCTTCCTCTCGACTCAGTAGGAGTTGCAAGCATTCCACAACATCTTGCTGCACTGAAGAATCAACTCGCTTACGGCTGATCAATTTAGTTAGTTGACGTAGGGCAATCAACCGCTTCAATGGATCTTTTTCTGTTAAGTTGACCAATAACTGATCGAGATGGTCTTCTTCGCGATTTTCATAGAAGTTGACAATTTGCCATACCAATAAAACTAAAGTTAATAGGGTTCCCACACCTTGCGCGATCGCACCAGCAGCAATCCAGTGACTATGAGAGTCAACCCATATTGCCGCTGCCATGTAAGTGCTGACAGTAGCAATACCACCACTGACGACTGCCAAGGCCAAGCGACGATTTGAACTGTTTAAGAAATTACCTATTTTAGACCAGCGTAACTGCCAATCCCACTCCTGCATTGAGTAAACCAATACCATTACCCCAATGCCGATTAAGAGAGCCAATAGCAGTTTCCAGTTCCACAACAACATGGCTATGACGATTGTCAAGAACCCAAGAAAGCCCCCAGGCCCAGAAAAGCGCCTAAATGTTTGCTGCTTTATGGCTCCCTTTGTCTTGAATTTTGTCAGCGACCAGTTCCAGTCGGGGATCTGGTTGATCAATTGCTGCCAAGAAGACGAAGCCTGTGCCACAGTGTTTACCTACTTGATTACGAAATTACTTATTGTATAAGTTTTACTATGGATGAAGAAAGAATCAAGACTCAAACCACAAGATGCCTAGTTTTATGGACGAATAGTAGACTAGTACAGCACAGCGCAAATTAAGATACCATTTTCAACGACTCAGAGCAAGGGCATCTTGTATGTAAGTCTTAATTAAAGACAAAAACGAAAATTATCAAGGGTGAATTGTCCATCAAAAGCACAGAAGGTAACGCTGTAGATGTTATTCACATTGATAGATAATAAAGTATTAGGGGAAATTGCGGAGTCTGAGTTGGCAAGATTAGAGGCTGGTAGTACAGTTTGACCAAGCAGTTGCCGATCGCGATCGTAGGCGGAAAGCACTAGCCGTTGTGAACTAGTGACAAAAGCGCTAACCGAATTAACCGGACGCAAAAAAGTAGCTTCTAAAAATCCGCTTTTGGGCGCTCCCATTAAGACTGTTAGCCCTGAATAGGTTGGAAACGCTGGATTTGATGGCTGTATTGCTAGAGAATTATGAAAAATGACTCCCCAACGTTCATATTGCCGCTCTACTGCTTCAAAACACTTCAAGTCTTCTAAGTCTAAAGAAATACAAGTAGGTACAGTAACTCTGGCAGCATCAATAGCTGGCTCGACCTGACCCCGCCAAGCTGAAGCTTTAATTTCGTTTTGTATACTAAAGTTGTCAAGTGCAAATTTAGCGTCTTCAATCGTTAGTAGTTTATTTGATTGAAGAGTAGCCTGCTTTACCATGACATCCCGCCTTACCATTACTTAGATAATAATCAGATTAGTTATACATTAAATACTATTTTTTCCCCATCATATAGAAGTAGGATTAATAGCTTACTAGAATAAGCGTTTTAACTATTGTTAACGCTCAAAATTCTCAAAATTATTTATGGGTTTTTTGATAGACTACCATAAAAACTTATGCTGGGTTCAGGCTTGAGTTATACTCGCTACCATGAAAAACCCTTATAAAACAGTATTTTCAACCTTAAGTTACTTTTTATTATGAAAAAAATCACCAAATCTTTACAAGTAATCCAGTAATTTTATATCTACTTAATCTGACTGTGGTGAGAAGTCTTAGATGATTGGTTCGCGGATAATAACAATGACCGCGAAGTTTGAACTAAATACTTGAATAGCGGTAGCAGGGCGTTGAGCCAGTGCTGAGTTAAAAGACCAGGTTTCTTTTTTCACTTATGCCAACTAATTACTACAGTTAACAAAGAATACTTATGTTTCAACCACTAGGATTTGAACAACGCTCCATAAATACCTCACTAGGTAGGATGATATATTATACTGCTGCTGGAGCGCCTTGGGAGGACGATGTGACTGCCAAAGATGATCGGGAAACTTTGGTATTCCTGCACGGCTTTGGTGGTGGATCTTCTGCTTATGAGTGGTCGAAAGTTTATCCGGCTTTTGCTGCTGAATATCGGGTCATTGCACCAGATTTGCTCGGTTGGGGTAGGTCTGAGCATCCACCACGGAGTTATAAAATTGAGGATTATTTGACGACGATTCGGGAATTTTTCGAGCAGACTTGTACGGGGCCAGTAACAGCGATCGCTTCTTCTTTGACCGCAGCATTTACAATTCGAGTAGCGGCAGATCATCCTGATTTATTCAAGTCTTTAATTCTTACCACCCCCGCCGGACTTTCGGACTTTGGCGAAGACTACTCCCGTAGTTTTTTTGCCCAGTTAGTTAGCGTTCCCATTGTTGATCGTTTACTTTACAGCACTGGAATTGCTACTAGTGGTGGTATTCGCGGCTTCTTAGAGCAACGGCAATTTGCCAAATCCAATCGAGTCTACCAGGAAATTGTAGATGCTTATCTACAATCCGCCCAACAGCCTAATGCCGAGTATGCAGCACTATCCTTTGTACGTGGCGATTTATCCTTTGATTTATCCCTTTACATTCAACAGCTGACCACTCCCACTGCCATTATTTGGGGAGAAAAGTCAGAGTTTACAGGGCCCTCAATTGGTCGCCGCCTTGCCGAAATCAATCCCCAAGCGATCCGATTTTTTCAACAGTTGGAAGATGTCGGATTAACACCACAATTAGAATTGCCAGCAGTGACAATCGGCTTAATTCGCAAATTTTTGCCTCTGCTTAATTAACAGGAGCAAAACTGCCTATAGCGGTTATCAGTCTTCTGAAGTACAGTAGCAGCAGTGAGTAAACCAACCGAGTAAATTCTCTATCGTCACTTCTGCGAATGCCGCATCTAAGCAAGAGATTAAAAGGGAACAGGGAACGGGCAACAGGCAACAGGGAAATCCCCATAATTAAAATCAGGGGATTTGTACAAGGACACATTGAAACATCGTGGCTTATGCCATCTCGTTTCAAATATTTTTATCTCTTTTCATAAATAAATTTAGGGGCTTTAAACCCTGTATTCGGGGCTAATTTTTTTCTGTTCCCTGTTAAGAGTTCCCTGTTCCCGCCCCGAAGGGGCTTGGTAAATCAGGATATGTCCTTGCATCGATGCGACGGAGAATGTTCTCAATCGGTGAAAAATCGGGAGAGTAGGGGGGGAGATAAATGAGGCGAGCGCCAGCAGCGATGATCAAGGCTTCAAGTTCAGGACTTTTATGAATCGAGCAATTATCCATTAGAACGACTGCGCCAGGCCAAAGCTGAGGTACGAGATGAGAGTGAGATGAAAGCATCAAAGGTCAAGGCATCGATAGAACCTAAACCACTCCACTGGGTGAGCAGTCCTTTTAAGCTAATGGCACCAATTACCGAGACATTTTTGCCTTTGCGGTTGGGCTTTTGAGCATAGGCTCTTTGTCCTGGTAAGGCACGGGCACATTTGCGGATGAAGGACAGATTGACCCCCGATTCATCTAAGAAAATCAGATCTTCTACAGGTATCCAGCTTTTGAGTTTCCAGTACTCAAATCGGGCTAGTTGGACTTCATCGCTGCCTTTTTTCGTGGGGTGGAGACTTTTTTTTTGAGGTTGAGGTGAAGCTTCCAGCGAACCATCCGATTCACCGTGGCCACCCCAATTAAGACCTCTGTTTTCTCGTAAAGTCGTTCCCGCAATTCGCTTAACGTTGCATCGGGCTGTGCTGCGACGAGTTGACGCAGATGCTCAAAGCCTGTGCTTGTGCAGGGGAGCAGGGGAGCAGGGGAGCAGAGGAGAGTTCAATGTGCCAAGTTCAATCCCCTCTGCCCCTCTGCCCATCTGCATTTCAAACTTGTGAGAAATGCGGGATTCTGACTCCTGACTCCTGAATTCTGTTCGATAAGATCCCCAACTTCTTAAAGAAGTCGGGGATCTGCGGGTTTTCATTCTCACAAATCAAATAGGATTACTAGAGAAAATAGTATCAACAAAAGTGAGAATACTATTTGTCTTTTAATCTGATATCAATGACAGTTGCATTGAAGTTGTAGTTAAAGCCTTCTAACTCAAATGGCATCCCAATTTTTACTTTACTGTTACCCAGAACTGGCCCGCTTTCAGTAACTTGGGCTTTGCCGTCTAAAGTCAAAAGAAAATCTGTACTATAATTGTTGGTCTTGGGATCTGGAAGTTCTTTGACAGTGCCATCAGGTTGGAAAACATTGACTGTTCTAGGTAGCTGTTGAATAGATTTGATCTCAATCTGTCCGTAGGGTTGGTTGCGGATAATTACATTAGTTTTTCCGCCTTTTTTTAACCCATTATCGATTAATTTTTCCGGGTCACGTACATTCAAACCACGAACTACTAAGTCTACTTCGATGGGTACTGTTTTCGCACCAACTTGGGCAACAGAACCAGAAGTGCCAGGAAAGATAAAGATGCCAAATATAACTAGCAGAATTACCAGTGCAGCACCTAAATCTAGGAGGTTTATTTTGCCAAACAAGCGACCTTTTGAATCTAAAATAGCCATAAAAACTTTTCCGAGGTAATAACGAAGTAATTGGTTGTAGCAAGAAGGTTTTCGATGGGAACGGCAATTTTCCCTATTTGGTAATAACTCAAAGCATCTGGGGGTTGCGGTTATGCGACAGTTTATCACGAGTTTGTAAGTTCCAATAAGCAGCAGCTAACCCTAAAACTTTTACTGGTTAAGATTGACGTAGCTAGAAAGTAAAATCTAGTGTTTAAACCTGTCTCTAGAGAGAATCCCTAGTTTTCCGCAGTTCGGTAGATTTGCTTAAAAATGATCTGTATAACAACTCCTTTGGGCTGAAGTTAAGAATGCAACTTAGAATACTTTAAATGCGTCTCATGATTTGTCCCATTATTTTATGTTCTCCCGAAATAATCTTCAGAGCGTATTATGTTCAACTGGAAAGGTTTTGTTACAAATTACCGTATATGGCGGCGTCGTTGGTTTTATCCCCTAATTTCGGTGGTAGTCGCCCTGAGTCTGTGCCTGAGTACACCCTTGCCTGGAAGAACTTTAGATTTCTTGCCTCTTCTAATGCAAGGTTTTCAGGCATTTCAGCTTTCTAATATATCTCCTAATCAAGAAGTTGATCTTGGTAAGCAGATTAATCAGGAATTAGTCGGCAGTCAAGTCCGGCTTTACCGCAATCCCGAAGTTAATCGTTATGTAGAGCAAGTTGGTCGGCGTTTAGCAGCGAATAGCGATCGCCCCAATCTCCCCTATACTTTCCAGATAGTTCAGGATGACTCTATTAACGCCTTTGCTACCTTAGGCGGCTATGTATATGTCCACACAGGTTTGCTGAAAACCGCAGACAATGAAGCGGAACTAGCAAGTGTACTCGCCCATGAAATTGGTCACATTGGCGGAAAACACGTAGTCAAGCAGATGCAGCAAAAAGCCCTCGAAAGTGGTCTATTAACAGCCGCCGGCTTAGATCGAAATTCAGCAGTGCAAATTGGTGTACAGTTAGCGCGAGACTTACCACGCAGTCGTCAAAATGAATTTGAGGCTGATCAAAGAGGACTGCGAACTTTGACACGTACTGGTTATTCCCAGTCTGCAATGGTTTCTTTTATGCAAAAGCTGCTGAAAAAAGGTGGTTCTGCGCCGACATTTTTGAGTACACACCCCGGAACTAGCGATCGCATTGATGCCCTCAGACGTGCAATTAACTCTCAACCTAGTAATGGAAAATATGGCTTGGATAACGCTAGTTATAAAGCTAATGTTCGAGCATTAGTGAGGTCTTGACAAGATTGGGCATTGGGCATACAAGTAAAAAGAACCAAGTAAAAAGTAAAAAGAAAGATAAATTTAATATTTCTTTTAACTTTTAACCTTTAACTTTTAACGTGTTTCTTTTCCCCTGCTCCCTTATCTCCTCACTCTCAATTGTGATGGCGGCGATCAACTTTGATTTTAGCTGGATCAACGGTAATTACAACCTCTTCTAAAGGCAGGGTACGGATATAGTTTTTAAAGATATTAACTTGATAAACCAACTGATTTGTGACATCCAGTCCAGTCAACCAGCCACTACGAGGATGATAAGCGCCAGTATCTATATCTAGCCATCCCCTTCCTTGTGCTAGTTTGCCAGGGGAAACACCAGGCAGGGTAAAGGTAATAGTGTGACCGATAATAATTTGCTTATCAGAGAAGTAGGGTTTTTCAATGCTGTGAAATTCCTCTCGTATCCAGCATAGTTCATCGGCTGTTTGTTCTGTCACCGACTTGGAAGGGTCAACACCAGCATGAGTTAACCAAATATCCCCCAAGTCAAGGTATGTAGGCAAAGCTTTTAACCAATCCAGGTGGTCGTCAGGAATTGGAGCCTCTTGGTAACTGGCTACAGTCGCTTGTCCTCCACCATACAGCCATGCCTGCATCGTTGAAGAAGAAGTCCTTTCATTGGTCAGAATGTTTAATAACATCTGCTCGTGATTTCCCAGTAAACATGGGTAGTTATTTCGTTTGACAAAATTGACTACTTGTGCGCTATGAGGTCCACGATCGATTAAGTCTCCCAGAAAATAGACTTGATCTTCTGAGGTGGGGGCGATCGCCTCTAACAATGTCATTAAGCCTTCATAGTGTCCATGCACATCCCCAATTACAATTCGTCTGGGGCTAGTTTCGCTCATTGTCTCTTAGCTACAATAGTTTGGCTAATACTTCTGCTACAGTTTACGCTGTCTGCTTTCCGTAATAGAAGGTAAAAATACTGGATAATGTTTATTTTATTTTAATTCTTGTACGAGTAATAAACTTAACTTATCAAATATATACAAGGGCAGTTGTTTTTCAGATATCACTTATAATGACGATGGCTTAAGACTAGCTTTTTCTGCTAATTTGAACTACTTAGCCGAGAATTTAGGCTCTTGCCATATTCATCACTTTCAACTTCACAATGTCTAAGGATTTCTCTACTGAAATTAGTTCGCGCATCTGCAAGCACATGAATGACGATCATGCTGATGCTGTAGTTATTTATGCTAAAGCTTTTGGCGGTGTTACAGATGTAAGTGCAGCCGAAATGCTGTCAATTGATGCACAGGGTATGGATTTAGCAGCGCAAGTGAATGGAGAGGCTGTACCAGTTCGCATCCAGTTTGATCATGTTTTAGCAGATGCGGAAGATGCCCATCAAACTCTGATTGCGATGGTGAAGCAGGCGCGGGTGAAGGCTAAGTAAGTTACCACCCCTTCGGGGCGGGAGTAGGGAGTAGGGAGTAGGGAGTAGGGGAAGAAATTAGCCCTCGATTTAGGTTTAAAGCCGTACTTCGTCCCACTACGCGCTAACGCCTGCAAGTGGCGCGATCAAATCCTTGTAAACGCTAGCGTAGGTTGAAACCCCGCCCGATGTTAAGCCTGATTTGTTTCCCTACTCCCTACTCCCTACTCCCTTTCATATAGGTTTTCAATTGAATAGACCATACGCGTAGGGGCACAATATATTGTGCCCCTACAATAATTTTTATTGCACGCATTTGAAAATTATTTTTATCTCTATGGAAAAAATTAGGTTTGTTGATTTATTTTCAGGAATAGGAGGAATTAGATTAGCCTTTGAACAAGCGGCTCATTCTTTAAATATAGAAAGTGAATGCGTCTTAAGCAGCGAAATTAATACAGATGCTCGATTCGTTTATGAAAAAAACTTTGCTCAAACAGCTTTAGGTGATATTCGATTAATTGATCAACTACCAGAACATGAATTTTTACTCGCTGGATTTCCTTGCCAATCTTTTTCTCATGCTGGCAAAAAAGAAGGGTTTGTCGATACGCGAGGCACACTATTTTTTGAAATAACAAGATTACTTGATACTTATAAACCACAAGCTTTTATTTTTGAGAATGTTCGAGGTCTTTATAGTCACGAGCAAGGGCGAACATTAGCAACAATTAAGCATGAAATTCAAAAAAGAGGTTATAGTTTTCAGGCTTTTTTACTAAATAGTGCCAACTTTGGCTTACCGCAAAATCGTGTCCGCATTTATTTGGTAGGAATTTTAGATGCTTCTCCCACTTTTGAGTTAACTTCTGACGTGGGGTCTAAAGACTCCCATTCATATAATCCTCAGCAGTTATCTTTGTTTTATCCACCAAAAAAATCTGTGACTGTCGCCGATATTTTGGAAAATAATCCAGATGAAAAGTATGATTGTTCACCAAACTTTGTCAATGCGTTGAAACGAATATTTAATTATGATTTAAATCGCTTACATGGAATCAGGCTGATTGATTATCGGGGTGGAAACTCTATTCATTCCTGGGATTTAGGGTTGCGTGGCGAGTGTAGTGCTGAGGAAATTCAACTAATGAACCGTTTCATATTAAAAAGACGGAATAAACAATTTGGACAAGAACAAGATGGCAAATTATTAACTCAAGAGCAAATAGCTAGCTTTTTTGAACATCCCAATTTAGACGAAATTTTGAATTCACTAGTTACAAAAAAGTGTTTAAAACTTATTAATGATAAATATAAACCTCTCTCGGGTAACTTTTCATTTGAAGTTTATAAATTTGTAGATCCAAATAAGATTTCGGTAACGCTGGTTGCTAGCGATGCCAATAGATTGGGAGTTTACCACAATCAGAGAGTGCGGCGACTAACTCCGCGAGAAGCTGCAAGATTGCAAGGCTTTCCTGATAGCTTTATACTTCATCCCAATGATGATAAGGCTTACCATCAACTAGGAAATTCTGTGAGTATTAATGTAGTTAAAGCTGTGGCTCAGGAAGTGATTATAAAAACCTTATACTCTACTCAAGAAAGAATGGATAAATCTCAGATCACACTTGCTGAATCTTTGAATTACGTTCTTTAACTAGTAGTTAGTGTAATGGTTTGGTCTGAAGTAATTGCTATTCCATTTTAGGGTGTGTTAGACCGAGCCATAACGCACCAAAAGAGTCAAATTTATGCGTTACGCTAACGCATCCTACTGGCGTGTCAAGGCAGGCTAAAATGTTGCAAAAAAATTGTAGGTTGGGTGGAGGCTTTGCCAAAGCCAACATACTGATATCTGTTGGGTTGCGCTCCGCTCCACCCAACCTACGTCTAATGCACAATTTTTTTGCTTGCCATCCCACTACACTCATTTTATACTTAATTATGAATTAAGTTGATGTCATCTCCAACAACACTATCCCAAGCAGCGATTTCAGCTTGATATTCTGCATCCTCAGCATCCTGCTTGAGTGATGTAATCATTTCTGCTGCTAAAATTTGGCGGCGGTGTTCTGCTAGCAGTGTATTGATGTATGCACTACGATTTCCCTGTGCATACTGATCTACAAATTGCAGAATGTCTTTTTTTAGGGTAATTGTGACTTTCATCATCTTTTTTGGCTACGGAAATTAGGTGGACATATATTTTTGGTAATTAATATCAATTTTCTATCTGCAATAACCAAAAGCCGCTATAAGTCATCCCAGAATCATCGGGTTGAACTAACAAAAAATGCAATCCTTGGCTTTGCTGTTTGCGTTGTTCAAATGCTTGGGCTGCTGTTGTAACTTCTGGATCTTCAAATGTGGCAACAATCCACCTATCGACTAAACCAGCTTCTAATATTAAGCCATCTGGTGCGCCAGAGATATAGTTTAAGCTTACGAGACGGGATTGCTGCAACCACCGTGCTAGGCGCATTGATTGCCGTCCACCATAAATTACGACACCAGGGACAGGGAGTGTTGATGCCAAACCCAAATTGATGGGTTTGAGATGTTCTGGGATGTGCAAAATGGGGATGGGGCGATCGCTAAATCTCGTTTCTACATCACTAGCAGCTAGAGTCGCAAAACGCCATTGTTCTCCCCAGAGATTCTCTGGTAATGGTGCTGGGGGCGGTTTATCCAGCGTTGAGGGATATTGCTTTTCTTGTAACCACTGCTTCAACGCCAAAGTGTGACGGGTAGGTTGGACATTAATACTTAAATTGCGTCCAGCCGCCTCAATTAAACTTAGTGACTGAGGACGAAATACCTGAATCACATCGGGCAATTTTTCACCAGCAGCTAGCTCAAGTTGAGTAGTAACCCAATTAGAATTTGCTGCTGACTGGAGACAGGTAGCTTCGTATTTAAAACTGCGAGTTGCGTCACAAATCAACAACTCCCATAAAACTTGTCCAGATGCATCCTGTAAGGGACGACGATAAAAATCAACCTGCCAAATTTTCATTATGTGGGGAGTGGGGAGTAGGGATGAGGGAGATGAGGCAATACGGTTCGGTTAAGGTTTTTTGATTAAAATTCTAAATTCCAAAGACGCGATAAATCGCCGTCTCTACAAAGGAATGATTATTGTAGAGACGGCGATTTATCGCGTCTCTTGCCTTAACCGAACAGTATTGGGAGATGAGGGGGATGAGGATTACATCTGAAATTGACCCTTCTCTGCGAGACGCTCCGCGAACGGCTACGCTCAGGTTAAAAGGGAACAGGGAACGGGCAACAGGCAACAGGGAAATCCCCATAATTAAAATCAGGGGATTTGTACAAGGACACATTGAAACATCGTAGCTTACGCCATCTCGTTTCAAATATTTTTATCTCTTTTCATAAATAAATTTAGGGGCTTTAAACCCTGTATTCGGGGCTAATTTTTTTTCTGTTCCCTGTTAAGAGTTCCCTGTTCCCGCCCCGAAGGGGCTTGGTAAATTTTTTACTTGGTAAAAACAAATTCGCTTATGGATGACGAATCCCCATGATTTTCTGGTAAGATGCCTAATGTCTTGACCATCAATGCCATAAGCGAAAACCAAGCTAGTAGGTACATGTTGCAAGCAAAAGTTTGGGTCTTGGAAGGACTCCTGCCCTTGGAGGGAATGTAAGACCAATAGAACTATGGAGTTCTGGAGGCTATTCCCGATGAATTGGGAGAGCTACGTCCATCTGACGACGAGGTAGTTCACAAAGCCTGAATCCATTCTTTGACAGAATATTCAGTCCAGATGCCATTTTTCCAATAGGGATCGTTTTCAATTAACTGGCGCACAGTGGCTTCGTCTTCGGCTTCGTAAATTCCAAAAACTTTTGTGACATCCTTGGTGGGGCCGATAGTAATCAACACACCGGATTCTTTCTGTTTTGCTAATCCGTCTAAATGAGCTTGACGGTGGGGGACGCGTTTTTCGAGAACGTCTTCGCAGTAAGTTCCCCAGAGTATGTATTTAGGCATAATTACTTGTTACTCCTACTGGTTAATAAGATATTGCTCTGCTAAAAGCTTGAGTCGATCTCCTTCTAAAATGAGATTGTCAATTGCTTCTTTGATTTCAAAATATGGCTGACGAGAGAATTTTTTTTCTCGTTCAATTGCACGTCGAGTTTCTGCCCTCAACCTTCCAGCCCACTTGTGTTTCCCAAAAATGTCCAAGCCAACTGATACAACACTATCTGTACCAGATTGACTTGCTTCCTGATTAATATTACGTATATTTACATTAACCTCCTTTTTGATCGCTCTGAGTTGCTTTTGTAATAGAGAAATTTGTTTAACCTGTAGTTTGACTGATTTAGGATTATCAAGTGTGAGAGACATCTGTGATTGCATCTGCTGAATTTGTTGAGTTATTTCCAGCGTGTTCATAATATGCCCGGTCTAAAATTGAAAATTTTTGGCTAGTCTTTACAGAAGAATTTGAGGCAGAGCCTCAAGTAAAGTATTCCCAGGTTGAACCTGGGAACTAGACCAAAACTCCTAACTCTTAACTCCTAACTCCTAACTCCTAACTCCTAACTTCCCTCCTAACTCCTCAAATTGACGCCGAATTTTTCCACCAAAGCCTCGCGGACTTTATTATGTACTGGTTCAACTTCTGCCTCAGTCAGAGTACGATCGCTAGCCCGATAAATTAAGCGGAATGCTAAACTCCGCTGTCCTTCGGGGACGTTTTCGCCACGATATTCATCAAATAATTCCACTGATTCGAGCAAATCTCTACCCGCTTTGGTAATTACTTTTTCAATTTCGACAACTGAGATTTTCACGGGTGCGAAAAAGGCGATGTCGCGATCGCTAGCTGGATAGGTAGAATAGGGCTGGAATGTTGGCACAAGAACTTCATCTTCTCCCAGAGAATCTAAAAGCACATCTAGATCCAATTGGAAAACGTAAACGGAATCTGGTAAACCTTTTTCTCGTCGTAATTGGGGATGGAGTTGTCCAAAAATCCCCAGTCTGTTACCCCGAATCCACAGAGAAGCGGTGCGTCCTGGATGTAAGCGTTCGTCGCGGCGATCGGGTTGAAATTCGATTTGCAAGCTAAGTTGCCGAAATACACTTTCTAAAATGCCTTTGGCTTCAAACCAGGTGATGGGTTCTTCGCGTCCACTTTTTGACCATTTGCCAAGGGTGCGATCGCCTCCCACAACCCCCGCCAGAGCTTCTGTTTCTTGCAAACCGTCTTCTTCTTGCCAGAAAATTTGTCCGATTTCAAAACCGTTCAGCGCACCATTACCCTGCTCTAAATTGTATTGAAAGGCATCAATTAACCCCGATATCAAATCAGTTCGCAGCGCCGAATATTCAACAAATAAGGGGTTCGACAGGACTATATTTCTGTCTTCTCCTGGTTTGACTAAAGAATAATGGATTAATTCTGTCAATCCTTCAGCCCGCAGGAAAGCTCGTAACTTGCGAACCAGTTCTTGATCTAAAGGCAGATAACCCGCTTCCGCTTTTTCTGGTAAGGTATCACAGAATTTGTTGTAGCCATAGAGACGGGCAATTTCTTCAATTAAATCAATTTCCCGCTCTAAGTCGCGGTAACGATAGGGTGGGACGGAAACTGACCATGTAGGTTGATGGCTGCTATCTTCTCCTGAAGGTGTTAACTTACATCCCAATGCAGTCAGGATGCGCTCAACATCTTGTTCTTGGAGTTCACCTGTATCCTCTTCTAATTCGATGGGCCCCAATATCTGATTAACTCGGTCTAAGCGCAGTGCAATAGAACGACTCCAAGTAGACGGATCGGGGCGGGTGTCGGTAATTTCCTGCTGGACTATAATTCCACTCGCTAATTCACTAATTAAGGATAAGGCGCGGCGATTAGCTATTTCCAACTCAGCCCGGTTAACTCCCCGTTCATATCTGCTAGAAGCTTCACTTCTTAAGCCTGCACTCCTCGAAGAACGGCGAATTGCCACGGAATCAAATAAGGCTGCTTCTAAAAGTAAACTTTGAGTACCTGCATGGACTTCTGTTTCTTCCCCACCCATGACTCCCGCCAGTGCAACGGGTTTGTCGTTAGCGGTAATTAACAAATTTTGGGTTGATAGGGTGCGAGTTTGTCCATCCAGCGTTTTGAGGGATTCTCCAGCAGTGGCGAAGCGAACGCCAATGGTTAAATTTTGGCTACTTGCAACAGATTGTAGGCGATCGCAATCAAAGGCGTGTAGTGGTTGTCCCCATTCCAACAAAACGTAGTTAGTGATATCCACAACATTACTGATGGGACGTACCCCAGCCGCGCGCAAACGCTGTTGCAGCCATTCGGGAGATGGAGCAATTTTGACTTGTTCAATTACCGTACCAATGTATGCAGGACAAGCTTGGGTATCAGCAATTTTTAAAGTTAAATTTCCCGCACTTTTGGGAATAGAGACTTCATCAGGTTCAGAAATACTCAACTTTCCACCAGTTAAAGCTGCTACTTCTCTGGCTACACCTACCATACTCAAAGCATCAGCGCGATTGGCAGTGGCAGTAAGGTCTAAAATTACATCATCTAAACCCAACAACGGCCGCACATCACTACCCAAGGGTAAATTTTCCTGAGTAAAAATATGAATTCCGTCTACATCGGTGGGCAAACCGAGTTCCTTTAAAGAACAAATCATGCCCTGAGATGGGACACCACGTAGTTTTGCAGGTTTAATTTTTAAATCGATGTTGGGTAAGTAAGTACCCGTAGTTGCCACAGGCACATAGATATCTGCCTTCACATTGGCAGCGCCGCAGACAATATTTAAAATCTCATCTGCACCAATATCCACTTGGCAAACACTTAATTTATCGGCGTTGGGATGGGGTTGACGCTCAAGCACTTTGCCGATAACCACGCCATTTGCCCAAGTGCGGCGGTCTTCAATTTCTTCAACCTCAAACCCCGCCATTGTCAGGGTTTCGGCTAAGTCTTCTGGACTAAGTTTTATCTCTACTAGTTCGCGCAGCCAATTTAGAGAAATACGCATGGAGTGTGCTTGTTTTAGGAATCGTCTTTTGTTCTCATTTTAGGGTGCAAGAAGGGCTCGATGGCTATTCGTCCCGCAAGGCGTACCCTTTCACTTGAACAATCCTACTACGTTAGACTGGCAGAACAATCTCTCATGCTCATCTTTTCTTGTCGTTTTGGCTTGTTTCAATGTGGGAGAGATGTTATTGAGCTAACCAGATACGACATGCGATCGCAACATCTAGTATTGGTAAACTTCTAAGATTTTAAGGTTTGTCCACACTTTTTACAACTATATAGTCTGTCAATAAATAATTGATGGATAAATTACCTGTAGAGACGGCGATTTATCGCGTCTCTCTAACTGAGTTAAGTAAGTCGGTGAGAAAAATTCAATGTATATGAAGAAATATAAATTAGCTGTAGGGTGTGTTATGCCTTATAGCAACGCACCTGAGATTGTTGACGGTGCGGCGCTTGGCGACAACACACCCGACATTAAAATTCCTTAACATAGCTGGAAATATTAGCACCGACTTACTTAATAAAAAGACTGGCATTATGAGCAAAACCCTCTATTAACTTTCATCCACTCTGACGCTGTTGCTTATAGTCATAATCATCATGCTATTCAATCGTGCCAAATAGCTCCAGAATTTTCAGTTGCTTTCGACGTTGCACATACTCTCTTAATGCCTCTTCAACAACAGCATCCTTAGTTGGATGACCACCAAGTTCGAGAGCTTCCTTGATTAAGTTTTCGTCAATTTCTAGATTAGTAGCCATGTATAGATTCTTGTAATTACGAATTACCTCTCTCACTCTACAAGAGATTTGACCGCATTTAATAATTGCTGTTTCGTAAAAGGCTTAGTTAAATAAACGTTTGCACCTTGTCGCATTCCCCAAATCCGGTCAATCGGCTGATTTTTAGAACTACAAATAATAATTGGCACTTTTTGAGTTGCTGGATTTTTTTTCAGTTGACGGCAGAATTCAAAACCGCTAATTTCTGGCATTACCACATCAGTAATAATTGCATCTGGCTGGTGATTTATTGCCTTATCCATCCCATCTTTAGCATCATAAGCTTTAATTACCGTGTGTCCGCTGTCTCTTAAAAAACTATTGATTAACTCCAACTGAGAAGGAGCATCTTCGACAACTAAAACTGTAGCCATATTAATTTATACTCACTAGCTTAAAGTCGTTATATTTTACCGTTAATTTAAGCCAAATGCATGAAAACTATTTTTAGTAATTCGGCGCGGGTAAACGGTTTCGTCAGATATCCAGATGCCCCGACTAATTTCGCTTTCACTTTGTCTACAATTCCTTTATTACCAGTGACAAAGATGATAGGAGTTTTCTGAAATATTGAATTATTTCGTATAATCCGACACAACTCATAACCATCGATTCCTAGCATGTTTAAATCCAGCAAAATTAAGTCTGGTTTATGCCTTATAATTGACAAAACTGCTTTGACTGGGTCGTTGATAGTCACTACAGAAAAATTTTCGTTTTCTAAGAAATAGCTAATTTCTTTAAGAATTGTCGGGCTATCATCTACAGAAACGATTTTATGGACTTTTTTTGCTGTGACAGTAGCAGCCGTTACTCTTTGGGAAGTAGGATTTATGTTATTTGATATTGTTGGTTCCTGAAAGTTTTCTTTTGGAGGAGTAGAAATCTGTGGTAATCGCTGAACAGGAACTATTTTCTCTTCAGGAATATTTGGATAAGAATTGACAGTGGTACTTACTTCTTGTTTGGTGTCAACTAACCCTGAAATCAATTTTGAGAAAAGCGATTGCTCCTCAAAAATCTTTGGTAATCTATCATAAGGTGGATCGGGTTCATGTAAGATAATCGCACCCTGAAGGATGTAAGGGTATAAATTGCGAGCCAGTTGGATCTCATCTTGATTCAAAATTGCAGCCAGATGACACAGGCTAAAACCCTTCATCCAAGTAGTTAAATCGGGCTGAAGTTTTGGTAAATCTTGGTTCCCAAGTTTACTGTTAATCAACAGATATGGACGTTGATATGGAGAAGAAATTTGGGGAACAAAAGCTTGCCAATTCTGTAATCTTAGTTGGCAACGATCTAGAATTTTTTCTACATCTAGCCTGCAAATTTTTGTCATTCTACTAAGTGGTTCTGCTAATTCATAACTACCTTCTTTGATTAGCAAAAATGATTCAATCACTTCTTTAACTAATTCTTGAACCAGCACTGCTGCTTGCGTAGAATGTAGATGTTGTTGACTAACAAGCCAAGATATAGCCTGATACTCAGGAGGATAGTTTCTCGATATGTTGTCATCTTCGATTAACTGACTGTGTACATCAGGTTCAAACATCAGCCTTACTTGAATACGAACTTCACTGCTAAGGAGTGGAATTTGGTGACTGAGGCGACGTAAATGGCGTTCTAGTCTATCAAAGGGTTCTACTGAATGGGTGGCGTAGGTTATTTTGCCCTGCTCTAAGTAAATTGACCAAGAAACTGAGTTACTCAATGCTTGTAAGCAAGTACTGTCGGAGCAATTGGATAACTGTCTTAACAAACTGAGAGGACGTAGTTGGGTGAATGCGCCTGAGTTATTCATATTTTTCAAGTTTTTTGCGGAATCAAGAATCGAACATTTGTAGATTAAAAATATCAGTTTATGAAGTATTTTCTTCTTTGTAATATTTCTCTACGCACAAATTATTTCTTTGAAAATATGTATATATATTAAAAACTATAAGTTTTATAACCGATTTGTTACATTTGGCACGTCCTACTTAATTTATCTCAAAAAACAATTAGTGGGTATGAATAAAAGTAAATAATTATTATGGCTAGACTAACAGTCGATGTTAGTTGCTTCTAACCTTTACTGACTACTGACGAGTCTTGGGTGAAGACCTTAAATAATGACGTTTATTTATGCCTACTCAGAAAAGCAAGCAAATTTGATTCCAAGTTAGCGCAGTTACACTGGTATACTTCTAGAGTTAACGATCTGAATTATGGTTAATTACTTTTCTCTTAAGGAACAGTTCTCCTACATAAAATCTTTAAAAAGTTATCTAGGAAAGTTTACGTATTTATTGTACTGTAGGTTTAATGGATATAAATTTTTGGTAGATACATTACAACAGGTAATGCTAGATTTTGATAAACTATTTTTTGCTAAACTAAAATGTACTCAAGTTCTTCTTAAATATATAGAGAACTTCATGAAAATAATTTGTTTAATAAAGATTAGAGCATCTACCACTAGATACTATATTCTATAGTCGCTGAAGCGACTGGCTGAAATTACATACTCTCGATCAAAGGGAAATAAAGCTTTGAACTTTAACATAACACAAAAAGTTATGCATGATACATTAAGACTTGATGAAGTAGTAGAATTTGCTGAGAACCCAGAGCCACGTTGTCCTTGTGTACTTCTATTAGACACATCTGGGTCGATGCAAGGAGATCCGATTGAGGCTTTAAATCAAGGTTTACTCAGCTTAAAGGATGAATTAGTCAAAAATTCCTTAGCCGCAAGACGAGTGGAAGTGGCGATCGTCACTTTTGATAGTAATATCAATGTAGTACAAGACTTTGTGACTGCCGATCAATTTAATCCCCCTATTTTGACAGCACAGGGCTTGACTACAATGGGTGCGGGAATTCATAAAGCTTTGGACATCATTCAAGAGCGGAAATCTCAGTATCGTGCCAATGGCATTGCTTACTATCGTCCTTGGGTGTTTATGATTACCGATGGAGAACCGCAAGGCGAGTTAGAACATACTGTAGAGCAGGCATCCCAGCGCCTACAGGGAGATGAAGCGAATAAGCGGGTAGCATTTTTTACGGTAGGTGTGGAAAATGCGAATATGACCCGTTTAAATCAAATAGCTGTACGTACTCCCCTGAAGCTCAAAGGGCTGAACTTTATCGAGATGTTTGTCTGGTTGTCAACTAGTATGTCAGCTGTTTCTCATTCCCAGGTGGACGAACAGGTAGCACTACCGCCGATTGGTTGGGGGACTGTTTAATTAAAATTGCAGCTTGGTGTTTACACAGCCAGCTGCTGGAAAAAAAATCTATGAACATATCAAAACAGATTACTCAATGGCGGATTGTGGCTGCGTCTGTATGTGGTACAAGTCACTTAAAAAACAATCAATTATGTCAGGATGCTCATCATTGGCAGATATTGTCAGATAACGTTTTAGTGGCGGCGGCAGCAGATGGCGCGGGTTCTGCTAGCCTGGGAAAAGTGGGAGCAATGATTGCTGTGGAGACAGCAATAGAAAACATTTCAACCATTGGGCTGAACCGAAAAAGTTTGAGTGATGATGTCTACGTGCGATCGCTTTTAAATGATGCCATACTAGCTGCTAAAAAAGCTGTAGAAGTTGAGGCAGCTAATTCAGACAAACAGCCTCAAGATTTAGCAACTACCTTAATTATGACGGTTGCCACACCAGAAGTTGTCGCTGTGGCCCAGATAGGTGATGGTTTGGCAGTGGCAAAAGATCGTCTGGGCAATCTGTTGGCACTGACCATGCCTGATAGCGGTGAATATATCAACGAAACTACTTTTTTAACTTCGCCCAACGCCTTAGACAGAGCGCAGATGAGATTATGGCGCACAGACATAGTAAATGTTGGTATCATTACCGACGGACTACAAATGTTAGCTTTGAATATGGTTGTTGGCGAACCTCACAAACCATTCTTTTTTCCACTGTTTGAATTTGTCGCCAATACCGAAGATAAGACATTAGCTAAGGAGCAATTGGTAAAATTTTTACGCTCAGAGCGGATTACCCAACGCACTGACGATGATTTGACACTCATTATAGCCGCATTCAACGACTTATAAGCAATAAATTTACAGGTTTCTCATCTTAAATAACTCCCGTTAGCGGTAATTTCATTATGCAGGTACTACGTTGTTCCCCTAGAAAAGAAATCCTCAGCCTCAATGTCAGTTTGGGGCGTGGCGGTGAAGCTTGTGTTTACACAGTGCCATCCGATAACAACTTGGTGGCGAAGATTTACCACAAGCCAACCACTGCCCATGCTGATAAACTCCAGGCGATGCTAGCCAACCCACCAGAAAACCCAACGGCTAGTTTGGGGCATATCTCTATCGCTTGGCCAGAGGATTTATTACGGGCGGCAGATGGCAAAAATAGCATCCTGGGGTTTTTGATGCCACGCATTCAAGGGATGCGTCCAATCATCGACTTTTACAACCCCAGAACCCGTCGCCAACACTGCCCCCTATTCAACTATCAGTACCTGCTCCGCACGGCGCGTAACCTAGCGGCGGCTTTTGCAGCTTTGCACGCTAGTGGATATTGTATTGGTGATGTGAACGAGTCCAATATTCTCGTCAGTGACACCGCACTGGTGACTTTAATAGACACAGACTCTTTCCAAGTACCAGACCCAAACAACAATGTTGTTTATCGCTGTCCAGTAGGTAAACCAGAGTTTACTCCACCAGAACTACAGAATAAAACTTTTGCCCAACACGATCGCGAAATCTCTCACGATTTATTTGGGTTATCGGTGCTAGTCTTTCAACTCTTAATGGAAGGCACTCACCCATTTTCGGGGATATTTCAAGGTTCGATTGAGCCACCACCCTACGAAGCACGCATTGCATCGGGTCATTTCACTTACAGCGAAAAGCGTTACGTACCCTACTTACCGACACCCATTGCACCCCCTTGGGAAATTCTCCATCCCGGCTTACAAGAACTATTTATCCGTTGTTTTGAAGAGGGTCACAACAACCCACAACTGCGCCCCAGTGCCCAAACTTGGCTCTCAGCAATCGCTGAAGCCGAAGATTCCCTGATTACCTGCACGACAAATCCCCAGCATCGCTACAACAACCACATGCGTAGCTGTCCGTGGTGTGAACGTACCGTGCGATTAGGTGGACGCGACCCCTTTCCATCACATCGGGCTATAGAAGCTAGAGAACATTTACAACCGCGAATCAAACCGAGAAAGCACTACACCCAGACACCGCGTTTTCCGCAGCGTGGTCTGTCACCGCAGCTAAGTAATTACTGGCAGCCAATAATTACCCCCAGCGGTTCATCTTATAAACCTTCCAAGAAGTCAAAATTGTATCCGGTTGTTTTTTGCTTGCTGGGTTTTGGTCTATTGGGATATGCGGACTTAATGATTAAATTTACTCAGCCGTTGGTATCCCAAAATGCCTACACCCAACAAACAATCAAGTCTCTCAAGCCAAATAACAAACTTAGCTTCGCTGATTCCTATCAGCAAGGTTATATTGCTTACAAAGAGCGAGACTATGACAAAGCAATTGTCAGCTTTACCGAAGCGATTGAACAAGAACCTACACAGGCCAGAGCAATTGTAAATCGTGGTAATGCTCGCTATAACCTGAAAGACTATGAAGGAGCAGTTGCAGATTATAGCCAAGCTCTCCAAATCAATCCCAATCAAATCAAAGCTCTGGTAAATCGGGGTAATGCCCGCTATATGCTTGCCGAATATAGCAACGATCCCGATCAAGAGTATAAACTAGCGATCGCTGACTATAATCAGGCCATCGGTCTGGATAAGAATGAAATTGAAGCTTATATCAGACGGGGAATTGTCCGCGCCCAAATGGCTAAATACAGCGGTGAATCCCCACAGGTTTACAAAAAAGCGATCGCAGATTTTACTTACGCCATAAAACTTAATATATCCAAAGCCGAAGCTTACTTTCAGCGTGGTGCTGTCTATTATCAAATTGCTCAATATAGCAGCAATTATGAGCAAGAATATCATCAAGCGATCGCTGACTTTAACCAAGCATTAATCCTCAGCCCCAAACTAGCAAAAGCATATCTCAAACGAGGTATGGTTCGCTACGAACTGGCACAATATGGCGGTAGTGAATCTAGCAAAAACCAGGCAAAAGCTGTCGAAGATATACAGGCATCTACCAAAATCTTTCTTGAGCAAAATGACATGGATAATTATCAGCAAGCACTCAGTAACTTATGCGTAGTCGTAGAAAATAAATGTGATCCTTTATTCCAAGGAGCAAATAATGGGGAAAAAACTAACTAGAAACAAGTAGTTTTTGTTACTTGCATATTTTTGGTTTTGATTGAAAAAATCAAGCCTGACTAGGGTTAGCGTCAGCTAATACCGTTTCTTTGTGAAGCTGCATATAATTCACCCCCCAGCCAATACTGCTCGGATAAGCAGGGGAGGCTGGCGTTGCAGGGGAAGCAAAACTCAACGCCAGCCTCCATTTCTCCCCCGGCTATTGAACAGCTTGCCTCAACCAAGAAATTCCAAAACCTACGCAGTATTCACCCCCCAGCTATCGCCGTCCACCCGATACCTTGGGGGGGGTATTATTATGTGTATCTTCATACAGAATTGGTATAATCCTAGTACAAGAAGGCAAAAGTAAAAAGAAATAATGCTTATTTTGTAAGCTTTCTGGCTATTTTAAATGGGTGTTTTATTTACGCCGTGTTGTACTAGTTATTTCATGGTGATATTTTTATTTTATTTAGTAATTGATTTCTGTACTTATAGATATTCATACAGCTTTTATATAGAAAAGATTTTAATTTATATTTCCTTTATAATTTTGCCGGAAATTACAGTTAGATTATTGACGGAGAAAAAGAAATCAGAAATCAATTTTCCTCCATCTAAGTGCATCCTCTTCATGTCGATAAAGTTAACCAATTTTAGATTTTAGGTTTGCGGTTTGGGATTAGTCATTGAACGTCACGAGCGTCAGAGTAGATTTATTCCGCCCCCTTTCAGAGCGGGGTATGTACCAAAAAACTCTTTTAACCAAAATCCAAAATCCAAAATTGGCACGGTCAAATAATTATATCCCTACAAATCTCCGAGGTAATTGCATGAAAGCGGTGATTTTAGCTGGAGGTCTTGGTACACGCCTCAGTGAAGAAACTAGTATCAGACCTAAGCCGATGGTTGAAATTGGTGGTAAGCCAATTCTTTGGCACATCATGAAAACTTACTCAGCCCACGGCATTAATGACTTCATCATTTGTTGTGGTTACAAAGGTTACATAATTAAAGAGTATTTTGCTAACTACTTCTTACACATGTCAGATGTTACTTTTGACATGCGATTTAACCAGATGAACGTGCATTCTGGTTATGCTGAACCCTGGCGCGTCACCTTAGTAAATACGGGTGATAATACAATGACAGGCGGACGCTTAAAGCGAATCAGCGAACATCTTGGTAATGAGACTTTTTGCTTTACTTATGGTGATGGTGTAAGTAATATTAATATCACAGAGCTAGTTAACTTTCACAAACAGCAAAAGAGCTTAGGAACACTCACAGCCGTTCAACCAGCCGGACGTTTTGGCGCTATTTCTTTAGGATATGAGCAAACCAAAATCACCAGCTTTCGGGAAAAACCTGAAGGTGATGGAGCTTGGATTAATGGCGGTTATTTTGTGTTAGAACCAGAAGTAATCAACTTAATTGCTGATGACTCTACAGTGTGGGAGCAAGAACCATTAGAAAAGCTAGCTGATATGGAACAGCTATCCGCTTTCAGACATGATGGATTTTGGCAACCAATGGACACCTTACGTGATAAAAACTATCTCGAAGGGCTGTGGAAGAACAATCAGGCTCCTTGGAAGGTATGGGAAGAGAAGAGTTAGGAGTTAGGAGTTAGGAGCCAGGAGTTAAATAACAAATGACAAATGACAAATGACAAATAACTTTATAGATTTACTGTAATTTGAAGTGCGATAATACTAATGTATGATTTTGCGATTATCGGTGGGGGAATAGTTGGACTTTCCACAGCGTTGGCTTTAGGAAAACGCTATGCCAATGCTCGTATTTTAGTACTAGAAAAAGAGAGCCAATGGGCATTTCACCAAACTGGCAATAATAGCGGGGTAATTCATTCTGGTATTTACTATAAACCAGGAAGTTTCAAAGCTAAATTTTGTCGTGATGGTTCTCGCTCAATGGTAGAATTTTGCCAAGAGCATGGAATTGACCATGAAGTTTGTGGGAAAGTGATTGTCGCAACTGAAGAACAAGAGCTACCACGCTTAGAAAATCTCTACAAACGCGGCTTAGATAATGGCATAGAAGTCCAGAGAATCAGCCCCGAAGAAGTCAAGGAAATTGAACCTCACGTAAGATGTGTAGGTGGAATTCGGGTATTCTCAACTGGCATTGTTAATTACAAGCAAGTTTGTTTGAAATATGCCCAGTTAATTCAACAGCAGGGTGGAGATTTACACCTCAATACAAAAGTCCTGAAAATCTCTGCAAGTGGTAAAAATCAGCTATTGCAAACAAACAAGGGTAACTTTGAAACCCGCTTTGTAATTAATTGTACTGGATTGCATAGCGATCGCACCGCTAAACTAGGTCAAGTTGAACCCCAAGCCAAAATTGTCCCATTTCGGGGAGAATATTACGAACTCACCCCAGAAAAACGCTATCTGGTTAAGACACTAATTTACCCAGTACCCAATCCAGATTTCCCCTTCTTAGGTGTCCACTTTACCCGAATGATTGATGGTAGCGTCCATGCGGGGCCAAACGCAGTTCTATCGCTCAAACGCGAAGGTTACAAAAAAACCGATTTTGACTTACGGGATTTTCTGGAAGTTATCACCTATCCCGGTTTTTGGAAATTAGCAGCCAAACACGCCCCTGAAGGCATCCAAGAAATCATTCGTTCCTTTAGCAAAGCAGCCTTCACCAGAAGTTTGCAAAAACTAATTCCCGAAGTCCAAGCACAAGACTTAGTTCCCACCCATGCAGGTGTTCGCGCTCAAGCCTTAATGAACGATGGCAAGCTTGTAGATGACTTTTTGATTGTTTCTGGTCAAAACTCCATTCATGTTTGCAATGCTCCTTCTCCGGCTGCCACATCTTCTCTAGAAATTGGTAAAGCGCTTGTGGCAGAAATTCCGCAACTTTCCCATCTAAATAGTGTGGTAACTGCATAGATAACATAGTTATTATTTCCGGGACTGTTGAATTAAGGGATGAATCTTGTATAGTGAGCATCTTTTCTTTACCTGCCTGGAAATACAAGAGACTGGTAAGATACCCATCCCACAAGATAAAAAGTGTAGTGCATCAATTAAGAACCGCTATACCCGGATTTCTCACCACATCTCTCAAAACCTTGTGCTCTTGAGCAGGGGAGCAGAGGAGCAGGGGAGAGATTTGTACAACAAGTTCTTTCCCCTCTGCCCCTCTGCCCCTCTGCCCCTCTGCATTTCAAGCTTGTGAGAAATGCGGGTATAGAGTGCTACTACCTAATGGGTAAGCCTGCAAAGTACATAATGACTCTTGGTACAGCTTTGCATAAGTTCGTAACTTTTTTAAACGCAGAGGAACACAGAGGTAAACGCATAGGCGCAACTCTTGGAGACGCTACGCGTAGCAAGATCCCCGTAGGGGTACGCCTTCCCGCAGGGTAGGTACGCAGAGTTTTGCCAAAGTTAATTCGCTATGAATTAATGAAATGTTGTACTTAGATATAGCGGTTCTGGGTTGAGTCCAATGACCTAAACCCATCCCTACAAGGAAAGGGGAGTAAGATTCAAAGCCTCTCTCCGAAGAGAAGCAAGTGTATTGCATACAAACTAAAAACACTATAGTGGTTCCCTTTTAAATGCAACACGCTGTAGGGTTACACATCTATGCGCCCCTCTAAACGAAGAATTTCACTCATCAATACAAAGGCATTAACACAATGAAAATATTAGTAACTGGAACAGAAGGCTATCTAGGTTCGTTATTACCCCCTCTGTTAATTGAACGAGGACATGAAGTTATTGGTCTAGATACCGGCTTCTATAAAGTTGGTTGGCTATACAACGCTAGTGGCGTGACACCCAAAACCCTCAACAAAGATATCCGCAACATCACCCCTGATGATTTGGAAGGTATTGAAGCAATAGTCCACATGGCGGAACTCTCCAACGACCCAGCCGGACAATTGGCACCAAATATTACCTACGAAATTAATCATGTAGGTTCAGTTCGTCTGGCTAGTCTGGCTAAGGCTATGGGTGTGCGTCGCTTCGTATATATGTCTTCATGCAGTGTCTACGGTGTTGCTACCGCCGGTGATGTCACAGAAGAATCCTCAGTTAATCCTCAAACAGCCTACGCAGAATGCAAAACTCTCGTAGAAAGAGATGTCAGACCACTCGCTGACGATGACTTCTCTCCCACCTTTATGCGGAATGCTACAGCCTTTGGTGCTTCTCCCAGAATGCGTTTTGATATTGTTTTAAACAACTTAGCAGGGTTGGCATGGACTAGCAAAGAAATCAAAATGATTAGTGATGGCACACCTTGGCGGCCATTAGTCCACGCATTGGATATTTGCAAAGCAATAGTCTGCACCTTAGAAGCACCACGCGACATTGTACATAACCAAATCTTCAACGTGGGAGATACAGCAAATAACTATCGCGTTAAAGAAATCGCAGAAATTATTGCTGATATTTTCCCCGATTGTAAATTGTCCTTTGGTGACAACGGCGCAGATAACCGCAGCTATCGCGTATCCTTCGAGAAAATCAACACAATCCTACCTGGATTTAAGTGTGATTGGAATGCTCGACTTGGTGCCCAGCAACTATTTGATTTATTTAGTCAAATACACATGGCTGAAGATACTTTCTTGTTTAGAGGATTTACTCGCTTAAAACAGCTAGAGTATCTGATTCGGACAGAGCAAATTGACAAAGATTTCTTCTGGAATAAAAAGTAGCTAGAGTTAGCTATTAGTGTGTAAATAAAAATTTAACCGTAGTAACTAGTCGTAATTTATGTTTTAGAAATCAGGTATAAACTACGAAACTATGAGAGTAAATCATACACACTAATAGCAGCACGAAAAAGGTTTTCAGACCTATCTCATCCATCAAATTATTTGCAATCAGTGAGTTGAAGTTTATGGCGATCGCAAAATGTCGTTTTAGTGGTCAACCTCTACATCAAACCTTTATTGATCTAGGAATGTCACCTTTAGCCAATGCTTATCTTAGAGCAGAACAGCTAAATAATGCCGAAAAGTTTTATCCTCTCCATGCTTATGTTTCTGAAGACACTCTCTTAGTTCAATTAGAACAGTTTGAAACTCCAAATCACATTTTTAGTGACTATGCCTATTTTTCTTCTTACTCGGTAAGTTGGCTAAAACATGCTAAAGCCTACACCGATATGATGGTAGAAAAGTTCAACTTTAATCATCATAATCAAATTATTGAAATTGCTAGTAACGACGGCTACTTACTGCAATATTTTTTAGAGAAGGGAATCCCCGTTTTAGGCATAGAACCAGCGGCAAATATTGCCAAGGTTGCTGAAGACAGAGGCATTCCTAGTATCAACAAGTTTTTTGGAGTCGAAACAGCCAAAGAACTCGTGATACAAGGAAAACTAGCCGACCTTTTGATCGGTAATAATGTTTTAGCTCATGTACCGGATCTAAACGATTTCATCGCTGGGATGAAACTCATCCTCAAACCCAATGGCATTTTGACGATGGAGTTTCCTCACATCTTACGACTCATTCAAGAAAATCAGTTTGATACGATTTATCATGAGCATTTTTCTTACTTCTCATTCCTGACTATCGAGAAAATTTTTGCAGCACACAACTTGCAACTTTTTGACGTAGAAGAATTATCAACTCATGGCGGTTCACTCAGAATTTATGCCAAACATGACTACGCCGATCATCTCAGTATTAGTGACCGAGTTAGACATTTGAAAGCCAAAGAAATTGCTGCTGGACTGCATCGTATAGAGACTTACATTACATTTGGAGCAAAAGTCAAAGAAACAAAGCACAAGCTATTAAAATTCCTCTTGAGGGCTAAAGCAGAAGGTAAATCAATCGTTGGTTATGGCGCACCAGCTAAAGGCAATACATTGCTTAATTACTGTGGAATTGGAAAAGATTTTATTGATTACACAGTAGATTCCAATCCTTATAAACAGGGATTATTTTTACCTGGAACTCATATTCCTATCTTTGAACCAGATAGAATCCGTCAAACCAAACCAGATTATGTCCTAATTTTACCTTGGAATATCAAGGAGGAAATTATGGAGCAAATGGCATTCATTGGTGAATGGGGTGGACAGTTTGTAGTACCAATTCCTGAAGTAAAAATTTATCCCTGTCCTATTCCGGATAGGCTTTTAATAGCGTCGTAATTACTAAAGAGAAGCAAAAACGCCTCTTTTTACTAAAAATTTAACTTTTCTGAGTAATTAAAAGGCGCATATCTTATAAAATTTATGTCGTCAAACCGCAAAAGAATAAATTTGAAGGCAGCTTTTTAATTACCGAAACTGCTGTTAATACTAGTTCTTATTAACTACAGAGTTGAGCTTAATATGAATAAATTACTGACCATTGCTATACCCACTTATAATCGTGCTGAGTTACTTGATAAACAGTTAGCATGGCTAGCTCAAGCTATCAAAGGTTTTGAAGATGATTGTGAAATTTTAGTTTCTGATAATTGTTCCACAGACAATACTCAAAAGGTGATTCATAAATGGCAAGCAACACTTAGCAATATCACATTTAAATCAAATAAAAATCCTCAGAATTTAGGCGTTGTCAAAAATATCATGTATTGCCTAAATTCTACAATAACAAAATATGTTTGGACAATTGGTGATGATGACCCGATTCAAGATAGAGCCATTGCTTATGTGATTAGCAAACTCAAGGAACATGAAGATTTATCGTTGTTGTTTCTCAACTTTTCCGGTCGTAACCAAATTACTGGTGAACCAGTTCATCCACCCACAATTGTTGGTAATCGCTGGTTTGATATTGATAGTGAAGAAGGTGATGGTGATGGTAAAGCTATATTTGAGCATTGTTTCTCAAAAAGTGTCGGTGCAGTGATTTTTCTGACTGCGACAATTTACCGCACTGATTTAGTGAAACGCGCTCTCCAAAATTGGCAAGATGCTGAGAATAACTGGATATCTTTAGCATATTTAGCCGGATATTGTGCTGCTAATGGTCGTGTAATTGTCACGAAAGAGACTTATTTAGAATGTGTTGTTGGTGTGAGTTATTGGCAGAAAGAACCAAAGTCTGCACTGTTAATGCAATACAAACACATACCCGAAGTGATTTTGAAATTGGAGGAGAGTGGATATTCTAAGCAGTTTTGCAGGCGGATGCTTTTGCAAAACGGTAAAGAAGTCAACTTGAAAGTTTTCTTGGGTGCTTTAAGAAGATGGCCGATGTCCGCCATCAAGACAGTAGTTCCATTTTTGGCTTTAGTCAGCTTGTGTGCTTTTGATGTGATGGTTTCTAAAGAGTTCAGGTTAGCAGAATCAGGTGAAATATCTACTCAAGAAGTGCAGAGCTATAAGCAATAAACTACTAAATTGCTGATAACCATACATCGAAACTAGAAGGAGTTTACGACATGTTTAGTGTAATTAAACGCAAAATATCTACACTATCTTCTGACTTAGAATATTATGTAGCTCGTTGGAAGCATAGCAGAAATCTGCCAGCATTAGAAGGACGCGATCGCAAGATCCTTAATGCTCTCAAAAAAGATGGCGTTTATATCACAACCCTGGCAGATTTAGAGTTGAACTCTAGCTCAGAACTGCTCAAAGCTTCTTACCATCAATTGTCTCAGATGGACAATGCCAAGAATGACCATCTAGACGAAAAATGGCCACAAATTTCCACAGTTACAGGCTTACCAGAATTTTATGCCTGGGGAATGGAGAAAAGACTTCTCAATATCATCGAAAATTATATTGGTCTTCCCATTGCTTTCCACGGTGTACATTTACGCAAAGATTTCAATAATAAACATCAATTTGGGACGCTGCTATGGCATAGCGATGCAGAAGACCGTCGGATTATCAAAATCTTTATTTACTTGAATGATGTAGAAGAAAAAACTGGGCCTTTTGAATACATTCCTCGCTCTTTAACTCCCTTATTTAGTTGGAATTATATTCAGCTTTTCTACAAACTTTGGAAGTCCGGCTATATGGGCATCGATGATGAAGAAGTAAAACCAGTCATCCCCAAATCAGCTTGGAAATCCTGCCCAGGCCCAGCAGGCACAGTCATTATTGTAGATACGAAGAATGCTTTGCATCACGGCACAGTCCGCACAGAAGACCGGTCAGCGCTATTCTTTTGTTACACCGCCAACCCTCCCGAAAGACCAGACCTCTGCACCCAATACTGGGATGATACTTATCCCAGAGCAGAGTTACATTCTGCATCTGATGCAATGTCTGTTTAGGGACTAAGTATTTACTGTGGGGTGAGCATATTGCCCGCACTTGGTTACTGGGCGGGCGAGACGCCTATTTCTTGGAAATCCTTTAATCTGCGGACATTCTAAGACTCAACATTCATCTCAAAGGAATCATCATGATTTTCACCGAAACCGCACTCAAAGACGCATTCATTATTGACTTAGAAGAAAAGCCAGACCATCGTGGTTTTTTCGCTCGGTCTTTCTGCGCTCAAGAATTTGAAGCATACGGATTAAAGCCAACAGTTGCTCAATGTAACCTGTCTTTTAACTACAAAAAAGGCACTATTCGGGGAATGCACTATCAAATTCTGCCAGCAGCAGAAACGAAATTAATTCGTTGTACTAAAGGCGCTATCTATGACGTAATTATTGATATGCGTCCTGAATCTCCTAGCTTTTTATCACACATTGGTGTAGAGCTAACCCCAGAAAATCGCCGCGCTTTGTATGTTCCAGAAATGTTTGCTCATGGCTACCAAGCACTTACAGATGAAACTGAAGTCGTATATCAAGTGGGTGAATTTTACACCCCAGGGTATGAAAGAGGTTTACGCTATGATGACCCATTCTTTAACATTGATTGGCCTCTAGATTTGACTGAAATCTCTGAGAAAGATTTAAATTGGCCTTTGTTGAGAATGATGACTGTTGGCGGTACAGCTTCCAGATAAATTTAAACTCTTTATCTGCACCTCTAGGTGAGATAAAAAATCATTAATTTAGGTAGAAATAAATGCCAAATAATATTCTATCTCGTGTTGGAAATATTATCTCTTTTGTCTCCAATAAAGTTCAAGCTCGGATCAATTACGCTAAGACCTTACAGGTTGTTTCCCTAAAGCCTAAACAGCCTTCTAAAGGAAATGTACTTCTTTCTTATCGGATTGAACCATTCCTCATCAAACCAGGCCAGCCTGTCCCTAATGACCAGAGTTGGAACTGGGAATGTCTACTAATCGCCCAAACTTTTTTAGACTTGGGCTATAACGTTGATGTCATCCAGTTTCATAATGATAAATTCGTTCCTCAAAAAGATTACGCGTTTTTCATTGATATCCGTCATCGTCTAGAAGCGCTTGCGCCAAAACTTAATAAAGATTGCATTAAAATTTTCCACGTTGACATTGCTAATATGATTTTTCGCAATGCAGCAGAATGCAACAGACTTTTAGAACTCCAACAACGCAGAGGAATCACTTTACGTCCACAGCGATTTGAAACGCCCAACTTGGGAATTGAATATGCCGATTACGCTACTGTATTGGGCAACAATTTCACAGTTGATACATTCAAATATGCCAACAAACCAATGTATCGTATTCCCATTTCTTCGTCACTTGTGTATCCCTCTCCTGACGAGAAAGACTTTGAAGCGGTAAGAAAGAATTTTATCTGGTTTGGTGGTAGCGCTTTAGTTCTCAAAGGATTAGACTTGGTTTTAGATGCCTTTGCCCAAATGCCAGAATACCATTTAACAGTTTGTGGCCCGGTAAGTAATGACAAAGAGTTTGAGCAAGCTTTCTATAAAGAACTATACGAAACCCCTAACATTCATACTTATGGTTGGATTGATGTTAGTAGCCCTGACTTTTTAAAGATTACAAATAATTGTTTAGGACTTGTTTATCCTTCTGTTTCTGAGGGACAGGCAGGTGCAGTAATCACCAGCTTACAAGCCGGATTAATCCCGATTTTAAGCTATGAATCTGGTGTGGATGTTCATGATTTTGGTGTGATTTTCGATAACCTTTCCCTTGAAGAAATTAAGGCGAAAGTTAGAAGTATTTCCAATTTGCCTGTTGAAGACCTAAAGTTGATGTCTCGGAAGGCATGGGAATACGCAAGAGCTAATCATACCAAAGAAAAGTTTGCTCAAGCCTACAGAAATGCTGTGGAGCAAATTATCGAAAATCACAGCCAGAAAAAACAGATATCTAGCAAACAATTGGTTAGCATTTAGCCCTGGCGATTAGAAATCGCACGCCAGTTGCTCATGGGGGAAACCCCCTTGGCGCTAGCCTCTCCCTTTGGGAGAAGACCGCACTGGCTTGGCTATACAAACCTAGACGCTTTGCGGCTTCCCGCAGGGTAGTCCGCCTGCGCGGACTAAGGAAAAATTAAGGGTTTTAAACCCACGGAGGTGGGTTTTGCCTGTGTAGCCGCGACTTCTAGTTACTTGGTTTAAGATGTCGCTAACATCAAATGTACTTAATATTTAGCTGTAACAAATTATTAAGTGCAAAATTATCGAGAATTTGTAACACAACAAACAGTTCTAAAAAGGAGTTTAGTTCATGATTATTATCGATCGCGCCTTACAAGCCCGTGCAGCAGCAGGAAATCCTATCAAAGTGGGAATGATTGGTGCTGGTTTTATGGGTCGAGGAATTGCCAACCAAATTGTCAATTCAGTGCCAGGAATGGAGTTAGTTGCGATCTCCAATCGTCAGATTGATGCAGCGAAACAAGCTTATTCGGAAGCCGGAATTGAAGATATTCAAGTTGTTGCAACTGTCAGCGAACTAGAAGATGCGATCGCTAACGGTAAGTATGCAGTCACAGAAGACGCTAAGTTACTGTGTCGGGCCGAGGGCATCGATGCATTAATCGAAGTCACAGGTGCAGTGGAATTTGGCGCTCACATCGTTATGGAAGCGATCGCCCACCGCAAGCATGTGATCATGATGAATGCCGAACTCGATGGTACCATTGGCCCCATCCTGAAAGTGTATGCCGATAAAGCAGGCGTCATTCTCAGCGCTTGTGATGGCGATCAGCCAGGGGTACAAATGAACCTTTACCGCTTTGTCAAAAGCATTGGTTTAACTCCCTTATTGTGCGGTAACATTAAAGGACTCCAAGACCCCTATCGCAATCCCACCACCCAGGAAGGATTTGCTAAACGTTGGGGTCAAAAGCCCCACATGGTAGCTAGCTTCGCTGACGGAACCAAAATTTCCTTTGAGCAAGCGATCGTTGCCAATGCCACAGGCATGAAAGTCGCCAAACGAGGAATGCTGGGATACAACTTCAACGGTTATGTCGATGAAATGGCCCATATATATGATGTTGAACAACTCAAAGAACTGGGCGGCATTGTCGATTATGTAGTTGGAGCAAAACCAGGCCCAGGCGTATATGTATTTGCCACTCACGACGATCCCAAGCAACAGCACTATCTCAACTTATACAAATTAGGCGAAGGCCCGCTTTACAGCTTCTATACTCCTTATCACCTCTGTCATTTTGAAGTTCCCTTGTCCGTAGCGCGTGCTGTTCTGTTCGGTGATGCCGTTATGTCTCCACTAGCAGGCCCACTAGTAGATGTTGTCACTACTGCCAAAATCGACCTGAAAGCAGGAGAAACCTTAGATGGCATCGGCTACTACATGACCTACGGACAATGTGAAAATTCCGATATCGTCCAACAGCAAAATCTTCTACCAATCGGTCTAGCTGAAGGGTGTCGCCTCAAACGAGATATTTCTAAAGATCAAGTCCTCACTTATGAGGATGTAGAATTACCCGAAGGCAGACTTTGCGACCAACTACGAGCCGAGCAAAACACCTATTTCGCTCCAGAAAAAGTCTTAGTAGCAGTTGGATAATATCGGTTCCAAAGATATTTGCAACAAATGAATTGGCTGTAGGGGCGTAGAGACAGGGCGAATAGAATTCGCGGCTACACTAGCATTGTCCGCCTGCGCGGACTAAGGCAAAATTTAGGGTTTGAAACTGAAACCCACCTCCGTGGGTAAAGCCTCGTGTAGACGCGGTTTCTAACCGCCGATTTAACTAAAGTTGTTGATAGTAACTTGCTAGGGGAGCGTTTAAACAACCCCGATCGAAACTTTAGGTTAAATTCATGAAAATTGCTCTCGTCCACGATTATTTAACCCAGCGAGGTGGGGCAGAGCGTGTGTTTGAACTGCTTTGTAAGCGCTATCCCGAAGCAGATATTTTCACATCTTTGTACGATCCCCAAAAAACTATTGATCTAGGCGATCGCATAGTTAATACAACCTTCTTGCAAAAGATTCCTGGTGCAGCAAAATATTTTAGATCAATGGCTCCTCTATATTTTCCTGCCTTTCGTGCCTTGGATCTGCAAGACTATGATTTAATTATTAGCAGTAGCACCAGCTTTGCCAAAGCAGTAAGAAAAAACCCTAATGCTCGCCACATTTGTTTTTGTCATAATGTCACTCGTTTTTTATGGGATACAGCAACTTATTTAAGAGAGTACGGAGACTATAGATATTTTGCTCCTTTACTCGAGCAAGTATTTCAATTAATGAGAAAGGTAGACCTGAAATATGCACAGGAACCTGACCTTTACATTGCTAACTCTAGTGTTGTTGCCCGCCGTATTGAAAATATTTATGGCAAAAAGGCAATAATGGTAAATTATCCAATTGATACTAGTAAATTTGTTTTTTCAGATATAAAAGATGAATATTATCTCGCCTCCGCTCGGATGATCAGTTATAAGCGACTTGATATAATAGTCGAAGCTTTTAATTGGTTAGGGTGGCGGTTATTAATATCTGGTGATGGGCCAGAACAAGCACGGTTAAAATCCAAAGCATTACAAAATATTGTGTTCTTGGGACACGTAAGTGATAGAACCCGCAAAGACTTGTTTTCCAAAGCCAAGTCTATTATTGTCGCAGCCTTAGAAGACTACGGATTAGTGCCAGTAGAGGCTAATGCTAGCGGCACACCAGTCATCGCTTATGGAGCAGGTGGAGTATTAGATACTCAAATTCCAGGTGAAACAGGAGTCTTTTTCAAAAGGCAAACACCCGAATCTCTCCAATTTGCATTACTAGAAGCCAACGGCATTTCTTGGGATTACGATCGCATCCGCAATCATGCTGTAGCAAACTTTTCAGAGAATGCCTTCTTTGGCAAGGTTGAGCAAATTATTAACCAGGCTTGTGGTGTACATCTTTAATAATAAAGAATTCAGGAGTCAGAATTCAGAATAGGCTAAACGTCCCGCTAGCGCTAACAGCATGAATTTTGCCAAACTAGCGAAATCATAGGTTAAATTTACTGGTTTTATCCAATATTTACTAGTCTTCAACTAGTGACCCATGTAAATTATCTACTGATTATATTCTGACTTCTGAATTCTTCTTTATCTCTTAGCGTAAATCTCGAAGACAAGGATAATAAAAGTGGTTCAAGCTAGTCTAAATCCTCAGATAACTCCAACCTCTGAAAATGAAGCAGGTTACGGACAATTATTTGCCGTACTTGTGCGGAGATTCCCTTGGTTTTTAGCAGTATTAATTAGTTCTATTGCTATTGCAAGTATGGTAACTTTAAAGACCAAACCTACTTATAAAAGTTCAATGCAACTGCTAGTAGAACCTAACTATCAAGGTAAAACAGAAGGTGCTGGGTTAGACAACCAGTTTACTGACTCTAATGTGGTCATAGATACTGCCACCCAGCTTAACTTGATGCAAAGTTCGGGACTTATCCAAAAAGCAGTTGATAAACTTCAGTCTGATTATCCAGATATAAGTTCAGGTGAAATTAAAGCTTCTTTGGTCTTAACTCAATTAAGGAGCAAAGAAGATAATGTTGCTACCAAAATCTTTCAAGTTGAATACACCGCTGGAGATCCAGAAAAGACCCAAAAAGTTCTGAGTGCAATTCGACAAGTTTATGTGGAATATAATAAACAACAACAGAATTCGCGTTTACAAAAAGGTCTGCAAATTATCAGGGAACAGTTAAGTAAAGCTAGTGAAGAAGTAAACGCGGCTGAAACAAATTTACAAAGGTTTCGGAGAAATCAGAACTTAATTGATCCAGAGTCACAGGCCAAAGCAATTGAGACAGCTTTGAACAATATTGCCCAAGAACGACAGACAACTCGTGCCCAGTATGGGGAAGCTTTGGCACGCCAAAAATCTTTAGAAGAACAACTTAACCGTTCTCCTCAAAACGCTCTAGTTGCTTCTCGTTTGAGTCAGTCTACTCGCTATCAAGGCTTACTGAACGAAATTCAAAAAAGCGAACTGGCACTAGCACAAGAACGCTTACGCTTTACAGATGAAACTCCGAGTGTGCAAAAGCTCAAAGAACAACTCCAAGGACAGAAGGAATTATTGCAACAAGAGGTAGGAAGAACTTTAGGCGGAAAGTCTGCTGGTGCATTCACTTCTGGAGATTCTCTTCTCGAACGAGGACAACTTGGCCAAATTGATCTCAGCCTTGCTGGTCAGCTAGTGGAGACGCAGACCACTATAGTTTCTTTAACTGCTCGCGATCAAACTTTGGCTCAGAAAGAAAACGAGCTGCGTTTTGAAATCAAACGTTTCCCGCCTCTGTTAGCTTATTACAATCGGATGTTACCGCAGTTGCAATTTAGTCGTGAAAGGTTGGAGCAACTTTTAAGAGCAGAACAGCAATTACGGCAAGAACTTTCCAAGGGTGGATTTAATTGGGAAGTGGTAGAAGATCCTCAAAAAGGCGGACAATTAGGCCCAAATCTCCAACAGAATTTACTGTTAGGTGCTGTGGTTGGGTTAATGTTAGGAGGCATTGCTGCCTTTATTCGAGAATCAGCTGATGATGCAGTTCATACTACTGCTGAATTAGAGAAGCAAATGGCCATGCCGTTATTGGGAACAACCCCCAAGTTACCGCCAGCCAAACCTAAAGAATCAATGATCAAGTTGCCTTTTGGCAAGCCAGAAGTTCTCGCCCCCTGGACAATTCAGGTATTGCAATCTCCACCGCGTTGGGAATCGCTGGATCTGATTTACAAAAACATTGAACTTTTAAATACTGTTACTAATTTAAAATCTTTGATGATCACTTCGGCTTTAGCCGATGAGGGTAAATCAGCTTTGGCGTTGGGTTTGGCAATGAGTGCTGCCCGTTTACACAAAAGGGTGTTGCTGATTGATGCCAATTTACGCGATCCCAGTTTGCACGAACAACTGAATCTTCCTAATGAACAGGGACTTTCAACTCTATTGGCGAGTGATACAACTCTACCCAACCAAATTAGTCTTCAATACTCAGGTTCCTCCTACATCGATATTTTGACCGCTGGCCCCAAACCTATTGACCCCGCGAATCTGTTGAGTTCCCCGCGGATGATACAATTAATGGCAGCATTTGAGGAAAACTATGATTTGGTACTCATAGATGCTCCCCCAGTTCTCGGCTTGGTGGATGCTATGCTGACTGCATCATCTTGTCGTAGCGTGGTCATGGTGGCAAGCATTGGTATTGTGACACGAAGTCAACTGACTCAAGCGACAGCGATGCTGAGTAAGTTAAATCTGATTGGGGTTGTAGCTAATGGGGTATCAAACTCTAGTAGTAATTACGTACCTAATATCAAACAACAGCAATTAGCACTACGTCAAGGTGTGGAAAAGTAGCTAGTACAAGAAGGCAAAAGTAAAAAGAAAGAATGCTTATTTTGTAAGCTTTCTGGCTATTTTGAATGGGTGGTTTATTTACGCCGTGTTGTACTAGTACAGCGCGGCGGAAATCAAGCTACCATTTAAAACAAGCAAAAGCCTTGATATACAAAACTTTTGACTTTTGACTTCCGCCTTGCGGTACTAGTACTACTAAATGATAAATCCCCAACTTCTTAGAGAAGTCGGGGATTTTGCGTTTCGCATTCATAATCAAAATTTAATTTTGTTGCAATCAGGAAAAATTAAGTTTATTTATGCTATCTTTATGGGTTATCAGAGAAATCACTGGCTCTTTAAAGAGTAAATAAAGAATTTATTTGAGCGATCGCTATTTCTACATAGTCTTATATTCTAGAGATTAAAGCACTTCCAAAAAGGTTAGAACACAACAGTAGACTAGTTTTGTGCAGTATATCGACACAATGAACACCTCAGCCTAATTGAACATAGATATAAATTTATGGGTAATTTCCCTCTACACTTTACTACTGTCAGTAGTTCCCGGAAAATCATAATTTACCCATGAATGTTAATAGTAGCGGTGACTGCTACATATCTAATTAGTATCTGTCTAATTTGTACATCTCTACACCAGCAGAATTCTGCACGATATGTGCTTGGCTGAGTGCCAGATAATAACATATTTTTGCGCTCAATTATCTCCAACTTTTTGGAGTTACAACAAGATTTGGATTTGGGTCTTTGGCATTGATAGCCTTTGATAACTCCTCAGCAACTCACTCCTGTATAATCCCAAAGACTTATGACAACTTCAATAATTCCAACTCTAGAGAATTTATATGATGTAACCCAGCAACAGCAAGGTAATCGCCCTGGGCACTGTACACTCCAGTGGCGACGGGGTAAGTTGTTGGTGAAGCCGCTTGGACGAGTTAAACAACCATATCTACCTGCATTAGATAGTAAGCGATCGCTAGTAGAATGCTTACAACATTCTCCTATAAGTTTGGTAAGCATAGATGCAAAACTGGGTGAAGCTTTGCTCAGGTTTTGGGCGGATGCGTGTGAAGAAGCTCAAAAACCAATATTTCTCAGCTTACCCGCTAGCAATAAACTGCCTAACCAACCCTGGAGACTATTGCAGCGACTAATTGATTGGATTGCTGCTTTGGTATTGCTGCTATTAGTAAGTCCAGTCATATTGGGATTAATTGTATTAATGCAGGTTTACTCACCAGGGTCGCTTTTTTGTTGTGAATGGCGTGTTGGAGAACGGGGTAAACTCTTTCGGGCAATTAAATTTTGCACAACTACAAAGCACAACATCAGCCCGCTAGGACGTTGGATGCATAAATATGGTCTTGACAATCTGCCCCAGTTATTTAACGTACTGCGCGGTGACATGAGTTTGACCGGATCTTGTTGTTGGACTTTGGAAGATGCAGTACAGCTAAATAAACTACCAGAAATTACAGCTTCCTGGGAAGTAGAGGCACAGTCTCACCTGTTACATCTAGATAGCCAAACACTATAAGTCATCTGTGCGGTAATTGATGATTTGATTTACCGCACTGAGGCTCAAACAGAAATTGTTTATGTAGCATCTATAGAGTAATACGGTTCTAGATAATTGGTCTTTCAAGACGCGATAAATCGCGTCTCTACATCAGGATTTTGTTGCTCTGTTTGAACTGTATTGATTTATAGCGGTCTATCTACCTTGCCAAACTATTATTATAAAATCCATGCATTTAAAACTTCCTCAACCACTCAGTAATCTGCTCAGAGCTACCAGCTTTTGGCAGGACAACTATTTGATATTGCGAGAATTTAAACACTTTCGCAAAATTGCAATTTTAGCTCTGATATTCTCAATTTTTGCCGCAACCTTTGAAGGCGTGAGTATTGGTTTTTTACTTTCCTTCTTGCAAAGCTTAACCAGTCCCAACGCTCAACCTGTCCAAACAGGAATAGAATGGTTTGATATTTGGATTTTGGGAGCTAAGACATCAGCAATTAATCGCCTATATCGCATATCTTTACTGATTTTATTGAGTACTTGGTTACGTGCCACCTTCAATTATTTTTCTCAAGTCTATACTGAATTATCTCAATTACATCTTGCTGATCGCTTACGTAAACAGATTTTTGAACAGTTACAATCTTTATCATTAAGTTACTTTGCCAAAACTCGTTCTGGTGAGCTAATTAACACAATTACCACAGAAATTGAAAGGATTAGACAGGGTTTCAGTAGCGGAGCCTTTTTAGTGACTAGAGGATTAACAACCCTTGTCTACTTAATATCAATGTTTTTGATATCATGGCAACTAACGCTAATTTCAGCATTATTATTTACCCTTTTAGGTGTAGGATTATCCAATTTAAATGCCAGGGTGAGAGAATCAAGTTTTGGCATGACAACTGCTAATGCTAATTTTACATCAACAGCCGTAGAATTTATTAATGGCATTCGCACTGTTCACTCCTGTGGCACTCAAGAATTTGAGCGCCAGCGTTACTATAAAGCTAGCGACAAGATAATAAGTACTACAACAAAAGTTGTCTTCACTTGGACACTTGTTAAGCCAATTGCTGAAGGGGTAGCTACTACGGTGTTAGTCGGAATGATTATTTTGGCATTCACCACCCTGGTTACTAATGGAACACTACAAGTTGCTTCTTTATTAACATTTTTCTTTGTACTGTTTCGTTTCATCCCATTCGTTCAAGATATTAATGGCACAAGAGCATTTCTCAGTACCTTACATGGTTCAGCAGACAACGTTAAAAACCTCTTAAAAAGTGATGACAAAAATTATTTTCAGAATGGTAAAGTTAGGTTTAATACCTTAAAAAGGTCAATAAATTTAGTATCTGTAGATTTTGGCTACGACGAGCAAAATCTAGTGCTGCATAATATTACCCTAACCATTGAAAAGGGAAAAATGACAGCATTAGTCGGAGCATCTGGGGCTGGTAAAACAACCATTGCTGATTTAATTCCCCGATTTTATAATGCTACAGAGGGATATCTTTACATTGATGAAATTGATGTACGAGAATTTGAAATTAACTCCCTACGTCGCAAAATAGCTGTCGTCAGTCAGGATACTTTTATTTTTAATACTAATGTTTGGCAAAATATTGCTTACGGGACTCCAGAAGCCACTAATGACGAAATTCAAGAAGCCGCTAAACTAGCGAATGCACTGGAATTTATTTTGGAAATGCCTGAAGGTTTTGATACCAAATTAGGAGATCGGGGTGTTAGGTTATCTGGAGGACAAAGGCAGCGAATTGCTATTGCACGTGCCCTATTACGGAACCCAGAAATTTTGATTTTGGACGAAGCAACTAGTGCCTTAGATTCTGTATCTGAGCGCTTAATTCAAGATTCATTAGAAAAGCTATCTGTGGGAAAAACAGTAATTGCGATCGCTCACCGTCTTTCTACTATTTCTAAGGCAGATAAAGTTGTAGTTTTAGAACACGGAAGAATTGTAGAGCAAGGTAAGTATCAAGAACTTTTGGAGCTAAAAGGTAAGCTTTGGGAATATCACCAGATGCAATACCATAATTCGTAATACGTAATACTCGCCTCCAGCGAGAAGCCAGCTACGTAATTCGTAATTATTAAATTACGAATTCGTTATTATCCTCAATTATTTATAGTTTTAACAAGGAAAAATCAATGGTAAATCTAGGCTACCACACTGCTAAAATTCAGGGTAAATTTAATCGCTCCCTATATAAAGCAGCCCTTTCTCAGATTGTCAGCATCCCAATCAAACAAACTCGGCAAGTTCCCATAAGTGTCTATGCTTTATCATGTGAACGCGATTTGCCAGAACAAGTAGCAAGTATTCGCTCATTCATCCGCCATGTCGGCATTCCAGATACATTCACTGTAGTTTCTGATGGTAGCTACACTGACTATAGTTGTGATTTACTTCGCCGCATCCATCCTTGCGTTCAGGTAATACTTTTACAAAACTTCCTAAGAAAGGATTTGCCTCAATGTGTTCTTGATTATGCCCAACTGCATCCAATGGGCAAAAAATTGTCGGCACTCATGTCAATTCCTATTAATGGAACTACGATTTATACTGATTCAGATATTTTATTTTTCCCCGGCGGGATTGACTTAATTAATTTGAGTAACTCCGAGGACAAATACTCTCTTTATCTGCCTGATTGTTCTATGTCACTAGACGAGCGAATTATTTATGATGATTCCGAGAAGTCAAATCCAGTAAATGGTGGATTTATATTATTTAGGCATGAATTTGACTGGAGTTTTGCTATCGAACGTTTAGCAAATCTTCAAGAAAATCCCACTTATTTTACTGAACAAACAATTGTACATTTGACAATGCACCATAATCATGGTAAACCTCTAGGCTCAAAACAATATGTTCTCAATGTAGAAGATCAGTTTATATATCCAGATAAATTTGCTAGTAATCAAATTACTCTGAGACATTACGTTAGTGATGTCAGACACAAATTTTGGTTTAACGTTGGCATATAAATTGATGAAGATTAGGCTCTATTGATATGAGCAACTAAACTAATAATTACGTGAAAATAAGTGGTGAATAATGCCTAACTCAATCAATAATACCAAGCAAAATGAGGAACAGTTGCACAGGGGAATTTTTGAAGAGAACCTGATTTACCAATGCTCCAATTTTAATGTCGGTGGGAGCGGAGGTGTTGAAACTTATTTAGCCTCTCTGTTTGAACATCGACCACCTGATATTAGCGATCGCGTGATAAAATCACTGAAAAATATCGATCAAAGCCAGTTTAAACTGCTGCACATCCACAGTCCAGATTTGCTATTGCAGCTGACAGGCGAATGTCCGACTATCTTCAGCGTTCATAATCACTCATTATATTGTCCTAGTGGCACAAAATATTTAGCAGGGCAACAGACAATCTGCGATCGCAACTTCTCTTACTTAGGATGTAGCTGGGGTAAATTAGTAGATAAATGTGGTAGCCGTAAACCATTAAGAACTCTTAGAGAACTTCAAACCACTCATCAGTTTTTAGATGTATTAAAAAAGATAAAAATTACTTTTATTGCTAATAGCGAATATGTGCGTCAAGAGTTAATTAAAAATGGTGTACCTCCAGAACAAACTGTAACTCTACACTGTGGAATCTCTATCCCACAAACAGCAACAGCACCTTTGAGTTTAGAAATCCATCAAAACCATAGAATTTTGTTTGCTGGGCGGATTGTTTCTGATAAAGGTCTAGAATGGTTACTCAAAACCTTAATACATACAAACCCACACATTCAACTTGATATTGCAGGTGAAGGTTGGGAACGACCACGGTTAGAAAAGTTAGCAAGTACACTCGGATTGAATAACCGGATCACTTGGCATGGTTGGTGCGATACTGATAAACTAAATAAACTTTATCAACAGTGTTTTGCAGTCATCTTTCCTAGTGTTTGGCCTGAACCTGCCGGTCTTATAACTCTAGAAGCTTATGCTCGTTACCGACCTGTAATTGCTAGTGCAGTTGGAGGTATTCCAGAACATTTACGAGATGGAGAAACGGGTATTCTTGTTCTAGCTAATGATATCCAAAAGCTGGCTGGTGCTATTAATGAGTTGTATATAGATCATCCAAAAAGCCGATACATGGGTGAACAAGGTCATGCTTTATTGCTCAAAGAATTTACAATGGCTGCTCATGTAAATAATCTCCGAACAATTTATGCAAAAACAATAGCTGAATTCCCTTACAAAGCGAAAAAACTATATAGCATCTCTCAAGGTAAATAAAGCTTAGTACAACATTTCATTAATTCATAGCGAATTAACTTTGGCAAAACTCTGTGTACCTTTGCGTTTACCTCTGTGTTCCTCTGCGTTTAAAAAAATTACGAACTTATGCAAACCTGTACTTAGTTTAGTCAAAACATCAAATGGTGCATCTTTTATCTATGAAATATAAAGTGAGCAAAATATGTCATTGCATCAAGAATACCAACAACCTTTAGTCAGCGTTATTATCCCCACCTATAATCGACCAGAGTATCTCAAGCAAGCGATCGCTAGTGCTATAAAACAAACTTATCAAAATATTGAAATTATTATTTCTGATAATTGTAGTTCCGAAAATCCCCAAAAACTCGTCACATCTTTTGGTGATTCACGCATTAGATTTTGGCGACATCAGCAAAATGTGGGTATGTTAGCTAATCAGCAGCATGGCTTCAAGATGGCGCAAGGTAAATATGTTGCTAGTCTCCATGACGATGATATCTGGAATGAAGACTTTTTAGCAAAGCTTGTACCACCACTAGAAGCAAATGCTGATTTAATTATCGCTTTTTGTGACCAATATATCATAGATGCTAATGGCATCATTAATCATGTTGGAACCGAAGAAAATACACGCGGTTACAAGCGAGATCAACTAGCAAAAGGAATTCATCAACCTTTTTACAAAATTGGTTTAATAGATAAAAGCATACCTACTGCGGCAGCTTGTGTGATTCGCAATAATTTTGTGGATTGGGATAGTCTTCCCTCAGAAGTTGGCGGAATGTGGGATTTATATTTAACTTATCTGTGCTGTATATCTGGTCATGGTGCTTACTATTATCCAGAAAGATTGACGCGATATCGTGCCCATGAGCAAACTGATACTATGCTCAGTGGTAGTCGAGATGTGCAGGCAAAAATTCGCAAAGCTAAAAGCGAAATGTTTTGTTATCAAGTCTTTATGGAAGATACTCGTCTACAAGAATTCAGAACTTATTTTCAACAGAAATGGTTAGAAGCTAATACTACTTTGGGAATTGGGTTGCTAAGAAGTGAACAGATAGCCGCAGCACGTCCTTATTTTTGGCAAGTGCTGAATAAACAAAAATTTGATGTGCGAACTCTGGCAGCACTTGGTCTGAGTTTTACTCCGCAATTTTTAGCAAGTAAGTTAATGAGAATATCGAAATAATGGAGCAATTGCATCTATATCTTTTAAACTAACCGCAGAGACGCAGAGGGCACAGAGAGAATAAAAACAAGAATATTTTTTAACTCTTAAATTGCACTTTTTTTGAAGATATTATTGTTAGCAAAGGTAGCGTATGAAACTTTGTATTATTACTCATAAAATTAAAAAAGGTGATGGTCAGGGACGGGTAAACTACGAAGTTGCTCAAGAAGCAATTCGTCGTGGTCATGAACTGACATTATTAGCTAGTGAAGTTGCACCAGAGCTAGAAGACAATAGCCAAGTTGATTGGATTAAAATTCCAGTTAAAGGCTATCCTACGGAATTTGTACGTAATTTTATATTTGCCCAAAAAAGTGCAGATTGGTTACGTCAACATCGCTCTGAAATTGATTTAGTTAAAGTCAATGGAGCAATTAATATGACTGCGGCTGATGTGAATGCTGTACATTTTGTCCACAGTTCATGGTTGCGATCGCCTGTTCATATTTCCCGCAACCGCCGCGATTTATATGGTTTTTACCAATGGCTATTTACGGCTTTTAATGCCCGTTGGGAAAAACAGGCTTTCCAAAAAGCGCAGGTTGTGGTGTCTGTATCGGAAAAGGTAGCTCAGGAATTAGTCAATATTGGTGTACCGCGTTCTCGGATTCGGGTAATTGTCAATGGCGTTGATCTAGAAGAGTTTACCCCTGGTGAAAGCAATCGCCAAAAATTAGGTTTACCAGAGAATGTCACCTTAGCCCTGTTTGCTGGAGACATCCGCACACCTAGAAAAAATTTAGATACAGTCCTACACGCCTTGGTGAAAGTTCCCGATTTACATCTGGCGGTGGTAGGTCATATCGAAGGTAGTCCCTTCCCACAACTAGCAGCATCTTTGGGGTTAAGCGATCGCGTGCATTTTGTCGGATTTCGCCGTGATATCCCCGAAATTATGCGGTCAGTAGATTTATTTATTTTTCCTTCCCGATATGAAGCTTGTAGCCTCGTATTGTTAGAAGCACTTTCTTCAGGACTACCAGTAATTACTGCCATAGCTACCGGGGGTGCAGAGTTGGTGACACGAGAATGTGGCATCGTCTTAACCGACTCAAATGATATCGATGCTTTGGCTGTGGCGATGATGTCCTTGGTAAGCGATTCTGCCCGAATGCAGCAAATGAGTCAAGCTGCTCGTTCTGTGGCAGAACAATATAGTTGGACTACTATGGCTCAAACTTATGTGGATCTATTTGAGGAGTTAAGCAAGAATGCGGAACACCGTTCTGATACCAACTTATCGCCGTCCACAAGACCTCTCACGCTGCCTTTTGGCGCTACAGGAGCAAACTAAACCAGTTAATCAGGTGATAGTGGTTGTCCGCGATACGGATGCAGAAACTTGGCAATTTCTGGCGCAACGAAAGGCTGACAATTTGCCATTGCATACTGTGAAAGTAACACAACCGGGAGTAGTAGCAGCCCTCAACGCTGGACTAGCAGCAGTGGAAGGCGATATTGTTTCCATTACTGATGATGATGCCGCACCCTACCCGGATTGGTTGGAGCGTATTGCCGCTTACTTTACCTGTGATAGTCGCCTCGGCGGTCTGGGAGGGCGTGATTGGATACACCACGGCAGTAAATTAGAAGACGAATCCCGTTTAGTCGTTGGACAGTTGCAATGGTTTGGGCGAGTAATTGGCAACCATCACCTGGGAGTGGGAGAACCCCGCGAAGTCGATATTCTCAAGGGCGTGAACATGAGTTTTCGTACCCAAGCAATCGGACAATTGCGCTTTGACGAGCGGATGCGCGGTACTGGAGCGCAGGTACACTTTGAAATGGCGTTTACTCTGACATTAAAACGGGCTGGTTGGAAGATAATTTATGATCCTAATGTTGCTGTAGATCATTATCCAGCACAACGTTTTGATGAAGATCAGCGAAATAACTTTAATGAAATTGCCTTTATTAATTTAGTCCATAATGAAACCTTAGTTTTATTAGAGCATTTGCCATTTATCCGCCGGATTGTATTTTTGTTATGGGCAGTATTTGTGGGTACTTGCGATAGTTTGGGCTTGGTACAATGGCTGAGATTTTTACCTAGTCAAGGGCAGTTGGCTGGGAAAAAATTGCTAGCATCCTGGCGTGGAAGGTGGCAAGGATATAAACAATTCAAAATTCAAAATGACGCTCGCTGACTCGCTAACGCTGCGCTAACAAAATTCAAAATGAATTCAATTTCTTCTTAGTTCTAGTCTCAAGACTGGAAATTAAGACACTTTGGCTGCTGTCTCTAGAGAGCCAGTAATCCAAAATCTAAAATCCAAAATCTAAAATTGAATGAATTCTAAGCAGATACTTTTCAATAGTTTTTTACAAGAAAGCTATTCTCCTGAAGAGCGATCGCAACAGGGTTGGATGGCGATCGCAGGCTTTATGCTACTAACTGTAGTTTGCTATTTTGCTGGTGCTACTGCTGCATTGCGCCTAATTTACCCGGTGACAGCTTTAGCAGTAGGCGTATTTTTATACTTGCGGCATCCCATTCTCTACATCAGTTTTACCTGGTGGATCTGGTTTCTCACACCCTTAGCTACTCGCTTAGTTGACTATCGGGTGGGCTGGGATGCTACCCGTCAAATGCTCATAGCACCTTACTTGGTGGTATTTGTCACCATAGCAACATTCTTACGACACTTTCCCCGCGCTTCTCGTCAAGGGGGCTTGCCGTTTGTTATCGCTTTTATCGGAGTGTTCTATGGCTTTCTAATCGGTCTGATTTATAATCCACCTATCCCTGTAGCCCGCGGATTGATGGATTGGCTTAGTCCGATCATCTTCGCTTTTCACTTATTTATCAACTGGCGAGATTATCCCAGCTATCGCCAAAACTTTCAGCGAACATTTCTCTGGTGTGTGTTGATTTTAGGAACTTATGGCGTATATCAATTTGTAGTGGCTCCTGAGTGGGATAGGTACTGGCTGATACAATCAAAACTATTCATGAGTTCTGGAAATCCTGTACCTTTCGGGATGCGCGTCTGGAGTACATTGCACTCAGTCGGCCCCTTTGGTTCTGTTATGCAAGCTGGATTACTATTGTTATTTACCAGTTCGGGAAGTTTAATTTTTCCGGCTTCAGCTGTTGGTTACTTATCCTTTTTGTTAACACAAGCACGTACTAATTGGGGAGGCTGGTTATTTGGAATAATTATGATTATGGGTTCAGTCAAAGCCAGAATTCAAATGCGCTTAATTATCATCATCGTGGTTATGGCAATTTGTGTTGTACCATTAGCAACTATTCAGCCAATTTCTGGGGTTTTAGCAGCCCGTTTGCAAACTTTTTCTAATCTTCAAGACGATACCAGTTTTAAAGATAGATCGGGAAGTTATGATAAAAACCTTGGTTTAGCCCTTTCTAATGGTCTAGGTAACGGCTTAGGAAATATTTGGAAAGTCAACGAAAAAACTGGTCAAATTGAAGTAGTGGTAATTGATAGTGGCATTTTAGATATGTTTTTCACCCTTGGTTGGTTTGGAGCCATCTTTTATATGGGTGGATTAATCTTGTTAATTATTAGTGTTAGCAGCTATAGTGAAGGCCGTTTTGATAGTTTTCTCAGTGCTGCCCGCGCTATTGGGATCAGTTCTGCTACACAGCTAGTTATTGGTAGTGGAATGTTAAGTGTAGCCGGGATGATTCTTTGGGGATTTTTGGCTATGGCGATGGCAGGACATAAATACTATAGCAATCCTCAGATATCCGACTTCTCTAAGAAGTCGGGGATTTGATAAATATTACAACTTAAATAGGACTGATTAGATTATGAAAGTAATTATTGTAATGCCACTAGCCGAGCAACGAGGCGGCGGTGAAATGATGCTTTGGGATTTGGTACAGCAGGGACGTAATGCTGGTGTTGAGTGGCTGGTGATATTTTTAGAAGACGGCCCGATGGTGGAACAAGTCAAGTCCCTTGGGATTGATGCGCGAGTTGTAGAAAGTGGACGTTTACGCCAAATCCACCGTTTTATTGGCGCTGTTTTGCGGATAGCTGCGATCGCCCGCCGCGAACGTGCAGATATAATTGTCAATTGGATGTGGATCACGCATATATCTGGAGGTTTGGCGGCGATGCTGGCGGGGTTGCCTGCTGTGTGGTATCAACTAGAAGTACCTAGTGATAAGACTTGGTTAGTGCGAATCGCTACTTTAATTCCAGCGCGGGCAATTATCACCCTTTCGCAAGATGGTAAACAAGCACAAGCAGAGATTTGGCCCCATAGACCAACACCTCTGGTTTATCCTGGTGTCGCATTAGACCGATTTGAGCCTAATGCTTTACCAACTCCAGAAGAAACACGGCGGAAACTAGGCTTACCTTTACACGGGCCGTTGATTGGAATTGTAGGACGATTGCAACGATGGAAGGGAATGCACGTATTGGTGCAGGCGATGCCCAAAATTTTACAGAAGTATCCCGATGCCCATTGTGTGGTGGTTGGCGGTAAGCATGATTTGGAACCGGATTATGAGGACTTTTTAAAAGCCGAAATCACCGCCTTGGGATTGAAAAACCAAGTAATTATGGCTGGACTACAGCGTAATATCCCGGAGTGGGTGCAGGCGATGGATGTATTTGTTCATGCATCAGATAAAGAACCCTTTGGGATTGTGATTATTGAGGCGATGGCGCTGGGTAAACCTGTGATTGCTGGCGATGCAGGGGGGCCAACAGAGATTATTACCGATGGGATGAATGGACTATTAACACCTTACGGCGATGCCGATAAATTAGCGATCGCAATTCTCCGCTATCTTGACGAGCAAGAATTTGCCCAGAGTGCGGGAGTAGCTGCTAGGCAACGCGCCCTCGATTTTTCAACTCAGAATTACGCCCAAAATTTTATTAATGCGATTCGTTCTGCAATACCAAGTGTTTCTTAAGTTAATGTAGCATTTTCCTAATGTAGAGACATTGCATTGCAACGTCTCTACCACCAAATGATGTTAATTTCTGGAGATGTCTAGTAGATTGTAGATTCACTAGACATCTGGTGAAAATGAATGTAGAGACGTAGCACTGCTACGTCTCTACAAGGACTCTGGATAACGCATATTTAATTTCTGGAGATGTCTACTATAAAAACCTCAATTTTTCTTAGAGTAGATACCACCTCCATAAACTGCAAACCCACCGTATACAAAAGCTGGCATAATTAGAACAATCCACCATTTTCCTAATAGCCACCATTGATTTACAGGTGTACTCGGCTCAATGTTGTTAGTGATAAAGAACCCCAAAGCAGTTGCTAAACTCGCGATCGCATGAATGTAGATAGGGCATCTGAAGCCAGCTTTCCACCACGCCACCATAGCAGATATCAAGATAAAAGCAATAAGAATAACTTTGATCGTACTCACGTTCAGTCCTCAACAAATTGAACTCCCTCAATCGTGTTCAGCAATCTCAATATCCGAATGCTTCACACTCAAGAGTCGATACACTACTAGTATTCCCATATTAATTTCAGATATAATTCACAACTAAACGATGAAACTGTCTCGTGATGAAAATTAGCCTCTGCACCTCAATGAGTTAACGCCCAGTGCGGGTTGCAATTTTCATAACTCAGGTAGGATTGCGATCGCTGTTGCTCAACCAAAGCTACAATAATGTGCGATGTGCAGTATCCAGTATCTCGACACAAAAATTATCAAAATTAAAACGCTTTAGACAGTCCTGCTTGTTTCAAAACTGCGTTAGCTGTATGGCGTGACTTGATAAAACTATCTACCACAAAACGACGGTCTGTGATTGGACTATACCAAATTTCATGGTCTCCCTTGCCTTGCCTTTCCAAGTAGCATCCAGCTTCCAAAAGCATCTTTTTCAACTCAGGAGTAAAAGACACACCCATTTATGAAATGACCTCTATCAACTCTTGTCGATGGCTGCTTAATTCAAAGCTGATAGAACCCACATAATCAGAAGGCACAATTCGATTTAGAACAAGGAGTTCTGGTATCATTTCTCTGAGCTTTTGCGTAAGAGACTCAATCGTAGAAGCTTCTGTTACTAATCCTGGCACATTTTCACTAGTTGCGACCCAAACTTCTGCATCTTTATCCCAAAATGCTTGAACTTTCAATGTGTTTTGTGTCATGTTCGAGCGCTACACACAAATTTACGACGGTAATTCAAGTTTAAAACATTGGCTCAAGTATCGCATCGTCCCAACATTGAGTGAAACGTAGCTAAAAGCTGATCTTACCTATGGTTAATGTACTAACGAGTTCATACTCCAAATAAATGCGATCGCAACCTACTTTCAAAACGCCAAATTACAGACGAGGAAATACGATCCATTTGCTCGTCAAGACCACGTTCTCTTAATAATTGCTTGAAATACTCTTTTTTAGCAATAAGGTTTGTTAGTCTATTGGGAGAGTTTGTCAGGATGCTCCCCGTTCAGTTGCGGGTTGTACTCCTCAATGCGCTGTCGTTCCATAGCATTGAGATATGATTCAGCTACCAATTCGTAGTATATGACAAACTGCTTCTTTCGCTGTTTTTGTAGCTGATCCAGTCTATGATGGCTATCACCTGCCCAACGACTACGTAAATTTTTCGCCTGCCCTACATACCAAACTATAAATTGTTCATCTAGTACATAGTATATTCCTGAATTTTCAGGAAGTAACTCTCTACTCTTTATACTTATATGAGGTAATTGCAAGATATATTCATTTGCATTCATATTGACGTTCTATAGTTACTAAGTTAGGTATCTACAGCTATAAAACTATCCCGTAGATGAAAGTCAGCCTCCACCCCTCGATGAGTTAACGCCCAGTAAGTCACCTCACCAGCTCTATATTTAATAAGGGTAGTAATGCCAACTTCAATGGCTTGCTCTGCCGAGATGATTTTACCCAAATCGACATCTAACGTAAGTACCAAACCATCAGCTTGATTTTGAACACTAAACGGGAGCTTTTCAAAAGTTGTTTCCTCTTGCATTCCTTGACGATACCCATCAAAATGATAGACATTCCAGTGTCCGGCGAGAGAGAGGTTGAATTCCCAATACCGTTGAGAATTCTTGATGCCAAGGAAAAACTCGAAGCAGGTATCTTGCCACAATTCGTACTTGCGTGATGGTGCATTTGATGGCCTAGGAATTGCAATTTCTTTTAAATCGCCTCCAAGGGTGTAGCAGATGGTAAGTTGATTAGCATTTCGGGAGATATTGCCTGTAATTTTCAAATTAGGAAAGGACTCAGTAGAAGGGAAAGGTTGCAGGGAAAATGTCTGGTCGTTCATTTCATATCTTGGATAATTTTACAAATCTGCGTTTCTTGAGATTCAATACTTTCGGTAAGCTTAAACTGAACGATCGCTCTTGCCAAATTATGTTCTGGGTGCTTAACTTTAAAGTAGACATTCCCTGCTAAATAATCAGCAAAAAATCTCAGTCCTAGTTCAAAAGTAATTAGACGAATCGCATCATATATGTATGCATAATCATTCTCGGTCAGAAATGCTTTAGCCACAGCGAGATAACCCTGTAGAATTTCTTGACACAGATCGGTATCGAAATAAATACTTTCCCAATTCTCAGTTTCTTCACCAACCGGATTGCAACCCGATCGCAGGCAATCACCAATATCGTAATGTACCAGACCAGGTTTCACGGTGTCCAGGTCTATAACGCTGACGGCTTGCTGGGTAACAATGTCAAACATCACGTTATTGATTTTTGGATCGCCGTGCATCAGACGCAAGGGTAGAATACCTTCAGATTTGGCATTTTCTAGGATATGTGCAAAGACTTGGCGATCGCTAACAAACTTTAAGCAATAATTAACTTCAGAAGATTCACTCACACTAGTTTTCGCCAAAACTCCCTCATAATGTTGGAGATAAAGCGGTGTAATATGGAACCCTTCGAGGGTGTCAGCAAGTTTTTCTGGCGGCAAATCGCTGATGAGATTGTGGAACATTCCCAAGGCATAACCGATTTCTTTGGCGTGTGAGCGATCGCCTATACTATCAAAAGACTGGGAGCCTTCAATAAAGCTGATAGCCCGCCAAAATGAGCCGTCTGCACCCTTGCAGTGGTCTTGAGCATTTTTGGTCAACAGTACGCGTGGCACTTCCCAGCGACGATTAAGGGGTATATCCTGCAACCGTTTGTGAACATGTTCTGTGAAGGTACGCATATTCTGCATAATCAGTTGTGGCTGACGAAATACCTGCGTGTTGATGCGTTGCAGGACAAAATTTTGTTCTTTTGAGGAATCTAGAGTTGCTAAAAAGGTGTCATTGATATTACCACTGCCAAATGCTTTGACGCTTGTAACCTGCCCCAGTTGGGTGAATTGGTTAGCGATCGCCACTAGATTTCGGGTACTCTGTGTATTGATTTCTTCTGTCATGTGTTTGACCTGTACTACTCCTCACCTACATTGCACGCAAGCAATAGGGGATATCGTAGCGCAAGTGTCAAGATAATTCGTAATTCGTAATTGATTACCCAGATGTCAATTATGATTTTTTAAAAGTGCTATAGCAAGATACCCGACTTCTCAAAGAAGTCGGGGAGCTGTGGGTTGCAATTCAATAGTTAGGAAATCTCATCGTTATCAACCCACTCGTCATAAGATGAGTCATAACCAATATAATGAACAAAGTATTGCTGACCTTGAATTTGCTCAATAGTTGCAGAATACCAAGCCTCTTGGTCATCATCCCAACATTTTACTTTTTGACCGACTGCATATCCATTGTCATCAGCAGCACGAAGATCGCGAGTGCAAATGTCATCTTCGCCTATCCACTCGTTATGAGATGAACCGTAACCAAGGTAATGAATAAAGAATTGGTCATCTTGGATCTTCTCAATTGTTCCCTGATACCAATCCTCGTCATCATTATCCCAGACTTCCACTGTTTTACTTACTTCATACTGATTCTTATCTGACTTGACAGCAGATGAGACATCTTGAATCGGCTTTTGCTGTTCTTGTTTAATTTCTTCTTTTACTAAAGCATAAGCTTGCAAAATCAAATTGCGAGCGACAGTTTGAGTTCCTGTATGCTCGTAGTAATTGGTAGTTTGATCTAGGAATGCTGCGACAAAATCTAAATTATCATCAGCAATCTGAATAAAATTATCCAAATTGCGAGAAATTGATTGCGGGGTTATGCCTGTTTTGGATACTAAGTCATTCATCCAGCCTTGCACTGAGTTGAAACCCTGACTAATAAAACCAACTTTATCAGAAGGATTATTACCTGGAAGAAAGTTATTAACGGCTAAGAAAACTGGATTTTGAGTTATGAGACCAGCATCAGTGCCGCTAATAACTCCGTGAATTTTGCTCAGGAAATCGGGGCCTAAGGGCAAAATTCCATCTATACAAACTAGAGCGACCATCCGTATTAGGGATGCATTTTGATAGTTGTTAGCAAGGGAATTAGCAAACTCTTGGGGATTAGGTTGAGGAACGCCATTTAGTTTGCAAAAGGCAATGATTTCGACAGCAATCTTTAGTAATAAGTCAATGGATTGAGTGACATCAGCTTTGGGAGTAATTTTGCCTAAAAAAGAGAGAAAGCCGATTTTCTCACTAACTTTATTTGCTAAAGCCGCCGCTGCCATAGCTGTGTCTGCCTTATCAATTGTTTGATAAAGTTTGATTGCAAACTGGTAGCCTTTTTGAGGATCTTTGTATAGATTAGCGGCGCGATCGCGGATTTTCTGGATTACCTTAGCATCGGTTTCTCCAGTAATGCTGCGAATACTATTGTCAAACCCCGTCAAATTGCTCCATTCACCTGGTGCTACATAATCAAGAGCTTTTAAAACTTTGACAGTAATATTGTCAGTCGGTAATTCGTCAACCAACTGAATAATTGATTTGTCCATCAGCCGATCCTCAAAACTCAAAATATGGTTACAATCCGGTTCAGAGTAGCCCAGCGCCCACAAGAAGCTTTTCTCTGGTGGGTGCTGGGCAATTACTAAACCGTATTTATAGAGTTCCCCGAACCGATCAAAAAATAACGATGTTAGCAATAGGTGCTACACCTAAAGATATTGCACAGGCGATTGCTGGTGTATTTTGAATGCTTGATTGTAAACATTAATATGGAGTGATCGCTTAACTATAAAAACTAATAAAAACTAATTCATTTTGCGATCGATACAAATCCTGTTTGTTATTTTAGACAGATAAAAAAGCTGAATCCCTAACTGAAAAACGCCTCCAGCCAGAACAGAATAAGAGAATGTAGAGGGCAAGAAGAACCCACATTTTTAAGTGCGCGTTCCTCCTACCTCCTGATCTGAAAGTGCTGAGTGCTGTACATGGATAGCGGGGCGTTTAGCCCGTGCTGAGTGCTGAGTTATTATTCTCCCCCCAGTCCCCAATCCCCAGTCCCCAGTCCCCCAATACGGTTCGGTTAAGGTTTTTTGATTAAAATTCTAAATTCCAAAGACGCGATAAATCGCCGTCTCTACAAAGGAATGATTATTGTAGAGACGGCGATTTATCGCGTCTCTTGCCTTAACCGAACAGTATTGCCAGTGATTCTATTAACAGCGAAAGTCCAAGGGAGCGATCGCGCCCGTTTCGCCCAGATGGGTATTGCCGGAATTATTACCAAACCCTTTGAACCCACCTCGATTTGCAACGAAGTTACCAAGATTCTGGGATGGAACGATTAATTTTTAAGCTTTGTAACAAAATCTATATCTTTATTAGTTTCTTATTTTTGTAATTTATCTTTCTTGGTTAAAGATAAAAATCTTTTATCTCACCGGAAAAGTGTATGAAATCAAATGAATATGCTAGAGGAGGTAAATATAACTGGCAAAACGATATTGCTCATTGATGATGAACTGAATGTCCGTGAGATAGTAAAATTTTGCCTCCAAGATTTAGCTGGTTGGAATGTGGTGACGGCAGATTCTCCATTAGAAGGATTACAGAATGCAGTACGCCATAGTCCTGATGCGATTGTATTAGACATCTCAATTCGTGATATGGCTAGTTTTGAGTTGATGAATAAACTCAGAAATAATTCAGAAACTCAAGCTATTCCCTTAGTATTGCTCAGTGCAAAAGCGCGATGGCTGGATTCGCAAATTTTGCGACAGTATCAAGTTGCAGGTGTAATCCTCAAACCCTTTAATCCAGTTACCCTCCCTGCTCAAGTTGCTCAATTGCTGGGTTGGGATTTTACTTCACTAATAGAATGAAAAATATTGCCTAGCAAAAATGACTAATTCAGAATCAAGTCGTTTGGGTGAACTCGCCAACCTGTTTTTTAAACTGGGCGTCATTGGCTTTGGCGGCCCAGTTGCCCATATTGCCATGATTGAAGATGAAGTGGTTAAGCGCCGTCAGTGGTTGACAAAGGAGCATTTTCTCGATTTGCTGGGTGCAACTAACCTAATTCCTGGCCCAAATTCCACAGAAATGGCTATCCACATAGGATACATCTATGCAGGATGGCTGGGGCTGATTGTGTCGGGCGTTTGTTTTGTCTTACCTGCGGTTCTAGTTACTTGCGGGTTTGCTTGGGTTTATGTTGCCTACGGCACTCTACCCCAAGTCATTCCCTTACTTTATGGCATTAAACCGGCTGTTTTAGGAATAATTCTTAACGCCCTCTGGGGCTTGGCAAAAAAGGCTGTGAAAACCCACCAATTACTAGTAATTGCTTTGGCTGTAGCATTCCTGACATTATTATTGAAATTAAATGAAGTAGTTGCCCTATTAATTGGGGGATTGCTGGGTATGATTTGGTTACATTCTGGTGATAAAAACGACAAGCCAGGAGATAAAGCCAACTTTCTCATTGCTAGTCTCAGCACCGGCGCAACTTGGAAGGCATCAGCGGCTATTGCTGCATTAGTAGCTACTGCATCTACTGCAACCAATGTTTCTTTATGGCAGTTGGGTTGGTTTTTTCTGAAAGTCGGTAGTGTTTTGTTTGGTGGTGGCTACCTTTTGGTGGCTTTTCTGCAAGGGGGGTTAGTTCAAGAATATGGCTGGCTGACACAGCAGCAGTTATTAGATGCGATCGCAATTGGTCAATTTACTCCTGGCCCAGTACTTTCCACTGCTACCTTTATCGGTTATCTCATTGCCGGCATACCTGGCGCAATTGTTGCCACAATCGGAATTTTTCTACCTTCTTTTGTTTTCGTTGCTGCCTTGAATCCCCTAATCCCACGCTTACGGGCTTCTTCTTGGACTAGAGCCTTTTTGGATGCTGTGAATGTTAGTGCTGTAGCGCTAATGGTTGTTACTACTCTACAACTGGGGACAGCCACTTTAACGTTACCACAAGCCCCATTTGTAGATTTTCTCGGACTTGCGATCGCCATCGTCTCAGCTATTTTAGCTATTCACTACCGCATCAATGCTGCATGGCTAGTCTTTGGTAGCGCTTTCATTGGATGGGGTGCTTCACTCTTGGGCTACACTCGATAAAATTGCAAGTATTGTAGATTAATAGCAGTTATTAGCTTGACTTTAAACACTTGTTAGTTTGTTGACTCGAATTTGTAGAGATTTTTCTGATTTTGTCGGCTTAAACAAGTCAAAAAAAATATATATAAAATCTTGCTTTCAAACTATTTTCATGTGATAATCACCATTAACTACTGTAAACCTACCAATTTATAGTAGTTAATAATCAGAGTTGAATAATTCAGCTTTTGAAAAGCTATAAACATACCAGTCTATAACTTTAGGAATAATACCTATAAAGTTTGCGACTTTGCGTTTTAGCACACATCTGTGCATACATTCGACTTAACTTATAAAGGATGAGAGATAAGTTTTTCATGCCAATTTTTATGTCCCTATTCGATCATTTAAATTACTATCCTCAATAGTTAAGAAATTAGTTTATGAAGTTCCAGTCATTTCATTTTATCCCAAGTTTGGGGCGGTCTAAATCTTCCCAGTCCCCAATCCCTATTACCCCTTATCCCCAGAGGGGGCCCGACCTTCCCCAATCCCCAGTCCCTATTTCAATCCGAGGTCTTTCGGCAATAGTTGCAATGGGTGCATTTTTGGGTTTAGCGATCGCTACTCATACCGGCAGTTCCAAAAATGCTACAGTCACTTACCCGATTGCTACCAACTTGTCAAATGTTACCTTACGCGCTTCAAATTACAAAGGCGGTTGGGATTTGCAACTTAAGTTATCTGGACAAGATAAATTTCCCTACAAAACCGAGTTTACAGAATTTACTGGCGGAAACTTGATCGTACAGGCAATCAACGCCAACGCTATTGATGTTGGTAGTGCTAGCGAGATCCCACCAATTTTTGCGATTCAATCCCAAGGGGCAGTAAAAATCATTGCTTCCATTAAGGGGCCGACAGTGGGTCAAGTCGTACTTGTGCCACAAAACTCCAAAGCGAAGAAGTTTGCTGACCTCAAAGGTAAGAAAATCGGCTATGTCAAAGCGACTACAGCTCATTACTTCCTGATTAAGATGTTGGCACAAGAGGGATTGACACTCAAAGATGTGAAGGCTGTACCGCTAACTATTCCTGACGGACTCTCTGCCTTTAGGAGAGGCGACCTAGATGCTTGGGCTACTTATGGTTACGCAATCCAGCAAGCCCAGAAAGACGGAGCTAAGGTACTCAAATCAGCGAAAAATATTCTCAGCGGTAATTTTACAATTGTCGCATCACCGAGTGCGATCGCCGATCCTAATAAAAAAGTTGCGATCGCAGACTTCCTCTGCCGCATCCAAAAATCGCAAGATTGGCAAGCATCAAATATAGACGTGTGGTCAAAGAACTATGCAAAAGCAATTGGAGTGGATGAAACCTTTGTCCTCAAAGATGCCAAAGAGGGTTTAAAACAGACGCGATCACAAGTGCTGCCAATTTCCCAACAGGCGATCGCTTCTCAGCAAGATGTAGCTGACACCTTTTATCGTGCCGGAGTTATTTCCACGAAGGTTGACGTGAAACCATTATGGGATGGAAGCTTTACCAATGCGATTAATAAATGCAAATAGTCAATCAACGGTTTGACTGACAATAGAAAAGTTAACTGAAACTAAGGTGAAATATGTCAATTCAAGACACAGTAACTAGCTGGGAACAACTGTTAGAAATTGCCCAAAAAAATACCCCTGCTCGACGGGTGCGTAGACCAGGGCAATCTCCTTCTACTGCTCCTATCCCTAGCAGTCTCCATAAACTGCCACCAGATACAGAACCGCCAGTACTTCTTTACCGTGATACTAACTCTTGGTGTCCATTTTGTGAAAGGGTTTGGTTTGCTCTCGAAGAAAAGGAAATTCCCTTTGCAACAGAGTTTATCGACTTGACTAACAAGCCTAAATGGTATACAGACTTAGTTCCTACAACCCTTGTCCCGGCTGCAAAAATTGAGGGAAAGTTAGTTTATGAATCCAAAGACATTCTCTTAGCCTTAGAAGAACAATTTGGGTCAACCTTGCTCCCTGAAGACCCACAGGAAAACGCAGTTGCTAGGCAGTGGCTTGAGGATGCTGAAACCAATGGTGTGAGAGATATCGCTTACAAATTTCTCAGACAAGCTCCTGAAGATCCAAATGAATTAGCCAGCTTACAGGCAACTTTTGAAGCGAAATTAGACGAACTGGAACAACTTCTTGGAAAGTATGCTGGCCCCTACTTTTTGTCAACATTTAGCGTGGTAGATATTACCTACAGCCCCCATTTAGACCGCTTGGCAGCTAACTTACCCGTTTATCGGGGATATCACCTCAAGGGAAATCCCCGGTATCCTCGGATCAACGCTTGGTTTGAAGCACTCAAGCAGCGTCCCGCCTATCAGCGCGTCAAATCGGATGATACCACCAACAATTTACTCCTGCGTCGCCGATGGGGCGTGACACCAATCGGCAATCCTTTGCCCCCTGACCCAGCAGCTAGCCAAGAAATTCAATTTCGGGCAGAAGCGGCTGAGAGGTTGACTGATAACCGAGAAGTTGCTTTAGGAGATATCCTCAAAAACTCCGGGGTGCAAGCATTGGCGGTCAATGGGGACACAACAGCCGTTAAAGAAGCGGTTGATTTTCACCTGAGATTGCTGGCTGACTATCTCATCAACGGCAATGGTGCAGCATTACCGTGGGGGCGCGTGGGTGGCAAAGACAATGCCGATCCCACTGCGGCCGCAATTGGAGCCATCACACTTGCCTATGTGAGAAATCGCATCTGTGCGCCACGGGATATGAGCGCTGGTGCTGCAACTGCATTCCGAGCAGCAGCAGATAAAGTTTTGGCATCTCTCTATTAGCGATCGCTAGTGACAGGCTAAGATTCTATTTCGCATGGTGGTAGTCGGGATAATTTTTAACTACCATAGGACTTACGCAAAAACCCTCTCAAACTCTCATTCCTCCGTGGCCTCTGCGTCCTCTGTGGTAGCCTGCGGTAAGCCGCTCCGCGTCTACGTTTTTCGTTACCTTTGCGTAAGTCCTATACCACCTATGATCCGATCGGCTTCAATGTCAGCCTCCTTGTGGGAATAGGTAAGTTTCAATCCAGGATTACAGCCCAGCACGTCCAATTAGACCGTTTCGGTAATGTTACCCCAAATACCCAATTTCCTATCTGTACCTGCCGTTTCTGCGATCGCCAACTGAGAACTCAGCCCGACAACCATTTTTCACCCAAATACGATCATTCCTATAGCCCCAATTTCCTCTACAAGTGGCGTCAGACAATTGCCTAACAAGCCTCACTCTGCCTCTAGTATGTATTGAACAAGTATTCCTCTGATTATTACGGCTTGAACAAGTAATTATTTCTTGAGCTGAAGCGGGAGATGCAACGCCCAAAAGTGTAGCTATACTAATGCTAGCAACCATAAAGGTGGTAGCAACAATGGGAAGACGGATAGCCATATTCAATGTTAGACCCCTTCAAAAATTCAAAAACAAAAACTATAGTAATTATAGCAAACTGCATTAATAGCCAATTTTCAAATCAATTAAATGCAAAGAATATTTGCATCATTAATAGTATTAAATGCAACAGTTTTTATCAAGAATATAACTACTACTTAAGGAGTAAAGCCAGGAAAGTGAAAAAGCAGAGGAGCAGAGGAGCAGAGGAGCAGAGGAGAAAAACCACGCCACTTGCGGGTGGGGCTTCAACCAAGGAAGCTAGGGAGCAAGGGAGCTATCGCGCCACTTGCGGGCGAAAGCGCGTAGCGGGACGAAGTACGGCTTTGAACCTTATCTTTTTCGTAAAAAGTAAAAAGTCTAAAACCTATATACAGCAGGTTTATAGTAGGCTTTTTCCACTTTAACTTTCGTTTTATAACTGATCTAAGATCAATACATTTGGGCATTGATTTGAGCAAATTTATGTAAATAAAAAAAGGAGAGTATTGCTACTCTCCTAAGGTAATATGAGTGAAAATTTATTTTCTTAGTGATTCAAGCGAGCTTGACGTTCACGTAATTCATGAGTGCGTCGTTCACGAGCTTGACGTTCACGCAATTCACGAGTGCGTCGTTCACGAGCTTGGCGTTCACGCAATTCACGAGCGCGTTGTTCACGGATTTGACGTTCACGTTGAATTCGATTGTTATTAAAAGCTACAGTATTATGATTAAAACGATCGCGCTCAGATTTAAATTCAGCAGCATTAGCATTTTGAGAAAGAGCAGCAATTGAGGTAGCGGCTAATAAGCCTCCAAGTAGAATAGCTTTTAAGCGGTTCATATATTTCTTAATCTGCCTTGCATTACTTGATTTGTACATTCTCAATGTAATCGACATAATCAGATATACGCCTGTGACAAAAGTCATATTTAAATAGTTACTTTTGTCACTAATACTTAGGATTGATATTTAATTTTTGAAATTGGATAACAGCCGAATGTCACTGAATATTTATTATACTTGGATATACTTAGGGAGGCTTTAAGCGTCAGATGCGCTACCCGCCTCCATACCATGTTTTCCGTCTCAACTGCTGAGTTGTTCTTTGCGGAATGTCAAATTATTTCACTAAATCCTTCACCTTGTTCATAATGCTCACTGGATCAATGCCTTGGTGCAAAAATTGTTCCCATAAACCGCCACAACCTTCTTTATGAGTACCAAGATAAGCATACTTGGGAGTCAACCCACGCTCTAATAGCCAACTACCGAAACGGCTGCCCAATCCAGTTCGACGGTTAAAGGATTCCACAACCAGTACAAAAGGAGCATTACCGATTTTCACCATCATCTCTTCGTCAATAACGTTTAGGGTTGGTTTATTGATCAAACCTACGTCTAGCCCTTCTTGCTGGAGACGTTCGACAGCATCGAGGGCACGATACAGAGCTTCACCAAAGCTGATGATGTAGCCTTGGGTTCCTTCTCGAATTACCTCATCTTTGCCAGGGACAAATTTATAGTCGCTACCAAAAAATTCATGACCGTTTTTGTCAAGAATGTTAGGTACTTTAGAACGAGTGGAGAAAATAAATCGCAGTCCCGGATCGAAGAACACAGTTTCTACACAAGCTTTCATTTGATTAGCATCAGATGGAAAGTAAAGACGTGTTTCGTAGCCATCATCTAAACCATTATCAGCAAACATATTGTTCAAACCGAAGTGGCAGGTATTATCTGCCATATCATCGATACCTGCATGAGAAAAGTGACAAAGTACATTAGAGTAGTTCAACCGCGCCATCGTAATCTCTGAGATACACATTTCCAAGAAAGCGCTAAAGGTTGCGAAAATACCTTGTTTTCCTGCCTCCATCCCAAATCCAGCAGCAGCTGAAAAGTTACCCCGTTCCATAATGCCAGAGGAGATAAAAATTTCGGGGTATGCCTCGTGAATCTTCTTCAGACCACAAGAGCCTTCAAGATCGCTATCAATGACTCTGACTTTTTGCTTGCGTTCTGCTTCACTGATGCGACTTAAGACAGAAACTACCGCATCACCAAACACATTGCGGTTAGCATCCCATTTATTACTAGAGCCAAGAAAAGTGTAAGTGTGCTTCGGTTTTTGAATGCTCTTGATGTATTCAACAGCAGCAGTTTGTTGGCGTAATTCGAGATATTGAATTGCTAACTCTACGGAAATCACATCATGACCGTGAGTAGAACCTTCTAATCCTTTAATACCAGGACACATGGGGCGTTTATTGATGATGGCAGCTGGCCCAGGAGTTGCTACAGCTTCGCAAATCCGACGGTATAAGTCGTCTAAATCTTCTCCATCTCCTTCGAGTATCTTCAACCCATGCCCTTCTAAGGTTTTGGCAACGGTAAAGCCAGGTAGATATTTTGAAGGATGTCCGGCGATTGTCACGTCATTATCATCAATGATTAGTTTAACATTAAGATGTTGAGCGACAGCCAAGCGGGCAGCTTCAGCGTCATTACCTTCTTGCTGGGAACCATCGGAACCAAGACAGAAAACAATCTTACCTGGATTTGCGATCGCTACGCCATTGACGTAGGGCCATATATGTCCTAGTCGTCCAGAGCTAAATTTTACACCAGGAGTTAGTCCTAGTTCCGGGTGTCCTGGTAAGCCAGAGTGGGCTTCACGATAGTGTAGGAGTTGCTCACTTGGTAAGTCACCGTGCAAAGCTGCCATCAAATACTGAGTTGCAACTCGATGTCCAGCTTCATCAAAGAAAATCGGCACAAATTGATCTGATGCTGCCTGAAATAAGGCATCAAGTATGACCACCTCTGGTACTGTGTCATAAGGGCCTCCAGTGTGACCACCCACCCCTCTAGCGGCTCCGGTGGCTGTAAACAAGACGATCGCATCACGGCAGAGTTGAATATTTGTTTTTAGGCTCTCTCGTTGCTCCACGGTAAGAGTTGTCTTGGCTGGGTTAAGAACTAGAGGCTTGTAAGCACTCAAATCAATGGGAAATTGAATCTTCGTAACAGTCATAAATTATTCCTTGGATTTAAACCGATTTAAACAGGACAACAGCATTGGCAAATTTCGGAAAAAGCTGTATCAGAAATTTGAGCAATAGCAATCTGACCCTTTTTGATCAACAAAGCAGGCGTGAAAAGTCATTGAAAATGCAGCTAAGATTGTTAAACCCCGCTTGCGTGAATATGCTTGAATTTATTTAAAGGCGATCGAAAATATGCAGAAACCTGCATGTCTATGAGTATAAACTCACAAACGCGCAATTTCAAGATCAAATATGCAACTTCAGGAAAATCAACTATGCTAACTGCGGAGCGACGACAATTTATCTTGGAAATTCTGCGTCGTGACAAGAAGGTACTATCGTCGGAACTCAGCGCTGTTCTAAAGGTTTCTGAAGATACAATTCGTCGGGATCTGCGAGAACTAGCTGAATCTGGTCTTTTGCAGCGCGTTCATGGGGGGGCACTTCTGGTTTCTCCAGCTGTTGCTAGTTATGCCGATCGCCAAAAACAAGCACCGAAAGAAAAAGAAGCGATCGCTCGTGCAGCTGCCAAATTAGTTTGTACAGGGCAGGTGGTGATTTTAGATGGAGGTACAACAACTCTCCAAGTAGCCCGTCATTTGCCCTTGGATTTGCAAGCAACAATTGTCACCAATAGCCCTCCCATTGCGATCGCCTTGGCAGAACATCCCCATGTTGAAGTTGTCATGTTAGGTGGACAACTCTACAAAAAAGCTTTGGTAAACGTTGGTGCTACTACAGTTGAGGCATTACGAATGATTCGTGCAGATTTGTGCATGTTGGGGGTGTGTAGTCTACATCCAGAATTTGGGATTAGTGTACAGAATTTGGACGAAGCCCATGTCAAACGAGCGATGATTACTGGAGCAGCTGAGGTAGTTGGATTAGCCACAGAGGAAAAGTTAGACACTGCTGCACCTTATGTTGTGCAGTCGATTCATGCACTAACTTATCTTGTAACGGCATCGACTGTATCTGATCGGATGCTAACTTCTTACAAAGCTTTAGGTTTGACGATCATCCGTGACGAGTCGGCTTGAGGAAGGCAGTCCCGATGCATGAAAGTGCGCCTTCGGGTAAAAATGTTTCCATCCCCTTTAGGGGAAATGGTTATGTAAAGAATAGAATATCACGCTATTAATGCTCTTGTTCTATTGTTTCCATCCCCGTGAGGGGTAAAGGAATTAAAACTTTACCCATTTAGAAGCCTTATGCAGACAGGGTTACAGATACCCATTTTCGCGGGGGGTCTAATTTATCTGTCAATAAGCTGCATTTGTTGAGAATTTAGTACTAGTAGACCCTCCTCAAAAGCTTACCCAGAGAGATTTTCGCGGGGGTCAACGAAATCATAAGGGTTTTGGCGATCGCCTGACCCCCGCGAAAAATTTACGTACACAAAGTCAAAATAAGTACTTTGAGATTCACTTGGAAACGTCAGATTAAGTTTTCAAGGTTCTGGCGAGTGGTGTCGATGAGTTCAACACATTTGAAAAAACGGTATAGCATTCTACCTGGGGTTGTCAATATTTTGTCAAAACCCTTAATAAATAATTGTGGGTGAGAATGTCGGTAAATTGGAAATCTTAACAATTTTCTTGTGATGTTTCACACGCACCAATATTCACCCAGCTGCTAGAACCATCTTGCCAATGCTCTTTCTTCCATATAGGGGCATTGTGTTTGAGCGTATCAATAGCATATTGGCAAGCTGTAAACGCCTCACTCCGATGGGGACAACCCACTGCTACTAAAACGCTGATTTCCCCAACTCGCAAACGTCCAACGCGATGATGAATCGCGACTCGATTCACATCAGACATAGATAAGCGAATATCAGCAGCAATTTGATAAAATATCCGCAATGCCATCGGTTCATAGGCTTGATACTCTAGAGCAATCACAGGTTTACCATCGGTCTGATTGCGAACCATGCCACTCATCACAACCACAGCACCATTGCCTGGATCGTCAGACTTGGTGTAAATTTCTTCAAGAGATAATGGTGCAAAGGTAATGGCAAAACTATCTCCGGCTCTTGGTTTAACAGCAGAGCTAAGTGTGGTTGTCATAACAGCTTTGATATTGTATGGGCTTTTTATATTGTCTCTGAAAAAAGCGTTGCTAGTCTATGTTTGGTGGCTTTAGTTAATGCTTGTGGGCAAAAGCAGATTTTTGAAGTCGATAAATTTTGTTGCCCATCAGCAATTAAGGGTTAAAATTCTCTTTCCATAGTAAAAATAATTTTATTTGTTAGCAAAAAATTATCATGACCCAAATCTTCTAAAATCCATTTTAAATAACCAAACTTTACTGTTATTGCCGTTAAGTCATATTACTATAGTTAAAGTCATCAAGTTATCTGCTTATTAAATTATTTAAATAATCAGATAGTAATTTGATTGGGCTATCAAGTGCAGTCAAGGCTGAATTGCCTACAGAAGTCTAGATGACATTGATGGCAATGCTCACCTATAGAAAGCGCTATAAATCTACGTTTCTTATTAATACGAGGCAAGTGGTCATTCGGCAATAGTTAGGAAAAATTTAATGACATCTTTCGTGTGTAACAAAGAATCAGCGAGGCTTGAGGCTCTGCATCAGTACCAGATTCTCGACACTCCACCAGAAGAAGCATTCGACGATCTAGCGTTCTTAGCCGCACAGATTTTTAACACACCGATCGCCTTGGTTAATTTAATTGACGCTAACCGTCAGTGGTTCAAAGCCAAGGTGGGGTTAGATATACCAGAAATGCCACGAAATAGGGGTTTCGACTCGATTTGTATGGAAAGTGGCGAAGTTCTAATTATTCCTGACACCTTGGCTGATGAACGCTTTGCGACAAATTCCCTAGTTACTTCTGCTGAATTTGCTGTGAGATTTTATGCTGGCGTACCTTTGCTAGCACCGGGAGGAGAAGCGATCGGGACTCTGTGTATAGTCGATCGCGTACCACACCAAATCAGTCTGCAACAGGTGGAAGCACTGCAAACTCTGAGCCGTATGGTAGTTCGACAACTAGAGATCCGGCGGAACTTAGTTGAACTAGCAAGCATAAAACAGGAATACAAGCAGGCACAAGAGGCATTACATCAAAGCGAATCTATTTTTGGCAGTTTCTTTAACAGTTCACCGATGATGATGGGAATTGCCGAGTTGGTAGATAATGACATCCTGCATATTTCGGATAACCCCGCCACAGCGAAATTTTTTGGACTCACGCCAGAAGCAATGCAAAATCGGCTAGCGCGAGATATGGGTGCAACAGATCAGCGTGTATCCCAGTGGATACATTATTACCGTCAAGCAGAACGCACTCAATCACCCGTCAAGTTTGAATATTCTGACAATATTCCCCAAGGCCAAATATGGGTATCAGCTACAGTCTCAACAATTACAGCAAATTCCGGTAGCCGTAAGCAATTCGCATACATAGCTGAGGATATTACAGAACGCAAACAAATAGAACAAAAAATCTGCGAACAAGCAGCATTGCTGGATATTGTTAGTGATGCAATTGTTGTGCAAGATTTGTCTAACAAAATTTTATTATGGAACAAAAATGCTGAAAAACTTTACGGCTGGAAGTCAGAAGAAGCTATAGGTAAGCAGTCTAATGAACTTTTCTCCACTGAACCTTTGGCGCAACACTTAGAAATTTATCAAACTGTTTTAAAGAATGGTTTTTGGCAAGGTGAGTTACACAAAACCAGCAAATCGGGCAAGAAACTTATCGTTGAAAGTCGCTGGATGCTGATCAAGGATGAGTATTTTCAAGCCAAATCAATTCTCGCCGTTGATACTGATATTACCCAGAATAAACAACTAGAAAAGCAAGTTTTACGTACTCAACGGATGGAAAGTATCGGCACTCTTGCTAGTGGTATTGCTCATGATTTAAATAATGTGTTGTCACCAATTTTAATGTCAGTGCATCTGCTCAAAGCTAAAAGCCACGATCAACAGATTAGTCAGATGTTGTCAATCATAGAAAGCAATGCCAAACGTGGTGCTGATTTAGTCAAGCAAGTACTGTCATTTGCTAGGGGAATTGAAGGCGATGTCCAAGGACAAACCCTTACGCCTCAACACACTGTACTGCAAGTCAAACACCTGATTTTAGAAATGCAGCAAATTATCTTACAAACATTTCCCAAATCAATCGCAGTACACACAGAAATTCAGGAGGACTTGTTACCTATTTGTGCTGATAGTACCCAACTGCATCAGATACTAATTAATTTGTGTCTTAATGCGCGGGATGCTATGCTTACAGGTGGAACTTTAACAATATCTGCCGAGAATATTTGGATTGATGAAATTTATGCGAGTATGCATATAGGGGCTACAGTTGGTGCTTACATTGTCCTGACAGTTTTTGATACTGGGTCTGGAATTAGTCAAGAAATATTAGATAGAATCTTTGAGCCATTTTTTACCACAAAAGAATTTGGGAAAGGTACAGGGCTTGGACTATCAACAGTAATGAAAATTATTAAAGAACATGATGGTTTTATCACTCTATCAAGTTGTGTAGGCAAAGGTACAAAATTTCAGGTGTACTTGCCAGCGGTTAATCAAGTTCCAATCCAATCATTACAAGATATAGAAATACCAACGGGAGCGGGAGAATGCATTTTGGTTGTAGATGATGAAACTGCCATTCAGGAAATTACTAAAACATCCTTAGAAAATTATAATTACACAGCAATTACTGCTAGTGATGGCATGGAAGCATTAGCAATTTATGCCCAGCATAAAGAAAAAATTAGTGCCGCGATTATTGATATAATGATGTCCAAAATGGATGGAGCAACTACCATTCGCACATTGCAACGCATAAATCCGCTATTGCCGATTATTGCTGTTAGTGGACTGGCAACAAGTGAGCAAGTCCCAATCGATAAAACGGCTGAGTATACAGCCTTTTTACCTAAACCTTATACAACGCAAGAATTATTGAAAACCCTACATACAGTTATTAGTCATTAATCTACATTATCTAGACTAGGACTTACGCAAAAACCCTCTCAAACTCTCATTCCTCCGTGGCCTCTGCGTTCTCTGTGGTAGCCTGCGGCAAGCCGCTCCACGTCTACGTTTTTCGTTATCTGTGCGTAAGTCCTATAGACGATCGCAATCATATCTACCTTTAATCTCTTGATTGAAAAAACTGCCAATTGAATCAGAGGAATGTAAATCTTCCCAAGTATCCTCGTCTACGCCTAAGTACTGATAAACAGCGCCACTTTGAAACTCAACTTGCAAAATCTGTTCGTTGCGATCGTAGCCTACAGCCATAGCCATTGAGGAGACAACTGGTAGCATCAGAATTGGTTCTTCTTCAAAGGGTAATGCAGTCGTTTCGGCAATCGCCTCGTTGAGTTCTTGTAATCCTTCATAAGCTTGTATTGGCGCTGGAATTTCCAAAAACTCTAATTCGTCACCTCGGTCGAGCAACAATTGCAAATATCCATCAGAGTGAGCGATCGCGACTAAACTGCTCAAGTCTACCTTAGATAGCTTCATTTATTTTGCGCTCTCCTATTGACGTAGTCGGGAGTGTTAAAGTTTTATGCAACACTTAACTGATATCTTGCACCAGGCGACTGGAAGTCGCGGCTACACAGGCAAAACCCGCCTGTGCGGGTTGAAAACCTTGATTTTGCATTAGTCCGCGTAGGCGGACGAGAGTTTGTATAGCCGCGATTTCTAAGATACTGTTGGCGAATTGATAGGGGGTCTAACTGATCATTGCAATTGCTCTTGATTTTAGTCCGTTTCAACGGACAGTAGCTCTTAGCCCGAAATTTATTTCAGGGCGGGAAAGCAACGCCAAACCAAGGTTTTAGAGGTGAGGGGTCAAACCCATCAAGAGTTGACCAACAGTGTCTTTCTAATTGCCAGGGCTAGGTGCAAGATATGAGTTAAGTGCCTTTGTAGTACAAATATACTATAAAGGCACTTTCATGTCAAGTTTTTTTCACCAAGCGAGAATTTTATGTGTGTAATGTTTTATAAGAAGAATTCAGAAGTCAGAATTCAGCATGAATTCTGTACGAGTGGTTGATAGCGCCGGCGGCAAGCGAGTCCACGAGCGTCTGAATATTGGTTAAAACCTCGCCCGAAGTCAAGCGAAAAAAAATTAAAATATTCTCGCCTTAAAACTCCATCCCTTCATGGGTGGAGTATTCTGACTCCAGCAGGACTTTTTATTTCTTACTAAATATTTTTACAGTCCTAGTGCATAATCTTGGCACTTGCCAATCCCCATCAAATACTGATTATGATCGGATGTCTGTGGGTAATACTAGAGAAAAAATTACTGGCGACGAAGTTCATTATGAACCTAAGTATAGTTGATGATAAATTGCAGATAGAATTTACGTTTCAAGAGCAACTGCTAGCTGTTCGCTTGAATAAACTTTGGCAAATATCACTAGCCCATATTGAACAAGTTACGACAGCCGAACCCCAAAGTAATTGGCGAGAATTGCGTGCCCCTGGTAGCTTTATTCCTGGAGTGATTAAGGCTGGAACTTATTACACTAACCGTGGTAAAGAGTTTTGGTATGTAAATCGAGAGACAAATTATTTAACGATTCAATTGCGAGATGAATCCTACAAACGGATTATCTTAACTATCGATGACAATGAGTCTTGGCGACAAAGACTTTCTCAGATAATTACTGCATAGTTAGCTAAATCAATCAAGAGTGCTGAGTCAAAACACTGCTGCATCATCTTGGCAGCGAGTAAGAAAAGTAGCAGCCTACCAATGGAAATTCCCAGTCGGGGACTGGGAACAAAGAAATCTCTCAAATAGTTGTCTAGTTAGACTTCTAATTTATTTGGTGTTTTCTGTATTAACCACCAGCGACAGCTGGAACAATACTTACTTCATCGCCATCTTTCAGAACTGTATCTATACCATTTAAATGGCGGATATCTTCGCTATCGACGTAAAAATTTACAAATCGACGTAACTTACCCTGTTCATCGCACAACCGAGATTTAATACCAGGAAAGCTTTGTTCTAAAGAATCTAACAATTCAGCAATAGTGCTACCGGTGGATTCTAGAGTAGCTTGATTATTAGTAAAACTCTGAAGAGTTGTAGGAACTAAAACTTTTACAGCCATAGAAGTACGAAGTAAAGGGGTGAGAAGTTAGTTAGGAGTTAGGAGTGAAGAGTTAGGAGTGAGGAGTCATCTGTAAGGGGTGAGGAGTGAAGAATAAAGTAAAGAGTTATGAATAAAAAAACTCCTAACTCCTAACTCCTAACTCCTACTTAAACGAGGACTTGTTGCCATTCCAAGCGATCTAGAGTACGCGATCGCTCTAGGGCCCGTTCAAAACTATCGATCTTAGCATCAATTGTCAAAGGTTCGCCAATGTAGCCTTGTAATGCTTCCTGTGTTTTCAGACCATTGCCGGTGATGTAAAGCACGGTAGTTTCATCTGGATCAATCTTGCCAGCTTCGACCAGTTTTTTCAGCACGGCGACGGTTGTACCACCAGCTGTTTCTGTGAAGATGCCTTCGGTTTCTGCCAGCAACTTGATGCCATCAATAATTTCTGCATCATTGACTGATTCAATGTTACCACTAGTCTTCTGAGCTAACTCTACAGCATAAATGCCGTCTGCCGGGTTGCCGATCGCGATGGATTTCGCAATTGTATTCGGTTTAACTGGCTTAATAAAATCACGTCCTTCTTTAAAGGCTTGGGCGATGGGCGAACATCCATCTGCTTGAGCGCCACTAAAACGGACTTTTTTCCCTTCTACCAACCCGATTTCGACAAATTCGTTGAAACCTTTGTAAATTTTTGTAAATAGTGAACCAGAACCAAGGGGAACAACGACGTGATCGGGTAGTTCCCAACCTAGTTGTTCTGCAACTTCAAAGGCAAGTGTTTTAGAACCTTCAGAGTAATAAGGACGCAGATTAATATTGACAAAACCCCAACCGTGTGTATTGGCAATTTCCGAACAGAGACGATTTACTTGATCGTAGTTACCCTGAACAGCCATAACGGTAGGGCTATATATCAGACTACCTAGAATCTTACCGGCTTCCAAATCTGCGGGGATGAACACACAGCAGTCTAAACCGGCGTGAGCTGCGATCGCAGCTGTAGAATTTGCCAAGTTACCTGTGCTCGAACAAGAAACAGTGGTAAAACCCAATTCCCGCGCCCGAGTCAAAGCAACTGATACTGCCCGATCCTTAAAGCTCAGGGTGGGCATATTCACGGCATCATTTTTTATATAAAGCTTATTTAGACCCAGGCGACGGGCAAGACGATGGGAACGCACCAAAGGAGTCATCCCCGTTCCCACATCAATAACATTATCAGTTGCGACAGGCAAAAAGGGACGGTAGCGCCAAATGGAATTGGGGCCAGCTTGAATTGTTTCACGAGTGACAGTCAGACGTAGGGCGTTGTAGTCATACTTAACTTCTAATGGCCCAAAACATAACTCACAAACATTGCTGGCCTTGAGTTCATATTCTGCACCACATTCCTTACACTTCAAGGCTTGAAAATAGGCAGTGCTGGTTTGGGTTTGGGTTGTAATTGCCTGAGTCATAAACTAGCTTTCCCTGTTTGTCTGTCGACTGTCGCCTGATAGTAACACGAGCAAAAATACCAGTCAAACATACCCGATAAAAATAGTCGGGTATGTTTAGTGTTGAACGGAATGATTCTTGTAAAACTTTAATATCAGTAATCACTGTATTTAGTACTTATACTTACACAATCAATGTTAAACAAAAAGAAAATAGCCTAAAATCCTCAGTATTAATACTTCCAACAAATATGATTAAATTGCATCACGGTTATGATTAAATTGCATTTATTTAAAATACCATCTCATTTAAACGATATAGATCACTTAGCTAACTTTCAATTTTTTAATCTAAATAACTCCACAGAGTAATATAGATTTCTGACAACCAAAACTCAAAAGCACTTTAAAATATAGGTTTTAGTGTTTTTAAAATCTGAGTTAAACCATTAAAATTGCTATGTATGTTGCCAAAATAAAGCTAATTTCTCCGCTTTGATGCACTCATTCACAGCAAGAGAAGTTACTTATTTACACTGAAGATTTTTTTTGCTTTAAAAGCTACATTTCTATATACATCGATAAGTCAGCAAAACACAGTAATAAATTACACATATTTGCTATTGCCAGCCTTGATTCTCAAGGACAAGCGTAAAACAAGTAGACAAATTATTTCTGGTTATTGCCTCAATACGGTTTCTCAGGAGTGTCAGTAATTTAACTTCTTAAATAGGCATTCCCGAAACATTGAAGCTTTGGGCAGCTATAATCGGCAATTCCTTAAGGAATTGCTGAACTTTATCCTGTCTCAAAATCCAAGATACAAGTTCAGCAAACAAACTACTTCTATGGTAAATCGAAATCAATCTGTCAACAAGCAGCGTAAAGTTTACCTATCTCTAGCAGCAACAGCATTATTAACTGGTGGCCTTTTCCAATTTGTCGCGCCTGTATTAGCTGACGGAACTACTGGGGGTACATCTATCAGTAACACTGCGACAGCAACTTACGAAGATCCCAACAATCCAGGGACAACTATAAATTCCACCTCTAACACTGTCACGGTGACAGTAGCAGAGGTTGCGGGTATTACTGTCACAGCGTCAGGTGTTACAGATAACAACGGTGGCACTGTTGGAGTTAACGATTTACTCATCTACACCTATACCCTAACCAACGTAGGTAACGACCCCACCAAATTCCATATTCCTAACCAGGCTACAACAACTGGGCCGGGTACAGTTTCTGGCACATTACCAAATGGTGGTACACTTAATAGCCTGCAATATAGCACCGATGGTGGTGCAACTTGGACAAACGTAACAGCTGGTGGTGTAGATACACCCTCAATTCCAGTTAATGGTACTGTGTTGGTACGTGTGCCGGTAACTGTACAGACTGGCGCTCAATCGGGTGACATAATTAAAGTTACCCTTGGTAACACTCCTGGTGATGCCCAAAACCAACTGCGGAGTCCCGATGGTGGTGATGTTTATACTGTAGATAATCCTGATAACGCAGGTGGCGGGGAAGTTCCTGGCGCACCAGTTAACGGTACACGAGAATCTAGTATTACCCAGCAAATTCAAGTAGGCAACACAGCTAAAACTGTTGCTCTGGCCACAATACTCAAAACTCGGACAGGTTATAACGCTGGTAACACTTCCGTACTCAATGATGATGTGCTGACTTATGGTTTAAGCTTGCGAGTTGAGAGTAACGACGTAACCGGTCGTGGGCTAGCACCCGCAGCTTTAGCTGGTACAACCATCAAGGTAGACGGTAATCCAGTTACTCGCATCTTAGTTTCTGATGCACTTCCAGCATCAACAACTCTTAATGGAACCCCAACTGCTCCTTCAGGGTGGATAGTGGTTTACGCTGGTGAAGATCCTACAACTACAACTGCCGATCAGGCTCTGTGGGAAACTAACAGTGCGAATGTAACAGGTGGTGTAGTTAAACGGGTTGGTTTTATTAACGATCCTAACTCTATCTCTTCAGTTGCCACTGGGACAACCGTTACAGGTTTTACAGTACAAGTAAAGACCACTGGAATCACAGGAACGACAGCGACAAATATTAACAACATCGCTCAAGTGTTCGGTAAAACTGCTGGAGATCCAAATAGCCCTCTACTCTTTGACGATTCAGGCGATCAAAATCCAGATAACATCAACCCCACTAATGGAGCCTTTCCTACTACAGTAGACTCTGGCTATTATCCCGGTACAGTTCCTGCCAATCAAACTGACACAGGTAATAACAACCAAGGTAGTAATTCTGTTACAGGAAATGTCAACATCTACACCGTTTCAGTCGCCCAAGCAAACTCAGTTTTAAACGGGCCGAATAATGCACCTGATGCTGTTGGTCCAACAGATAATAACGACGACTTCACAAACAAATCCTCTTTTGTTCCTCCTAACACATCACCTGGTAGTACGCTTGACCCACAATCAGTTGGTTTCACTAACACAATTAAGAACAATGGCACTAACCCTAACGACATCACAATAGTGCCAACGGCACCAGCAGTTCCCGCAGATTTACCAGATCAGACAAAGGTGACTATTACCTATGGTAGTAATTCTGTTGTCTATACCTACGCATCTGGAATCTTTACAACAACTAGTACAACACCAATTAAAATACTTGCTGTTCCTGCTGGTACAACTGTCAACTATGGTGTAGAAGTTGACCTACCTGCTAATACTAAGCTCTCAACCGATATTGGTAAGGGCTTCCCAGTACCCATTACTGCCTTTATTGACACTAATAATAATGGTGTATTTGATTCTGCTGAAATCAACAACATCTCCATCGATCGCGTTTACACTGGTTTCCTGAAAATGGTGAAGATGTCACGAGTTCTATTAGGAACTGGCCCAGCAGTACAAGGGACTGATGGCACATTCAGTACCACTCCGAAGAAGCCTGCACCAGGAAACATTATTGAGTACCAAATTCAATACACAAATATTTCTGATGCTCAAGCTGGAACTGGTAACGTGATTTTGAATGCTAACAAAGTTGTGATTACTGAAGATGGTACGCAAACCCCCAACAACTGGGCGCTAGACAACGACAATAACACTCAAATTGATACTAGCAACATTGTTGGTTCAGCTAAAGATTCTGGAGCTTCAACTATCCAATTCTTCAGTGGTAATCCAGCTAGTAACCTTGGTATCGATCAAACTGGAACCACGGTAAACAGTGATGTCACAAAGTATGTAAATACTGCTACTGGACAAATTGCTCCTGGTGTTCAAAGAACATTTACCTTCCAACGCAAGGTTAACTAGATAGTTTGATTTCACCCCTCATTGTTTGCAAAGAGGGGTGTGATAGCGCATTTGTGTTTGTAGTTGGCGATTTAGGACTAAAACGCTAACTACAAACTGATTATTTCCTAGCGAAAACAGGGAAAGATAAATCAGCAATCGACATTGTGAAAGTTTTTTGAGGTTATTTATATGAAGCGTCTTTCTTTTGTAAGTTTAGGAGCGTTCGCTCTCATTGCTACAGTCCCATTTGTCGGTCAAATTCCAGGAATTGCAAATGTATGGCATTCTACAAGTGCTGTTGCTGAGAATGTTAAAACTCAAGGGCAAATTCAATTGCGCTTAGAAGCAGAAAAGCAAGTAGTAGCACAGGATCAGCAGGGTAAGCAAAGTCAGAAATGGGAACCTTTGAAAGGTCAAGTTGTGGTGCAACCAGGAGATGTGTTGCGATATACCTTGAGTGGCGAAAATAAGAGCGATCGCCCAGTGAAGAATTTGACTTTTAATCAACCTATTCCTCAAGGAATGGTCTACGTGCTGAATTCTACCAATGTCGCCAACAATGCCAAAGTTATTTACAGCATTGATGGCGGACGTAGCTTTGTCGAAAATCCCACTGTGAACGTTACTCTTCCTAACGGCAAAGTGGAAACAAAACCAGCACCAGCCAGTGCTTACACCCATATCCGTTTGCAGATTCCATCACTTGCAGCGAAGACAACAGTGAAAGCGACTTATCAAACCCAAGTGCGCTGATTGGGACGCGGGGATACGCCATCTTTCTGACTGTATTTCGAGATGGAACCTGGAAACAAGATTCTTAAAGGGTTTTGGCTTAACTGGATTTCCACAAATAAATAAGTGCTTTTATTAACAACAAGCTTGACATTTCACAGGAGATGTGTTTAGTGAGCCGTCCTCAAAACCAAAAGCAAATTACTTCTAGCAGTAGCTGGTGGCGAGGGTTAACAGCTACTATTCTTCTGGGAAGTTTTTTGCATACTACTATATCTATACCAGCGATCGCGCAACAGACTAACAATCAAGTTGCGTCTTCGCCATTAATAAATCAAGCTACTTACACTTATACGGACTCTGCTAATAATAAATATCAAGGGAGTTCTAGTCAGATCAATGCTACTCCTACCCCATTACTTGATCCTTTAGGACGGATCTTAGGTTGTGCTGGCACAATTTTACCTGACTATACAGGTTTTTCAGTTGGGGTATACGAACCTAACTCTAGCGACCCAACGGGGACAGAATTAGGCAGCTTGGTTGCTCTGACTCGAACAGAGTTACCAGATATTCCTAATAATAATGTTCCTGGCGGTAGATCACCAAATACCGAGAATAGTAACCCCTACTTCGTTACGAATAACCCAGCGGGTGTCTACAATTTCCTACTCGATCCGAATAAGGGTCAAACTGATCCAGGTAAAACCTACATTTTTGTAGTTAATCCACCACCAAATTCTATCTACAGACAGCGGCGGATCAAGATTGAAATCCTTGGTAGCACTGGCACACAAGGTAATAATGTTGTGCGATATGTCGCTAGTTCTCTGGATGGTCAACCAATCAGTCTCACAGGCGAAACCAGAGTAGAACAAACAGTTGTTTTAGTTCCCAATGCAGAAGTTGTGGGACTGGATTTATTAGCCTTTGAATTCACCACAAATTTGTGTCAAGCCAATCAGTTACAGATTATTAAAACAGGCGATCGCGCTGCTGCTGAACCTGGAGATACGGTAATCTACCGCCTGTCAGTAAAAAATCTCGCTGATGCTGGTTTGAATAATATATTTGTCACCGACAACCTACCTTTAGGATTCGATTTTTTGCCGAAATCTGTGCGAGGAGAGGTGGATGGTCAACTAGTCACTATCACTTCAGAACGCAATGGTAATACAGTGACATTCCGCACAGATGTAACCATTCCTACACAGAAAGTCTTGAATATTGTCTACGCTGCTCAACTAACACCTGATGCGGTGCGGGGAACAGGTCGCAACAGTGCGATCGTTAATGCCCAACGGGCTGATAACCATTTTAGCACCAAGGATGGCCCTGCAACACACCAGTTGAAAATTAGTTCAGGAATCGTTTCTGACTGTGGCACGATTATCGGCCGGGTGTTTGTTGATAAAAACTTTGACGGTGAACAACAAGCTGATGAGCCGGGGATACCAAATGCAGTGATTTTTCTGGAGGACGGAAACCGCATCACTACAGATCCTAATGGTTTGTTCTCCTTAGCTAATGTCTTACCTGGATACCACACAGGTGTACTAGACCTCAGCAGTATACCTGGTTATACCCTAGCTCCCAACAAAAAATTCCGCGAACGAAATAGCCAATCTCGCTTGGTGCATTTAGAGTCTGGTGGCTTGGTACGTATGAACTTCGCTGTAACCCCCACATTTCAGGAGCCAGTCAAGAAATGAAACCCAGACTGCACTGTGCAACTATATTTAACCTGAAATTGATGGGGGCAATGCCAGTAGCTCTCTGCTTGGTTTTGTATCCTGCCATAGTCAAAGCTGAAATCACTAGTGAAAATCTCCTTTTCCCTGATTCACCTCCGCAAGCAGACAATGGTGTTGAAGATCCTGGCTTTTCAACGAATCTGGAAAATCTCTCTCCAAATCTCTCCCCTAACAGGGGAGAGGCTTTGAATTCTCGCCATCTTTTGGGAGGTTCCAAACAGCAGTTTCTACCTCATGAATTTTCTTCCACTTCTTCAGCACCAACTACTGATACTTCAATGAAGAGGCAGGGGAAAGGGGGCAGGGAGCGGGGGGAAATAACCCCTTCATCCTGCCCTGAAGCGGAGCGGAATATGGGTTTGAGTCCCCCACTTTTGATAATAGCTAGTGCAACAGGTGGGGTCGAATCCCCATCTGAACTATCCCCCCAGCTAAGAGATCCCTGCTCCCTTACCTCTTCTTCAATTCCAGATGTTCAGCCAAGTGAAACGGAAATACAACCATTTCAACCAGCAAACTCTATTGATTTGCCCAGAGGCTTACGCAAAGTAGCCGGAATCGAGAAAAAGACGGAAGTACAAGCGTTTCAACTAGCAACTTCTATTGATTTGCCCAGAGGCTTAAGCAAAGTAGCCGGAATCAAGAATAAAAATGATGGAGGTAAAGACACCGAGACACAGTTGCAAGCTTCTCCAACGGAAATACAACCATTTCAACCAGCAACTTCGGTAGGTTTGCCTAGAGGCTTACGCAAAATAGCAGGAGTAGTGGACAAGGGGACAAGGGGACAAGGGGAAAATCTTCCCGTGTCTCCCACTCTCCCCATTTCTACAGCCATCAAAATCCTCACTCCGACGGCTGACAGTGTTGTAGATGTCCAAGCTAGCACGGTGATTGTACAGTTTCCCGCTGGTAGTCAGGTGGAATTGCGGGTGAATGGCACGTTAGTAGACCCTTCTTTAGTAGGACGAACGGAAAATGATGCCACCACCAACTTAGTAACGCAGACATGGTATGGTGTCTCGTTAAAAGAAGGCACAAACACCATCTCTGCACAAATTATTGGAGGAACAGAACCCCCTGTAACAGTGCAAGTCGCAGTGCGGGGAGCGCCACAGCGACTAACTTTAGAAACGGTTGAGTCTCGTATCCCAGCGGATGGACGTTCTACAGCAACAATTCGGGGTCAACTGCTCGATGCAAATGGTAATCGCTCTAATCGTAATGCTGTTATCACCCTCATACCCACTGCTGGGGAGTTTGTCGGGAAAGACTTCAAGCCCGATGAACCCGGATTTCAAGTGGAGGCGAAAGGAGGACAATTTACAGCGACATTGCGATCGCAGCTAAAAGCCCAAACTGTCAGTATTCGCGCCATAGCTAATAACTTAGAAGCTTTTACTCAACTGCAATTTGAAACGGCATTGCGTCCGAGTTTAGTTACTGGAGTCATAGATTTACGTTTGGGGGCTAGAGGTACAAATTATTACGGCAGTTTCAGTGATTTTCTCCCTCCTGACAAAAACAACGGCACGCAATTAGATTTCCATTCAGCAGTATTTGCCACTGGTGCGATCGGGGAATGGTTGTTTACGGGTGCATACAACAGTTCTCGTAGCCTCAACGAAGATTGTGACTGTAATAACCGCCTGTTTAGAACTTACCAATCCAACGAGCAAAACTATCCTGTTTACGGCGATAGCTCGAAAGTTGATGTCATCACTCCTTCCATTGACAGTGTATTTCTACGTTTCGAGCGTTCATCTCGTATCCCCGGAGTTTCCCCTGATTATGCTATGTGGGGTGACTATAACACAGAAGAATTTGCGCGGGGATCTCAGCAATTTACTTCTATTACCCGTCAACTCCACGGTTTTAAAGCTAACTACAACTTAGGAAATCTCCAAATTACAGGTTTCTATGGCGACCACTTAGAAGGATTTCAACGAGATACTATTGCTCCCGACGGTACTAGTGGTTATTACTTCCTCTCTCGCAGACTACTACAAGCAGGTAGTGAAAATGTCTTTATCGAGTTAGAAGAACTCAATCGTCCTGGAACTGTATTAGAACGCAAACAGCTTAACCGAGGTCCAGACTACGAAATCGATTACGATCGCGGTACATTATTATTCCGCGAACCGATTCTTCGCACCGATATCGATCAAACTGGACAAGTGTTGGTACGCCGGATTGTTGTTAGCTATCAATACGACGATCAAAACTCTGACGGCAATATCTATGCTGGTCGTTTGCAATATAACCTTTCCCGCAAACTTAACTCCGAAAGCTGGATAGGAGCAACTTACGTCCAAGAAAATCATGGGGTGCGTGACTTTCAACTCTACGGTGCAGATGCGCTGATTTCTTTAGGTAATCAGAGTAAGTTAATCGCAGAATACGCCCATTCCACTAATGATTCTGATGTTGTGGGAAGAGTCAGAGGTGACGCTTACCGGTTGGAAGCTGAGGGAAAAATTGCTAACGGAATTCAAGGTCGTGCCTATTATCGCTTTGCTGATACAGGCTTTGCTAATAATGCCACTATCAGCTTTGTCCCAGGACAAACTCGTTATGGAGCGCAGGTTACAGCGAAAGTGACTTCAACGACCAACCTCACAGCGCAATACGACCACGAAGATAATTTTGGGATTGCTCCCCAACCCCTAGACACCTTTGAAGAACTGTTTGCACCCAGTTCTGATGCGATACCTGGGAGCAGGGTTGATAATTCGCTAACGACGATTTCCGCTGGAATTCAACAACGCTTAGGTAGTGCCACTATTAATCTGGATTGGATTCATCGTCATCGGGAAGACCGCATCCCTGACAGCAGCTTGAGTAGTAATTCCGATCAATTGCGATCGCGTTTTTCCATTCCTCTAGCTAAAAACCTGACTTTCCAAGCCCAAAATGAACTAAGTTTATCTTCCCAAAAAGATCCTATTTACCCAGACCGCACCATCTTAGGCTTGAATTGGGCAGTAATTCCTGGTGTCAGTGTCAGTTTAGCCCAACAGTTTTATAGTAGTGGTCAATATTCGGGTAATTCCATCACTAGCTTGAGTGTCAACGGTGAACACAAACTCGGATCGGATACTACCTTGACCGGTCGTTATTCAATTTTGGGTGGTGCTAACGAAATGACTACCCAAGGGGCGATTGGTCTAAATAACCACTGGACTATTGCTCATGGATTGCGGCTGAATGTTGCTTACGAACACGTATTTGGCAACTTCTTCGGACAGACTGCGGCGGGTCAACAATATGCCCAACCCTTCGCTTTTGGTCAATCTGCATCTGCGATCGGATTTGATGGTGGTGATAGCTACAGCATTGGGCTGGAGTACAGTGATAATCCGCAGTTTCAAGCCAGCGCCCGTTATGAACATCGTTCTTCTTCTGGTGGTGGTAATACAGTCATTACCGCAGCGGCGGCGGGTAAAATTTCTCCGGCTCTCACAGCCTTGGTGCGTTATCAACAAGCTGGTTCTTCCAATCAAAAGCTTTTAGGATTGGGGGATACAGCTACCTTAAAGTTGGGTCTAGCCTACCGCGACCCCAATAACGATAAATTTAATGCTTTATTGCGTTATGAATATCGCCAAAATCCTTCAACCATCCCTGACACCATCCTCTTAGGAAGTGGTACAGGTTCCCAAGACCATACCTTTGCTTTAGAAGCGATTTACGCTCCTAACTGGCAATGGGAATTCTACGGTAAGTATGCTTTGCGTAACAGCACCTCTTATTTAGCCAACGATTTAGCTGGTACTAGCACAGTAAATCTGGCCCAATTACGAGCTACCTATCGTTTGGGATATAGTTGGGATTTAGTGGGTGAAGCTCGTGTAATTAGTCAGTCTAGCTATAGCGAAACAGGTTTTGTTGTAGAAACAGGCTACTATCTCACGCCTAACCTGCGCGTCTCTGCTGGTTATGTGTTTGGTAAAGTTGATGACCGAGATTTCTCTGGCACACGTTCTGCGGGAGGCGCGTATTTAGGCTTTACAGTGAAGCTTAACGAATTATTTGACGGTTTTGGACAGCAAAAGATTCCGCCACCTCAGCCACAGGAATCTGCGATGAAAACTTTGGTGAATAAACTCAAGGCTGCAACAAAGGCAATGCAAAAACGTGAAATATAAAACGGTTATTTGTAGAGACGTAGCACTGCTACGTCTCTACATTGGGTTGTAAACAACAGATGGGGAATTTTCACGATGATCAAACCAAGATTTCAAGGCAAATACCGCGTAGAGTCCACCCGTTTACCAAATCGAAATTATGCTGCTAATGGTTGGTATTTCATCACCATTTGTACTAAAGATTGCTTCGATTATTTTGGTCAGGTCGTGTCAGGTCAGGTAAAACTTTCGGAAATAGGAGAAATTGCTCAAAAATATTGGGTACAAATTCCCAATCATTTTGAAGATATCCAAATTGATACATACGTAATTATGCCCAATCATGTCCACGGAATTATAGTTATTGATAAACCCCTATCCCAATATGTAGAGACGTTGCAGTATGTAGAGACGTTGCAGTATGTAGAGACGTTGCAGTATGTAGAGACGTTGCAGTATGTAGAGACGTTGCAGTATGTAGAGACGTTGCACTGCAACGTCTCTACACAACGCGACAGAATTCAACAGGAAACTTTATGCGACGTTACCCAGCGTCAATTCATGTCTGAAATATCCCCAAAATCAGGTTCATTAAGTGCGATCGCACGATCGTATAAATCTGCCGTTACCCGTTGGTGTCGGGAAAATGGTTATGAAAATTTTGCTTGGCAGCCTCGATTTTATGACCACATCATTCGTGCCGATGCTTCTTTAGACCGAATTCGAGAATACATCATTAATAATCCCATTAAATGGGACAAAGACAAAAATAATCCTACAAATTTATGGATGTGATGTTTATACCCACAATGTAGAGACGTTGCATTGCAACGTCTCTACAAATCGTCAATTTATAACCAAGATTTATTAAATTTAAAATCAAATCTTTTTTTCACTATTTAAAAGCGATCGCCACAGAAAATCTAAATACAGATGGTAGATTATCTAAGATTTTGGGCAATCTAAAGACTGGAGATTTATTTGAGGTAAATCAGACATCATTGATGATTAGAGTTAGGAGAATGAGCATCTTTTAAAGGTTATTTTATGGTGACTTACTAATGAAAAACTTAAGGCAAAATTTTCAGGCGTTGGGCTGGGGGCTGATGAGTGCGACATTAGTACTTCAACCTACATTAGTACAAGCTCAATATATCCAGCGATCGTTCTTAAATCCAGGCTTTGAGTCGCCTGTTTTTGGTTCTGCTAATGAACAATGTTACGTTCAAGTGGATCAAAGCCTTATCCCTGGTTGGAGTACCACTCATGGCTCAGTAGCATTAGGAACAGGTAACTGTACTGGTTATGTATCTCCAGGCTCAGTACCACTAATTGAGATTTGGACTTCAGGATTTAATGGCGCTAGTACAGCAACTAATGCAGGGAATCAATTTGCGGAGTTAAATGCTGAACAAGCTTCTGAGTTGTATCAGAATATATGCCTAATTCAAAATGAGACGATCACATTCTCTTTTTTACATCGTGGGCGTTCAAGTGCAACTATTGCTGATGTAGCAAATTTTCTCATTGGACTAAATACTAGTTCAACATCAACTATTTTTGGCACGTTCTCAACAACTAGCGATGGAACAGTTACGGCACAACCATTAGCCCAGAATGGTGCAACTATTCCTACTGTAACTAACAATAATGCCGGAAATGGTTGGGTACGATACTCTGGTACTGTTCCTTACACCGGAACTACTGGGAATAATCCTGTAGGATTTGCGGCTGTTTCTACAGCCGGTGGGAACAATACCATAGGTAACTTCCTTGATGAAGTCCAATTTGCTGGTAAACCTGTGGTTGAGTTTACAGCAAGTTCGGGTGGTGCAGCAGAATCAGAAACTAACCCGACAACTAATCCTCCCAAACTCAGAATCGTTGGTTTAGTGCCAACCGGAGGGATAAGTGTTCCTATCTCCGTCAGTGGTACAGCAGTTTTGGGTACAGATTACAATACAACATCAGGCACATCCACCTTTAATATCACTATCCCCGCAGGTAACTATGATGGTAGTGATGCCACTAGTGTTTTTACGATTCCCTTTACTGTTATTAATAATAACGTTCCTCAAGGTGTGAGGACAATCGTATTCACCATACAAACTTCATCTAGTTTTTTCGCCAGTTCGACCACAGCTTGTGGTGGTTCCCCGACAGTCGTCTCCAATTACACGATCTATGATGATGATTTCCTTAGCGGGAAGGTTTGGGACGATGCTGATAATAGCGCTAATAATACTTTTACTAATATCAATACTGGCTCAGAAACAGGTACTAATGCAGGTGGGTTATTAAATGCCATTCTAGTAGATTCAACCACTAATAAAGTGTTGGTGACAACATCTGTCGCAGCAGATGGTACTTACACCTTTTCCAATGTTCCTCTGAATCAAAGCAACGTCCAAATTATTTTAAGTACAACTGCTGGCACAGTGGGTAATACTGCCCCTGCGCCATCTCTTCCCTCTAATTGGGTCAATACTAGCCCGCTGACGACGGCTATTTTTAATACTGGCACAAACATTTCTAGTAAGGACTTTGGGATTGAACAGTTACCCGATACTAATAACGTCACTGCATCTCTGCAAACAAATCCAGGGGGAACCAATAAATTGCAAGTACCTACCCTATCAGCTACCGATCCTGAAGATGGCAACTTTAGTGTTGGCAAAAGTTTCAAGATTATCAGTCTGCCAACAAATGGGACACTTTATTACAACAACATAGCTGTGACAGCGAACCAAGTCATTAATAATTATGACCCAACTCAGCTGACATTAGATCCAAATGATGGTGCAATAACTGTCACATTTACTGTGGCAGGTGTGGATGCAGCAGGTAAAGAAGATCCCACACCTGCTACTGTGACGATGCCATTTACAGCTAGCAAACCTAAGCTACTTTTAGTTAAACGGATCACGCGCATCAATAACCAGGATTTAAACGACATTGTAGATGGTCGCAGTGACGTTTCTACCACTGCTGCCAATTATGTATCACCCCTTTATGAGACTGATGATGATAGCGATAAACCGTGGCCAATTGGTTATTTGCGGGGATTGATTAATGCTGGGATAGTCAAATTAGGGGACGAATTAGAATACACCATATACTTTCTTTCTAATGGTCTGTCTGATGCAACTAATGTCCGCATTTGTGACTTAGTGCCTGGTAATGTTACTTTTATTCCTAATACTTTTAATGGTATGACTCCTAATGATGGCGGCTTGCCAGAAGCAGATCAAGGAATTGCCCTAGCTATTGGTTCTACTACACCTACGGCTTATCTAACTAATGTAGCAGATAGCGATCGCGGGCGTTTTTATACAGCTAACGACTCAGCCACACCATCATACTGCGGTATTAACACCAATGGGGCAGTAGTGGTCAATATTACAGTTCCAAGTTTTCCCAGTCTACCGGCTGCGACTGGATCTGGTACACCAGCTAATTCTTATGGTTTTGTGCGCTTCCGCGCTAAGGTGAAATAGGTTTAGCTACTGTTAACTGGGGTAATTATATTAACACTACTAGTTAGAGAGACGCGATAAATCGCCGTCTCTACAAGTAATTTATCCATCAATTATTTATTGACAGACTACTACTTCATCGCCATTTCATGACAATCCCAACTCTTCTGGAAAACCGAGCATGATGTTTAGGTTTTGGACAGCGGCTCCTGATGCGCCTTTACCCAGGTTGTCAAGACGAGCAACTAACAACACTTCTTTGGTGGTGTCATTGGCAAATACAAAAACCTGAACAATATTGGTACCGTTTAGTGCAGTCGCATCTAGAAATGTTCCGTCTCGTAGTAGAGTAGAATCTTGGAATGGAGCAACCTGCACAAACTTTTCACTTTGGTAGTAGTTAGCGATCACTTGATGGATAGCCTCACCTGATGGTGGATTGTCCAAAGTTCCCAGCGGCAAAGGCACCTGTACTAGCATCCCCTGTTCAAAATCTCCCACTGCTGGTACAAACAGCGGCGGCGATGCTAACCCTGAGTAATGATGCATTTCCTTAACGTGCTTATGCCCAAACTGCAAACCGTAGATGCTGTATGGATAGAGTGACTCTGCCCCGGTTTGCTGTTCATGGAAGCTATGATATTGTTTGATGAGATTCTTTCCACCACCTGAGTAACCTGACACTGCATTAACGGTGACGGGAAAGTTACTGTTCAGAAGCCCTTTAGCAATCAACGGACGGATACAGGCTAAAAATCCTGTAGGATAACAGCCTGGATTGCTGACAAACTGAGCGCTGGCGATTTTCTCTCGCTGTCCTGGATTTATTTCAGGGAAGCCATATACCCAATCTTTAGCTGTGCGATGGGCACTACTAGCATCCAGGATCTTAACCCTAGTATTTCTGACTAAGCTAACAGCTTCGCGGGCCGCATCATCAGGCAAGCAGAGAATGACAACATCAACAGCATTAATTAGTTTGGCTCGCTCAGTTGCATCTCTATGTTTAGATGCCTCAATGCTAACTAACTCAATATCATCCCGTTGGTTGAGACGTGAGTAAATCTGTAAGCCTGTGGTTCCCGATTCTCCATCGATGAAAATCTTTGGTTTAGTAGTCATACGCTTCTGATATGTGAGTGATATTTTGACTGATTAATACTTACTTGACTAGGACTTACGCAAAGGTAACGAAAAACGTAGACGCGGAGCGGTGAAGCAGCGCGGTCTTCTCACATTGGGAGAGGCTAGCGCCAAGGGGGTTTCCCCCATGAGCGACTGCTGTTAGCGCCGGCGGCAAGCGACGTTAGGAGCGTCACCCGGAAGGGCTTGCCGCAGGCTACCACAGAGGACGCAGAGTCCACGGAGGAATGAGAGTTTGAGAGGGTTTTTGCGTAAGTCCTATTGACCTCTGGTAAATGAATTATAGATGTTAATACTTCACAAAAATATCGCCGAACGGTACGGAAGCCACTTGGCTTTAGACAGTGGAGGAAGTACCAACGGCGAATTTATTCGCTGTGAAGATTAGTTGTGATCAGGGTCTTCAATATACCTTTTAATGACTTCTGCTGAAACCTGCCCAGCCGTGGAATAAAAGTAACTGTTAGTCCAAAGACTTGGCAGCTTTAGCAACTGAGGAAATTCTTTTCTGAGTAGATAGGATGAACGACCCTTAAAAGCTTTAACAACCTGGTTAATGGCTGCATCGGGCTGATACTCAACAAATATGTGATCGAGAAACTGAGGCGGTATGGCAATATCAGCAAGTGTTTCACTCATACTTTGAAAAGTATTGCAGCTATTTTTTTAGTGCTTTACGCTTCCCATAAGGTGTTGATAACTAGTATAACACCTTGTTCTGTCTTGATTTCAGTGCTTTTACCCTGCCAGAACCGTTTTGATTGCGGATAGAAATATATGAAATCTTATATTTTGAAACTGTATGTATTTTAAAATAGGCAAGATTGTGGGAGCGATCGCTGTTTTATTGAGTAATGGTAGTGCAATAGCCCAAGATACACAAAGATATATCACTGTAGGGCATGATAAATTAGGAAACAGTGTAGCTCTGGATACAAAAACTATTCAGGGCACTACATATAAGCTTTACGGAATCTATGGAGATGGCATCTTTGAAACTACCTTTGATGCTTCGTGCAAAGAATCCCGGCTTTTTCGGAATCGCATTGCCATTTATAGCTCAGACGGACAGCTACTTCAAGACGATGAGCAGAAAGGAGAAATACCTTTTGTAGCCGATTCTTCACCAGGCAAAGGAATGCAAATTGTTTGTCAAAAGATTGGTGCCCGTGGTTGGTAGATTAAGTGGGGAATGGGGGGATAAGGGAGCAGGGGGAGAGAAACAAGTTAAAAGTTAAAAGTTAAAAGAAATATTGAATTTATCTTTCTTTTTACTTTTTACTTGGTTCTTTTTACTTGTATGCCCCATGCCCCATGCCCCATATCCAGATAGAAAATACTAAGGACAAAACAACGTGTCACGCGTATCTCGTCCTGTAATGGGATTAGTCCCTTTGGCAAGTTTGCACAATTTTTTTTGCTCATCGGGACGTAGCAGCGTATCAGTAAAATCTGCCCCGTCAATGATTGCACCATCAAATCTGGCGTTAGCAGCAAAAGCACCCTCCAACAGTGCATTTGTCAAATTTGCTCTGACTAAACGAGCTGAGTCTAAAGTGGCATTTCTCAAGTCAGAACCCTCCAAATTCGCAGACTCTAAATTTGCTGCAAAGAAGCTGACACCGTTCAAATTAGCGTGGCTGAAGTTGCTTTGGCGAAGATTAGCTTTAGTAAAGCTAGAGTCTGTTAAATCACGTCCAGAGAAATCAGCCTCAACCAAAATTTCCTTATTATATTCCAGTGCTAAAGCTGTTGGAGCAAAACCTGCGGTTGCGGTAATGCTAAATATTCCCCACAGTAATAAGCTGACTATGCTTGCCCAAATTCGGGCGCTTAACTTAGAATTCATGCGATTTTTAGCCTATGGCGAACCCTCCTCCATCTCATTATCCTTGAGTCAGAGATGTTAGCGCAAAAATCCTTTAAAAATATTTTGATGAATACTATTTCAAGTTCATACGACGATTTGAAAATCTTGCTCTCCAGATTCGGCCTGACATTGAACTCCCGTCTACCCTAATGCAATGGCTGGAGGAATTATATAACAGCGACCGGATATTACGAAAAAGATAAGGTTCAAAGCCGTACTTCGTCCCGCTACGCGCTTTCGCCCGCAAGTGGCGCGATAGCTCCCTTGCTCCCTAGCTTCCTTGGTTGAAGCCCCACCCGCAAGTGGCGTGGTTTTTCTCCTCTGCTCCTCTGCTCCTCTGCTTTTTCACTTAGGCGTGGCACTGTCTATGTTGTGCAAGGGGTATGTAATTACTTGTTTTGGTATCGTTAGAGAACAATAGAATACCAGATTTTTATGAAATATTTAAATAGTGGTCAATTAGGAGAAGACCTAGTAGCCGAATGGTTGCAATCTACAGGTTGGCTAATTCTCCATCGTCGCTTTTCTAGTCGGTGGGGGGAAATTGATATCATCGCTGAATATGCTAGAGAAGCAGAGGGAACAGCAGGAGAACTCAGGACTCAGCACTCAATATTGATTTTTGTTGAAGTCAAAACCCGCAGTTCAGGTAGCTGGGATGCAGGGGGAAGAAGCGCAATTACCCTACAAAAGCAAGCAAAAATCTGTCGTACATCTGAAATATTCTTAGCCCAGCATCCTGATAAGGTAGATTATTCTTGTCGATTTGATGTTGCTATTGTCTACTGTCAAAGGATACCAAAAAATCTGATTGGAGTTACAGCAAACCAGGAAGCTCTAGCTACTTCATCAGTACCCGGATATAAGTTTAAGCTGCAAGAATACATTCCAGCAGCTTTCGACTCTTTAATTGATAATGGTTGATCGGTAATGGATAAAATATCTTGATTACCAATGACCAACTATTTTGTAGTGGCGTTACAACCAAAAGTATCACGCCAAAGTTTCTGGACAGTAGCCTAAGCCTCGGACAAACTGTTGCCGAAATGCTTCAATTTCGTCTCTTTCTGGGCTACCATGAGAAACGATCGCTACTTGATAACGACGCATCACATCCACAGGGCACTGTCCCGCTTCCAAACTCCAAAGTGCCATTTGCACCCTCATTGGCGGTTCGTAGCTAATTCCTAATTCATTTAGAAAAGCCCGAAAGTCGCCATCTTCTTGGGGCGAGACTTGACCTTTGAGTTTGATCCTAACCACCCAGCCATCAATTTGATGAATTACGGTGACGAACGAAACTGGTGTCTGGGGTCTAGCGTGGAGGTGTTGAACGACCCTCAGGGTTAGACTGGCATTTGCCAGATAGTACAAGTATTCCATGTTTGTTGGTGCTTGGGATCAAAGCCAATCCTACATATCTATATTCGTCAATCAGTGCCCCTTCCCGGTAGGGTAAAAGCCCCCGTTTTTAGATGGGGAGGTTTACCCAATTTTTATGTTAAGTTTTCCGTGTTACTTAATAGTAACAATCTTATAGCCTAGAGACAAAACTGAGCCAAGATCCCTTAAAGTTCCTTTAGAAGGGAAAGCTTAAACTAGCTTTTTTGAGAGAGTATAAATACTAAATAAAGCAAAAACTAGTACAAGCCAATTTGAAAGATACATCTCGTCCACAAGCAAAAGATTTTGAATTAGATTGCTCGGTAGCTGGCTATGACTACGAACTACCTCCAGAACTCATTGCCCAAAATCCAGCAGTTCCTAGAGATAGTTCGCGGTTACTGGTAGTTGATTCTCCCACTACAGGCATCGAAACAGCATCCCTACACCATATTTTCCATGATTTGCCTGGACTGCTACGCTCTGGTGATTTGTTGATTATGAACAATACAAGAGTCATTCCAGCGCGGCTTTATGGTCATAAATCCACTGGTGCGAAAATCCAAGTGTTGCTGTTGGAAGAACGGCAGCATAACTGTTGGTTAGCTTTAGTTAAGCCAGGAAAAAGCTTCAAACTGGGAGCGAAGATTATTTTTGAACCAAGGCAATTAGGGATTCGGGATTATAAAGATTCTTCCCCAATCCCCAGTCCCCAGTCCCCAATCCCCAGCCCCCAACTCACGGCTACAGTTTTAGAAACAGACGCAGCAACCGGAGGGCGTTTGTTGCAATTTGATGTACCAGAGGGAAAGTCCTTGGTGCAACTGTTAGAGGTATTTGGTGAAGTACCGCTACCACCGTATATCACGACCTCAGAAGCAGCTGATGAGCAGTATCAAACAGTTTATGCTAAACAGCCAGGAGCGATCGCAGCTCCGACGGCAGGATTACACTTTACCCCAGAATTATTACAACAGTTGCGCGATCGCCAAATCAATCAAGCTTTTGTAACGCTACACGTTGGTGTAGGTACATTTCGCCCTGTGGAAGTGGAGGACGTAACTACCCATAAAATGCATGAAGAATGGATTGAAGTTCCCGCCGCCACAGTAGAGCAAATCCACGCTACTAAAGCTGCTGGCGGTCGGATTATTGCTGTAGGAACAACAGCAGTAAGGGCTTTGGAAGGGGCAGCTAAATCTGGGAACTTACAACCATATTGCGGTAAAACAGACTTGTTTATTTATCCCGGCTACCAATGGCGGGTAGTGGATGGTTTGATTACGAATTTTCACTTACCGCGTTCTAGTTTATTGATGCTGGTAAGTGCGCTAATTGGTAGACAACGGTTATTGAATATATACAACGAAGCGATCGCTTTTGGATATCGCTTTTATTCCTTCGGTGATGCCATGCTAATTTTGCCGTCAGCGGTGGGAATAGGGAGTAGGGAGTAGGAAATTATGCAATTTGAGATTTTTCCTTCAACCCAAAATCTAAAAATCTAAAATTGGCAGAGTTAAAAGTTGAAAATTTGGAATTTTTTCTTTCGTGGTGGGTACTCTGACTTATGAGGAGTTAAAAATAAGTATAGGTCTGTTATTCATGTCTGAAAAATACCTATTTTCTCAGGGGTTAAATTTATTTTGCCAGGTGACACTCGTTGGGTGTTCTGCGTTTTTGGTCTTGGCTGCACCGGCAATTACTAATTTCCCAGTTAGCAAGTTGCTGGCAGAAACCGCAATTTCTCAGGATTTGGAAGCAGCGAGCTTTTTCCAGCAGGGAGTGACGCGCTATAACCGCCAAGACTTACAGGGCGCGGAATATGCCTTTCGTCAAGCGTTGCAGCGAGATTCTAGCCTTGGGGCAGCGCGAAATTATCTGGGTAATATATTTATGGAGCAAAATCGCCTGGATATAGCTTTACAAGAATATACAGAGGCGATTAAGATTAATCCCAATTTTAGCGAAGCTTATTACAACTTAGGGTTAGCGTTGCAACGACAAGGAGAAAAAGAAGCGGCGATTACGGCTTATCGCCAGAGTTTGGTGATAGACCCCACAAGGGTGGCAGCGCTGTATAATCTGGGTTTGGTGCTGTATGAACAAGGGCAGGTTGAGGATGCGATCGCAGCATACCAGCAAGTAATCAATCTAGATAGCACTTATGCCAATGCTTATTTTAATCTAGCGATCGCCTTGCAACAACAAGGAAAAATAGAGCCTGCGATCGCTTCTTATCGCCAAGTATTGCAGTTAGATCCTAAAAATGCCACAGCTTACAATAACATGGCAAGTTTGCTAGCAATGCACGGTCAAGCTTCTGAGGCTATTTCTGTTTATCGGCAATCTATTCGCCAAAATCCGAAAAATGCCTCAGCTTACTATAACTTGGGAGTCACTTTATATAATCAGGGCGACATCAAGAAAGCCAATGGAGTCTTGAAACGCGCTCATCAGGAGTATGTTGAGCAAGGCAACATTGAACAAGCCCAAAAAATTGATCAGCTAATGCAGCAAATTGCCCAGCAAAATGGACAACAGCAACCTCAAGCTAGTCAAACAGCTGTGCAGACACCAGAGCCAAAAATACAAAATCAACCAGAAACGCCAGCAAACCCTAGCAATGTCCCTATATCAGCTGAACCACAGATTACTTCAACGAGTCCCGGACAATAAAAAATTCAAAATTCAAAATTAATATTCTGACTTTATTTAAAAACATACATGGTAGGCTACGAACCAGTATGTTTTTTTGAATTTTACTACTAGTTTTTTCATGAGTGCAACACTTTACCAGCAAATTCAGCAGTTCTACGATGCTTCCTCTGGTCTGTGGGAGCAGATTTGGGGCGAACACATGCACCACGGCTACTACGGTGCTGATGGCAGCCAGAAAAAAGACCGTCGTCAAGCTCAAATTGATTTAATCGAAGAACTGCTCAATTGGGCAGGGGTACAAGCAGCAGACAATATCCTGGATGTGGGTTGTGGCATTGGTGGCAGTTCTTTATACCTGGCAGAAAAGTTTAATGCTAAGGCAACAGGGATTACTTTAAGTCCTGTGCAAGCTGCCAGAGCAACGGAACGCGCAATGGAAGCGAATTTGAGTCTGAGAACTCAGTTTCAAGTAGCCAATGCTCAAGCAATGCCTTTTGCTGACAATTCTTTTGACTTGGTTTGGTCGTTGGAAAGCGGTGAACACATGCCAGATAAAACTAAGTTTCTTCAGGAGTGCTATCGGGTGTTGAAACCTGGTGGCAAGTTAATTATGGTGACTTGGTGTCATCGACCAACTGATAAGTTACCACTGACGGCGGATGAAGAGAAGCATTTGCAGGATATTTATCGGGTGTATTGTTTGCCTTATGTGATTTCTTTACCAGAGTATGAAGGCATAGCCCGTCAACTTCCATTAAACAATATCCGCACCGCCGATTGGTCAACCGCTGTCGCTCCTTTTTGGAATGTAGTAATTGATTCGGCGTTCACTCCCCAAGCACTTTGGGGCTTACTAAATGCCGGTTGGACTACCATTCAAGGGGCATTATCGCTGGGGTTGATGCGTCGCGGTTATGAGCGTGGGTTAGTTCGGTTTGGCTTATTGTGCGGGAATAAGTAGAAAGCAGGGGGGCGGAGGGGCAGGGGAGAAAGAATATCAACGCTTCATTAACCAAGGTGAGGGGTTACTAATCATATTCACCAAACTACCTAAGTACAGCTTTGCATAAGTTCGTAACTTTTTTAAACGCAGAGGAACACAGAGGTAAACGCAGAGGTACGCAGAGTTTTGCCAAAGTTAATTCGCTATGAATTAATGAAATGTTGTACTAAGATTCGATTGTAGATTTTATATAATTCTCTAATTCAATCCATGTTTGTGTTTCTGCTCCCCTAGTTATCCACCTTTTCATCTTTGAGGAACTTGAGGATGTCGTATTTATTTTTAGGGCATGGGGCATTGGGCATTGGGCAAAACAGTTCCGTTAGCGGATAGCTAGGGTTTAGCCCGTTCCGAGTTTCGAGTGCTGAGTAAAGAAATGAGATTCCCCACTCAGCACTCAGCACTCATTACTCAGCACTCTTGAGGGGCATTGGGCATGGAGAAGAGACAAGGAAGAAAGGGGAGCGAATTTCAAAGTCCCTCTCCCAAGCTTGGGAGGGGGATTTAGGGTGAGGGCTTTTGATTCATGCGAGAAGTCTAATGACCAATTTCTGTGACAATGATTAACAACCAGCCAGAATATTGTATTTAAGCTACTCATGAGCCAGAGTTCTGAAAACAGCCCTTTACCAGGCAAACCTGTTCAATCATATTTCCAGTGGTTATACGCTTTCTGGAAATTCTCTCGCCCGCACACAATTATTGGTACAAGTCTGAGTGTTTTAGGTTTATATTTAATTGCCATTGCCATTAATCCTACTGATTCCCTACTCCCTACTCCCCACTCCCTAATCCCTCTGTTGGGCGCATGGATTGCTTGTCTGTGTGGCAATGTCTACATTGTGGGGCTGAATCAATTAGAAGATGTGGAAATTGACAAGATTAATAAGCCTCATTTGCCCCTAGCATCTGGTGAGTTTTCTCAGCAAACAGGGCAATTGATTGTTGCTTCTACTGGGATTTTGGCGCTAGTTGTGGCGTGGCTAACTGGCCCATTCTTATTGGGGATGGTGGCCATTAGTTTGGCCATTGGTACTGCTTATTCTTTACCGCCAATTCGCTTGAAACAGTTTCCCGTTTGGGCGGCGCTGTGTATTTTTTCGGTGCGCGGTACGATTGTTAACTTAGGGCTATATCTGCATTACAGTTGGGCGTTGCACCAAAGTCAAACAATTCCGATTGTGGTGTGGGTACTGACGTTATTTATTTTGGTGTTTACTTTTGCGATCGCGATCTTTAAAGATATCCCCGATATAGAAGGCGATCGCCTCTACAATATTACTACTTTCACCATCAAACTCGGCTCGCAAGCTGTGTTTAATCTGTCTCTTTGGGTAATAACTACCTGCTATTTGGGAATTATTCTGGTTGGGGTGCTACGCGTCGCCTCAGTTAACCCCATATTCTTGATAGTGACTCATTTGGCGCTGTTGGCTTGGCTGTGGTTGCGGAGTTTGACGGTAGACTTAGAAGATAAAAGTGCGATCGCTCAATTCTACCAATTTATCTGGAAACTCTTTTTTATGGAATATCTGATTTTTCCTATCGCCTGTCTTTTGGCTTAGACAATGCTAGAAACCTTTCCCACTAGTTCGATTATCGCTGCTATTGTAGTTGCGATCAGTCTGTCAATCCTTGGTTATTTCGCTTGGAAAACTTTGATAACCTCAGATTTATTTCAAAAAGGCATCAATCTTGCTCAAGCAAAAGATTACCAAGGTGCAGAAGCAGCCTTTCGCAAAGTGATTTCTATCAACTCTACAAATGATGTAGTGCGCTTATTTTTGGGAGATGTTTTAAACCAGCAAGGACAAGTAGAGGAAGCAACAGAATTATTCCAAGAAGTAATTCGCCGCAGTCCGAAAAATCCTGATGCTTACTTGCGTCTGGCAAATATTCTCATGCAGCAAGAGCGAGAAGAAGAAGCTAAAACTAACCTGATACAAGCTAAAGATTTATTACAAAAACAGCGCCAACCTGAAAAAGCTAAAAAAATCACTCAACTGTTAGATAAAATGAGTGCTAAGTCAAGTGAATCTTAAGTTGAATGAGAATTGCGAAGATTAAATTTTCCTGTTTTGTCTCCTAATTTTTTTGCCATTCTCATCATTATGGTGAGAATGGTTTTTATTTTGGAATTTATCGAACATAATTCAGGAGTCAGGAGTCAGAATGAATTCTGTACTACTGGCGGATAGCACTGCGCTAGCAAGTATTTGAGCGTCACATCTTGATTCTGACTTCTGTTAGCGCAGCCCATTCTGACCGAAAACGACTCATGATACAGAGCAACTAAATTTATTTATGGGGATCAATAATGCAATAATTTTGAATTCGTAGAGAAGCGACGTGACTTCTTCCTCAATCTCTTACTTCCTATCTTCAGACACGATATTATTAAATTTTATCGATTCCCAAAAATCAAGTATTTATGTCAGACATAATATCACAATTGTGGACTATTTTTTTTACATCAGAATCATTTATTCCACATGGACACTGTTATCTATGGCAAACGAATTTAGTTTGGTTACACATATTATCTGATTCGTTTATTGCACTAGCTTATTACTCGATTCCAGCTACACTATTTTACTTTGTTCGTAAGCGGCAGGATTTGCCCTTTGATTGGATTTTTCTGCTATTTAGTGCATTTATTGTAGCTTGTGGCACTACTCATTTAATAGAGATTTGGACACTTTGGCATCCCATCTATTGGGTTTCGGGGTTTGTCAAAGCAGTAACAGCCACAATATCTTTTATTACAGCAATAAATCTTGTGTATCTAGTTCCCCAAGCATTGGCATTTCCTAGCCCTGCTCAACTGGAACAAGCAAATCAAGAACTTCAAACCCAAATAGCCGAACGCTTACGGGTAGAGAAGGAACTGCGAAAATACCAGAATCATCTAGAAGAAATGGTTGCTGTTCGCACCAATGAAATTACTAAAACTAATGAGCAATTACAACAAGAAATCTTTGAACGCCAACGCATCTTAGAAATTCTCCGACAAAGCGAAGAACGCTACCGTTACTTGGCTGAGGCAATTCCTCAACTTGTATGGACAACTAAACCTAATGGTGAATGTGATTTTTTTAATCAAAATTGGTGCGATTATACAGGGCTAACATTAGAGCAGTCCTTAGGTTCTGGTTGGTTAGCGGCATTGCATCCAGATGATGTTCAAAGGGCTGATAAGGTGTGGTCTGATGCTGTAAAAAGTAGAACTATATATAACAATGAATATCGCTTTAAACGGGCTTTGGATGGTTCCTATCGTTGGCAGTTAGCGCGAGGTTTACCGCTCAAAGATGAGCAAGGTTTTGTAGTCAAGTGGTTTGGAACCTGTACAGATATCCACGAACAAAAACAAATACTTGAAGAACGGGCACACCTACTGGAATTAGAACAAGTAGCACGAGCGAAAGCAGAAACAGCCAATCGAATTAAAGATGAATTTTTAGCCGTCCTTTCTCACGAACTACGAACTCCACTAAATGCAATTCTTGGCTGGTCAAAGTTGTTGCAAACTCGCAGGTTAGACCAAACAAAGACATCGGAAGCACTAGCCACAATTGAGCGGAATGCTAACTTACAGGTGCAACTCATTGAGGATTTGCTGGATATCTCCAGAATTTTACAAGGCAAACTGACGCTGAATATTACGAAGATTAACCTAGAGTCTACGATATTGTCGGCACTAGAGACAATGCATTTAGCAGCAGAAACAAAGTTGATTGAGGTGAATACAGCGTTTGAACCAGATGTGGGACAAATCATGGGCGACTCGACTCGTTTGCAACAAGTCATCTGGAATCTCCTTTCTAATGCGATCAAATTTACACCCAGGGGAGGAAAGGTAGAAGTGCGATTAGAGGAAGCTGATGGCTATGCTCAAATAATTGTTAGTGATACAGGTAAGGGAATTAACGCTGATTTTTTGCCTTATGTGTTTGATTACTTCCGCCAAGCAGATAGCACCTCTACAAGAAATTTTGGGGGATTGGGATTAGGATTGGCAATTGTGCGTAATATTATCGAAATGCATGGCGGCATCGTCAAAGCAGATAGTCGCGGTGAGGGTAAAGGGGCAATATTTACTGTTAGCTTGCCGCTTCTGCCAGATGCAAGACCAAAGCTGACGGATGAACAAAATGGCCCGGCATTATTAGCTCCTAACTCCTTACCCCTCAGTGGTATCCGGGTTTTAGTTGTCGATGATGATACTGATTCGCGAGATTTTGTTGCTTTTGTATTAGAGCAAGATGGGGCTTTTGCCATTGCAGTATCTTCTGCTGATGAAGCATTACAAACCTTAGCAGAGATCAAGCCAGATGTGTTAGTCAGCGATATTAGTATGCCATATATGGATGGCTATATGTTAATAAATCAAGTGAGAACTTTGACCCCAGAACAAGGTGGACAAATTCCAGCAATTGCCTTGACTGCCTTCGCAAGAAATGATGACCAGCAGGAAGCGCTAAACGCTGGGTTTCAGATGCATTTACCTAAGCCTCTTAATCCAGAAGAATTAATTGCAGCCATTATTAAACTTATGGGAATAAAAGTGTCAACAATTTCCTAAAAACCGATTTTTTACTCATAATAAAGCTTCATCTATAGCAATCCTAAATCAGTTGTGAAATTACTCATTGAGCTAGGGAACAGGGAACGGGGAAGAAGGATTACAAATGTACTTTGTTTTTTTACAAATGAAATTGGCAAGCAAAAAAATAGTTCATTAGACGTAGGTTGGGTGGAGCGGAGCGCAACCCAACATCCTGAGATATGTTGGGTTACGCAAAGCCTCCACTACAATTTTTTGCAACATTTTAGCCTTGCCACGCTACTACGTGTATTTCAAAAATCAAATAGGAGTCCTATATATTGTGTACAAACAAACAATTATATGAGAGTACACTTGTATCAAGTTAGCCTAATCACTTATAATTCGTGCTATAGCCCCGCCAAAGCTACGCTTTTGCTCCCTTCAGAGCAAGCAAAGAGGGGCTAGTACAAGAAGGCAAAAGTAAAAAGGCAAAAGTAAAAAGAAAGAATGCTTATTTTGTAAGCTTTCTGGCTATTTTAGATGGGTAGTTTATTTACGCCGTGTTGTACTAGGGTATTTTTTGATGGCAATTAGCCGAACTTGATATTACATGTCAACCAAGCAGGTAAGGTAAGAAAAATGCTGAGAAACAAGAATCTACTGGTAGCAGCTATTATCTGCTTGTGTTTGAATAATGGGAATACTGCCTTTGGTAAAGATGTTGGCGTTGTTTTGGCAAAAATTTCAGACTCAGATCGAGCAGCACTTCCTCAGAACAAAAACGCAGAGGCTAAATTAGAGGAAGGAAATAATCTCTATAAACAAGGAGATTTAAAAGGAGCAGAGGCGGCTTTTCGGAAGGCAATTGAACTGCAACCCAGCTTTGCACAAGCTTATATTGGCTTGGGAAATACTCTCGACGATCAAGGTAAACCACAAGAAGCGATCGCACAATACAATAAAGCCATTAGCCTCGATCCTCAAGATTCTGGAGCATACTTTAATTTGGGTTTGACTTTAGCGAGAGTGGATCAATTAGAAGCGGCGATCGCACAATACAAAAAAGCCATTAGCCTCGAACCCAAGTATGCTGAAGCTCACTACAACTTAGGAAATGCTCTCTACGCTCAAGGTAAGCTAACCGAAGCAGTCACCGAATATACCCAAGCGATTAGCCTCAAACCGGATTATGCCCCGACTTACGCACGTTTGGGAAATGCTCTATACGATCAAGGCAAGCGAGAAGAAGCGATCGTACAATACAAAAAAGCTATAAGTTTCAATCCCAAGTATGCAGACGCTCACTATTACTTAGGAAACGCTTTGTACGCTCAAGGAAAACCAACAGAAGCAGTGGCAGAATATACAGCAGCCATTGGCTTAGATCCGAAAAATACAGCAGGTTATAATGCCTTGGGAAATGCTCTATACGATCAAGGCAAACTAGAAGAAGCGATCGCACAATACAAAAAAGCTATAAGTTTCAATCCCAAGTATGCAGACGCTCACTATAATTTAGCAAGTGCTTTATACGCTCAAGAGCATTTACCCGAAGCCGTCGCCGAATATACTCAAGCGATTCGCCTCGATCCGAAACATGCACAAGCTTACACAGGTTTGGCAAATGCGATGGACGATCAAGGTAAGCCACAAGAAGCGATCGCACATTACAAAAAAGCCATTAGCCTCGTACCCAACTATGCTTATGCTTACTATAATTTGGCCATCACTTTGGGCAGGGAAAAACAGCTAGAAGAAGCGATTTTAAATTTAAAAAAAGCCAGAGAGTTATTCCAAGCAGAAGAAAACAAGGAAATGGTTGAGCAAGTCGATCAGCTCATTCAAAAAATTAATACGCGAACGAATTGAATAAAGGGGATTGGGGACTGGGGACTGGGGACTAGAGATTGGGGAAGAAGAACTATTGATAAATGACAAATGATTGTGAATCAAGAAAGGGGGAAAGTCTACCTTGTAGGTGCTGGGCCTGGAGATGTGGCATACCTGACAGTAAAGGCTTACAATCTTTTAGCTGCTGCTCAGGTGTTAGTCTACGATGCTTTAGTAGATGCTCAATTATTGCAGTGCGTACCAGATGATTGTCTGAAGTTGGATGTCGGCAAACGCGGTGGTAAACCCAGTACAAGCCAAGCAGAGATTAACAAGTTACTTGTAACGCACTGTCTGCAAGGTAAACAAGTTATACGGCTGAAATCAGGCGATCCGTTGATTTTTGGGCGTTGCACTTCTGAAATTGAAGCGTTGAAAGCATCCGATTGTGATTTTGAACTGATACCAGGAATTTCCTCAGCCCTTGCAGCACCTTTGTTAGCAGGAATTCCCCTGACAGATCCGGTGTTAAGCCGCGCTTTTGCAGTATTGACAGCGCACGAACCAGAGGTTTTAGATTGGGAGGCACTCTCACGGTTAGAGACACTGGTGATTTTGATGGGAGGGCAGCATCTAGCAGAGATTGTAGATCAATTGATGCGGCACGGGCGATCGCACTTAACACCCATTGCCATCATCCGTTGGGCGGGAACTCCTAATCAACAAATTTGGACAGCGCAACTAGGCAATATTTTGGAACAAACCACCGGATTATCACTTTCTCCGGCGGTAATTGTGATCGGCGAAGTTGTTGGGCTACGCAAGTACTTACAACCTGAGAAAATAGATTGTCAGGATTCGACTACAGCCAAAACTTTTAGCCTCCCTGCTATGTCAAGCAACTTCCCCCAATCTCCCCTTACTGGTAAAATAATCTTGGTGACACGTTCAGTTAGCCAGTCAAGTCAATTTAGCGATCGCCTCATCGCATTAGGTGCAACAGTCATCGAAATGCCTACCTTAGAAATCGGCCCGCCTTCCAGTTGGGAAGCTTTGGATCGTGCGATCGCTCATTTATCTGACTTCGACTGGTTAATTCTCACTTCTACCAATGGCATAGACTACTTTTTTGAAAGACTAAATGCTCAAGGTAAAGATACCCGTGCCTTAGCAGGCGTCAAAATTGCCGTTGTTGGTGAGAAAACAGCCCAAAGTCTCAAACAACGCTCTCTACAAGCAGATTTTATTCCCCCCAATTTTGTTGCCGATTCTTTAGTAGAAAATTTCCCAGAGCAACTGGATGGTAAAACGGTTTTATTTCCCAGAGTTGAAAGCGGTGGAAGAGAGGTTTTAGTTAAGGAATTAACTATCAAGGGAGCAAAGGTAATAGAAGTTGCCGCATATCAATCTTGTTGTCCTAGTAGTGTTCCAGCTGCGGCAGAGTTAGCTCTCCAAAACCGCAAGGTAGACGTGATTACCTTTGCCAGTTCTAAAACTGTGCAATTTTTCTGTCAACTTACTAACAATATATTTTCCCACAACTCTGATGCTAGCCAATTCTTAGAGGGCGTTTGTATTGCCTCTATCGGCCCCCAAACCTCCAAAACTTGCCATACTTTATTCGGACGTGTGGATGTAGAAGCAGAAGAATATACTTTAGATGGTTTAACCCAAGCACTGATCCTATGGGCGACAAATTCTTAGATGAGGGATTGGGGACTGGGAACTGGGGACTGGGGACTGGGGACTGGGGACTGGGGACTGGGGACTGGGAACTGGGGACTGGGGACTGGGAACTGGGGACTGGGGACTGGGAACTGGGGACTGGGGACTGGGTAATGGGAGAATTATTAAAGAAGTCTCTTCCCAATCCCTAATCCCCAATCCCCAATCCCTAATCCCCAATCCCCAATCCCTAATCCCTAATCCCCAATCCCTAATCCCTAATCCCTAATCCCCAATCCCTAATCCCCAATCCCCAATCCCCAATCCCCAATCCCCAATCCCCAATCCCTAATCCCTAATCCCCAATCCCCAATCCCTAATCCCTAATCCCCAATGCCTAAACGTATAATCGGCTTAACTGGAGGTATTGCCACAGGCAAAACCGCCGTCACCAATTATTTAGCTAGCGTTTATAATCTGCCAATTTTGGATGCAGATATTTATGCTAGAGAGGCAGTATCTTTAGGTTCGCCGATTCTGGGTGCGATCGCTCAACGTTACGGCGAACAAATTTTACTACCCGATGGCAGCCTCAACCGCCAAAAGCTAGGCGAAATTATCTTTAATCGTCAAGATGAACGCAACTGGATAGACAATTTGATTCACCCTGACGTGCGCGATCGCTTCCTCAAAGCAATTGCCCAGTCTTCCTCACAAATATTGGTGTCAGTAGTGCCTCTATTATTTGAAGCTGGGATGACTGATTTAGTTACAGAAATCTGGGTAGTGCGTTGTTCTCAAGAGCAACAACTACAAAGATTGATACAACGAAACCATTTAAATAGAGAACAGGCACAAGCTAGAATTAACAGCCAATTATCTATCGAAGAAAAAGTGGCTCATGCAGATGTCGTTTTAGATAACTCCTCCACCCTAGAAGTATTACTGAAGCAGGTAGATGTAGCCCTAAAAACCCACAAGTAGATACTAAATACTATTTATATTAAAAAATATACATAAACGACATTTTCAAGATACAAAAATTTTATAATATAGTTAAGTAATAAACACTCATGTCTCACAATACTTTATCCAATAATTAAGTGGTTTTACAGTTGAATTTACGGTTAATATCACCGTAAATTTAAGTGAGTTAACTTTATGAATTATCAGTTATATCTTTTAATTTTTATTAAGTGCCTTCTCTTCAATTAGGACAGGTATGAACTTAAGTTTTAGTTTTTTAAATAAATTATCTTTGGTTATCTCTTCAGCAACAAAATTAAAACAGAAGAATAAAATACACGATTATAGTCAACAAGTTTGGGGAAGCGACTACGTATTTGAGCGCCTCAACGAAGGAATGATTGGCTACATGACTGGAGTAGGGACAGGCATCAAACCCTGCGATCGCATTATTTTACGAGAAGGTTGTGAATCCTATCAATATCAAGTTGAAGAAATTGATTACTATTCCGATCCATCTGATATGTGGATAGCTTTACTCAAGCAAGTAAGTAGGCAAGAATAACTATTTATTGCGTATGCAGAACGCTACAATAGTACATATCTCTCAGAAAATGACTCCTCTTGCGATCTCTACAAGAGCATCGGTGAGAGGTTCAGATAATCTTACTTTTGTCAATTAGAAATTATGCTTAAAATTTGGAAAGAGCCGAGGTATGAAGTTAACTGTTGTACTGAAATTATGGGTTAAGAATAAATGATGCGTATCAAGATGACGCGTAGGCAAAGCCCAACCTAGGCATCGCCCAATCAAAAATTCTGTTTCTAACCCCGATTTCAGCAATATTTTAAGTACTATTGCTTATTGACAAATTGTATCTGACCTTAACCTCTCACAAATGCTACAAGAGGAGTTATTTTCCGCTAGACTTAACTTAAGGAACGTGGATTAAATAAGATGCAAAACTTCATCCTATCTCTAGCTTCCCTCTCCTTAAAAAGGAGAGGGATTGAGGGTGAGGTAAACCAGGGACATAAATTGTATGTTATTTAATTCTTATTCCTATGTATAAGCTGAAACTTATATTTATCAGGAAATTGGACTTTATTAATCACAATAGAAAAAATTTCACGCCCCAATAAAGTAGGCTACTTCCCTTAATTAGATGAAGTTGAACTAACCTGTCGAAGAAACTCAATATTCAAATCTAACTTTTTTCCTAACCATAAAGAATGCTCCGTATGATCTGAGACAGCATCGCCTGTATTCGGGTGGACAAGAATATCCAATCCCTCACGATTGAGCATTAACCAAGGAACGACTTTATCGAATTGATTCGGTAAGAAAGCAACTTGATACATCCCTTGTGGGTGGGGCCCGATGGGGTGGTCAAACCAGCGTCCGAGTTGCACGTCAAATCTAGCGCCCAATCCTTCACGTACACGCACAGCTACATCCTGACTCGCAGTATCGAAGTAAACATGAGCGTGAAAACCAGTGATCTCAATAGCATCTTCCTTCATAGATCCACTTTTCGCTCTTAACTCTAATTTTGGGTAGTGGACTTTTTCTTTCTTACTGAAAAAGCGATCAATCAATTCTATCCCAATACCGTGCAGTTAAAGATAGATTGTGGAAATTTGACTCACAGAGGTTATCGATTGAAGTAACTAGTACCGCAAGGCGGAAGTCAAAAGTCAAAATGAATATAGCCTAAGAGTTTCGTTGATTTGGAATGGGTGGTTTATTTACGCTGTGCTGTACTAGATAGCCGAGAATAAACCAAATTCAGAATTTGATTAGCGAAGATTTATGCAGTGTTATAGGAATCCTATTTGATTCCTGAAAAAATCTAAGTATAAGTATATGTAGTAGTGTGGCAAGACTAAAATGTTGTAAAAAAATTGTAGGTTGGGGAGCCACTGCGTTGCGCGGGTTAAGAGCGTTGTAGCAAGTGGCGTTGGAGGCTTTGCCAAAGCCAACATCCTGATATATGTTGGGTTGCGCTCCGCTCTACCCAACCTACGTCTAATGCACTATTTTTTTGCTTTCATACCCTACGTGTATTTCAACAATCAAATAGGAGTCCTATAGTAGTAAGTATTTTAGTCCTTATTTTCTAAACACTAAAGTCCTTACTACAAACACTCAAAACTAGGCTGACAAAGTAGTATTTAGTTGACGCTGAAAGCGCTTGTAGTTTCTTTGACAACCTCATCTATTTTAGGAGTAACTGAAAGATGCACAATATGCACTGAACAAGGAGTATGGTGAAGAACGTAATTACTCACACTACCGAGAAATAGTTCCATCAGCCCAGAGCGACCCCGACGCCCCATAACAATTAGATCAGCACCATAACTATGGGCTAAATCACAAACTATCCGGCCAGGATTACCAACATTTTGCGTAAATTCCGTAGTGACACCTGCTGTGTTAGCTTGAGCAGAGAAAGATTGCAACATCTGGATTCCTAGATTTTTAAAGGTATCCCACTGCTTTTGGTATAACTCAAAGCTTTGACTACTTAATCCTGGATAGTAGTCCATATTAGACAACATCGGTACATAAGGACTACCCTCTTCTTCAGGAGATAGGACGTGCAGTCCCTAGCTATCTAATTGGTATTTCAGGGCTTGAGACTCAAGCACAGAGAGAAGTTCGGTATGTTGATTGACTAAACCTTGTATTGCGGTAAT
>NZ_JBALDZ010000067.1:0-57885 GCF_036917155.1 Nostoc sp. | reverse complement strand
AAATAGAATGCCTGCTTTATCACAATATAGTTAACTCTCATGAAATCGAATGTTAGCAACTTTTATTCGCTACCCCGACTTATTGAGCCGATACGTTAGGTTCCAATTTTACTAAATATTTAGAATCATCTCCTACATTTACATTAAAGGCGAGTGGCAAGGAATATGAGGTAATACCGCTACTCTGTGAGTAAATACTTTCTGGATATTTACCTACAACCTGAGCCTGTAATTCTGTATTATGTAAAAAGATGTAAAGAAATGTAAATAATACAATGCAGGATAAAGTTGTTGTTGTCGTCGGTGCTACTGGTGGTATTGGTTCAGCTTTAACACAGAAACTTGCGCCTACAGGAGTCCGGTTGGTACTGGCTGCAAGAGATGCCGGTCGTTTAACAACACTGGCAAATGATTTAGCAGGGGAAGTTTTGAGCGTTCCTACAGATATTACTGACCCTGAACAAGTAGATACTTTGATAGAAAAGACCATCGCTGAGTTTGGTCAAATCGATATTTTAGTGAATGCAGCTGGTGCTGGTATACTCAAGCCCTACAACAGCCTAGAACCTGCTGATTTAGACAAGATGCTAGATGTCAACTTAAAAGGCAGCTTCTACACCACTCAAGCGGCTGCTGAAGAGATGCAAAAGCGCAAGTCTGGTCATATCTGTAATGTGGTAGGAATTCTGGGCAAGCATTCGATGGGGATGGCAGCGGCTTATTCTGCTTCTAAGTTTGGTGTTGTCGGTTTCAGCAAGTGCATGGCAGAAGAACTCAAGCGTTTTGGTATCAAGTTCACGCTATTCTACTTTGGTGGGGTAGATTCTCCTTTCTGGGATAACGTCAACCTAAAAGTAGACCGGAAAAAAATGCTTAGTCCTGAAACTGCTGCCAATGCGATTTTCTTTGCCCTTTCCGCTGAACCGCAAGCTGTACCAATGGAAATTAATATTCAACCTGATAGTCATCTGTTCTTTTAGAGTGGGAGTACGCCTAGATAATTCTTGCTTAGGAAGGACGTGAAAATCTAGCAAAAATGGCAGGATTTACAGAGATATAAGCTGTTATGCTGTATTTTCAGGATTTATGAAAATTGATCACGTTCATTTCTATGTAGAAGACGCGAAAGTATGGCGGGATTGGTTTGTACACCATCTTGGTTTTCAACCAGTAGCCGATCGCATCAGTTCATTTCATACTTGTACAGAAGTGGTAAAAAGTGGTGATGTCTGCTTTTTTCTGTCTTCACCACTGTTGCCTACCAGTCCAGTAGCCGAGTTTCTGCGTCAATATCCCCCTGGTGTGGCAGATGTCGCTTTTGCTGTGGAAGATGTCGAAGGCGCGATCGCACTAGCTCAAATGCACGGTGCTACAATTCTACAATCCATCCAGGAACGCTGGATAGGTACGGCATTCCTCAAATGTGGCAAGATTGCCGCTTGGGGTGGACTGACTCATACTTTGATAGAAAGGTCATTAGTCAGTAGTCATACCCTGCGGGAAGGCGTACCCCTACGGGGAAGCAAGCTACGCGTAGCGTCTCGTGGAGAAGCGCCTACGTCATTGGTTTTTGACAAAGGACAAATGACCAATGACAACACTTTTACCGCCATAGATCATATAGTGCTGAACGTGGCAGTTGGGGAATTAGAAAGTGCTGTGGCTTGGTATGAAAACATCCTCAATTTTCAACCCCAGCAAGCATTTAAAATTAAAACCAATCGTTCTGCTTTACACAGCCAGGTGATGGTTTCGCGTAACGGTAGTGTCCAATTGCCAATTAATGAACCGGCTTCTAGGAATTCTCAAATTCAAGAGTTTCTCGATGTCAATCGGGGGCCAGGAATTCAACATATTGCCTTGCGGACAACTAATCTTGTAAGTGTGATCGCTAAATTTCGTGCTAGTGGTTTATCCTTACTCTCGGTTCCCGAAACCTATTACACCCAGCTAAAACAGCGTCCAGGACTTACACTATCACCGCTAGAACTAGAAGCGATCGCTCAACAGGAAATTCTGGTGGACTGGCAAGAATATACTCCCGTAGGGGCACAACAAACTGCACCCCTACTATTGCAAATTTTCACCCAGCCCATTTTTGAACAGCCGACATTTTTCTTTGAGTTTATTGAACGTCGTTTGCAAGCTAAAGGTTTTGGCGAAGGCAACTTTCGCGCTTTATTTGAAGCCATTGAAAGCGAACAAATCAAACGCGGTACTTTGCAATGATGTCTGAGTACAAAATATCAATTGAAAGTCAGCCAGACTCCAAACAAGTTGATTTTGTAAATAAGCAACTTCACCAATTCAATGTCAACAAAATTGGAGATTATCAATATACACCACTGTTTCTATTGCTTCGTGATTCAAAAGAAAAGGTCGTGGGTGGCTTGGAAGGTTTTATTGGCTTGGGATGGCTTCATATCGGTACTCTTTGGATTGCAGAAGAGTTAAGAGGTGATGGATATGGAAAAGCACTACTTTTGGCGGCAGAACAGGAGGCTGTTAATCGTGGCTGCTTAAACGTATATGTTTTTACTTACAGCTTCCAAGCTCCTGAATTTTATCAGCATTTAGGGTATGAAGTTTTTGGAGAGTTAGAGGATTTTCCCCCTGGTTATCGCCGATACTTTCTTAAAAAGAGGTTACAAAAAACCCTTAGCTGAACTTGATAGTCTCGAAAAATAGCCGTACATCTGAGATAATCTTAATAAAAATTAACATTTTCCGCCGATGCTAAGACTGATTACTGACTTCGACGGTCCAATTATTGATGTTTCCGAACGGTACTACCGTGTTTATCAATTCTGTTTGGAGAAAACCCGTCGTCCAGACCAAGTGGTACAAGAACTTCCGAAAGCAGAATTTTGGGAGTTAAAGCGATCGCGCATTCCTGAAAAACAAATCGCCTTAAATTCAGGGTTAGACGAAGCCCAAGCCCAAGAATTCGCCCAATTACGGCGGCAAACTGTGCATACAGAACATTATTTCAACTATGATACTCTCGCGCCTGGTGCTGTGGATGCACTGTTAAAAATTCAACAAGCTGGAATTGATTTAGCAGTTATGACCATGCGCCGAGTTCGAGAACTAGATTATGCTTTCAAAAAATACGATTTAGGTAGATTTTTCCCAGAAAACCGTTGTTATTGCTTGAGTAACGACTACGTGAAAACTCGCGATATTGAAGATAAGCCCTTGTTAATGGCTAGGGCATTAAAAGAACTGCCCCCCGCTGCTGATACCTGGATGGTGGGAGATACAGAAGCCGATATCACCGCTGCGAAAAATTATGGTATTAAAGTGATGGCTGTAGAGTGTGGGATTCGCGATCGCACCCAATTGAAACTTTACCAGCCCGACTTAATAGTTAAAGACTTTAGCACTGCTGTAGATTTATTCCTAGAATCTAAACGCCTTGTCTAGAAAGACTCTGTAGGCTGCAATAGCTTGAATCAATATCATATCCAGATAATTAGCGCTTCCCTTAATCTCTTCCTCGCTTTCGGGGCGGGGGGATTTCTTGGGGTTTAATTAAGTAATTAAGCGGAGATGATATCAATAATTATACTTTTATTACCATACCCATAGTTAGGGTACACGTATATGCACCCTTACTGCGTGTTAAAACCAAGAGAAATCAATCATGTATTCTTTTTAGAAGTTTCTAGAAGCTTCCTTACCGCATCGATTTAGCGTAGAAAGCTACTAACCAACCACAAAAATATAAATGTCAGTACAGTAGAGAACTGATTCGATGACAGATTGAGGAATGGTATTTGTGGTAAAAGCCAGATAGCAACTAGCCCCCCAGCGATTAAGCCAATTATTAAACTAACCAGGGTGAGTAAAACTGCCCGGCCAAATTTGCCTTCCTTACGATTGAGAAAGTAAATACTAGTGCCTACACCAACCACCAGTGCTAACTGTAAAACCTGCTCGCCTCCCTCTGGATAGAACAGGCTAATAGAACTCAAACCAAGAAACCAAGCTCCTGGTAAGAGTATATCCGCAGGCGATGGTTCATCGATCAGCCGTTGCAGCCATGCAGGTGACTGCTGGCGAGGGATTGGACTTTCTTTAGGAGGCGATTGCACTCGCAACTCTGGAAACCGGATGCGTTCAGGGACTTTGATTTTACCTTCCTGGCGCATCCGTAGGCGATCCATTAAAATCGCATCGTAAGCCGCTTCAATTACTTCTAAATGCTTGGCATCGCCATTGTGTTGCTCGAATAGGCGATTACGAGCATCCTGAATTTCATCGAAGCTAGCCTCTTCTGATACCCCAAGTTTTTCGTAGGGATTTTGATCGCTCATGGGAGTTTATTACTTCAGCCTCAGTCAGCGGCAGTCTTTATGTCGAAGAAAAAACAGCTTTAGGTTTTATTTTGATCGAAACTAAAATCTCGATCTACTTTATGCCCTACCAGGATAGTAGCACGGGTTAGTTGGATCGACTTTGTAATTTCAACTATAGTCACTTTAACATATCGCTATAACTCCGTGTATACCCTCATGCCGTTGCTTAATTCTGGCTCTAATCTAGAATTTGATCGGAGAGTACCTAAAAATGCATAGTTTTTATGAAAAAATCAACTTTCCTATTTCAAATTTGGAAACTTACAGTGCCCTAATAGAGTTTTTTTAACTATACTGAATAATCGCTTGTGGTATATATCCGCATATCGATTTAAAATTAAAACGTTTTAAGTTACCACCTAACTGGGATCAAGGAGGTGTCTTGGTATCAAGAACTGTTGCGACTAAAGTCAGAGCGCTTATATACTGTGGCTAACAGAAATTTCGCGTTCTCATCGCCCACAATCCTGATTAGAGTATTTATTTTTGAATGATCAGGATTCTTATACCGTAGCCATGTAGATTCTTAGTTAGTGCCAAAGTGGCAACTGCGTTTTTACGCAACTCTCTTGTTAATCTTACGAATTTTTGTGCAAAGTAATGGTCATGGCTCCCGCCAAGATTCTTGTAGTTGACGACGACCCTGCGGTTCGGAATTTAATCCAACGCTTTTTGATTAAGCAGAACTATCAGGTGGAGGCTGCCGAAGATGGAAAGACAGCCTTAGCTCTATTTGAGCAATTTAACCCTGATTTGGTGATTCTAGATGTGAATCTACCAGATGTCACAGGGTTTAACCTCTGCCAAGAGATGCAAAGTCGTAATGGTGTTTTTGTTCTGATGTTGACTAGCCGTGCTGACGAAGCTGACAAAATTCGTGGCTTTGCTAAAGGTGCTGACGACTATCTCACCAAGCCTTTTGGGCTAGGAGAGTTAGAAGTTAGAGTTGGAGCTATTTTGAGGCGTCAGCGAGTGATAACTACGGCCGAGCAGAAACGCTTGGTATTTGAAAAACTTATGATTGATCCGGTGCGACGGGAGGTAGCACTTAATAATCAACCAGTACCTTTAACTGCTCTGGAATTTGACTTGTTGCATTTTTTAGCCAGTCATCCCGGCCGAGTTTGGCGGCGCGCAGAACTTATCCAAGAGGTCTGGGATTATGAATATGTCGGCGACCAGAGGGTTGTAGATGTACATATCGGCCAAATTCGCAAGAAGATTGAAATTGATGCTAGTCAGCCGGCATTAATTCAAACTGTACGTGGCGTAGGCTATAAGTTTGAATCTCCTGCCCACCCCCAGCAATTGGAAGCCAAGTCCTGAGTTTATAGTCTAGAGTTTTTTAACTCTTGACTGTTGACTCTTGGGGCAGATATTTAAGTAGGTGGGCGTCAATATTTGTCGTTGGGATAAGGCAGGAGGCAGGAGGCAGAAGGTAGGAGGGAAGAGGGTTTCAGCCTCGTTCATTTTTGTTAACATAGTTTGATTTTATTCTGCCGACCTACTTAGTGAATTTCTTTGACTTTAGTAAAAGACAAATTTAGACAATCAACATAGGTAGATATTCCTCAAATACAGAAAAAGCTTTCTCTGGTTCCCAGTCTTTGGCTGGAATGCTTATTGGGGGGCTACCGCCTTCTGAATTTGCGGCAGCAGCCCAATAGACCTCTTGCAAAAGTGCTTTTTGCACTCTCGTGGTAAAAGGGGAAAGGGTAAAATGCAAAACTTTTACCCCTTGCCCTTTGCCCGACTTCTGCAAGAAGTCTAATGATGTTCATTTCTAGCCAGAGGCTAGAAACAAGAATTTCCTCTTGTGTTTTGGCTGTACTAACCGACGAATGTGTTTGTATCCAAGAGAAAACCGCTATATAACAAGTACTAACGGTCAGCTAATATACTACTTAAATCTTGCGCTATTACCAACTAGTTTTGGCAACAGAAGAAACTATTGGAACCTTTTTAAAGATCAGAATCTACTGATCTTTTTTGTTGTAATATTACCGATTGCTATTGGCTTAAAATCCCGTTAATGGGGCATGGGCCAGAATAACGCCTTTCATACCAGTACCTATGGCAATACTGCGTAGGTTTTGGAATTTCTTGGTTGAGGCAAGCTGTTCAATAGCCGGGGGAGAAATGGAGGCTGGCGTTGAGTTTTGCTTCCCCTGCTTCCCCTGCTTCCCCTGCCTCCCCTGCTTATCCGAGCAGTATTGGTATCTATGGGGTGTCTAGTAAATTAACTGTTGCTGGTAAGTCGGTGCAGGGCATTTCTACTGAGGAGTGGTGGAACAAAGTTTCCAGATAGACTCGGGCAGCACGGCGATCGCTATCTCCATTTTGGAGTAAAAACAATGATAGCGCCGCCGTCAATACTCTGTTTTCATCCCAATCAGGATGGGTTTCTAAGTAGTTTTTTAAGGATTCGTGGAGTGTTTCGGGAATTTCTGTAAAGATGCTAACCGTTGCTTTCATGAGATTTTCCTCCTATGAGGATAATCAAGAGGGACAAGTTGCTTGCGGTGAAGTGGCTTAGGACTTCACACGCTCTTTCGCTATCCCAACAATCTACGCTTACATCTATTGGTAATATATTTTACACATTTGATGCCAACGGTTGAACGGATTACAAAAGCAAGCCGCATCATTGTGCGCCAAGAGGGGGTGGGTTTGTCAATGCTGCGAAATGTTAAAAACGATTGTATAAAAAATAAATGCGAACGAGAGAATAGGACTTGAAGGTAAATTTTCGTTACTTAACTTCACAAAAACTCAGTCCTTAAACTTCTTTGCTACTTATAATTAACAATCCCCAGTCAGATGGCAAGAAGCCTATTAACTCGTATAGCACCTGTGGAAAACTGCTAAAATCTCTGTGGAAACTCTGTGGAATGAGTGAGGAAAATAGTAGCCAATGATAAGAATTACAAAAATGTCATCAAATCATGACATTTACACTCATGAAATTAGCTTCTCAATCTCATTTATCATCGTGGTTGCCCTCGATACATCCCCAGGTCTGGATTTTCGCAATTGGTAGATTTTTCTCGGAAGTTGGTACTGGCTTTACCCTGTTTTACGCCCCCATCTTTTTTGTTAATCAACTTGGTTTATCTACAACCAGTGTTGGGGTAGCCTTGGGTAGCGCCTCGATTTCCGGCATCGTTGGGCGGATTGGAGGTGGTTCTTTGGCTGATTCGGGAGAATGGGGACGCCGCCGCACTTTATTGCTAGCCACGGCGATTTCAGCAATTGGTGCTGCAACCAATAATTTCACTACTTTGATAATTGGTAGCTTGATTAGCGGTTTGGGAATAGGTTTCTATTGGCCGGCGGCTGAAGCTGTTGTTGCTGATGCTAGCCAAATTGACAATCGCCGGGAAACTTTTGCGTTAGCGAAGCTCACCGAAGGTATCGCTCGACGGCGGGTCTGAATCCCCCACTGATTGATTCTGACTTCCTCTCCGTGGCGCTATCGGTGAAGCTTTGGCTGTTATCGCTGCTCTCGAAAATTGGTAGAGTTGGTAAGACTACCCAATGGCTTTGTTTGTATCGTCGGCAATGCCTATCTACAGAAAACGCTACGCAAACAATTAGGATTTATGAGATATTTACGTCATCTGGTGCTGAGTATATGTAGTTGCATCGTATTACTGAGGACGACTGCAATGCCCTGTTTTGCCGCTGAGAAAATTATTTTTCGCTATGGTGTGTTTGAAGAATCACTACCTGTTGCTGATTTACGTAAGTATGCACAAAGGGAAGAAGTTTCTTCTGATTTGCAATTTTTTCTCAAATTTTTCAGTCGGGAAGAACAAAAAGAGTTTCATCAGGCGCTACAAGTAAAAGCATCTCTTGATATTGTGGCTTTGGATAAGCTGTTAAATACAAAACTAGCTAAAGAAATTCTATCTGCGGTTTCCCAAGGTATCGCCCGTCGTGACCAAGCCGGGGTACAAGCACTAGACGCGGCTGTAATCATCGGGGCGAATTCTCAAGAGGGTTTAGGGATCATCAGCTTTCTGGAAGCATATCCTAGTCAAAGACTAGTTATTAATGTTCCAGCAGTCTTAGAAATAGCAAGTAAGTTAAATCTATCTCCTATTGAAATACCACCTAAAGATAACTTAAGTTCTACACCTTTATGGCAACTTGAAGTTCAATATCAGCAATTTGCTACTCAAGGAAAGCAATTCCAGGCTTGCTTGTTTGGGGATTCTGTAACTGCCGAAATGGGTAATACTCTGGGGAAAGGTACTTTTAATTTTGCCTTAAATGGGATAAGCGGGATTTCACTTGTTGAACAACTAAAACTTCTCATTCCAACTAAAATTAAATGCGAAAAAGCTGTGATTGCTATTGGGGGGAATGATGCCTGGTATGGATTAAGTGATTCCTTATTTGCGAACAAACTTCAAGATTCAATTTCCTTAGTGCGAAGCCTTGGGAGTAATCAAATATTCTTAATTCCCGCTTTTTACTCAACAGTTGCCGCTAGTAAAGATCCAAGTATTTCAGCAACAAATCTTCGGGTAGAGCAAATCAATACTGTGATGAATCAAGTTGCAATTAAAAATCATATACCATTGGAAATACAACAGGTTCAATCATTAAATGAGAATAATGCGTTGAAAGATGATTTCAGTTCAGAAGATGGTGCTCATTTAAATAATGAGGGAATAAATATTTATCGGCAGGCTTTATTAAAGATTCTAGGTATATAACGAGATTTGATTAACATGACACAACCAAAAATCAATCTCAGTGAACTCAATGGGTAATGAACAATCAGCACAAATCTTACCTGCTAGTTGACCTGTTTTCAGGTCTTCCAGGCTTTTTAGCTTACGGATAAGGCTTCTAGTGTTGAGCCATCAGCAATCCAAATTCGTTCAAAATTACAGAGTGCAAACTTAACGGTATCTGGTAGTGGTCGTTGAGTGCGTTGCTGCCAATTAAAATAAGATGACCGAAAACGACTCATGATACAGAGCAACTAAATTTATTTATGGAGAAGCAAAAAAATGTATAACAAGTGGCACAGTGAACTAGCGCTGTAGGCGACTGGTGAACCCGAAGGGCGCAAGAAATACGAAGTCCGTTTACAGGGCAACTAAATTTATTTTTGTTAGCGCAGCGTTAGCGAGTCTGCGTTCGCTTTTAGCGTATCGTAGAGAGCGTCATTTTGAATTCGGAGCGTTCGTTCGCCCTTGGCGTCTCGTAGAGAAGCGACGTGACTTGTTTTTTTGCTCTATTGACGACGTTCTTGGAGCTTGCGATATACCGATTTCAAATCAACTTGATGGTGAGCTAAGGCAACCAAAGTATGATATAGCAAATCGGCGACTTCACCTGCGATCGCATCTGCTTCATCATCCTTAAAAGCCATTACTACCTCAGCGGTTTCCTCACCAATCTTTTTCAAAATTTTGTTATCGCCACCAGCAAATAGTTTACAGGTATAAGAACTTTCAGTAGGATTGTCACGGCGATCGCATATTATTTGAAACAATTGCGACAATGTATCCCCTGGTGGTGCGGCAATTTCCCCTTCTATTTGGTGAAAACAACTGCGCTCTCCAGTATGGCAGGCAACATCTCCTAATTGCTCTACACCGATGAGCAGCGCATCACTATCACAGTCATAACGGATACTTTGCACCTTTTGAAGATGTCCCGAAGTTGCTCCCTTGTGCCATAATTCTTGTCGAGAACGGCTCCAAAACCAAGTTTCTTCAGTTTCTAAAGTCTTTTGTAACGAATCTTGATTCATCCACGCCATCATCAGGACAGTACCATCCAGATAGTCTTGGACAATTGCAGGCACTAGACCCCGCTCATCATAGCGAATTTGCTCTACCGGAATAGTGTAATGCAGCGATCGCGAATCCTTAGAAGACATACCGACTAGTTTGCTCTAATGAGAATAACTTATGGATTCACGATACCATTCACAATAGGGCAACTGGGATATTTTTTTGAATTTAACTATTTTATCTAGCTGTGATATACTCCCATACTGATGAAAGCATACAGTTTGCCGAAGATCCTGTTATGCCTGAAATCATCAAGTTTTGAATGAACTTGCATAACATATCGTTATTTTTTTGGTTCAGCTAATTCTATAGGATAGAAATTCTAAGCAGTGTTTGACCCTATTCTAGGATAGAGCTTTTTATTGCCCACTGTTAGGAGATGAACCTTGGTAAATACCACAATTAAAACAACAAAATCACAAGAAGTCTTTGCCGCTGCTCAAAACCTTATGCCTGGAGGAGTCAGTTCTCCAGTTCGTGCCTTTAAATCTGTGGGTGGACAACCCATCGTTTTTGATCGTGTTAAAGGCGCATATATTTGGGATGTAGATGGCAATCAATACATAGACTATGTAGGCACATGGGGCCCAGCTATTTGTGGCCATGCTCATCCAGAAGTCATTGCAGCGCTACATGAAGCCTTAGAAAAAGGTACCAGTTTCGGCGCTCCCTCAGTCCTAGAAAATGTTTTGGCAGAAATGGTCATCGATGCAGTTCCTAGTATCGAAATGGTCAGATTTGTCAACTCTGGAACTGAAGCCTGTATGGGAGTTTTGCGACTGATGCGGGCTTTCACCAACCGAGACAAAATCATCAAGTTTGAAGGCTGCTACCACGGACACGCCGATACGTTTCTAGTGAAGGCGGGTTCTGGGGTTGCCACACTTGGCTTACCAGACTCACCGGGAGTACCTAAAGCAGCAACTAGCACCACTCTAACCGCGCCTTTCAACGACCTAGAAGCCGTCAGAGCTTTGTTTGAAGAAAACCGCGACGAGATTGCCGGTGTCATTCTTGAGCCAGTCGTCGGCAATGCTGGATTTATTGCGCCTGATGCTGGCTTCTTAGAAGGATTACGGGAACTAACTCACGAATATGGAGCGTTATTGGTATTTGATGAAGTGATGACAGGCTTCCGCATTGCTTACGGTGGCGCTCAAGAAAAATTTGGCGTCACTCCCGATTTAACAACCTTAGGCAAGGTGATTGGTGGTGGTTTGCCAGTGGGAGCTTATGGTGGTCGTCGGGATATTATGTCAATGGTTGCTCCCGCCGGCCCCGTATATCAAGCGGGTACACTTTCAGGTAATCCTCTGGCAATGACTGCTGGCATTAAGACTTTAGAATTGTTGCAAAAGCCAGGTACTTACGAGTATCTTGACCGGATTACTAAAAAACTAGGAGACGGTTTGCTGCAAATTGCCAAAGAAAATGGTCATGCAGTTTGCGGCGGTCAAATCAGCGCCATGTTCGGCTTATTTTTTACTTCTGGCCCAGTTCATAACTACGAAGATGCGAAAAAGTCTGATACAGCCAAATTCGGACGCTTTCATCGCGGGATGTTAGAGCATGGTGTTTACTTAGCACCTTCTCAATTTGAAGCTGGGTTTACTTCTTTTGCTCACACCGAGGAGGATATTGATCAGACTTTAGCAGTCGCACGGGATGTAATATCGAGCCTGTAACCTGTTAAAGGATTTCCAAATAAAAAAGTATCCTGTAGCATTTTGTGGGGCAAGCAAGATGCCTGCCCCACAAAATAGATGATTTATTTGTAGAATTTTTAGCAGCAACTGGTATTAACTCATCTTGGACGGTCGGGGATCAAAAAAATTTTTTAACGGGTCTGCTCTGTGCCGTTATCACCTAAGGAAGGTCACATCTTCGTCATAATTTTGCAATGGCTTCGTCAATAGGATATGCAATATTTAACCTACATTAAATATATTCATGTTAAGAAGGCAAGATTAATTGCCTTTTACAGTTCTCGAAATTCCCCTCATCCCCATAGTCTACAAAAATTAACGCATAAGAAGGCTCTCACCTTCATAGCGAGGATTTTACTATTTTACTTATAGATATTAGATTATCCGTCGGGTAAGGCATTTTTTCAGAGTCAGGATTGGAGCTAACTTAAAAAAAACACCAATCATACTGTAGCTTGCGTAGCAAGGCTTACCAGAGTATAAAAAAATTGCCAGAATTCCTGTGAAAAAAGATGGTTCTACCCTTTAAGGAGCTATGAAGTGGAGGATAAAAAGTCATTTTTTGGTCTAAAAAAAATATTGGTTACATTGCTAGTCTTGAGTACTGGTTTGAGTGTTGGCACGATGATGTTTATCAAGTCAAACTCCTCTGAAGCTCAAAGTACAGACAATATAAATGTAAGCAATCTACCAAGCAAGGTTGTAACTCAGCAGCTGATTGAAGACCTAAAAGCGACCATGCTTAGAATTTGGCAGCAACAGGCACAAATAAAGAATCTCTCATATACTGTACCACTACGCTTTCAAGGGGAAGTAATTGAGGCGGCAAAACTTACTCCCGAACAGAAAGTAATTGCTCTCACCTTTGATGATGGGCCATGGCCTCAGAGTACCGCGCAAGTACTGGATATTCTTAAACAAAATCAGATCAAAGGGACATTTTTCCTCATTGGGCAAAATGTGAAGAATTATCCAAGCTTAGTAAAGCGGGAGATTGCTGAAGGTCACGTAATTGGCAATCATACTTGGCATCATTGGTATCAATTCTTGAATCCACAAGCAGCTGCTTATGAAATTGACCACACAGCAGACCTGATTTATCAATTGACAGGGATTAAAACAAATTTGTTTCGACCACCAGGGGGAATCATGCACAATGGGGTGGCTGCTTACGCGAGAAATAGCAAGTATGCCATCATTCTCTGGTCATCTGACTCTGTAGACTACTCGCGTCCGGCTGTACCAAAATTAATTCATAATGTATTCAGGCAGGCCAAACCAGGTGGAATTGTGCTGATGCATGATGGTGGTGGTAATCGCTCTAAAACTGTGCAAGCTTTACCAGAAATTATTGCTAACTTTCGGAAGCAGGGCTATAGCTTTGTTACTATCCCTGAACTCTTAGAAATGCAGGATAAAGAGATAAAGCGGATTGCAAACAAAAAGTAATTGTGATTTCGATTACATTAGCGGCTCTGTCAATCGCCGCTCGGTAACTAAAAACAAGTTGAATTTTTCTGACGATTTGTAGTTTTATTGATCTAAACTCAACTATGAGTTTTAGCACTCAGGGGAATCATGAATAAAATTGTAATGGCTTTGCTTTGCTGTTCTAGCTTTTCTGCCTTGTCGTTCTTAACTGTCAATCCAGCTTTTGCTAAACAGCTTTCTCCTCAGGATTTAACCTCTCCCAGGTTGAACTCGGAGCAGACGCAGACAGTTAATACATCTGTAACTAAAAAATCCCCCGAATTTTCATCAATTAACTCTACTCAATCACTCGAAGAGCTTGCTATACAGCAGTTTGGCTGTGACTGCCCCGCCTGTCAAGCTCGTGTAAGTCAGATGGTATTGCAAGGTAGTTTCCCTGAGCTTAAATAAAACTAGTGTGTGAAATGACATTACCACAGATATTCATATTGAGAATTTTTATGGCAATTTATAGTTTTTTCGTCTAAGCTCAACTTAAATATCTAGTCTACTACTGGTGTAAATCATGAATAAAATTGTTATGGCCTTGTTTTGTGGCTCAAGCTTTTTAGCTTTAACATTACTAACTGTCAATCCAGCTTTTGCGAAGAAGCTTTCTCCCGAAGATTTAGGAAATCCTACCTTAACACCCACTGACACACAGGCAGCTGCTGCACCCGTTTCACAAGAATATCCCCAATACCCATCAATAAGTGCTAACGAAAAAGTTAAACAGCTTGCCATGCAGATGTTTGGCTGCGCCTGCGCCAGCTGTCAAGCTAGAGCAAGTCAGATGATATTACAAGGCAGTCTGCCTATACCTCAGTGATTTCTCTTATTACAAAAAACCGTCCAAAATTAACATCTGAACGGGGTTTTTATTAATACCTTATCCAACCTAGTTATGTCCTCGGTGTACTGATATCAGAAAGCTACAAGTCAGGAGGCAAAATCACCTGATCAATTGCATGGATTACACCGTTGCTGGCTGTGATATCTGCCTGTGTTACTTTAGCATCATTGACAGTTACACCAGTAGCAGGATCAACCTTAACGTTGATTGTGCCGCCTTCAAGGCTTTTAACTTCACCAGACTTCAAATCAGTGGACAATACCTTACCAGATACTACATGGTAAGTTAGGATTTTGATCAATACTTCTTTGTTGTCTGGTTTTAACAATTCTTGTAAAGCATCTGGTGGCAATTTAGCAAAAGCTGCATCAGTGGGTGCAAAAATAGTTAAGTTATCTTTGCCTTGCAAGGCTCCGGTCAATCCTGCTGCTTTCAAAGCCTTGGTTAAGGTGGTAAAGGAAGCGTTGGACTCTGCTAAAGCTAACAAGTTTTTGCCTTGATTGTCGCTTGCTCCTGGTCCTGGTGGAGTTTTAGTAGGTGTCCCAGTCGATGGTACTTTTGTTGGTGGTGTGGTAGGTTGACTTTCTGGGGTAGTACTTGGGGTAGTGGGTACAGCTTCAGTAGGTGTAGCACCACCACGGTTATAGGGAGGCTCGTTGAAAATACTTGGTTTGGGATTTAGCGTCCCACCACTTGTTTGTGCTACTGGTTTGAGTTTGGTATTGCCCTTTTCTGTTTCAGAAGCGGTCTCGCTAGGTGTGTATTGAGCGTCTGCTTGAAGGCGTTGACCCTGATTATATGGGGCTTCTTTAAAAATACCGGGGTTAGGATTTAGTGCCGATTTTGCATCAGATGGTAAACTAATGAGAAAGTTGAAACTAGTAAATCCGGCTATGCCTGCCAAGGTGGTCAGCAATTTGCTGTAATTTGTCTTCATAAATTTTGTTTGTCTTTTTGTCCACACATTACATAAAGATTTATAACATTTTGCTATGCACAAAATCTAACCGAAGCGGGAAGTTAAAATTTTTTCCAAGAAGATTTTTTTGTGCTGGTGAGGTAAAATGTCTAACTTTGACTGACGCTGACAAGTATGCAATATATTTAGCATATATTCAATATAAATTGAGCAAATTTTCTCCATCACACCAAAAAGAGTTAAAAACCCCGCAGGTGTAGCATAAATTCTAAGAATGTGTGAAAAGTCGCAAAGTATAATAAAAATCCCACTTCCATTCCTCTCGCCGAAAGATCGAGAGGCTTTGAAACTCCTATTAACTTGTACATACAGCAGGGAATAGGGAATAGGGAACAGAGTTTAAAGTCTCTTGTTATATGGCTTTTTTATGAAATTTTGTACCTCATTTACCTGAAATCTGCTGTATATACCAAATTCAATGATTTAGTAAATCAGAAAACAACATAACAATATTTTTAAAATCAATAACCTTACCAAAAAGCAAGCATCAGTTAAACCAGAATGTCAATTAAATAGACAACTCGGCAACTAATGCCAATAAAAATTACTTAAAGTAAAGATACAATTGTAAAGCTAAGAAGTTGACCAGTTACAAGGTATCCAACAGATGCTGGAATTATACCAATGGGAACTCTCTCAATACTCAGAGAAAGTGCGCCTAATTCTAGATTTTAAAGGACTAGATTACCGCAAAATAGAGGTGACACCGGGGATTGGACAGGTAGAACTGTTCCGGCTGACTGGTCAAAGACAAGTCCCGGTATTAAAGGATCGTAATAAATATATTGCGGATTCTACCGAGATAGCTAAGTATTTAGACTTAGAGTATCCCGATCGCCCGATAATACCGCAAGATCCTAAACAACGGGGTTTAACTTTATTAATAGAAGAATGGGCGGATGAGTCCATCGGCATTAAAGGTCGCAAAGCACTATTTGCGGCTATAAGTCAAGATCAAAATTTCCGTAAGTCTTTATTACCCACTTCAACACCAGATATATTTAAAAGTCTGGTTGGAGGAGTACCTAGTGATTTTCTGACACTGTTCGGTTTTGGCGTTGGTTACAGTCCAGATGTGATACAGTCAGCGATCGCATCTTTAAAACAAGATTTGGAAGCCTTGACGTTATTATTGGCAGATAGTCCCTATTTAACAGGAGATGAGCCGACTCTAGCTGACTTAGCGGTGGCTGGCTTATCGATATTGCTCAAGTTCCCCCCTGGCCCCTATCTGGATTTACCAGCTTCTATCAGAGGAAAAGGATTGCCAATTTTTGCCGAGAATATAGATTATGAACCATTCTTTACCTGGCGCGATCGCCTTTACACTCAATTCCGCAAACCTTTAATCAGCAGCACTTCAGCAACAGGGGGTGCGCCAACTTCGATTCAGATTGATTAGGTAATCGGGCATGGGGCATTGGGCATGGGGCATGGGGTATGGGACAAAAAGACAAAAAGACAAGGAACAGAGATAACCAATTACCAATTACCAATGCCCAATGCCCAATGCCCAATGCCCAATGCCCAAATAACAAATGACTAATCAGATGAATTCGGTACAGCCATTAGGTTCGGTCATTCAAGGTTCTTTAACTGAAGGTTTAGAAGTACGATTGCATCCTGACATTTCTGTAGAAGATATGCGGGTAGGTAAATTTCTCGTTGTGCAAGGGATGCGATCGCGTTTTTTTTGTATGCTGACAGATGTCGCATTGGGAGCTGCTAATGCCCGAATTATTGCTAATCCCCCCAGTTGGGAAGACACTTTTTTACGAGATGTTTTAGCCGGAAGTGGTACTTACGGTACTATCAACCTCGCGCCGATGTTGATGTTTACTCCCGAATCTGAAGAATCTTTCTCCCCAACAAATGGTAAATCGGCAAATCCCTTTATCCCGTCGATGACGGGTTTGGCTTCATTTGTGCCACAAACCAGCACGACGATGGAATTGTTGCCTGTTAAAACTATTCCTAGCCACTTTAGTCAAGTTTACGAAGCCAGTGTTGACGATTTTCGTCGGGTATTTGGTTGGGAAGATGACCCCCAAAGGCGCAACTTTTCCATAGGCAAACCTCTGGATATGGATGTGCCCGTTTGTATCGACTTAAACCGCTTTGTGGAACGGAGTAATGGGGTCTTTGGGAAATCTGGTACTGGTAAATCCTTTCTCACACGGCTACTTTTAGCTGGCATTATCCGTAAAAATGCGGCAGTAAATTTGATTTTTGATATGCACTCGGAGTATGGCTGGGAAGCCGTTGCAGAAGGTAAAAACGTCAATACTGTTAAAGGCTTAAAGCAACTTTTTCCTAGTAAAGTAGAAGTTTACACCCTTGACCCAGAATCGACCAAGCGTCGTGGTGTGCGTGATGCTCAAGAACTTTATTTGAGCTATGAGCAAATAGAAGTTGAAGATATTAAGTTATGTAGCCGAGATTTAGGACTCTCTGATGCAGCATTAGATAACGCTAATATTTTGTACAGCGAATTTGGCAAGTCTTGGATTGTCCAGCTGTTAAATATGACCAACGAAGAAATCGAGATGTTCTGCGACGAGAAGCGCGGACACAAAGGCTCGATTATGGCATTGCAGCGCAAACTCTTGCGGATGGATAGCTTGAAGTATATGCGAGCAGTTTGCCCCCAGAATTACATTAGTAAAATTGTGCAATGCCTGGAATCTGGGAAGAATGTTGTGATAGAATTTGGTTCCCAGTCTAATATGCTCTCTTATATGTTGGTGACGAATATGATCACCAGGCGTATTCACGAGCATTACGTCAAGAAAGCAGATAAATTTCTGCAAAGCAAAAATCCTAGCGATCGCCCCACGCCATTGATGATTACCATTGAAGAGGCGCATCGTTTTTTAGACCCGGCTGTGGTACAAAGTACCATCTTTGGGACTATTGCCCGCGAACTGCGTAAGTATTTTGTCACACTTTTGGTAGTTGATCAACGTCCATCAGGCATAGATAATGAAGTTATGTCCCAGATTGGGACTCGCATTACCGCTTTGCTGAATGATGAAAAAGACATTGACGCAATTTTTACAGGTGTATCTGGTGGTAGTGGACTGCGATCGGTGTTGGCAAAGCTAGACTCGAAACAACAAGCCTTAATTTTGGGCCACGCCGTTCCTATGCCGGTAGTAGTACGTACCCGACCTTACGACGCAACCTTTTACGAAGAAATTGGTGAACCAGCCTGGGAAGAAAAACCTGATGCAGAAGTATTCGCCGCTGCTGAACTAGCCAAAGCCGACCTGGGATTTTAGATAGTCATTGGTCATTGGTCATTGGGCAATAATTAATAGTTCTTCTTCCCCATCTCCCCAATCCCTAGTCCCCAATCCCCAGTCCCCAATCCCCAGTCCCCAATCCCCAATCCCCAGTCCCCAGTCCCCATGCCCAATTCGTAACATCCCTCCATTGTCACAGCCAATTCAGTTCGGTTATCCGGCTAGTTTTTGGCAACAGAAGAGGGGTTTTTGGCGTCACTATAGATATAGTAAGTAATTTCAAGGAAGTTTAAAATTTTTCTCTAACTACCGCTTTTGAATTATAATTCTAGGCTTTATCTTAAGATAGTTTACTATCTGCCTGATTTGTCGTACTATAAAGTTAAGTAGAACTCATACCGACTTCGGATTTGCCTATTGGTATTAGTAACAGCCCAAAACAAAAATTCTCAAAAACAACTAGCGTGCTTATAAAAGATTAAAAATTTAGGGAAGTAGGGGAACCTATCATTGGGAGCTTACCGTCATAACAACGGCTATATCAACTGATTAATTGCTTTTGGTAGCTCCCGATATTTCGTGATAGATGTACTACTTTTTCCAGGCATCTTAGTAAGAAAATATACATTATATTTACGGAGTAGAGGACATCGCACCAATGCCTACTATCAATACCCAAACAGAAAACCTCAATACCAAATTCACGGCTGATATGGTGCGAACCTATCTGCGAGAAATTGGTCGTGTACCACTGCTAACCCGCGAACAAGAAATTGTCTTTGGGAAGCAGGTACAGCAAATGATGACGCTGATCGACGCCAAGGAAGCTTTGGCGAAGAAACTGCAACGCGAACCGAATATGTCAGAGTGGGCTGATCACGTTCAACAATCGGAAACCGAGGTACAGCAAACGGTCGCGCAAGGTAAGCGGGCAAAGCAAAAAATGATCGAAGCGAATTTGCGCTTGGTCGTTGCTATTGCCAAAAAATATCAAAAGCGGAATATGGAGTTTCTGGATTTAATTCAGGAAGGAACACTAGGATTAGAGCGGGGTGTAGAGAAATTTGACCCAATGAGGGGTTATAAGTTCTCGACTTATGCTTACTGGTGGATTCGCCAAGCAATTACCCGCGCGATCGCTCAACAAGGTCGTACCATACGCTTACCGATTCATATTACCGAGAAACTGAACAAAATCAAAAAAGTCCAACGCGAGTTAGCTCAAACCTTGGGGCGATCGCCGACTCCAGCCGAAATTGCCAAAGCACTAGAACTAGAACCTGCTCAGATTCGCGAGTACCTAAATATGGCTCGTCAACCAGTGTCTTTGGATGTGCGAGTTGGTGAGAACCAGGATACCGAGTTGCAAGAAATGCTCGAAGATGATGGCCCATCACCAGAGTATTACACCAACCAGGAATTCTTACGCCAAGACTTGAACAACCTGCTAGCGGAACTAACTCCGCAACAGCGAGAAGTTGTAGCCCTGCGCTTTGGTTTAGAAGATGGTAATGAAATGTCATTGGCGAAAGTGGGTGAGAGATTGAGTCTCAGCCGTGAACGCGTCCGTCAGTTAGAGCATCAAGCTTTAGCTCATCTGCGTCGCCGTCGTGCCAATGTCAAAGAATACGTTGCTAGTTAAAACTAGAGACGCGGAATTTCGCGTCTCTACACCACCTTGGTGATGCGCCTCCTGAATTCAGGGGGCGATTTTTTTGCTGAAAACTTAACAGGCGATCGCTTGAAGCTTTGGTATAAAATTGGTACAACTGCTATATAAATCCTAGACAAGTCTAGATATTTACTTCTTACTTCAACGGGAGCATGGGAGCGGTTATCCCTCAGTAAGCTTTCACGATGAAGCCAACCGTGATAAATTAATTGCCGCGTTCAAATCCCTGTCCATCGAATGACCACAACTTCCACAGTTGTAAGTTCTTTCTTTGAGAGGCATATCTTGAATATATCCACAATTAGAACAGGTTTTACTAGAAGGGAACCAACGGCTAGCAATGATGATTTCACAACCGAACTTTTTAGCCTTATATTCCAACTGGCGTTTCAACTCATGGTAACCGCAATCAGCAATGACTTGGGCTAATTTATGGTTAGTTAGCATCCCAGAAACGTTCAAATCTTCTACTACTATTTTTGCGTGGTTTTTGCATAAGAAAGTAGTGATTTGGTGGATCGTATCTTTTCTGAGATTAGCTACCCTAGCATGATGTTTGGCGAGTTGGATTTTAGCTTTATATCTGTTCTTAGACCCAAAACTTTTTCTAGCAAACCGAATAGATAGTCTTCTGAGTTTTTCTAGATTAGTTTTGTAGTGTTTGGGATTAGGAAACACCACCCCAGTAGAGAGCGTAGCCAGTTCCTTGACCCCTAAATCGACTCCCACAACATCGTGCGGCTTAACAGTCGGAACGCGATCTTGCTCGTAAGCCAAAGCAATAAACCAACTATCAGCAGTGCGTGATATTGTGATTGATTTACAGGTTGTGTGGGGTAAACCTTCGTAAGTTCTTACCCAACCAATCGTAGGCAGTTTTACTGATTTACCACCGACTGGGATGGGTTTTCCACTAGCATCTATAGTAAAAGAATCGTGGTGTCCTTTCTTTTTGAAGTTAGGATAACCACCAATACCCGAGAAGAATCTAGAGAAAGAGTCACCTAAATTATCGAAAGCGTATTGGGTGATTTTTTGACAAATACCCGTTTCCTTAATCCATGTAAATTCCGGTTTTACGTGGTTGTTAAAGAATTTTTTCAGGATATATTTGTTAGGCTTTAATCCAGATGAGTAAAGATTATTCCAAGTAGCCAAACCCCAGTTATATGTAAACCTCGCAATGCCTGCGTGTTTACACATAATTACTTCTTGGTTTTTACTCAGTTTCAACTTTGTTTTGATGGATAAAAGCATTGCTCGACCTCAACACTGGATTTCTTTCTTGTCAAATTTTTTCATAGACTGGGTAGGATTGTCAATAGTTTTTTTAAGATGATCCTTTATTTCTTTAGAGTAGTTACGCAATCCGTATAGACGGCAGGAAAAGCAATGGATAATAGCCATCAAATCTTCAACTAATTCTTGCTGTGGGGATAGTGATTCCTGGTTTGCAACTACAATCTCACAGCCAACAGAAGTAGCTAATTCCTGAATAAATTCAAAAGCAAAACGGCACATTCTATCTTTATGGGCTACGACAATTGTCGAAATCTCGCCTTTAAGCATGGACATCATGATTGACAAGAATTTCTTCCTTTTGAAATTCAACCCTCCCCCTATTTCCGATACCCAATCATCAACGGCTAAACCACGATTCAGACAAAAAGTCTCCATCGCTATGACTTGATTTTTGAGTTCAGGCTTTTGACCACTGGAAGATACGCGGCAGTAAACAATAACCTTTCGCTTTTCCTCAATTGGTTTTAACCCTTGCGCTATCAATAAATCATCTTCGGTGTAGAAACGATGCCCTGACAAAGTTCTTTTAGCTGGGAGCTTTCCGGCAGCATCCCATCTTTGTAGGGTTTTGACCGATACTCCAATCTTAGGAGCAAATTCATGAGGCTTAAACATATACACCCACAGTTTTGTCTATGAGTGTATATATTTGTCTATTTATTTGTCAACTAAGTGAGCGCTCCATAACCATTGACCTACAGCAAAAATGGTACTATTAAGTGAACTATTAACGGCGATGGAGCTCGCCAAAACCGCCTTTCCAACACGATAAACTTTCAATTGGAAGGCTGATGGCTCCTACTTTCCTTGCTAACTGCGGGAGAGTAGGGCTTGGCTAAATGCATTACCTGACTCTCCTGTAGAAAGTATTTGTCTACAAATCGCACTTCAAGGAGTCATGGTATGAAACACTTTCGTCAGTTTGAACCATTTATTGCGTTACCTCATCTAATTAAGTGGTTGCCCATCTCTTTTGTGGTCGGCATTCTTGCTGGAACTGCCTCTGCGGCTCTTTTAGCATCATTAGAATGGGCAACTGATTGGCGAGAATCGCATCGGTGGATTATCGCCTTGCTTCCCCTTGGCGGCTTCTTAAGTGGTTGGATTTATCATCAATTTGGTCGGACTGTAGAAGCAGGAAATAACCTTTTACTTGAAGAAATTCATAACCCCAAAAATATTATTCCCTTCCGTATGGCTCCTCTAGTTTTACTAGGAACAGACCTTACCCATTTTTTTGGTGGTTCAGCCGGTCGTGAAGGTACAGCATTACAAATGGGTGCTTCTTTGGCAGACCAGTTAACTAAAATATTGCATTTTAAAGGGGCTAATCGGCGAATTTTGTTAACAGCAGGTATCAGTGGAGGATTCGCTTCCGTTTTCGGTACTCCCTTAGCTGGAACAGTATTTGGTCTAGAAGTTTTAGCCATTGGTAAAATTCATTACGATGCTCTTTTTCCTTCTTTAATTGCCGCGATCGTTGGAAATCAAGTCACCTTACTATTAGGTTTACATCATACAGCATACCGACACGCTCCCTCTATACCGACGCTCACAATTTGGGGATTGATTTCTGCCATTATCGCAGGTGCAATTTTTGGAATTGTCGCAAGATTTTTTGCTAAAATAACTCACCAAATTAGTCACTTCTTTAAAGCAAAAATATCTTATCCTCCAATGCGTCCTTTTATAGGTGGTGCGATGATAGCAGCAATTGTTGGGTTGAGTGGTACAACTAAATACATTGGGCTTGGTATCCCTACTATTGTTGATTCTTTTTTCACTCAGCTACCTCCTTGGGATTTTGCAGCCAAATTGGGCTTGACTGCTTTAACTTTAGGAGCCGGTTTTAAGGGTGGGGAAGTGACCCCTTTGTTTTTTATTGGTGCAACTTTAGGTAATGCTTTATCGTTGCTTTTAGCATTACCTGCACCACTTTTAGCAGGAATGGGATTTGTAGGTGTGTTTGCGGGTGCAGCAAATACACCTTTGGCATCAACCTTAATGGGAATTGAACTATTTGGTCTGGAATCGGGGGTATTTATTGGTCTTGGCTGTATAGTGAGCTATTTATTTTCAGGCCATTCAGGAATTTACTCATCACAGCGTATTGGGTTGAGTAAATACTCTGCTGTATATTTAGAAGAAGGGGTGACTTTGGCTAATTATGGACGAGAAAAAATTGAGCCAAAAGTTGATTTACCTGATGATGGCGAAGAATGAGGAAGTAATTCTCAGAAATAATTTATTGATGCAATTAATGGATATACAATCGGGAGCGTTCTTGTATAAAGTAAGAGGTTGTTTGAAAAGTCTAAATTATTACTTGCCCTGGCGGCTTCCAATTCTTCCAAAGCTTGAAAACTTCCTACTTGCCAACTACGTTCCACAGCAGCAGGAATAATTTGAGTAATAGCTATATTTTCAAAATTAGGACTGGTGTTAGATTTTATATATTTACCCTCTTTCAGCAAATAAATAGAAAGACTCCCGCTATCGTAAACCCATAATTCTGGGACTCCAATGGCTTCATAAGCATCGAGAGTAGTTTTTGATGTGACATCAGTCTCAATTGCTAAATCTGGCGGCGGATCATCAGATTGTAAGCGGCGATGACCAATCATTTGTTGATAATTTTGAATATAAAAGCAAGCATCAGGTTCAACTCCTGCTAAACCTTGCCGTTTAAAGGTCGTAGAACCAAAAGGTTGGTATCTGATATCTTTAGCCTTGAGCAATATTTTGACAATATCAGAAATTAAATCTTTGGGAATTTCATGTTCTGGTAAAGGAGCCATAATTTCTAAAGTACCCTGGCTGTAGGCAATTCGTGTATTTCTTTTGTCTCCCAATTCTTGTAAAATAGATTCAAATTCTTCCCAGCTAACATCAGGAATAGTCACCGTGCTACCAGGTGCTAACTGCATCTGGCTAACAGCTTTGAAAACGGGGATAGCAGCAGTCACATCGCTTCGCTCCAATTCAAAATGACGCTCGCAGACTCGCTAACGCTGCGCTAACAAAATTCAAAATTCAAAATCTATCAGGTTGCGGTGGATATACAGCCCACCGTAACCTTTAGACTAATAGAATGAGTTTAACAAAAGCGATCGCCTACACTTTAAACTTCTCTGCAATCCGTTTCATCGCCTCTTCAACATTCTCCCGGCTGTTAAACGCCGAAATGCGGAAGTAACCCTCACCCGCAGCACCAAAGCCAGAACCAGGGGTTCCGACAACGTTGACAGTTTGCAGCAATTTATCGAAGAATTCCCAACTGGATAAACCATTAGGCGTTTTTATCCAGACGTAAGGTGCATTCACGCCTCCATACACTGCTAATCCGGCGGCTGTGAGTTTCTCGCGGATAATTTTGGCGTTTTCTAGATAGAAACTCACCAATCCTTTGATTTGCGCTTGTCCTTCTTCGGAGTAAACCGCTTCGGCTCCACGTTGGATGATATAAGAAACGCCGTTGAATTTGGTAGACTGGCGACGATTCCAAAGTTTCCATAGTTCAACATCAGAACCATCGGCGGCTTTTGCTGTGAGTGTCTTTGGTACAACAGTTAACGCGCAACGGGTTCCTGTAAAGCCTGCGTTCTTGGAGAAAGACCGAAATTCGATCGCAACTTCTCTTGCACCTTCAATTTCATAAATTGAGTGAGGAATCGCTGGATCGGTAATGTAAGCTTCGTAGGCTGCATCAAAGAAAATAATCGAGTTATTAGCTTTGGCATAGTCTACCCAAGCTTTGAGATATTCCTTGGTAGCAGTTGCGCCAGTGGGGTTATTGGGAAAGCAGAGATAAATTAAATCGACTTTCTTTGCGGGAATCTCGGCGGTGAAGTTGTTATCAGCCGTAATTGGTAGATAAACTAAACCCTCAAATTCGCCTTGATCGTTGGCATCCCCAGTATTTCCCACCATAACGTTAGTGTCTACATACACGGGGTAAACTGGGTCGGTAACAGCAATTATGTTGTCATGACCAAAGATTTCTAGAATATTGCCTGTGTCGCACTTGGAACCATCGGAGATAAAGATTTCCGAAGCATCTATATCGGCTCCCCGCGCTTGGAAATCTTGAGTAGCAATTTTTTCCCGCAACCAAGCGTAGCCTTGCTCTGGGCCGTAGCCTTTGAAGGTATTGCGATCGCCCATTTCTTCTACAGCTTTAATCATCGCTGTGCGGCAAGCCTCTGGCAGCGGTTCGGTAACATCACCAATGCCCAGGCGGATGACTTTAGCACCAGGATTGGCTTCTGCAAAGGCATTCACCCGTCGAGCAATTTCTGGAAACAGATAACCCGCTTTCAGTTTCAGGTAGTTGTTGTTAATAGTTGCCATTATGTAGATTATGAAAAACGCCCTCAAATAGCTTACTGCTAATTTATGAGGGCGGGGAGTGGGGAAGAGGCAGGGGAGCAGGGGGCAGGGGGCAAGGGGGAGAACATTGGTGTCAACTTAACGTGAAACCGCTCGTCCGCCGGGAATTGAAATTCCCGTCTCATAGCTAAAGTCATCTGAAGATGACTAAATATTGCCAAAAATCTCCAGTCTACTTCAGTAGACTTAAGCTATTAGCCCGAAAATTTATTTCCGGGCGGGTATGGAAGCCAACAGATAAGCTATTTCAAGCTTAAGTTGACACCTATGGGGGGAGAATAACTAATAACTAATGACTAATGACTAATTAGACATTTATCGGCTGTTTATTCTCGGCTGAATAACTGTTGCGATCGCTAATTCCAAACTGCGTGATTGATTCTTGACCTGTAATTAATCTTGCTCCGCGATTACGGGTGAAATAGTTCCACGCCCACTGAATCATTACTACTAATTTGTTGTTAAATTCAATTAAGAAGTAGATGTGAATCACCAGCCAAAACAGCCATGCAAAGAAACCTTTCAGCTTGATAAAACCCAAATCTACCACGGCAGAATTGTGCCCAATCATCGCTAAACTACCATGATCGGTATAAGCAAAGGGTGGCAAATTTTTACCTGCAAGCCGCTGTTTAATTAATGCTGCTACATATTCACCTTCTTGCTTGGCTACAGGTGCAACACCAGGTAGCGGTTTACCATTTTGATGAGAAAAATTTGCTAAGTCGCCAACTACAAAAATGTTGGGATGTCCCTTAATACTTAAGTCAGGTTCAACGATAATCCGTCCAGCGCGATCGCATTCCGCACCTGTGTGTTCTGCTAGTACTTTTCCCATTGCGGAAGCTTTCACACCTGCTGCCCATAATACTGTTTTTGAGGCAATTTCTTTAACTTCATCGCCTTGTTTGAGGGTAACAACATCATTTTCAATATTTGTTACCAGTGTTTTTGTCTGGACAACCACCCCCAAGCGCGTCAGGGATGCTTCCGCTTCTTGTGATAACTCTGGCGCAAAGGGTGGCAAAATCCGATCCAGCCCTTCTAATAGCAAAATCTTGGCTTCTGAGGTGTCGATGTTGCGGAAATCTTCTTTGAGAGTTTGGTTTGCTAATTCTGCGATCGCACCCGCTAACTCTACACCAGTTGGTCCACCACCCACAATTACAAAAGTTAACCAAGCACGGCGTTTTTCTGGATCGGTTTCATTTTCTGCGGCTTCAAACGCCGAAAAAATCCGGCTACGCATTTCTATGGCATCTTCTACAGTTTTCAAGCCTGGGGCGAATTCTTCCCAGTTATCTTTGCCAAAGTAGGAATGCTTTGCACCTGTGGCGACAATTAACGTATCGTAAGCTATTGCTTCGTTGCCCACAGTCACGTGTTTGGCTTCTGGATCGATATTATTCACCTCTCCCAGCAGCACTTTCGTATTCTTGCTCTTGCTGAGGACAGAACGCAACGGTGAGGAGATATCAGCGGGAGATAGGGCACCTGTGGCGACTTGATATAAAAGGGGTTGAAATAGATGAAAGTTACGTTTATCAATCAGAGTAACGTTTACTGCCGCCTTGGCGAGTGTTTTTGCTGCATAAAGTCCACCAAAACCACCGCCAACAATAATTACTTGATGGGGTGGATTATTGTCAAGTGAATTTACCATAAGAAATATTATCGTGTATGCCGACTATTGTAACTATTCTTAACAAATTTGTATCAAAAATGTCATCACATATTTTGTATTGCTCTTTACATTTGAAAAAGTATTAAAGTGATTAAGGCTACAGGATAAACAAAACTTTTCAAGAGAAAGATTCAGACTATTAGTGCTGGGAATATTTGAATCCCTCTTTGCTTGTATAGATTTATCAAAGGTAGATGTAGGGTTTATGCAAGTTCACTCAGAAGTAGTTGATTCTGGTGTCTGTGTTAGACGTGGTGAATGAGTTCGCCGCCAACGGCTAAAGCCATAGATGAGAGCAACAAAAATTAACAAATAGGGACTGTAAACAATTAACCAAATACCCAGTTTGAGTAAGCCAATGGAAAATGCACTCAAAGAATGGGTAGACTTCTTCCAAGTTTCCTGAACTTGCAAACCGAAGGCAGGTTGGGGACTGGTGCTAGAAACTGCTGCTTCTAGGTTCAGCGTAATAGTGGAATAAGCAACTTGATTTTTGAGGTTTTTCAGTTGGGCATCAATTTGTTCTATGGTTTCTCGGACATTACTCAGTTCTTGGGAAACACTAAGCACATCTCTAATAGAACCTGCCCGATCCATAATTTTTTGCAAATTGGCTTCAGTTTTTTGCAAATTAGTTAATCTAGCTTGGAAATCCACCAAGCGATCGCCCACATCTTCGGCAGTGATATTACGACTCTCGACAGTGCCCAATTTAGCTAGTTGTTCTAAGGTAGATTCCAGCAGGTTCTCTGGTATTCGCAATTGTATGGTTGCTGTGTAACGCGGGTTGTCGTTTTTGGGTTGTTGTTGTTTCAACCCGATTAAATCCCCTTGCTGCTTATTGATAATTTGCGAAACAGCATCAATAGTTTGATCTACAGAGTTGACAGTCAAAGAGATTGCTGCCTTTTTGATGAGTTGGGGACGAGAACGAGTAATTGGTGCAGCTTCCGCCTTTTGGGAAATACTGCTTTCACTAGCAGGTGCAGATGCTAGATTTGCCGCGCCATCGGCTGCAATTTGAGGTAAAGCCCGATTTATTGACCGTTCGGAAGAGGCGCAACTGGTGAAAATTACCCCTCCCAATAACGCACTTAAAAATAAAGCAGATGTGCGCGGTAATTTAGTCGAAGTATACATAATCTACCCCCAGATGGATGAAGTTAACCCCAGTATTGCCGAAGTAAAACTCAAAGCCTGTATTGTTGCGATTTATGTAACAGCATTGGGCATTGGGCAATAATTAATAGTTCTTCTTCCCCTGCTTCCTCATCTCCCCAATCCCCAATCCCCAGTTCAAAGAGATAAATTCAATGCTTGACAGTTCATCTGTGGTTACTCAATTTGAGGTAAAATCATAAGTCTGCCAATTAATGACAATGCTTGCTGACAGGAGATGCTTCTATGGCCCGGATGTATTATGACGAAGATGCCAATTTAGACCTTTTGGCTGGAAAAACTATTGCTATCATCGGCTATGGTTCCCAAGGTCATGCCCACGCTCTCAATCTCAAAGATAGTGGTTTGAATGTGATTGTGGGACTATATCCGGGTAGTAAGTCAGTCGCAAAAGCTGAAGCAGCTGGTTTAACTGTGAAAAATGTTGCCGATGCTGCTAATGCTGCTGACTTTATCATGATTTTGTTACCTGATGAAGTCCAAAAAACGATTTACAAAAACGAGATTGAACCCAATCTAGAAGAAGGAAATGTGTTAGCCTTTGCCCACGGTTTCAATATTCACTTTGGGCAAGTTGTACCACCAGCTAACGTAGATGTGGTGATGGTAGCACCCAAAGGGCCGGGGCATTTGGTACGCCGGACTTATGAAAGTGGTGAAGGTGTACCAGCGCTGTTTGCAGTTTATCAAGATGCCAGTGGTCAGGCACGCGATCGCGCCATGTCTTATGCCAAAGGTATCGGTGGTACTCGCGCTGGTGTTCTCGAAACTACTTTCCGTGAAGAAACCGAAACAGATTTATTTGGCGAACAAGCTGTATTGTGCGGTGGTTTAAGCGCTTTAATCAAAGCTGGATTTGAAACTTTGGTAGAAGCTGGTTATCAACCGGAATTGGCTTATTTTGAATGTCTGCATGAAGTAAAGCTGATTGTTGACTTGGTTGTAGAAGGTGGTTTAGCCAAAATGCGCGACAGCATTTCTAATACCGCTGAATATGGCGATTATACCCGTGGCCCGCGGATTGTCACCGAACAAACCAAAGCTGAAATGCAGAAGATTCTTAGCGAAATTCAATCTGGGCAATTTGCACGAGAATTCGTTCTCGAAAACCAAGCTGGTAAACCAGGATTTACCGCCTTGCGTCGCAAAGAAGCTGAACACAAAATTGAGGAAGTTGGTAAAGATTTACGCGCGATGTTTAGCTGGTTGAAAAAGGCTTAAGAAAATAATGTAGAGACGCGTGAGCGTAGCGAGACCAAGCCCAGTCCAATTTCGCGTCTCTTGTAGAGACCTCTTGCAAAAGTCCCTAACACCCCACCCCCAACACCTCCCCAAGGCATCGGCTACGGTGTACACACAAGTCTGAAATAGCTTGGAATTTGGGTTTGAACTCTGGTTTTACCCCACCCTAACCCTCCCCTTATAAAGGGGAGGGAAAGAGATTTAATACTTTTTTATAATCCTCGTTGAGGAATTTAATATAAGCAAAATTAAAAGGGAACAGGGAACGGGCAACAGGCAACAGGGAAATCCCCATAATTAAAATCAGGGGATTTGTACAAGGACACATTGAAACATCGTGGCTGACGCCATCTCGTTTCAAATATTTTTATCTCTTTTCATAAATAAATTTAGGGGCTTTAAACCCTGTATTCGGGGCTAATTTTTTTTCTGTTCCCTGTTAAGAGTTCCCTGTTAAGAGTTCCCGCCCCGAGGGGGCTTGGTAATAAATATATGTGGTTAAAATAACTGAATCGTATTGGGAGATAACCTTGTTTTTCAACCGATATGTCCTAGAAATTCTCCTCCGCACCGGAGAACATTTGATATTAGTTGTAATTGCGATGGTGGCGGCGATCGCCATCGGCATTCCTTTAGGCATTTTCATCACTCGCCAGCCGAAACTAGCCCAACCTATTATCGGTCTAACTAACGCTATTCAAACTACTCCCAGTTTAGCTATATTTGGCTTTCTTATTTCTGTGCCATTTATCGGAGGAATTGGCAAAATTCCTGCTATCGTTGCCTTAATTCTCTATGCTTTGCTCCCAGTCATTCGCAACACTTATATTGGCATTAATAGTGTCGATCCGGCGATTCGAGAGGCTGGACGGGGAATGGGAATGACAGATAGTCAATTGCTGTTTCAAGTAGAAATTCCCCTAGCTTTAGGTGTGATTTTAGCCGGAGTTAGGGTAGCTACAGTGATTTCTGTGGGAATTGCTACCATTGCAGCGGCCATCGGTGGCGGTGGGTTGGGGGTGTTTATTTTTCGGGGGATTTCTACGCTTAACAATCAGCTGATTCTAGCTGGAGCAATACCCGCAGCTTTGATCGCATTAAGTGCAGATTTGCTCTTCGGATGGTTAGAAAAAAATCTGACACAGCAAATAGAAAAAAATTTCAAAATTAATCGTAAATTCGTCGTTTATTTGAGCATATTAACATTACTTGTTGGGGGATTAATTGCCTTAACCTATTGGCTAACACCCTCAACAATTGTGATTGGCTCTAAAAATTTCACTGAACAAGTTATTCTCGGAGAATTATTGGCTCAACAAATTGAAGCACATACTAAATTAAGGGTTGATAGACGCTTAAATTTAGGCGGAACTTTTATCTGTCATGAAGCTGTAAAAACAGGTCAAATTGCTGGCTATGTAGAATATACTGGAACAAGTTTTACATCTATCTTAAAACAGAAACCTATCAGTAATCCTCAATTTGTCTATGAAAAAGTTAAACAAGACTACGATCATAAATTTAAATTAGAAGTCATGCAGCCTTTGGGATTTAATAATACCTATGCTATGATTATTCGAGGCACAGATGCCAAACGTCTGCAAATCAAAACTCTTTCAGAAGCAGCTAAATATACTCCCCAATGGCGAGCAGGATTTGGGTATGAATTTATCGCACGAGAAGATGGCTATCTAGGTTTAGCTAAGACTTATGGCTTAAAGTTTGCCAATCCTCCTCAACAAATGGAGCTAGGATTGATGTACAAATCCTTAGCAGAAAATAAAGTAGATATAATCGCAGCCAATTCTACTGATGGGTTGATTCCGGTTCTAAATTTAGTCATTTTAGAAGATGACAAAAAATACTTTCCTCCATATCAACCTGTCCCGATCTTCAATCAAGCAACACTGAAAAAATATCCAGAGTTACGAGTAGCCATTAGTCAAATAGCTGGTTTAATTTCAACTGAAGAAATTCAAAAGATGAATTATCAGGTGGACAATCAATCTCGACCTGTTGAACAAGTTGTCCATGAGTTTATTGAGTCTAAACCTCAACTATCATCTAAGTCTGAAAGACAATTATAACTGCCCTTTAATCTGGTTAAATAACAAATCGGGAATAGAGTGTTCTGTTTCATAAACATAATTATATTTTTGCTCTATTTTTTGCCAATCAATAGTAGTGTCTGATAAGATTTCTTGAGCAAACATATCCAAGGCTTTACCCGATAAATTTTTCTCTAAACATTTTTTCATCATCAAACGGCTTTCATCGATTTCGCCAATACATTCAAAAGGTGTATGCTGCGACAAGCCTAGCATTTCTCGAAAAATAGGTAGTAAATCTCGATCGTCAAACAAATTTGATTGAAAAACTGCATCAACAATATCCGGTTTGAAAAAAGCCATTAAACCCACCCAAACATAAGCACATTTTGGGCATTTTTTACACCAAGGTTTTTTAATATTACAGGAATGAATTTTGGGTAGAACTTCAGGATATCTGCTAAAGTTTTGAAAGATGCGAAAGTCGTAGATCGGTTGTAAAAGGCTGAAATATTTAAAATTAGATAAAATATTTTCTTGAATAAATTGGTCTAAAATTTTTTCTGCTACCAAACCTTTGCCCCATTGATGGTTAACTTCTCTTCCTAACTCCTCCCAGAATAAATTTCCAGTATTTGCGCTTTTCTCATGAGCGAGAGATAAGTAATTATATCCACCATCCAACATTAAAAATAGTGATTCAAAGATGGAAACTGGAGTTTCTGGTACCGTAATTCCTGAATTTTCGGGAAAATACAGTTGGAGAAAGGGAAAATCAATAAAGTCATCGTAAATCGAGATTTTATAGCTTTTAACTGGATGAAGGTGTTCTAAGACTCCAGAAATGAAGTTATGCTGAATATCGGCTTTACCATAAATACTATGAGAATATTGCATTGAGGCAAAAGCAATACCTGATTCTTCTAACATCTGCATGGCGAGAAAACTATCTTTACCTCCGCCACAACTAGCCAGGATGGTAGAATTATCTCCTAATATGGGAACAGGGTTATTTGCTCCTAAACTAGACTGTGAATAGATAATTTCTGGTTGCGGATAATTGGTAACGTTATTTTCATACCAATGTTGAGCAAATACACCTTGGTATATTTTGACAAATAAATCCAAGACAGGCTGTGCTAAACTTTCAGCAATTATAGAAACATCATAGTATTTGGGAAACAATGAACATAATTTCATGCCTTCAAATAAGGCAATATGGGCAGCAATGCGTTCTATTAATTGTTGAGAATATTTTTCTATCAGTGCTGAGAAAGATATTTCATGAAAGAAAACTTTTGTTGAAAATCTGAATTTATCTGCACTGTATATTATTTCTAAATGATGTTCATGAATTGTTAAACCATCTATTTTGATTACTGCAATTTTCATCAATTACCACCCTTTCGTTCCCACTTCACCTTTAAATGGGCCAACAATGTCAGTAGTAATCCATCCCCCATAAAAGTCACCTAGTTGCGGTGTCACTAGCTCATCATTGACATAGCAAGCGTCCATAAAACCAGCATAAAAGCCATAGTATTCTTGTATTGGCAAAAAGTTTGGTGTAGGATCAAAATATCGCCAAGCACCATGATTTATATACTTATCATCGACGCTGACATCATAATATTGACACCAGCCTTTCCATTCACACCAAGTTTTTTTAGGTGTTGCGATCAAATGTTCTAGCTTAATGTCTTCGGGAGGGAAGTAATACACAGGAGGATGGCTAGTTTCTAAGACTCTTTTACCTCTGTTAGTTTCTGCTAAAACAATAGCATTACAAATCACCCGAAGCTGCTTATTTGTATCTTCTAAAATAGCCGGACGTGGGTAATTCCAAACTGATTCTTGACCAGTTTTTGGTGGTATTGGATTTGGTCTCATAGTTAATAATTTGCTCCAATTAGATATCTCGAACAATCCGAAAACCCGCATGTTGATAAAAATTGGGACGAAACCAGTTGCGGTAATATTTTAAAGCTTCTGTACCATTAGTTATCCAACATCCTCCTAACATCATATAATGTTTGGTATCGAAAAAGATAGCAGAATTATCTTCATAGAGAAAATGAGGCTGATATCCTGATAAGGAATTTAAATTATTATTCAACCATTCCCAAACATTCCCACGCAAATCGTACAATCCAGAATAACTTTTGGCTGTTTCTAACATACCGACGGGACTAGGTGAGCCGAATTTTAAATTGAGATTGTAATTTTCTATATTATCTAATAAACTACCACCGTAAGTTGCTAAATGGTATTCTGATTCACTCATTAAGCGAGTATTTTTCCCTTGCCAACGGCAATAAGCCATTGCTTCATAATGATTGACTTCTACAGGCCAATCCAAGGGTAAGTCAATTTCATCAAACATGGCTCTATATTTAGAATTACCATTTTCTGGTATCCAAAATTTGGGATATTTGATATTATTTTCAGTTTTCCAACGCCAAGATTCTTCATCCCAATAAGTTTTATTTTCATAACCACCAGCTTTGATAAAATAGATAAATTCGCCATTGGTAATTAGATATTTACTAGCGAAAAAAGGTGCAACTTCAACAGTGCGATCGCCATAATCAATATCCCATCCATAGGTTGAATCATCAAAGGCTTTTCCGAGTTTTACTACCCCACCAGCAACTTCGATCATTTCGTTCTGGGGAGTATAACCATTAAAAGGGGCATATTGCCAGTTTTGGGGACGTTTCACTCTCTCAATTGGCAGTTGGCGAATTAACATTGAAGAAGTTTCAATGTGAATACGCTGATGTTCTATCCCCATCATTAAAGCCCAAAGAGGATGATTGGGATGAATTGGCAGAGTAATTGGGGTGGTTTTAATTAGTTCAGAAATTACAGAATATGCTTGTTCTCGATACTCCCAAGTCTGTGCTACTTGCGGCCATTGCAGATGAGCGATCGCTTCATTCAACTGCTCTGGTATTTCTGGATCAACTCCAATTTCAAACAGAATTTCATACTCTGGATTGAGGCGTTTTTCTAACAATCCCACCCGAATTAATTTATTGATGTAGAAAACAGCCGAATGTCCCAGATAAAAAATTAGTGGATTTCTCAAAGGGTCGGGATTGAGATAAAATGTCTCTTCCCCAACCAGACTTTTCAATAACACATCTTCCATCTGCCAAGCATTCTGAAAGTAATCGAGGATAACTTGATTATTGCAACTATCAAGTTTTGGCGGATAAGTAGAGTAAAAACTATTCATATTGTCACTTAAATTGATATTTACAAAAATGTAAAAAAAGTTTAAGCTTGACAAAGAATTAATCCAAATAAATGCTTGGGATCTGTCCAAGTATTAAGTGTTTTAAGTCCGTGTGTCTCCAGTTGTTTTTGCATAATGACTAAATCAAACTTGCGAGAAATTTCGGTAAGAATGCTTTCTTCATCTGCAAACAACACTTGTAAATCTAATGCTTCTAGAGATACTTTATGACTTTTTTGGCAATGCAGATACATCTCTATTTGAGCATCAGTTTGATTATAAATAGCTTGATGGGTAAATAAACTGAGGTCAAAATCGCCTTGAAAACGCCAATTTAAGTGAGAAAGTATATTCATGTTAAAAGCAGCTGTTACCCCCTGACTATCGTTATAAGCTGGCTCCAAAATTTCCTTGGGTTTTTGTAAATCAATCCCCAAAAGAAAGTAATCTCCTACCTGCAAAGTCTTAGTAATTTGTCTTAAAAAATCATCACATTCTCGTGGGTTAAAATTACCGAGAGAACTACCCAAGAAAAAAATCAATCGTGATGGTGCAAAGGTTGATTCCAGTTTTATGAGTGCTTGTTCATAGGTTCCTATTAATCCCTCAATAAAGAAAGCTGGATATTTTTGCTGTAGCTTTAGCACGCTAGATTTAAGGATTCCCCGACTCACATCAATGGGTATATATCTACAGCAACTAGTAAGTTTTTGATAAGCATCTAACAAAAACTCTGTTTTTGTAGAACTACCACTGCCCAATTCTACAAGTTCACAAGCACCTGTGATCTGAACGATTTCATCGGCATATTGGCGTAAAATCCATGCTTCTGTTCGTGTTGGATAATATTCTGGTAATTCACATATTTGTTCAAATAATTCTGAACCATAATCATCGTAAAAATATTTTGGAGGTAAGGTTTTTGGACTTTGAGTTAATCCTTGAATGACATCTATACCCTCATTATTGAGAGATTTATAATGCTCATTAAGAATTTTTATAGATGTTGCTAACATAATGTAAATACTTTTTAATTTTAAATTAGATTCTTAAATATGACAGATTTATTGTTTAATGGCAATACTTCTTTTTAAGTAATTAGTTTTTCTAATAGTACTAAAACCTTATCAACTTAGTGTAGTAACAAGGCGGATTTGAATATTTTAATATTTGTTGAATAGTTCAATAAGGTTGGCGTCGATTGCGAAAATTAATTAATATTTGACTACCTCCTGCATCTGCTTGTATATATCTGCCTAACTTAGGCTGCAATTGGGGAAGTTTAGTTGCATTAAATCTCATACCATAGGGGTCGCAATTTACATTTTCCAGATAAATATTTTTAGTTTTTAAATAGGTTTCTGCCAACTTTAATGTAAAAGAAAATTTCCATTCTCCCTGTAAATTTGAAGTAGCTAATAAACTTCGACGCTGCTTGCCATCTGTGTCAATTACAGCAGGTTGATAAGTTTTTAATTTATTAGACATCTCCAGAAATTAAATATGCGTTATCCAGAGTCCTTGTAGAGACGTAGCACTGCTACGTCTCTACATTCATTTTCGGAGATGTCTATTTAATAAGGCGGCGATATCTTTATCAGGAATTGGATAGGCTTTAATCCTATTAATATCATTTTCATTAATACCTACAATCAGAATCCTTTCATCAATTGGTTCTTCGGGACGCAGCCGCATAAATGTATCAAATACAGTCCACTCCAAAAATCGTAACGAACCCACTAGGCGCAGGGAAGTTACGAATGCAATTGTGGTAAACCCTATGCGCCAAATATTATTATTGGCTAAATTAATTTTTGTCCAAATTCGCCGCATCATACATCGTGTTTATTGTAAATTTTAGATTGTTATTTTTGATTACAACTAAATATTGACTAATCAATTAAACCTTCTTATCTTGCTCGAATTTCAGATTGAATTCGGAGATTTTTACCATCAATGGTGGGGCGGGTATTGATGTCTTAAGCTTCCAAAAATTTAGCTACTTACCGGACATCTACAGAGAGTATCGATATGTCAACTACGGCTTACTTGTACTCGCTATGATTTTTTTACTCTACCCGCTTGGGGTTTCTATTCCAGGCGAGGTAGAGGCTTATCTCCCCTTCGAGTTACCTACGGTTCCAAGCTATATTGCCACAAATTATCCCAATCTACCTTGTTCAAGTTGCGGTTTAACACGAAGTGTTGTTTCTCTGTACCATTTTGATCTGGATGCTGCTTTGGCTTTTAATAAAGCTGGAATTTTAATTGTAGCTTTAGCGATCGCTCAATTTTTTCTCAGGTTTCCGTTATTGTTCTGGAAATCTTCAGGACTTTGCTGGTTTGACTTGATTCAGTTAGTTACTTACTTGTGGCTTAGTTATTCGGGTGTTTCTAGATACAACTGTTTGAATTTCGAATTGATTTCTCCCCCATTCCCCACTCCCTATTATTGTGTACTCATATATACCACCTGCTAATATATCTGCTCAATGCTGACATAGCTAGAATTCTTGTGTTACAACTTGGCAGACCAATTTAATAATGCGTTGGAGTGGGTGAATCAGATTTTGGGAATAATCCTCATAGTGTTTGAAAGCATAGTTGTGGTGGGGCTTCGCACTATGAGAGCGCGATTTCTAGAAAAAAAGCAGATTTATTGCTATTTGTCTATTGCATTTTGTTGCATTTTGTGTATTTGTTTGTCATTAATTCCAGCCTACGCAACATCTACAGGATCCATTGATAATTTGCGACAACAGCAGCAACAAATGAACCAGCAGCATCAGAGTGTGGTTAACGATCGCGATCGCTTAACTAATCTCCAACGAGAGGCCCAAAAAAACCTCACTGGCTTAAAGCAAAATGTGCAAACTACAGATAGCTACATTCAAGAGAGCGAATCACGATTACAACTCGCCGCCCAACGTCTCCAGAAGTTAGAAGCTGATTTAGATGTGGCGGAACGTTCATATCAGGAGCGTCAAGTAGCAACAGTAGCACGATTGCGTTATCTCCAGCGATCGCCTGCTTCTTTTGGATGGGCAGTTTTGCTTGAAAGCGAAAATATCAGCGACTTTTTCAGCCGTCGTCATCAGCTGAAGTTAGTCTATCAGGCAGACCAGAAAATTTTGCTAAAACTCAACACCCAAGCAAAGCTGATCGATAAACAAAAAACGGAAGTAGAACAGCAAAAAAACGAAATTGCCTTGATTCGTGAGCAACTGCTGGCACAAAAAACCGATTATCAAACCCAAGCGCAATCGCAATCAGAATTGATTCAACGTCTAAATAGCGATCGCCTGGCCTTGGAAGCGGCACAAAATCAGCTAGAAAGGGAATCCAAAAACCTGGAAGTCTTGATTCAACAAAAGGTAGCAGAAGCTAGAGCAACAGAAGAGGCGCAAAGCAAAACCAACAGCCGTACAAGCATCATCATCCGAGGAACTGGTGTAATGGCATATCCCAGCGATGCTCCTACTAGCAGTCCCTTCGGATGGCGGATACACCCTATTCTTGGCTATCGTCGCTTTCATGCTGGGTTAGATTTTGCCGCTAGTTATGGTAGTAAAATACGGGCAGCCGATTCAGGAAAAGTAATTTTTGCTGGGTGGTATGGTGGTTATGGCAGAGCAGTAATTATCGACCACGGCAATGGTCTGACGACACTCTACGGTCATACCAGCGAGTTGTATGTCACTGAAGGACAAGCAGTTGAACGCGGACAAGCGATCGGTGCTGTCGGTTCCACGGGTTTCTCAACTGGCCCCCACCTCCACTTTGAAGTTCGTCGAAATGGTACACCAGTCAACCCTACTGATTATCTTTAACTCATTGCCAATTCAACCGCAAATTTTATCACAGACGTGCTATAATCGGGAATAATGAGGGCGCGTAGCTCAGTGGATAGAGCAACAGATTCCGGTTCTGTGGGTCGGGGGTTCAAATCCCTCCGCGCTCGTTACCTGTACATTAACTAACTAATGATGCAAGGAATTTGATAGATTGGCTTGGGAGAATTATCAAGAATTAGCACCAGGACAAAAGATTGGTCCTAGTAAATCAATAGTATTTGCTTTGACAAAAAATCATGCAGCAAGGTTAACCAGATAAAATCGAGTCAGCAGTGCGGAGATTGCCTGATTTGTAGTAATTTAGGCATCAAAGTTAAGAATATTTGTAGGTTGGGTTGAACGTGAAGAATTGGAGAAGCAGTACAAAACAGTTGTCAATGATAAATATCCTATTTACTATAAGCCTAAATTGTTTATTAATTCTTCTATGACTAAACTTTTGGTTTCTTCAGGTAGATAATCAAAGACTTTTTTTAAAAATTCTGGAGACGCATTTTGAGCAAACCAGTCTTCACTAGGATTCTCTTGAATATTCAAAAAATACTTTAATCGTTCTTCTATAGCGTCTTTATCTGGTTTATCTAATTGTCCAATTCTATCTAACCAATTTGGTGATGAGTCTTTGAAGCAATTAGCATCAACAGTACATATTTGATGAACTAAAGCGTAGGAATTTTTATCAAGACCATTTTTTATTGTAGAGTTAATTGGATATGTGGTTGGTAAACCGTTAAATGTTCCTTGTGAAGTCAGAGGAATAACGGAAAACGTTGCTATATATCCAGATTCATCTTGAAATTGATCGCTTGTCCAGATGATATAAGGATGTATCCCTCTGAAAACCCTACTTGAATTAATATTCTCAGTACAAGTTTGACATTCTACTTCACCTGGCTCATCTAAATTATAAATATGGACATGACCCAGTTTGCAACGAAGAGATACCCTATAGGGATTTATGGAATAGATCCAACCTTGTCTAGGTCTTTGTCCAGCCACTTTACAATCCTAATTCACTGACTAATTTTTCTCTTTCTGCTTGTAAGTTAAGTTTAACTTTTTCTTCTGGTCGATGGGTATTTTTTGCTTCCAGCATTGGAGCAGTGCTATATACATACTCTAGTAACTGATTCAGTTTATCTGCGCCAGCCCACTCTCTCCGAATATTATCCAGGATGAACTTAAGACTTAGAGGTATTTGCAAATCATCTACTTGAGCAGCTTCATCTATAGGTCTAATGTATGTTGCATTTTCCTGAGATTCTTGAATAATTTCTTTCCCATTCATTTGATTTAAAGCAGCATCTATACCCTCATTCCAAGGGCCGAATTGATAATAACACCAATCTAGATCAGTCAGCTGCTTTCCTGTCCACTTAACAGAGTAAAGATCAGCTAAATACAAAAACTTGATCAGCTGTGTTTTTGTAATATACCCTTTTGTCGCGTAGACAAAATATTTTATTAGTTTATTCAACATGACCTTTCTCTCTGTTAACTGCCACAAAATAGTCTAATTAATGAACAAATATAAATGTATATAAAGATTCATAATCCTTTTTATTTAATAAAATATAAAGATTTTATACAATGTTTCTATCGGTTAATTATAGTTGTTTTTTTTGCAATCCTTAACACTTTTTGGCTTACTCATCGTAGACCACAGTATATCTGTACTAATATAATAGTACACCATTAATGTAACCGACACAATCTTTGACTAAAATCTCATGTGTTGTAAGTGTCTCATGGACTTGTCGCATTTCGGTGAATAGCCTTTTGCCACTTTACCATTTCCGTAGACGACACAAAGCACCTTTGACACCAACAATCCACCCACAATGCTGGAAATTTGAACCTTGCCCCACAGTTCGGGTACTCTGAAATTACCCCAAAGAATTCTTTAGCACCGCACTCCTGGGGAATTTGGATATAGGCCACAGGTACAATTGGGGGTTTTCCTGCAACTTGAGAGGGTTTATTCCTAAGCCTATAGGCATCACAACCCATAGTTTTACCCGTTCTCGATTCACCCACCACACGCCCAGATTGTCTTGATTGGCGCTTTCCTTCCAACCAATCATGGAGAATTTGCACTTGTTCAAGTGGGACAAAACCTTTACGATTTAATCGTTGAATCTCCGCCTGTAATTTTTCACTATTAACGCATTTAAAAGACCGCTTTCAATGCTTCTACGAGTGATATAGATATAATTGTTGAAAAAGATAAATCAACATTGCCACCGGTCAATTTGGCATCTTTAGAGATGCTTAATTTAATTAAAGGAGACAGTGCCGTGGGCAGATTTCCCGGCTTGAGGCAACTGTCGTCAACTGGCGTTCCGAAATCAATCCCACGTTTTTAAGGGTGGGTTCACTTCTGCATTGCTACCAACTCTTGGAGACATGCAATAGACATACTTCTGCATAATGAATTGTCCTCTTTCTACTACGATTTCCAACAGATGGATATTATCAGAAAGAGGAATGTTACATTACCTAAACAATAGGGAATCCTAGATTTGAGAACCCAAAAAATCTATTAGTCAGTTAGACAGAATGAACTTTCAACAGCAAGGCATTCAATCCGATAACAATCTTTCTGTAAACCAAGTGCTAAAAGTTGATGAAGTCAGTAGAAATGTTCAGGAAATTGAACATCAATTAGTAGAGGCAGATTTGAAACAGTTGCAAGATAAATTTTTGTTACTTATAGAACGTAATCCTTTGCCTTTAATTGAGTGGAATACAGCGTTTCAAGTAATACAATGGAATCCGGCTGCTGAACAACTATTTGGATACAGCAAAAGTGAAGCACTCGGTTGCCAGGTATCAGAAATAATTGTGCCAGAAAGTGAGAGAGTACAGGTCATCAAAATAATGGAGTTATTAATTGAAAAAAAAGTGGGAGGTAATAATCTCAGTAAGAACGTGACAAAACATGGAAGAGTGATTATTTGTGATTGGTGTCACACTCCGATAACTAACGTTGATGGCAAGGTAATTAGTATTGTCTCAACAGTGCAGGATATTACAAAAGTAAAGTCTTTTGAAAGCGCTGTGCGCGAAAACGAAAGGACCTATCAGCAAATTCTTGATGCAATTACAGATATGGTGCTGGTTAAAGGTGCGAAATCTCGAATTATTTGGGCAAATAAGGCATTCCGTGATTATTACGGTATGAGTGAGTCACAGCTTCAAAATATGATTGATGCACCCTTCAGCGAACCTGATCATACCCTGCAATATATCAAAGATGATGCTTACGTATTTGAAAGTGGAAAGACCCTAGAAATTCCCCAAGAGCCAGTAACTCGGTACGATGGGGAAGTACGCCTATTCCATACAATCAAATCTGCTATCCGTAACGAACTAGGTCAAGTCATAATGACTGTTGGCGTATGTCGTGATATTAGTGAGCATAAACAAGCTCAGAAAGAACAGGCGAACTTGTTAGCAATTCTAGAAGCAGCACCAGACTTTATCAGTACTGCTGACTTAACTGGGCGGGTTCTTTATTTTAATAAAGCAGCTCGCAAAATGTTAGAGCTAGGGGAAGAAGAATCCCTTCAGGGGAGAAATTTATCCCAAAATCATCCGAAATGGGCAAATGAAATTATCCAGAATCAAGGATTACCAGAATCATCTCGAGTCGGTGATTGGGTTGGAGAAACGGCTATTTTAAAAGCAGATGGACGAGAAATTCCCATATCCCAACTGATTATTGCTCACAAATCACCTGATGGAGAAGTTGAATATTTCTCGACAATCGCCAGGGATATCAGCGAACTCAAAGCTGTGGAAGAAACTTTATGGCAGAAAGCGGAAGATTTAGAGCGCACTCTTAAAGAACTGCAAAGCACCCAAGCTCATTTGCTCCAAAGCGAAAAAATGTCCTCTATCGGTCAATTGGTTGCTGGAGTGGCTCACGAAATCAATAATCCTACGAGCTTCATCTACAGCAACATTCAGCCTGCTAACGAATACATTAACGATTTGCTGCTTTTGATTGAGCTTTACCAAAAACATTATCCTCATCCGGTCAATGTCATTCAAGAACAGATAGAAGCTATTGACCTAGAATTTTTAATGGCGGATTTGCCCAAGTTACTCTTGTCAATGAAAATGGGGGCAGACCGAATTAAACAAATCGTTCTTTCATTGCGAAATTTCTCTCGTATGGATGAAGCGGAATGTAAAGCCGTGGATATTCACTTAGGCATTGACAGTACTTTAGTAATTCTAGAACATCGCCTCAAGGTACAACATAACCGTCCAGCAATTGGAATCATCAAGGAATATGGCAAGCTACCTTTAGTAGAATGCTATGCAGGGCAGCTCAATCAAGTTTTTATGAACATTCTGGTTAATGCTTTAGATGCACTAGAACAACGGGATGCAAAGCGTTCTATTGAACAGATGCAAGAAGTACCCAGTATTATCCGTATTTGTACTCAAGTATCTCCTGATGGAAAAGTGGTGATTCGGTTTATTGATAATGGAGCAGGAATACCAGAGAATGTGCTAAAAAGATTGTTTGACCCCTTCTTTACGACTAAGCCAGTAGGGATAGGTACAGGGTTAGGGTTATCAATTAGCTATCAGATTATAGTAGAGAAGCATAAAGGAAAACTTACGTGTTTATCAATACCAGAACAAGGAACTGAGTTTCAAATTGAGATTCCTATTAGCTTGCCTTTAGGAGACTAAGAAGACGATAATTCAACAACTATATTGGCTCACCATCACCAACAGCCTCGCCAACTGTTGAGACTAACAAGAGTGTAGAACCCACTATTAACCCAAGTTGCGGGTTATCAAATTCTGGATATGTTGCATCTGTCAATTCATGCGAACAATTTGGAAATGCGCCACGCCAACCTGGTAGTATATGCACGTATAAATTATCTATAAAATGATAGTGCGTTACGGCTAAAGCCGTAACGCACTATCATGCTTCGATGTTTTTTTTAATTGGAAGTCCCTAATGACTTGCTACTACCTCTCCTTCAAGGCGAACCAGTCGGTCTGCCAAAAGTTTCTCAAGGTCTTCTAGTGCCTTGGTGAAACCTTTGATGCCCTCGTCTAGTTTGTCAGTTGCCATGCGGTCGGCGGCGTGCAGTTTGTCATAAGTAGCTTTGTCAATGGATATCTTTTCAATTTCCAAGTTTGCTACCTTAGCAGGGTCAAGTTTACGTGGTAGTTCTCCAACGGTTGCTTGCAATTCAGACAAAAGCGATGGTGAAATTGTCAGCAAATCACTACCTGCAAGTTCAGTAATTTCACCAAGGTTACGGAAGCTAGCTCCCATAACTTCGGTTTTATAGCCGAATTTCTTGTAGTAGTTGTAGATTTTGGTGACAGACAAAACTCCTGGATCTTCGGCTACTGGGTAGCTATCGCGTCCAGTATCTTTTTTGTACCAGTCAAGAATCCGACCAACGAAGGGAGAAATTAAAGTAACACCAGCTTCGGCACAGGCGATCGCTTGGTGAAGACCAAACAACAAGGTCAGGTTACAGTGAATACCTTCTTTCTCCAGGATTTCCGCAGCGCGAATGCCTTCCCAGGTGGTGGCAATTTTAATTAAAACGCGATCGCGGCCAATTCCAGCGGCTTTATACTGGGCAATTAATTCCCGTGCTTTAGTCAGGGTAGCTTCGGTATCATAAGACAAGCGAGCATCCACTTCTGTAGACACGCGACCGGGAATAATTTGTAAAATCTTTAATCCAAAGGCAACTGCCAAACGGTCAAAAGCTAGAGAAACTATCTGTGCTTGGGTAGCTCCGGCTCCAGCATCTTTCTTTGCCTGAAGTAAAGTTTGATCAACAATTCCCTGGTATTCCGGCATCTGCGCCGCAGCAGTAATCAGAGAAGGATTGGTGGTGGCATCTTGGGGTTTGAATTTTTCAATTGCCTGGATATCCCCCGTATCTGCGACCACAACAGTCACTTCTCGCAATTGTTCCAGTAAATTCTTAGACATAAAATACTCCGTGATGTTTGTTTAGGATTTACTTAATTCCCCAGGTCTTTAGTGAGTGCTGAGTGAAAAGTGCTGAGTTAGGAGTTAGAAGTGCTGAGTTAGGAGTTAGGAGTTAGGAGTTATTATTCTCTTTCCCAGTGCCCAGCCCCAATCCCTAGTCCCCAGTCCCTTCAATTCTGTTTTGGAATCATTGCCCAAGTTTGCTTACTATTGAGAGCCACAGCCTTATTCTAAGTGCCTTATGCCGAAATTGGCTGTCCAATGGAATGCACTTTGATTAAACTAGTTGTTCCCGATTTACCAATTGGAACGCCAGAGGTAATTACCACCTTATCGCCCTTATTTGCTAGACCCATATCTACAACTGTGTTCACCACATTGGTAAACATCTCTTCGGCATTGTGGACTGGTGGAATCAGTAAAGGTTCCACACCCCAAGAAAGGGCTAGCTGGCGATAAGCGGTGATGTCAGGGGTTAGGGCAATAATTGGAGAAGTTGGGCGGTATTTAGACACCATTCTCGCTGTACTCCCTGAAGAAGTGTTACAGAGAATTGCCCGTGAGCCTGTTTCATAAGCGATGCGACATACCGATTCTGCCACAGATTCGGTGACGCTGAGACTACCTGCCTCATGACACCAGGAATGTCTGCTACCTTCATCTAGAGCCTGTTCTGTCCGCACAGCAATATTGTGCATCATCTGGACAGCGGCGACGGGATATTGTCCGACAGCTGTTTCACCAGAAAGCATTACTGCATCCGTACCATCGAGGATAGAGTTGGCAACATCGGTTGCCTCGGCGCGGGTAGGGTCGGGGGAACTGATCATCGATTCTAGCATTTGCGTGGCTGTAATCACCGGTTTGCCAGCATGATTACAACGGCGAGTTATATCTTTTTGAATCAGAGGGACTTCATGAATGGGTATTTCTACGCCTAAATCGCCACGGGCAATCATGATGCCGTCGGCGACCTTCAGAATGGAGTCAAACTCCTCTACTGCTTCTGCTCTTTCGATTTTGGCAATTAAACGAATCGAAGCACCAGCGGCTTCAATCATTCGTCTGGCGGGTTCTAAGTCTTGTGGCGATCGCACGAAGGACACCGCTACCCAGTCTACACCCAACTGAATGCCAAAGCGGAGATCCAGCAAGTCTTTTTCGGTGATGGAACTGACAGGTAAAGGAGTTTGGGGCAAGTTCACCCCTTTGTGGGTGGAAATTAAACCGCCAATTTTTACTTGTGCCCGAATGCGATCGGCATCGCGAGCAGTAACAATCAACTTGACGCGACCATCATTAATTAAAATTGGTTCGCCTGGTCGCATCATTGCGAACAAAGTCGGCAATGGTAGAGGTATTTCGTCAATACTCTCACCCTTTTCTTGCAAAACAAAAGTGACTTCAGTACCAGATTCCAGATTTAACCCTTCCGGTGGTAAAGTTCCCAAGCGAATTTTGGGGCCACACAAGTCTTGCATAATTGCGATCGGCTTTTGCCGCTCAGTGCTAATCTGTCTGAGATAGTGAGCCGTTTGGGCGTGGAATTCATAAGCTCCGTGGGAAAAATTTAACCGTGCCACATTCATTCCAGCTTCTACTAAGGCTTGCAGCTTTTCAGGTGCAGATGTAGCCGGCCCAACAGTACAAATGATTTTGGTTCGACGCATAGGGATTGGGGGTTGAGGAGTAACCTGCAAATTTGGATGCTTTGAGCGTAGGCGTAGCCCGTCGTAGACATCGCCCAAAACATCCAAATTTACACGTGCTTCATATCACTGGGTTGTTAAAAAAAGATACTAGATTACGTTTTATTTTCAGGGTATTTACCATCTGACCCAAATCCCAAATTGGGTACTGGGGACTGGGGAAGAAACAAGTTAAAAGTTAAAAGTTAAAAGAAATATTGAATTTATCTTTCTTTTTACTTTTTACTTGGTTCTTTTTACTTGTATGCCCCATGCCCTATGCCCAATTCCCAATGACTAATCAAACCACAGCCGCAGTCGGGGCGAGTTTTTCCTTCTGTGACATAGACAACATCAGGTCAATCACGCGATTTGAGTAACCCCACTCGTTGTCATACCAGGCAATTACCTTGAAGAAGTTAGAATTCAACTCAATCCCAGCGCCGGCGTCAAAGATACTGGAATGGGTATCGCCTTGAAAATCTGTGGAAACTACTTCTTCATCCGTGTAACCCAAAATACCTGATAGTGAACCTGCGGCAGCCTCCTTCATAGCAGCACAGATTTCCTGATAACTGGTGGCTTTGGCAGTTTTAAAAGTTAAATCAACTACAGAGACATCAGGAGTCGGAACTCGTAATGCCATACCAGTTAACCTACCCTTTAATTCTGGTAAAACCAGTGCTACGGCTTTAGCTGCACCTGTGGAAGAGGGAATAATATTTTGAGATGCACCTCGACCACCCCGCCAGTCTTTCTTGCTGGGGCCGTCTACAGTTGGCTGAGTGGCAGTCATAGCATGAACTGTGGTCATCAACCCTTCAGTCAACCCAAAGTTGTCATTAATGACCTTAGCGATGGGAGCTAGACAGTTTGTAGTGCAGCTAGCATTGGAAACAATGATATCCTTGCTGGGGTCAAACAGGTGATGATTTACACCCATCAACAGGGTAGCAACTCTATCTGGATCTTTGGTGGGAGCGGAAATTATCACTCGCTTTGCACCTGCTTTCAGGTGGTTTGCGGCTCCTTCGTGGTCAGTGAAGAGTCCCGTAGATTCCACCACATAATCTGCACCTAATTTTCCCCAAGGTAACTCAGCAGGATTCCTAACTGACACACAAGGAATGAAGTGCCCGTCAATGAGGATGCCGTCTTCCTTGGCTTCAACATTGTGCTTTAATTTACCGTGGGTTGAGTCGTACTTTAATAGATAAGCGAGGTTATCTGGTGGTACTAGGTCGTTAATGCCTACAAACTCAATGTTGGGATTATCGAGACCAGCCCGAAGCACAAGTCGCCCGATTCGACCGAAGCCATTGATACCGACTTTTAATTTAGTCAAGATTAAACCTCCCGTTGTGGAAAGTTGAACAAAAGGAGAAAGTTAAAAGTCAAAATAGATTGCCTTTTACTCTTTACTCTCTGATCCTGACAGTCTCAGTCGGTTAAGTCATGTTTACTTGGCATCTTTTAAGGATTGGGGATTGGGGATTGGTTGAACAAATCGCTTAATTTCACCACAGGCAATATAAGACTTGCCATCAGGAGCGGTTTTGACTTCATCAACGACGTAAAGCATTCCTTCTTCCCGAACCGATCGCGGAAAACGCATGTTCCAATCTGGTTCATATCCGTCGGAAACTACCCTAGCGCGTAGCTTGCTGCCATCTTTAACACACTGAACTAAAATGCTGTCTCCGACACTATCAGTTGAGGGAAGATCGGCGGCACTGGCGGGGCCTTTGGAAGCTTTACCCGTGTTAGTGAAATTCGATTGTCTAGGGGTAATGAAAATATCTGTTTCACCAGGTTGAGCAAAACGGGTGATATTACCACGTACACGATAGAAAGTGGCATCGCTTGAAAGTTCAAGTCCTTCAACAACATAGCGTGCCCCCTCGGCACGAATGGCCCGGGGAAACTGGACGTTCTTGGTGGAATCGTAGCCTGCGGATACGACTTTCACCCGCAGCTTACCCCCTTCACGAACGCAATGCAATTCAACACCTGAACCAACTTCATTGACAATCGGCATTGCGTACACTTCATCGCCAGCAGTTACACCGCGACCCACCAAATCGCTGCGATTGCGCGTCATCGTTTGGTAAGTCTGATCGCGCATCTCTTTCCGTCCAGCATTGCCTAGAGCTTTTTGGGCGATCCGACCGGCGAAATACTCAAGCTGATCGATCTCTTCAGCTATTTCAAAATTCTCGTTCAACCCTTTATCTCGCAAATCTTTCACAAGGGCACGGAGGGTTTCTTCCGCTTCCTGATGCTTGCCATGTTCAGCGAGACTAAGGGCAGTCTCTTTGGCTTTAGCAATGGTGAGGCGACTCAGTTCAAGAATGATCTGGCTGGTAGAGGCAAAAGCAGCTTCCTCAACGGTGCCAATTTTGGCGATGACATCTGCTGTAGCTGAGATATTTTGAATAACATCATTTTGCACAACATCGGCGCTGTAATGCAGCTTCATCACAGGTAAATCACCAACTTGAGCGCTGGCGATCGCTAAACTTAAACCGAGAAGTTTGTCTTCACCTTCGTACAGTTCTCCCAAGGTGAGAACAGCTTGACCAGCATCATTTTGGCTAACTTTAGCAAGACTTAAGGTATCAACCAGGCTGACACCATCAGCCAATTCCAATGTCACCTTGAGATTCTGTCCCACTACTGCTCTGAGACTGTCTAACTCAATACTAAACACTTCGGTTGCTTCATCGATGCTCTGAATGAAGTAGAAGTTGCCTGTGGCGGCCCTTGCTATCCCAATCAGCAGGTCTTCATTGAAACCCTGAGCAAAACCTAAGGTAGTCGTGATAATGCCTTCCTCAGCTTTTTGCCCCGATGTCGCTGTCAGTATTTTGGGGTCTTGAATGCCCATATTGGCGTGACCATCGGTAAGCAACAGAACCCGGTTGATTTTTTGCGGATCGAGTTGCGTCTTTACGTGTTCACAGCCTTTGAGCCATCCCCCCGATAAGTTAGTAATACCGCCTGCTCTGACCTTGTGGATAGAATTTTTGAGTGCAGCTTTGTTAGTCACAGCCTGGGGTGGCACAACGCTGTCCACTTCATCGTCGTAAACAACTACTGAGAGAATGTCATTTGGCTCAAGTTGATCTACTACAGACTCAGCAGCTTTCAGGGCGTGATGCAAGGGCGCGCCTGCCATAGAGCCGGAACGGTCAATCACAAGAGAAAGGTTAAGGTTACGTCGGGGAGATTCAGCTATGTCAACACGAAAACGTAGCAGAATATTAGTCTTTAATGAAGATCCTGCGGGGAGGATAGACTGGTCAAATTCGTAACTTGTCTTAATCATTTTTTATATCCCTTCAAATTGTCTTTTAGAAGCCACAAGCCTTATGATGCTAGGACAGTTGGTGCTTTATTTAGTTTACCCAGAAATAAGTTTTTTCAGTGTAAAAATGGGATTCGATGTAAGATTTTATAGTTTTTGTATTTCACCAACAATCGCTTTTTCGGGAGAAGTTGGCGATCTGTTGACTTTATTTTTGAATTTTGAATTGTTAACCTTCTCCACTCTCTGGTACTGAAAGGCGATCGCATTGGTAACAATTGCGGGAAACTGAAAGCAGATATATTAGGAGAGGAGAACCTAATGAGTTGGACTAAAGTTCTGGCAGTCGAAGCACTTTCCCCAGGTGCGCGAGAAGTGGTGAAAGTTGGCAACCGGAAAATTCTGCTTTTGAATCACGAAAATCAGCTTTATGCTGTAGATAATACCTGTCCTCACTTAAAATTACCGCTGAAGAGTGGGAAAATAACCGAAAGTGGGGCAATTGTTTGTTCTTTCCATCACAGTGCTTTTGATCTGCGGACTGGTGAGGTCAAAGATTGGTGTTCTTGGCCTCCTGGTGTAGGTAAGGTACTCTCGCTAGTTTCACAACCAAAGACTTTACCAGTGTTTCCAATTCGTGTGGAAGAAGGTAGCATCTGGGTTGATGTACAAGAGGAATAATACCCTCTCCCTGAATTTGCTGAAACGATTCTGAGTCAAAAAAAGAAAAACCCCAGCTAATAAATTTAGCTGGGGTTTCTATTAAAATTTACGCAGTTTGAACACTTTCTTGCGATGTAATTTTGGGTTATGTATTATCTGTGCCGGCTTCTATAGAAGCTTTAGCACTTTGAGATTGACCTAAATTGACTTTGAATACCTTGCTTTGCTCTTGCTCCAGTTTGGGTAAAGTCAAAATTAAAATCCCATCTTTTAGGTCTGCCTTAACTTGTTGATTCTGAACTTTGATTGGTAGAGGTATTACTCTAGTGAACTTACCATACCGGAATTCAGAATGAACTTTAGCGTTAGATTGGGACTGCTTTTCGTAACGATGCTCGCCAACAATCGAAACTGCATCTTGAGTGACTTGAACATCCAAGTCTTTAGCTTCAACACCTGGAATCTCAACTCTTAATAGCAACTCGAAACCATTGTCATATAATTCAACAGCAGGAACCCATGCTGTTCTCGATGATGGAGAAATCTCAGAGTTGCCGCGCTCGGCTACTGTCAGATCAGAGAAGAGTTGATCCATTTGACGACGCAAAATCTCCATTTCACGGAATGGTTCCCAACGAATGAGTGCCATATTTCAATCTCTCCTTAACTTTCTAATTCAATTTTGGGTAATCAAACAAAGTTTTAGAGGTATCTAGAAGTTTCAGATATTTAAGTAATTATCGAACCTCTAGTTTTTTTGAGAGGAGCTTTATTTCTTCTCTCTAGTAAATAATTTAATAAAATCAAAATCTCAAAACAGTTGGGTAAACCGTACAAACATCGGTTGGATTTACCGTATCAAACAAAAAAAGGATGAAAAGCTTGAGAATAGCTGATATCAAACTAAGTATGCAATAATAAATTAAACTGCGTTACGTAATGTAAATTTAATTACATTCGCTTGTACTCAGAAGCTCTAGCCCAATACTAAGGGCTAAAGCCGCTGATTATTGTATTGACAGATACACTACACGTAGCTTGCTGTAAATGGAAAAGAACAAGCAGTGAATGCCAAACCATCAAATCAACAAGGAGTATGGGCAATGTCCGCGTTGTTGTATCTTTGTATTTCGATCTTCTTGCGTCACAGAGATTTGGCAGTATTAACATGTTATCCTGCTTAATCTGAAATTTTTCTATACACTCTATACTGAAGATATGGTGGTAAGGAACGATGATTTTATTTACAATCTGGTGATAGAGTTTTGCTTTCTGATTTCATGTTCAGTTTGATTCAACAAATTATTCTTGATTGAAAATTAACTTAGGAACTGATATGGATGCTCAAAAAATCAAAATTTTATTAGTTGATGACAACTTAGAGAATTTACATTTTTTATCAGACATCCTTCAACACCAAGGTTATCAAGTGCAAAGTGTTATTTCTGGAGAATTGGCAATTAATGAGGCGCTTGCTTCTCCTCCTGACTTGCTTTTGCTAAATTTTTTGATGCAGGAGATGGATGGTTATGAAGTTTGTCAAAGGTTGAAAGCTAACGATAAAACTCAAGAGATTTCGATAATCTTTTTCGGTGCTTTAGATGAATTTTTTGAAAAAAACGATGTTTTCGATTTAGGCAATATTGACTATATTTCTCAACCATTCCGAACTAAAGAAGTTTTATTACGCGTACAAAATCAACTCAATATCCAAAGGCTGAAAAAACAATTAAAAGCACAAAATTCTCAACTGCAACAGGAGATTCAAGAGCGTCAACTGGTTGCAGTTGAGTTAAATATTCGCAACAGACAAATAGAAGATATTTTTAAAGAAATTCCCGTTAGCCTTAGCAAAGCCATTTGTAGAGAGGTTTACCAAAGCGAACGCCTTTTAGTCGAAGCTGCCCTGAAGAAGAGTGAAATTCAGTATCGCCATTTAGTGGAAACATCCCAGGATATGATCTGGTCGGTAGACATTAACGGACTAATTACCTTTGTCAACCCAGCAGTCAAACAGATTTATGGCTATGAACCCCAAGAAATGATCGGGCGTGTCTTGACTGATTTCATCTCGCCTACACAAGTTGCTCAAGATAAAGTAGCGTTTGAGCGGGTTCTTCAGGGAAAGTCGATCTTTCAACATGAAACTACCTGTGTTGCTAAAAATGGTACTTTACTTTATCTAATGTTTAATGCGATCGCATTACGCAACGAAGAAGGTCAAGTTATAGGTATAACTGGCACTGCTAGTAATATTACGCAGCGTCGAGGAGTGGAAAAATTACTCCAAGAAAGTGCAATTAAGCTCCGCAACCATAACCTAGTCCTCACGCAATTGGCACAAAATCAGACACTTTATCAGGGTGATTTAAAAACAGCTTTAAGTAAAATTACAGAAGCAGCTGTCAAGAATATTGGGATGGAACGAGCTAGTGTCTGGCTATATGACAAAACAGGCATGAAAATCCAGTGTTTCGATCTATTTGAAGGTAGTCGCAATCAACATAGTCAAGGACTTTCCTTATCAGCAGCAGACTATCCAGCTTATTTTGCAGCTTTGCAGCAAGAACAACCAATTGCCGCAGATGATGCCCATACCGATCCCAGAACTAAAGAATTTTCGGCGTCTTACTCAAGATTAAACATTACCTCTGTACTTGATACACCCATTCGGCTGGAAGGAAAGACCGTAGGAGTTTTATGTTTGCAGGCAGTGAAAGTTACTCATCATTGGACGCTAGAAGACCAAAATTTTGCTCGCTCTTTGGGCAATTTAGTCTCCTTGGTGTTGGAGGCAAAAGAACGCCAACGGGCAGAAGCAGCGCGACGAGCTTCTGAAGAAAAGTTAGCATCAGCTTTTCGGTCATCTCCCGATCCAATTGCCTTAATTAAGATTCCCAACAAACACTATATTGAAGTTAACGACAGCTTTTGTCGGTTTTTTGGTTATTCTCGTTCTCAGGTGATCAATCGCACCGATGAAGAATTAAATTTTTGGGTGAATCCAGAAGAATATAATTTTCTCACCCATGTCTTGCAACAAACAAAAGCCATCCGCAACTTTGAGATTGATGTCTGCACGACAACAGGAGAAATCAGGACAACACTGTTGAGTGCGGAAATGATTAAGATTGATGGGCACTGTTACGTACTGGGCACAGCGAAAGATATTACTGAACGCAAGCAGGCAGAAAATGAAAGCCGTTTACTGCTGTTGACAACCCAAGCTATCACTCGCGCCAGTAATGTCAAAAGCGCATTAGGAGTAGTTTTGCGCTTAATTTGTCAAACCATTGGCTGGGATTTTGGTGAAGCATGGATACCTAATGAAGATGGGACTGTTTTAAAACACAGTCTAGGTTGGTACAGTGAGGAGTGTAGTTTAGCAGAATTTTCCCGCCAAAGCCAAGCTATCAAATTTGCTCTGGGAGTGGGACTACCAGGAAGAGTTTGGCAAAACGAGGAACCAGAATGGATAGAAGATGTTTCTAAAGTTACAGAGCCAATTTTTTTGCGATCGCAACAAGCAGCCAAGGTAGGATTAAAAGCTGGTTTTGGTGTTCCCATAGTGGCCGGAAGCCAAGTATTAGCTGTTTTAGTATTTTTTAAACGTAGCTCAGTATTGGTCGATCGGCGTTTGCTCTTGCTAGTCAGTGCTGTTGCGGCTCAGTTGGGTGGGTTGATTGAGCGCAAAACCCTAGAACAAGAATTAGCACTGAGAGAAGCTCGCCTCAATGCCTTTTTTAGCAGTGCCCCCGTCGGCATGAACATTTTAGATAAACAACTGCGGTTTGTGCAAATCAATCAACTGCTGGCAGAGATTAATGGAGTACCTCAGCAAGATCATATTGGCCAAACTATCCATGAAATTTTACCTCACATCGCCCCTCTAGTGGAACCAATTTATCAACAGGTTTTGTTGACTGGTCAACCCATTATCAATCAGGAATTAAGCGGTGCATCAATTAAAGAACCAGATATTATCCGCCACTTCTTAGCTTCTTATTTTCCGATTCTTGGTGAAGACGATCGCCCCTCTGGTGTCGGCACAGTTTTAGTAGAAATTAGCTATCGTAAACACGTCGAACAAGAACTGCGTTTAGCCAACGAACGCCTACAATATCTACTCACCTCTAGCCCTGTGGTCATTTATAGCAGCAAAATATCAGAAGATTTCGGCACTACCTTTATTAGTGAGAACGTTAAAGAAATGGTAGGCTACGAAGCGCGGGAATTTATCAATAACTCCAGTTTTTGGCTTCATCACGTCCATCCCCAAGATATTGAACTCATCTCGAAAAAATTTTCCCATTTTGTTGAACAGGAGTATATTTCTTACGAATACCGTTGGTTACACGTTGACGGAACTTATCACTGGTTCTACGAAAAGATGAGGTTAATTCGTGACGAAGCTAACTTCCCCATCGAATGGGTTGGTTATTGGGCAGACATTAACGATCGCAAATTGGCAGAATTAGCTTTGCAATCAGGTCAGCAACGATATCAACTTCTAGCAGAAGCCTCACCAGCTTGTATATTTCATACTGATATTAATGGCAATGCCTTATATTTTAATCAACGCTGGAGTGAAATTACTGGATACAGTATAGAAGAGTCTCTGGGAACAGGTTGGGCAAATGCTGTACATCCAGACGACCGCAAGCAGCTGTTGTTGAAATGGAATCAAGCAACATCTGGTAAGTCAACATATAAATGCGAACATCGCTTCTTACGTAATGATAGTACAGTCGTCTGGGTAATTTGTCAGGCTTTGCCAGAATTTGGAGATGATGGAGAAATTAAAGGCTATATTGGTACAATTACAGATATTACTGAGAGAAAATTAGCAGAAGAAGCCTTGTGTGAGAGTGCAGAAAGAGAAAAAGCGATCGCTCAAGTAATTCAAAGAATGCGCCAAACACTGGATCTAGAGACGATATTTGCAGCTACAACCGAAGAATTACGGCAAGTACTTGACTGCGATCGTGTTGTTGTCTATCGTTTCAATCCCCAGTGGAATGGCGAATTTGTCTCCGAGTCAGTGGGTAATGGTTGGATTTCTCTCATAGAAGAACACAACAATCACCCCAATTTTACAGAGGGTGTTTTACAAGATGGCCGTTGCCTAGCAAAAATTTTGGATAGTGCAAATAACTCAGTAGAAGATCCCGATCTGCAAGCAACCCCAGGTACAAGTTTTCGCTGTGTCCCAGACATTTACAACGCTGAATTTCATCCTACTTATATCAACCTTTTAGAGCGCTTTCAGGCCAAAGCCTACATTATTGTCCCCATTTTGTATGGTAGTCAGCTTTGGGGATTACTGGCGAGTTATCAAAATTCCGATTCCCGCCAATGGAAACCAGAAGAAATCAACATCGTGGTTCAAATTGGCAATCAATTGGGTGTTGCTTTACAGCAAGCACAATTGCTAGCGCAAACTCAAAGACAGTCACAAGCATTGCAAGAAGCTGTGATCATTGCTGATGCTGCTAACCGCGCCAAAAGCGAATTCCTCGCTAACATGAGCCACGAACTGCGTACCCCACTTAACGCCATCCTTGGTTTTACCCAAGTCATGAGCCACGATCATGCTTTATCCACTGAACATCAGCAAAATCTAGCAATCATCAATCGTGCCGGCGAACATCTCCTCAACTTAATCAACGACATTTTGGAAATGTCTAAAATCGAAGCTGGCAGAATAACATTAAATCTCAACAGTTTTGACTTAATTCGCCTCTTGGAAAACCTCGAAGAAATGTTGCGCTTCCGTGCCACCTCCAAAGGATTAGAATTAGTCTTTGAATATACATCTCGTCTCCCTCAGTACATCCAAGCGGATGAAAGTAAACTGCGTCAAGTCTTACTTAATCTCCTGGGAAATGCCATCAAATTTACCGATACTGGGAGGGTAACGCTGCGGGTGGGGACTGGGGACTGGGGACTGGGGATTGGGGACTGGGGACTGGGGAAAGGGGAAAGGGGACTGGGGACTGGGGACTGGGGACTGGGGAAAGGGGAGCAGAGAAGAATAATTAATCCCCAATGCCCAATCCCCAATGCCCAATCCCCAATCCCTAATCCCCAATCCCTAATCTTCGAGGTACAAGATACCGGTCGCGGTATTGCGCCACAAGAAATTGACCTACTGTTTGAAGCTTTTGGGCAAACTGAAACCGGAAGAAAATCGCAACAGGGAACAGGACTAGGTTTAGCAATTAGCCGCAAATACGTGGAACTAATGGGGGGAAATATTAGCGTCGCCAGCACTATTGACGAGGGAAGTAAATTTGCTTTTGATATTCAAATTAATCTAGCCACAGCTAGCGAAATCCAAGTCAAAAAAACTAGATGCCAGGTTATTAGTTTAGCTCCCGCTCAAAGCGAATACCGCATTTTAGTAGTTGATGATGCTACAGATAGCCGTTTAGTGCTAGTGAAAATTCTGACATCCATTGGTTTTGCAGTCCAGGAAGCAGGAAATGGTACTGAAGCGATCGCACTTTGGCAGAAATGGCAACCACACTTAATCTTAATGGATATGCGGATGCCAATTATGGATGGCTATGAAGCCACAAGAATTATTAAAGCTAGAGAAGAAACCTCAATTCAAAATCGCAAAACTATTATTATTGCTTTAACTGCTAATGCCTTTGAAGAACAACGAGAAGCAACGATCAAAGCAGGCTGTGATGATTATATTAATAAGCCTTTCCGCGAAGAACAATTACTAGAAAAATTAAGCGAATATTTAGGAGTTCAGTATATTTACCAAGAAGAAAGCTATCAGCTAACAAACACAAATGAAGAAGGTTCAAAATCGATATTGACGCTCACCGATTTAGTTTCTCTATTATCTGAAATGTCATCTGAATGGGTGAAACAGTTGTACACTGCGGCAGCCCAATGCAGTGATGATTTGATTTTAGAATTGGTTGAGCAAATCCCTTCAGAAAATACTGCACTACGAAATTTCATCAAGAATTTAGCTCATGATTTTCAGTTTGAAAAAATTATGGAATTGACGAGTATTGCTGGAGTATTATCCAGTTAATACCAATTCTGTATGAAGATACACATAATAATACCCCCCGCAGTCCCCTAGAGCGCCGGTCGAGTAGAGAGTATTGACAAATTAAAAAGACTATGAAGCAGGAATGAGCGACGAATTTTCTGCTGTAATATGGGACATAC
>NZ_JBALDZ010000066.1:0-25521 GCF_036917155.1 Nostoc sp. | reverse complement strand
CGGTTTTTTTGGCAATGATCAATTTTATAGGTATCTTTCTGTGCGCGATGGCTACGCCCACCGCAGGCATCGCAAAAGTTTTCGGTCTACTGAATTTACTCAGCACTCAGAACTCAGCACTCAGAATTCAGAACTCAGCACTCATTAATTTTTCTGTGGTGCTTGCCAAACGGCTTTTCCATCTTTGAGGGTGAAGTCGAAATGCAGGACGAAACCAAGTTTGACGGGGATATTTATTGATTCGCTACCTGCGGGATAACCTTTTGCCAGTCCTAAGTCTTGGACGATTGGTTGACTAGCAAACTTATTGATTTTTAATTGAAATTGATCGCCAAAATTCTTGAAGCCAAAAAGTTTTCCACCATAGAAGGTTTGTAGCTGCATGGGGGATTCAATCAGTGCTTGATAGCAGGCTTTTTTGCTATTTTCTACGTCGCGGATTTGTTTGAGGGTAACGAGGGGGACGACTCTTTTTAGAAGATACTCAATAAGATTGAAGGGTAGCTGTAAGCCAGGAATCACAACTTCGTCGTTATCAAATAATAAGCTAGCGATCGCTCTTACGGATTCTTCAAAGCTATCCCATGTTTTGATATCTTGATGTTTATCTCCTGTACCGATGCGTTGAATTTCCAGCAGGCGCGCATCTAGAGATTGACTTGTAGGAGAAAATTCTTTAAATACTAAGGTGTCTACGGTTAATAAATCCGGTTCTTGATTTAAGTCAGGAATCTGAAATGTGCCAAGTTGTTTAAAGAAGCCGTAGACTTCTCTACCAGAAACTAGGATGGGAGAATTATTTACGTATAAGTAAGGCATGAAGCAAGCTAGGCGTTCGGCAATGAATAAAGGCCCAACTCTTTTACCTACCACTGTTAACATCCAAAAGATGGCTTCTTCTTCATGCACAGTTCCTTTATCATAGTCGGGTGGATAAATAGAACTTAAAGAATTTATCTTGTTGAATGTTAAGATGAGATAGTTCGTCGCTGGGCGATATTCAATCTCGCCGTTATTGGGATCGTTGAGATATTTATCACACACCTCTTGTAACTTTGCCATTGAACCTTCAACGACAAAGCCGTACATTTTTGTGTCTTTGATTTCGTAGGGTTGATTAAATGCCTGTCCATCTGCCCGTTCTATATATTTAGGGTATGATGATTTGTTACCACCTCTGCAAAAGTAATTTTGGAAAAAACTAGTTGCGTCTTGTTCCATATTTTTGCCTTTTACGGCTAAATCTTGGAACAATTGATCTGGTTTTTGTTGGATTTGGGTAAGGTAATCTGTAAGTTTTTGGGGTTCTTGAAGTAGGGTAGTAAATTCGCTAACAGCACCTAAAGCCGTATGGAAACCTGTTTGTATTGTCTGCAAAGGGTTGTTGGTGTTCATCGGGTTGTGGGGAATAAATGAGTCTTGTTTGAAGTATTCCCTTTACACTGGCTTTTCTAACAAATTACTCAGATATCGAATTTTGGCATAAGGTTTACCACTAACGCGACTAGTGTCAATCTAATAACCAATGTCAGGAGGGGTTCGATGCGGTATTGTAGAGGGTGCGATCGCACTTTTTGTTAATGTACTACGAAAATTTGGCTGAAAAACCATGAACATCAGGGTTTTTGCGAAGAATATTTCCCCATGCTAATATTGTTGGTTTGGTTTAAGTACAGATATTCAGTATGGTTCCCGTAAAGACTGTTCTCAAAGATTCAGAGGAAGTCACTCGGTTGTTTTCTCATCTCGAATTTGATGGAAAAAAACTCAACCATCAACCGGGTAGTGTCTTGGGAAGTACTGCGTTGATTGCAGGAACCACCGTCGGGGCGGGGATTCTCGCTCTACCAGCCGTTACCTTGCCATCTGGTATTGTGCCATCAACATCTGGATTAATCGCTGTTTGGCTCTACGCTTTATTTTCAGGGTTATTGATTGCAGAAGTTACCTTAAACACGATGCGAACACAAGGGCGTTTGAGTATCGGTTTTTTGGGGGTTGTGGAAAATATCCTTGGTAAGTTGGGAGCGCGAATTGCCGGCGGCGCATATTTATTTATGCATTATGCTCTGTTGGTGGCATACATCACTGAAGGTGGAGAGATTTTAGGAGTTGCGGCGGCAAAAGTCTGGGGTGTGCAAATATTGCCTCTGTGGGTAGGCACAACGACTTTCACGCTCTTATTTGGTGGCATTATGTATCTTGGGCGAGAAAAGTTTATTGAGAAATTAAACAGCGCCTTTGTCGGAATTGTCATAGTTTCCTTCTTGGGACTATTATTTTTAGGAGGAAGGCACATTCAGACTACCCAACTGTTATTTCAGGATTGGAGTGCCCTTGGTAGTGCTATTTCAGTGATGTCTGTAGCGCTGTTTTTTCAAAACGTTGTGCCGCTAGTTGTGACACAACTTGAAGGAGATGCCCGCAAAATTCGTCAGTCCATCTTGATTGGTTCTGTGATTCCTCTAATTATGTTCTTGGCGTGGAATGCCGTAATTTTAGGAAGTGTCAGTCCTGATATGCTACATGGCACATCTGACGGGATAACTGTTTTTGATCCATTGCAAATTCTCCGAGCTGGTGGCGCAGGACAATGCTTAGGAGTGCTAGTATCCATTTTTTCAGAGTTTGCGATCGTCACATCGTTCATTGGATTTGTGTACGGATTGCTGGATTTGTTCAAAGATATTTTCCTCTCTGCAAAGGGTGGATTTGCTAGCCGCTTACCCCTCTATTCGCTGGTTCTTTTCCCTCCTATGACTCTCGGAACACTCAACCCCAGCATCTTTTTTACTGCCCTAGATTACACTGGAACATTTAGTATCTCAGTTCTAGGTGGAATTATTCCGGCGTTAATGAGTTGGAAGCAACGTCAAGAACAGGAAAACTCAAATAGCATAAATCAACCACTTGTTCCTGGCGGAAAGGTGACACTCATTGTGATGATTGGAGTGGCATTAGCCATGATGGGAAGACAAATTATGTCAATTTACCATCATTGAAGGAGACAGGAGGCAGTCCCGATGAAAATCTTGATGTAATATAAGAGTATATAATTGTAGCATAAAGGTCAGTCACAATTAAATGAGTGATTCTCGCCTAGTGAAAATCAGCAAATATCTGAGCAAATATCTGCGACACACACCGGATGCAATTGGAATTCAACTTGCTCCCGGTGGTTGGGTTGATGTTGATGAACTACTTAGGGCTTGTGCTAAAAACAAATTTCCGCTCACCCGTCAGGAATTACAGATGGTAGTTGAATCCAGTGATAAACAACGCTTTTCTTTTGATTCTACAGGTAATCTGATTCGTGCTAACCAAGGACATAGTGTAAAAGTCGATTTACACCTAGAAGCTGTTGTTCCTCCAGATGAACTTTATCACGGCACGGGACACAAATCTGTAGAGTCAATTCTGCAAACAGGACTTTCCAAAATGTCGCGACATCATGTTCATTTATCAAAGGATATTGAAACAGCAAAAACTGTTGGTGCAAGACATGGAAAACCAGTGGTTTTTGCTGTAAATGCTGCGGCAATGCATCAGGCGGGTTACATCTTCTATTGTTCTGCTAATGGTGTTTGGTTAGTCGAGAATGTACCATCTGAGTATCTACAAAAAATTTGAACTGGGGATTGGGGACTGGGGATTGGGGACTGGGGACTGGGGACTGGGGACTGGGGGAAAATCATGAGTAAGATTTGCTTGGGATTTGAATCCCCATTCAAATATTCAAATCTTCCGAGTCCCCAATTCCCAGGGTAAAGTCTCGTGTAGCCGCGATTTCTAATCGCCAGGGCTAGTAATAAATTAGACTTTTCAAACAACCTCTAAGCCTCTAGCCTTAATCGCAACAGTATCAAATGTAGGAATCCGGTTTAACGTGTCGCGGAAGTCCCCACCTTCAATTTACTTGGTAAAAACTTTCTTCCAGATGTATGATGAATCCGCAATTTTTTCGGGTATTTATGTTGAATCCCAAAAAAAGCCAAAATAAAATAACAAGATTATTAATTACTCAACTGCCTCAATTACCGAATCAGCCTGCGGCTAATATTGGTCTAAGGGTGTTTCGTAATTAATCGTCTTATATCGCGACACCAAATCCTAAAAGGATTATGGTGCGGGGCTTACGACGCAAAAGCTAATAAATACTCAGTCTACGTATTTGGCTCTTAAGGTTTAGCAACACTAGTGATATCCTTGTTCAGAACCTCTAAGGCTGTTAACACTTTCTGTTTATTTGGTGCAGAGACTTTAAGTCCTGCCTTGGTCTCATCGGCTTTATCTTCAATTTCTTTATATGTAGTGGGAGACTTTGCTTTGACTCCATCCTCAACCTTTGACCAGAAACCCTCAAATTTCTCAAATTCCCCTTTAGCTTTGCTAAAATTTCCTGCCTCAACTGCCGCCTTAGTGTTGGTTACAACACCCTGTAGACCTTGAAAATCAGTTGTTGCAACGGGAGTGGTAGCTGTTGTGGTGCTAGTTGGAGTGGGACTAGCTGCTGTTTCGGAGGCAGAAGTCCCAGATGGTGGTGTCTGTGTAGTAGAAGATTGTTCTCCATTGTTGCATCCAACCAAAGCCATCATGCTAATTAGAGCAACTATCAGTAGTGGATTAAAACGATTCATTATAAACTCCTCATCAAAACTCGTTTTTATAAACTAGTATAGCCTTGCAGCAATGACTATCTAGTTTCTACTGACTGGAGAACTAGTAGTCTGTCAGAAATTGCAGGTTGAAATTTGCCCAATGCCTTCAAGAGTGCTGAGTACCAAGTAGGACATCTCATTCTTTACTCAGCACGGGCTAAACCCTAGCTATCCGCTAACGGAAAAGAGGAACTGTTTTGCCCAATGCCCAATGCCCAATGCCCAATGCCCTATGACTAACTACTTTCGCTCCAATGTTGATGCAATGGCTAGCTACGTTCCCGGTGAGCAGCCTCAACGTGGTACACAGATTATTAAACTTAACAGCAACGAGAACCCCTATCCTCCTTCCCCTGCGGCATTAGCTGTACTACGGAATATCGATGGTGAGTGGTTACGGCGGTATCCAGAACCTTTCGGTGGAGAGTTCCGGCAAGCTGCCAGTAAAGTTTTAGGAGTTCCTAGTGATTGGATTATTGTCGGAAATGGTAGTGATGAACTATTGAGCGTAATCATTCGAGCCTGTGTAGAACCTGGCAAGAAGGTTGTTTACCCGATGCCAACTTACGTGCTATATCGCACATTAACAGAAATGCAAGCAGCGGAAATTATTGAGATCCCCTACAGCGAGGACTACAGTTTACCTTTAGAAGAACTGGTTGCCGCCAATGGTTCTGTGACATTTATTGCGTCGCCCAATAGTCCATCAGGGCATGTGGTGGCAACAGATGACTTGCGAAAATTAGCCAGCCAGTTATCTGGGGTTTTGGTGATTGATGAAGCTTATGTAGATTTTACCGAAGAGAATGCCTTGGCTTTGGTAAAGGAATACGAAAACATCATCCTGATTCGGACACTTTCTAAGGGATACTCGTTGGCAGGATTACGGCTGGGCTTTGGGGTGGCGAATCCCCAATTGTTACAGGGATTGTTTAAGGTGAAAGATAGCTATAACATTGATGCGATCGCCTGTGCAATTGGTACGGCTGCTATTACCGATCAACCTTATAAAAATGCTTGTGTAGCAAGAATTAAGGCATCACGGACTAAGTTAGCAACAGACTTGAAACAATTAGGTTTTCATATTTGGGATTCCCAAACTAACTTTTTGTTGGCACAACCAAGAGAAGGAAACGCAGAATATCTTTATCAAAAACTGAAGGAAAGGGGAATTTTAATCCGCTACTTTAAGCAACCTGGACTAGATGATAAATTACGTATTACTGTTGGCACTGATGAGCAAAATCAGGTTCTAGTGGAGGCACTAATTGATTTATTAGGGACTGGGGACAATGGAGATGGAGAAAAGATAATCTAAAACCTTGGCTAAACCTGGAATTTTGACCGAACAAGGCAAAAGTAAAAAGTTAAAAGGCACTCATAAAGAAAAATCAAAATGGTCATAGAGCAACTAAATTTATTTATGGAACGAAATAAAAACATTTATAACGATAGCGCAGCTAAGCCTTTGTCTTCTCCCTTGGCGTTAGCCTCTCCCAATGTGATTCGGGGAGACGCTAAGAGCGAACGAGCGTCGTGGCATAGCGCAAGAAATAATACGTCCTTATCAAATCCCCTGAATTTATTTATGGGAATTATCTTTTTACTTTTTAATTTCTGAGCGTTGCACAGCATATATATAGTGCGGTATGTCACGCCAGAGTGTCTCCTGAACGACCTTGAGTCCATTCTTCTCAGCTACACGCCGAGAGGGGATGTTCTCTGGGCGAATCAGGGAAATGACGCGATGATCGCAACCCAGTACGTTAAAAGCATAGTCCTGGCAAGCGGATGCGGCTTCAGTTGCGTAACCCTGCATTTGTTGGTTACAGCGGACATGATAACCAATTTCGAGTTCTTGGTGTCCTTCGACCTCTTGCCAAATCAGTCCGCAGTCGCCGATTACCTCACCCGTCGCCTTGAGAACCATCGCCCATAAGCCAAGGCCGTGCTGTGCGTAGCTGCGGCAATATCGATCAATCCAATTTTGCACCATCTCGCGGTCAAACGGCTTTGGGTAGTAGCGCATCGACTCTGTATCGCCGAGGACAAGTAGTAGCGGGTCGAGGTCAGAAAGCGTCATTTCCCGCAAGAATAGGCGTTGAGTTTCCAATATCATTAGTGAATCCTCATGTAGCCAACTAAGGCTTAATCTGGTCAGATGTGGGACTTTTTCAAGCCCCGTCCTTTAGGACTGGGGTTTCTGACTTAGCCATTGTCTAGTTTATCTTGATTTTTTTTCACCAAGCGATCGCAACCTGAGACTGAAAGTAAAATATTTTACTTTTGCATCTTCCGCTTCATTTGTTCTAGTTCATCCTGAGTTTCCCAGCTACGGAACTTATCTTCTAAGTCATCAAAACCACTAGAATAGCTGCTAGTTTGATTCGACCAGCCAACGGTTTCAAAACGCTGCTGGGTTTGTGCTTTAGCACGAGCTGTCTGTGCTTCAGCAGCTTTAGCTTGCACCTCTTGTCGCCGCTGCTGAATTTTTTGCAGTAGTTCCTGAGACTGGTGAATGCGTTCTTTCAGCCCTTGCATCTGTCCCCAACGCTGATTTCCTTCGCGCAACAAGGCTGCTTCTCGCTCACCCGCCGCCGCCGCCAAATCTTCTCTACCAGCGTTTTTAGCTTTTTGAATCCGGATATGCCAACGCTGAATTTCTTGAGCGGTGGACAGAATTTCTTCTTGCGATCGCTTCTCTTGTACTTGTAAATCTGCGATCAGCTTTAATGTGTCTTCTTCTTGCTCACGCAGCTGTTCTAGCAGCGCCTCTAACTCCAAATGTGGATTGTTACGCAAAAATTCTTCTAAACGGTTTTCTAGAAACCGACTCAAATCATCAAATAAGCCCACTGCTAAAACTCCAGAAATCGGGTGCGTGACTATTTCATTGTATTGAAACTCGTACATTGTCGGGACAATATGAATTCAGAATTCAGGAGTCAGAATAATTGAAGAAGGCAGCTATGCTGAGGGCAGAGAGCAGAAGGTTCAATTTAGAAGGGGATTCAAACCCCTCCTAAATTGAGGCCACAAAACAAGAAAATTTGGTGGGGGTCTTAAACCCTTGTTCCCTTCTCTTCGAGACGCTGCGCGAACGGTCACGAGCTTCTTGACACGAGTCAGAATTCCATAAAAGCCAACTGAGCCTCCTGCCCTCTGCCTTTCCCGATAAGTGGTGGATTCAGACCCGCCACTGATTATTTGCTTTTGGCGTCTCCCAAAGGGAGACGACCACTAAACCCGGATTTCTCACCACATCTCTCAAAACCTTGTGCAGAGGAGCAGAGGAGCAGAGGGGCAGAGCGGCAGAGGGGAAAGAACAAGGCACATTGAACTCTCCCCTGCTCCCCTGCACCTCTGCATTTCAAGCTTGTGAGAAATGCGGGTAAATCGTAGATTTTGTGGGCTAGGCATTTCCTACCCCACAAAATTGTTAAAATTTCACATCTAAAGTACGCACCAAAAAAGCCCATTTGTCTGCGGCTTCTTCGATAATTTTAGCTGTGGGTTTACCCGCACCATGTCCGGCTTTCGTCTCAATTCTAATTAAGGTTGGTGTATTACCTGTGTGAGCCGCTTGCAAAGCTGCGGCAAATTTGAAACTATGAGCAGGGACAACGCGATCGTCATGATCGGCTGTGGTAATTAAGGTTGCTGGGTAAGCTGTATTGGGTGTGATGTTGTGTAGTGGCGAATAAGCATACAGTGCTGGAAACTCTTCGGGATTATCTGCTGAACCATATTCGGAAGTCCAAGCCCAACCGATGGTAAATTTGTGGAACCGCAACATATCCATAACGCCGACTGCGGGTAAAGCTGCACCAAACAAATCGGGACGTTGGGTTATGCAAGCACCCACCAATAAACCGCCGTTACTACCACCTGCGATCGCTAGCTTCTCTGTCTTAGTATACTTGTTAGCAATCAACCACTCAGCAGCACCAATAAAGTCATCAAAGACATTCTGCTTTTTATCCTTTATTCCTGCTTGATGCCATTCTTCGCCGTATTCTCCACCGCCGCGGATATTAGCCATAGCATAGATACCACCTATCTCCATCCACACCAACAGACTCACAGAAAAACTAGGTGTCATTGAGGCATTGAAACCGCCATAAGCATAGAGATAAGTAGGGTTATTTCCATCTAATTTAATACCCTTTTTGTAGGTAATAAATATTGGCACTCTAGTACCATCTTGGCTCTGGTAAAATACTTGTTTTGTCTCGTAATCATCAGGATTAAAATCTACCTGTGGTTGGCGAAAAACCTCGCTTTTTCCTGTCACCAAGTTGTAGCGATAAATAGTGCCTGGTATCGTAAAGCTAGTAAAACTATAAAAAGTTTCAGTATCATAACGCTTACCACCAAAGCCTCCGACTGAACCGAGTCCAGGTAGTTCTACTTCTCGAATAAACTCACCTTTGAGGTCAAAAATTTTGATTTGGCTGTGAGCATCTTTGAGGTAATCAGCAACAAATTGGTTATTAAGTATACCGACACTTTCCAAAGTTTCCGCAGATTGGGGAATGATTTCTTGCCAATTTTCTGACGCAGAGTTTTTCGTGTCAATTGCAATCACTCTCCCCCGTGGGGCATTTAGATCTGTACGGAAATAAAAGATGCTATCATCATTGTCAATAAAGCTGTAATCTGCCTCAAACTGGTTAATTAGTTCTACGACTTCCGCATTAGGGTTAGTCAAATCTTTGGAGAAAACTAAATTTTTGGAGTCAGTACCCAGCCAAATTGAAATTATTAGATAGCGTCCATCCTCAGTAACGCCACCACTAAAACCCCATTCTTTTTGGTCAGGACGATGATAAATTAAAACATCTTCTGATTGAGGTTTACCTAATTGATGATAGTAGAGCTTTTGATAATAGTTAACATCTTCTAATTGAGTTTTTTCATTTGGTTCATCGTAGCGACTGTAGAAAAAACCTTGATGATCGTGTGTCCAAGATGCACCGGAAAATTTAATCCACTTTAGATGGTCTTGGAGGTCTTCACCAGTTTCAACATCGCGTACTTTCCACTCTTGCCAATCAGAACCAGAAGACGATAGACCATAAGCTAAAAGTCTACCATCCTCACTAATAGATAATCCCGAAAGAGCAACAGTGCCATCTTCTGAGAGTTTATTCGGGTCGAGTAAAACTTTGGGTTGATCGTCGAGGGTTTTCAGAGTGTAAAGGACACTTTGATTTTGCAGTCCGTCATTCTTAAAATAAAAGTAGCGTTCGGTGGAACCGTCTCGCAGAGATTCGCCTTCTTTAAAAGGGATACCGTATTTTTCATAATCCCAAAGTTTGGTAAGGCGTTGTTTAATTTTTTCCCTAGCAGGAATTTCACTCAGGTAGCCAAAAGTAACTTGATTTTGTGCCTCAATCCAAGTCTTTGTTTCTTCAGAGTCAGGATCTTCTAACCAACGGTAAGGATCTGCAACTAAAGTACCCTGGTAATCATCGACTTGACTACTCTTGTGGCTGGATGGGTAGGTGAGCGGTTTTTCAGAATCAGGCATAGTCTTAGGTAAAAAGTGCTTCTTTACATACTACAAAGATAGACCCAAGACGTGGAGTATACGCCGACCAAAGCTGCGGGAAAATTCCAAGTACTCTCTGGGGTACTAGTTGTTTGAAAAGCGATTGGAAATCGCGGCTACACAAACAAAACCTGCCTCCGCAGGTTAAAAATCAATACGCTTGGGTTAAGTCTAATCCCTACCTTACAGATACATTGAAGGTAGGGAGTGCCGCGATGCTTTCAAAATTGTGAAACTAACCATTACTTGTAGTGGTAATGAGTTTCTCCCCTTTCAGCATCCGCCCTGCGGCTTCGAGGAGAGCTTCTTCAAGATAAGGCTTGGTAAAGTAGCCACTAGCACCGAGTTGAGAGGCAATTTGTCTGTGCTTGTCTGCACCCCGCGAGGTGAGCATGGCGATCGGTAATTGGTTGAGGTTAGAGTCTTTCTGAATGCGAGAGAGTAACTCCAGTCCATCACAGCGAGGCATTTCGATATCGCAAAATACGATATCGCAAGGTAGACCGGAGCGGAGTTTATCCCAAGCTTCCTGACCGTCACGCGCTTGTTCTACGCGATAACCTGCCTTATTAAACGTCAGGGATAGCAACTCTCGGACTGTAATCGAGTCATCGACAATTAGCACTGTCGGGTCAATCTTCACAGGAGAGGTATCTGGAGTAGCTTTTTGTTGCCAAGAACTGCCACCAATTTGTGTAGAAACCCGTCCCTGAAAGATGTCAATTATTTCCAGCACGTCAGCAATTGGCATAATCCGACCATCACCCAGCACTGTAGCACCAGCTACACCAATGGGTTTAGGCGCTGGCCCTTCAAATTGCTTAATTACAATTTCTTGTTCGCTCAACACCAAGTCAATCTGTAGAGCAATCAGGGTATTTGCCGATCGCACCACAACCACAGAAACCATATCATCATCTCTGGTACCGCCATAGACATTACCGCGACTGATTTGGCGATTGAAGGCTAAAAGTTCCTTGAGAGGTCGGAATGGCAGCACCGTATCGCGCCAGGAAATAAATGATTGCCCATTGGCATCATGTTGAATATTTTTGACTGGTATATCCAGCGTATCTTCTACACCATCCATCGGGAAGGCAATCCTGGCTCGATCGGAGACGCAGCAGAGAGCTTTACAAATACTTAGAGTCAGTGGTAAACGAATGGTGAAGGTGGTTCCTTTGCCAATAGCAGAATCGGTGTTTACTGTTCCCCGAATTTCGCTAATCTCGGAGCGCACTACGTCCATACCCACGCCACGGCCAGAAATTTCATCGGCTTGGTCTTTGATCGTAAAACCAGACTGGAATAGCAGATCGTAGACTTCCAGGCGAGACATGGCTTTAGCCTGCGCTTCTGTAAGCATACCAATCTTCACCGCTTTAGCCTTAACCTTTGCAGAGTCAATACCTGCGCCATCATCACCTACGGAAATGATTGTTTGGTTGCCTTGGTGGAAGGCGCGGATAGTAATAATTCCTACAGGTGGTTTACCAACAGCTTGCCGCTCTTCTGGTGTTTCAATACCATGAGCGATCGCATTATTCAGCATGTGAGTCAGCGGATCAGTCAGATGATCCAAAATCATCTTGTCAATTAAGGTGTCACCACCTTCGATCACCAACTCTACTTGTTTGCCACACTTAATAGCATTGTCACGCACTCCTCGCCGCCAGCGATCGATTGTTTGGGCAAAAGGTACCATTCGCGCTCTAGTTAAACCCTCTTGTAACTGGGTGGTTACTTGGCGGAATTGCCTTGCGACTCGCTCGGTTTCTTCGGTAACAAAATCAATGTCACTAGCTGACTCACGCACTCGCACAATGCGCTCAATCATCTGTTGTGAGAGTGTATGAAAGGGAGTAAAACGATCCATTTCTAACTCGCTAAAACCCCTGTCGGCATTGGAATCTGGCGCTTGAAAGCCTGGGTCTTTCTTTTTGCGTCCAGCTAACAGAGAGGCTTCTAGGAGCGATCGCTCGTACAACTCTTGCATCCTGGCGCCGACATCGGAGAGTTGTTGTACCTGGATCAGCAAGTTATCTAACGACTGCCGCAGCCGTTCATGATCCTGCTCTAAGGTATTGCGGTTTACCACCAACTCCCCAACTAAATTACTCATATCGTCCAGTTGCTTCACTGGAACCTTCATCGTTTCTTCAAATCTCGCAGCCCGACGAGTTGAGGGACGGGTAGCTTTGCTGGTGTTCGATTTGACTACAGGAGAATGAGATATTGTTTGATCTGCTTCTGCCAGCAACTTCTCCAAATCGCCAAATTCATCTTTGATCGCTGGTAATGGAATGGGATTTTTCGCCAAGACTGGTTGAATGTCTTGGGGCTGGATGCTCCCGCTATCTGTACCTAACAATTCTTCCAGGGCAGCAAAATCTACTTCTGGTATCTCCTTAGTTTTGGAGATGGGTGCTAATTCCTCTCCTAGTAATGCTTCCAAGTCTGCAAATTCATCTTCTGAAGCAATCTCTTCAATAGGTTCTGTAGTTGCCAATTCTTCAGTCGGGGCAATGATAGCATTTTCTCCCTCTGACACTGCTGCAACTTCAGATATCTCTCCTAAATTCCACAAATCGGTTTCTACATCTTCCTGAATAACCGTTTGTGTGAAGTCATTGATAGCTTCTGAGTCAGTTTTTGTCGTATTTTCTCCTAATTCTTCCTGATTTACTGCTACTATCAGAGTCGTTGCTGTCAACAATAAATCATTTTCAAAATCTGTATTTTCTGTGAATTCAAAGGTCGTTTCTAAATTATTATTCTCATCAGTCTCTAAAACTTCTGAGCTTGTCTGGGCTGAATCTGAAGTTTCGCCAAAACTAATAGTTTCTGATAGTTCATCCACAGATAATTCTGTGGGTTCCATCTGAATATAGGTGGAATCTGTAACTACATCTTCAAACAGCAGTTGTGGATTTTCATCGAAGGTAGCGAATAAATCACCTGGCTGTACTTCGGCTGATGCTGAATCTGAAGTTTCACCAACACTAATAGTTTCTGATAGTTCATCCACAGACAATTCTGTGGGTTCTATCTGAATATAGGTGGAGTCTGTGACGACATCTTCAAACAGCAGTTGCGGATTTTCATCAAAGGAGCCGAACAAATCTCCTGGCTGTACTTCGGCTGATGTTTCACCAAAACTAATAGTTTCTGATAGTTCATCCACAGATAATTCTGTGGGTTCCATCTGAATATAGGTGGAATCTGTAACTACATCTTCAAACAGCAGTTGTGGATTTTCATCGAAGGTAGCGAATAAATCACCTGGCTGTACTTCGGCTGATGCTGAATCTGAAGTTTCACCAACACTAATAGTTTCTGATAGTTCATCCACAGACAATTCTGTGGGTTCTATCTGAATATAGGTGGAGTCTGTGACGACATCTTCAAACAGCAGTTGCGGATTTTCATCAAAGGAGCCGAACAAATCTCCTGGCTGTACTTCGGCTGATGTTTCACCAAAACTAATAGTTTCTGATAGTTCATCCACAGATAATTCTGTGGTTTCCATCTGAATATAGGTGGAGTCTGTGACGACATCTTCAAACAGCAGTTGTGGATTTTCATCAAAAGGAGCGAACAAATCTCCTGGCTGTACTGCGGCTGATGTTGAATCCGAAGTTTCGCTAAAACTAAAACTAATAGTTTCTGATAGTTCATCCACAGATAATTCTGTGGGTTCCATCTGAATATAGGTGGAATCTGTGACGACATCTTCAAACAGCAGTTGCGGATTTTCATCGAAGGAGTCTAATGAATTAGCTTCCAGAGCAACACCAAATATCTCTGAGGGCTGATTAGTAAATTCTGGAACAAAATCTAAAGCTTCTGGTTGTTGCGGCCTGATAATTTCTTCCTCTGGATGCTGCGCGAACGACGGCGTTTTAGTCGTAGAGGCATCGTTGATTATCGGGGAAGCAGTTGAGTTAATTGGTGCTAACTCATCAAATAAATCATCTCCGGAATCTGATGAGAATATCAAATCTAACTGCTCTTGATGCTGAAAATTGATATTATTAAAATCTTCTTCTAGATCAAAACTGGCCATAGAAGAAGGTATGGGTTGCTGACTATCAGCAAAAATATTATCAGCCGCCGCAGTAAACAAACCCTCATCTAACGCCCTCTCCACATTCTGCTCAATTAAGGAATCAAATTCGTCTTTTTCCTCTGTGGTTTCCTGGCTCCAGAAATTGCTCAGATCGTTTTCTGATTGAGAAAACTCAGGTGCGGTTGTTGGAGATGTATCGAATAAGTCACCAATTTCTGATTCACTTGTCGGCAGTAGTGTCTGTTCTTCCATATCAGCAAATAGGTTATCTAAAGACAAGCCTGTTTGCTGGGGTAATTCTATGTAGTCACTAGGGGTAATTTCTTCTACCCAATTTGCATTTCTAGTTTCTAAGAATAAGTTATCAAAACTGTTTTGTTGGTTGGTAGATAATTCCACACTGGCGAAAGCCTCAGTTTCAGGTTGAGTCACTTCACCTGTTGGCAATAGTTCTTCTTCATCATCTAGTGCCAGTGTCAATAAATCTTCAACTACACTATTTTGGTCAATATTTTCAGGAGTTTGATTTATATCACTAGGAATATCAATAAATTCTTGTAAATTTTCGGAAGAAGAAGAGTCTAAATTTATATCAAGTACGTTAATACCACTCAACTCTAGAGTCGTAGCAGCTGTTTGTTGATTTTGCGGTTCGGAATTCTCTTTTTCTAGGAAATTGTCGCCAAATAACAGGGATAAATCTTCTGCCGCAGTTGTGGTTGCTGGTTGCTGCGTGTTGCTTGTGTCTTCATCAAAGGAGAGTAAATCGGATAAATCGCCATCAGCAGCACTGACGCTGCTGAAATCAATTCCAAAGTCATCGGTAGCAACAATATCTAAGGTTTCTTCTTGATGCCAGCTTTCATCTAGTTCGGGAGTTTCACCTTCAAATAAATCGGCAAGGGTATTTAACTCAGCTATTCCTACCTCTGGCCCGTGGGGGTCAATATTGTTACTAATTGGATGTGCTTCGTCATGTGTGGTGAAAGCAAGACTGGTATGAGTTGCAGCGTTTAGTGGTGTCCCTTGCAGAATATAGGGGCGATCGCGATCGCTATTATCCTGTTCTAGATTCAGTTCTTCTGTTTTCTGAGTTAACGGCTGGGTGTTAGCAGATAGAATTGGCTCTGATTCTGTCAAAACCGCAGACTCTTCATCAAACAAATCAGGCGTAATTTCTAATAACTCAATTTCTGCAAAGCTCAAAAGTGCTTCTAGTTGCTGACTAATTGCAATTTCGGCTTCTCTACCTTGCAGAACTAATTCTTGAGCTTGTTTGATTTCGGTAATGACAATTTTAGCTAAAGTCAGATAAGTATTTTCGGGATTGCCGATCGCACTGGCTGCTGCTTGGCACAAACCGCACCACTTAGGCAAATTCCAAGTCTCACCAAGTGTGACTAACTGGTGACAACATTGCTGGAGGTTTTGCCGAGTTGAAGGGGTTGTGGTTTGCTTAAATAGTTGCAACATTTCCCGCAGTCTTTGCAGCACTTGGGCTTGAAACTCGCCCCAATTATCATTTTCTTGAGCTGTGACTGGCGATAGCGTAGCGTTAGCGAGTCCGTGGGTGTCTCGCACTTCCTGGGGTGTTACCGAGTCTGGAGATTCCTGATGGGCGTCTTCTGCCAAACTGGGAATATCTCGCCGCAGGAAAAGTTCTGTAAGTGTGGAGACATTTTCTACAGAGGTTGTATGTAGTTCTGTTGCATCAGGGCTAGTAACTACTCCACTCTTTGCTTGTTCTACAAGTAGTTCTAGATGTTCATACAGCCATTTAAAAACTGGCTCTGTTTCTGACATCAAAGTATTAGCTGCATCTTCGGAAAGACCATAAGGCCCACTCAAATGCTCTAACAGCGATTTTAGGGTATCAGATACACCAAGAAATAAAGACTCTAACTTTTGGTCAATCTGAACCGGATTATCTTTAAGAACTTTAAAACAATCTTCCAGACGGTGGGAGGTATGCTGGATGCTAGTTAATCCAAGCATCGCCGCTCCTCCTTTGATGGAGTGAGCCGCCCGGAAGACTTCACTGATCATTTCCGGGTCGTTCAGAGTACCCTCTAAATTCAGCAAGCCTTGCTCAATGGTATTCAGGTGATCCCTGGCTTCTTCAATAAAGTAACCCAAAATCCGCTGTTGTTGTTCCGGCAGCATAGCAAAATTTATCAGTTATGAGTTATCAGTTATCAGTTATCAGTTATGAATTATGAGTTACGAGTTGTGATTTTTATTTCTAACTCCTCACTCCTAACTCCTAACTTTTTTATCTGGTTTCCATAGTTTCTACTCGGAAACGTTCAACGGAAGCAATTAAGTCACGGGATACACCTACTAGGTGTTGTAGGGCACCTGAAACTCGCTGCGCTTCTTGGGAGGTTTCTTGGGCGGTCAGTTCTACTGATTGCATTACATGAGCGACGGCGCGGGAGGTTTCCGTTTGTTCCACAGTATCGCTGGTAATGGAGCGCACAAGAATATCGATGCGATTCGCCACTTGAATAATGTTTTCGAGCGATCGCTTGGCTTCTTCTGCCAATTTTGTCCCTTTAATTACTTGTTGTGTGCCTTCTTCCATCGCGGTCATTACTGAGCCTGTTTCGCTTTGGATTTGCATCACAATTTGTTCAATTTCCTTCAGGGATTTAGCAGATTTATCCGCTAGCTGGCGCACTTCATCTGCTACAATGGCAAACCCACGTCCAGCTTCTCCTGCTCTTGCCGCCTCAATACTAGCATTGAGTGCCAGCAAGTTTGTTCTCGAAGCAATTTGAGAAATCAACGCCACAATTTTAGAAATTTCTTGGGAAGATTCCGCCAACCGCTTCACTTTGCGAGTGGTTTCGGCCACGGTTTCTCGAATTTCCAAAATCCCTGCTACGGTATTTTCTACTGCTTCGCCACCTTTGAGAGCGATCGTACTAGCATCACGGGCAACGGTTTCAGCTTCCCGCGCCGCCTCTGCTACCCGCTGAATCGAGTCAGTCATTACCTGGACAGAATTCAGCGTCACAGCCAACTCTTCTGCTTGGCGCAAAGCATCACTAGATAAAGCTCTAGCAAAAGTTTCAGAGTTGGTTGCACCTTTTGTCACATCCTTCGCCGCCACTTTTACCTGTTGCACGATATCCCGCAAGTTTTGAATTGTCAGGTTAAAGGCATCAGCTACGGCTCCCAGTACGTCGGCTGTCACTTCCGCTTGTACTGTTAAATCACCTCTAGCAGCTCCTTCCACATCATCCAAGAGACGAATCACCTGGCGTTGCAGGTTTTCTTTGGCTTCCTCTTGTTCATCGGCTTTGCGTTGGGCTTCACTTGTAGTTGTGAAAATTACCCGCGCCATTTCATTAAAGCCAGTAGCTAAATGCCCCAATTCATCTTCAGAAAACACTGTGGCTTGAGCATTCAGATTTCCTTGACGTACAGCCTCAAACTGATTTTGGAGATCGTCAGTTGTGCGCCGAATTTGTTTCAGCGCCAGATTCCCCATGAAGCCTGCGGTAGCAAAACCTGCAATCCCAGCAGCTAATGACATTGCCCAACCAGTGTTTCTGACTGATTCTCGTTGTTGGGCTGGCGAAAATGTGGTAGCGACAAAGCTAACTGTGGCTACAACCAGTGCTGAAACAATGCCCACACTGCCAGCAATTAACCATTGCTTCCGTTCGATGGAAGCATTCTCTAATGGTGCTAACCATCCTTGCTCAATGCTGACATTGGGTTCTAGTTTCGAGACATCTGTTTGGCTAAAGACTGGAACGGCTTCATGGGAACCAGTCATCGAGAATAATTCTTCTTCGCGATCGGCTGTAGTACTTGATGCTACTTGAGAGCGTCCACTGTCACGAGTTTCTGCTGGAGCAGCATGCATTGCTAGATCGCCGAAGTTAGAATCTCCTTCGATCATGTCAAACCCTGGAATATTGCCTAAATCGTCAAATTCCTCAAAGTCATCTAAAAACTCGATATTGCTCTTAGAATTGTCTCCATTTAGTATAGTAGCTGAGTCTTCATAAGAGCTTAAACCATCTGAACCAAAGGCAGATTCAAATGCTTCCATGTCAAAATTTTCATGATCATCAAAGCTATTTTTACTGCTGAATTCATTTGATTTAAACTGCTTTTCTTTCTGAGGTAAGTTACTACTAAAAGATGAAGATTTATTAGATAAATTTGGCTGAAAAGCTGACTCTGACTCTAAATCTGTTGATTTTAACCAACTATGTGCTTCAGTTTCAGGCAAATGTTCTTGACTGCCAGATTCCAAATTATTTGTTATTGGCGAATCATTTACCAGTTCTGCTGAGACAATCAGTAAAGTTTCGTCTCGAAAACTAGATTTCTTATATTCTAAATTTCCAATATTCTGTTCTGGAGACTTTGGCTCACTCAACAAATCAGTGAAATCATTCTCGCTATTATCGGTTGGTGAATTAGAAGCTGAAGAGTTACTATTGTCAATAGTTGAATTTCCATGATGAGAATCTATCCCATTATCTGAGAATTGACTATTTACTAATGATTCTTCCAGAATATCTTCTGATGTATCTTCCTGCCAAAAAGCAGGCAACTCTAATTCTGTATTTTCCTCCCATTTGTTATTTGACTCTTGTTGCTGTAATTCTTCATCTAAAGCAAAAGGATCGTCACCAAAAGGAGTAGAAGAATCTGATATTTTTACTGTTCCAATACTATCTTCTGTGGGGATGTCAAATGGACTTTTTGAAGATATCTCTTCAATGCCATTCACAGTTTCTTGATGCTCTCCAAAAAAGTTCAAATCAAGGTTATTGCTGTCAAACTCCTCACTAGCGCCCAAATCTTCTAATTCTGGTTCAATATATGCCAGTGGATCAGATATCTCTGAGGAATTTATTTGCTCTTGACTTTCTGATGTATCAATCTGCCCGCCGAATGATTGTAAATATTGATTGATATTCTCAATTCCATTATTGGCAAAACCAATAATTTCTTGATCGTTAGTCAAGCCCAATACCTGTTGATATTCTTCTTTTGCTACATCGTACTGCTGTAAAACATAGTAGATGTGACCCCTTAACAAATGGGAGTTGGGGTCATCTGGTAAATTTTGCACCACTTGGTCAACTAAAGTGGCCGCAACCTCATAATTCCTTTGAACATAGGCGGTCATCGCCTGTTGATATGTTGGCTCGTAATTATCAATACTTGCTGCCATTTCCTCCTCCAATTTCATCCTGCCCACCTAGCACTCCGTACAATTGCCATTTGATCTAGTAGTCGTAGACACTGATTTTTTTTAGTACCTAATGACCACTCTCCACGTAAAAAGGGCGCCATAGTATCTGGAACACTAGTAGGTGGCATGAGATTTTGGACATCCAACCAATCCATACCACCAATTTCCTCTACTGCTAAACCCACGATTGTGTCTTGTTCTTCAATGGCAATCACCGAAATTTCAGCTCTATCCGTGTTTAATGCACTTGCTTCCCCCAGAAATTGACCCAAATCGGCCACCCAAATAACTCGACCTCGTAAATTTAGAGTACCCAAAAGTAAAGGAGAAGCATTAGGAATCGGGGTGATTCTATCAGGACTTAGTTCAATTACCTCTCGGATGCCAGTTGCTTGTAGTGCAAACTCCTGATGCGAGGGAATGTAAAACCTCAAATGTAACTCACCTTCAGGACTTTCTACTTGTAATTCTGGTCGGAAGTGGTCTTGACCGCTGCCACTTAAAAAGTCCGGTTTGCTGACCATGTTGTTTTTATCCTTATCCTCGCAGCAGTTGTTTGACTGTTCCTACCAACTCGGTTGGTTGAAACGGTTTGGCTATGTAAGCGTCTGCACCCTGCTTCATCCCCCAGTAGCGATCAAATTCTTCGCCTTTGGAAGAACACATCACCACTGGAACATTTTGGGTTTTGGGATCGGATTTTAACCGCCGACAAACTTCATAGCCGTTCATCCGGGGCATGACAATATCTAATACCACTAAATCTGGAGGTGCTATTTGAATTGCCTCTAATGCTTCTAATCCGTCACTGGCGTGGGTAACTGTTAAGCCAGTGGCTTTCAGGAGGTCTGTAATCATCTCCCTTTGTGCGATACTGTCTTCCACAATCAGAACTGTGCTCATAAATGTCATTTACCTCCTGATTTAGACGTTCCTAATTGGAACATTCCCTGATTCCTCCGCAAGTATTAACTGTATAAATTAATTTTATGTCTTCACTATTTTCCCGGAGATTGACGTTTCACTGAGTTAGCTGACTCTGTGATAACATCTTTTAACTCATCTTTTAGTAGATCAACAAATCTTTGATCTCTTTATATGCTTCACAGATGGGGGAGATGGGGGAGATGAGGGAGAAATAATCAATGCCCAATGCCCAATGCCCAATGCCCAATGCCCAATTTTCATTGTTTGTCGATATATTTCTCTACAAGCATGAGTAACTCATTGTCTGTAAACGGTTTTGTTAAATAATCTGTTGCCCCGACCATCCTAGCTTTGACTCGATCGATAAACCCATCTTTACCAGTAAGCATGATAATCGGTGTGAGCCGAAATGCTGTTGAATGTCGCAGCATGGAACAAACCTCGTACCCTTCCAATTCCGACATGGCAATATCGCATAAAATTAAATCTGGTTTGAGTTGAAAAACCAGACTCAGTGCCTCTAAAGGATTGGTGAGAGCGATCGCTTCATAACCTTGTGGTTGTAAGATGGAATTTATAGTCTCACCGATGGCGATCGCATCGTCAATACATACTATCCGCCCCCTCGGTTTTCCTTTCAATTCTCCGCTATCTGTGTGGGTATCTGGTTGGTTTGTTTCTGAATATACTAGTTGTAGCCAACTTTGTTGCACATAAGGGTATATTGCCTTAGCGACTGTCAAAATATCTCGGTTGAGATGGCGAGCTAGTTGACGCAAGGATGTTTTACCATCAGCCCAATGTTGTAGCTTATTTACAGTTGCTTCTGGTAGAGAAGATTGTAGCTGAACTTTGTCAGATAGGACTGGTAATTGTTCTGGAGACTGAATGTGTGGATAGAGCTGCTTCCACTCTTGCACCTGCTTCGTAATTTTTGTCACAAATGGAGCAATCTCGAAAGTGTTTAATTGCGGAGCAAGGGCCACACCTTGATGGAAAATGAAGTTACCTTGGCGTAAACTCAGCAAGTCAAAGAGAGTTTCATGCACCAAGCCCTGAATGATACTACCAGCGATCTTTGGGTTGATGATATTCCGCTCCAAAAGTGCCCAAAGATAGGCATACTCTGGTGCATCGGTTGGTGGTAGGGAGGCAATTTGTTTGTCGGTGAGTCGCGTCTCAACTCGGTAATGACGTAAATAATCGCTAATTCTGGATAAACTACTCTCGCCTTCTTGGCAATAGATAATTTGACCATTCAAGAAAAAGACAAACCAAGACTGTTGTTTGGGGCGATAAATGTTTGCTCCCTCTCCACCCAGCTTGTTGTTATGGTGAGAGCTATGAGCTTCAACCCATAATTGACCGGTTCGTTGTCCCAACTCAATCAATTGCAGGATACTGCAAATATCAATTTCATTTAAATTTCCCTGCATTTAGCTAAAAAGTACTCCTTAAGTATTTAAGTATTGCTGAATTCTGACCTCTTCTTTAAGTATTGATTATGGATTATTGCAAAGATTGTTACTCTATTCTTATTGTCATTAGGGAATACATTAAACTATAAACCTTCATCTTTCGTAATACACTTCGACAAAGCTAGTGTTAACACGGAAGTCATCATCACTGTCATCAGTACAAAATATAAAGGCGCGACCAGATCGCTTCTATAAGTATCAAGACGTAATATCTCGCGTCTATAGTTTTGTCTGTCTTGTCTTTCTAAGCTTCGGTTTAGTGAGACAAGTTAACAGAATTATTTAAGGTATATCTCAAAACACGAACTTTAAGTGCATCAATAAAGGACTAACGGTGTGCTGTATTTAGCAGAAGTACAAAAACAGAAAGGTGGTTTACTCGGTGGCGGTGCTAAAACCGAACTGAAACTGCTAGCTTGTCAGCGAACTGACCAGAATTGGAGTACTGTGTCGGAAGAAGTGATTGCCGCTGAGGATGCAAGCAAATTAAATGACGGCGCTTTGGTACTGGCTGAACTGAATCCGAATCGTCAAGTGCAGCGGATTCAAGAAGCAGGGCGGCCACTCGTCAACATTTTGCAGAATTTTTCCCGCCAGTTGGAGAAATTTAAGCTCAAGGAAGATGAAATCGATCAGTGGAAACAGTCGTTAACGTTTCAGGCGCAAGAGTTGAATCGCCGTGAAATGGATATGGAGGTACGCTCGGAACAGTTGCAACAATTGGAGGAAGAGTTACAACACCTGGAAGAGCAAAAACAAGAAGTTGACACCTCCCGCCAGGAAATTGAACGATTGCAAGGAGAAATTGAGCGCAACCGTCAAGAGTTGGAAGGCGCTTGGGATCATTTACGGGGTGAGCAGCGTCGCCTAGAGGAACGCCAAGCGGATTTTCAACCAGGGACGGTTTTGGATGAGGAGCAAAGTCGGGTAATGAGTGAGTTACTCGATCGCTTGTCTAGTCGTGTTGCTCCCACTGAAACAGTTAGAGAACATCTGCATCTAGCCTTTGAATTGGTTGAAAAGCAGCAAGCGACTCTGACCCCGCACTGGCAAAAACTGGAAGAGCATAAAAGTGCGATCGCACAACAGCAACAAGAAATAGAGGGTTTGTCACAAACTTTTAGCGATCGCCAAAATGCATTACAAGAAGCACAAAATTCTCTAGTTCAGCAAACAGCCCAATTGCAGATTAATACAGCAAACCTGACCAGCAAGCAAGAGTACGCTCAGATCATCAAAGAGCAGTTACGAAACGCTGAAGAATTATATCAACAGATGCACTCTTTAGCTGCAACATCTGGTGATGTAGTTCTTGGCAAGCAAGCTGATGTGGAGGCTTTGGAGAAAATACCTTTAGAAGAACTGCAAAAGATCGTACAAGACTTGGAGCATAAGTTAGAAATAGATGCTAGCTTTGTTCACGATCAAGAACAAGAGCTGACATATAAACAAGAAGCTATAGAAGAACTCCAAACTAAATTAAATAATGCATCTGACAATGACCATATCAATTTGGAACTAGAACTAACGGATGAAAAAGACCTTTATCAGATGCTAAATTCCAGCTTGGTGGGACAACGCCGCAATATGCTACAGCATCAGAAGTTTCTCAAGCAACACCAAGCTGTAATGCTGCGACGCCAAGGACATGCTGTCACTGATGAAGAAGAAAGTAACAACAAAATTAATTTAGAACCGATTCTGTTACAAATTGAAACCCAGCGACAACAATATTCACAGGAAATCCAAAAGCTGGAACGTGAGATTGAGCAAATTCGTTCTGGTGTTGAGCTAAATCAGGGAATGATTGACAATCAAACTCACGATCTAGATGAAAAGCGCCAAGAACTGAAAGTGATTGAGGAAAACTTGCTATCTCTAAGAAGAACAACTGCTGAATTCTCTGGTCGAGTCAATCTTTATCAAGAAGCGCTACAACCAATTCAGGATTCTCTAGATGGATTACGGCAAAAACTGCAAGGAATTGGAGAATCTTTGGATCAATTTCAGGAAACTGGTGATTATCAAGTCCAAGCGATCGCTCAGTTGCGTCATACTCTCCAAAGTTTAATGCCTCAGCCGGAATTACTAGCTTCATGAACTACCCACAGTTGGCTCCGCCTGAACTGTGGGTTTCTACATCCCTCAGTTCGTTTTTAGCGAAATCTTCTATAGATTTCTGACGCTTCTTTGCCCCTAGTTGCTTCATACTTCCAGCAAGATTCCGCGCCTTGGTGGTTAAAAAGCAAATATACCAGGCGATTAGAAATCGCGGCTACACAAACGTTCGCGTAGCGTCTCGCAGAGAAGTCCGCCTACGCGGACTCAAAGAATTTGAAACCCACGGAGGTGGGTTTTGTCTGTATAGCCGCGAATTCTATGAGACTGTTGGTCAATTCACGGTGGGTTTGACCCCTCACCCCTAAAACATTGGTTTGGCGTTGCTTTCCCACCCTGAAATAAATTTCGGGCTAATAGCTCAAGTCCGTTGAAACGGACTGAAATTAGAGTAATAAGGAATGATGGGTTAGACCCTCTATTAATAAGTCCTTGTATTTATCTGGATTAAAAGTAAGGGTCATCTTTCCTATAAGTCTTAACTCCTAACTATTTCAAACAGATCCAGTCGCCTTCTACTTGAGCGATCGCACTTAAAGCTTCATACCGCCAATCGCGTGCAGTAGTAAACTTTTGCACCAGGCGACTAGAAGTCGCGGCTACACGAGACTTTACCGTACTCAGTACTGAGTGCTGAGTGCTGAGTGCTGAGTAAAGAAGATTGAATACTCAGTACTTTTGCACTATGGTAAAAGCCCCGCCCCTTGTGGGTGGAATCTTTTGGTCAGGAGAAGGTTGATACCCCGCCCGCAAGTGGCGCGGTCTTTCAACTCAGCACGGGCTAAACGCCCCGCTATCCATGTACAGCACTATGTACTCAGCACTCTTCATCCACCTCCGTGGGTTAAAAACATTTGATTTTCTCTTAGTCCACCTCCGTGGACTTTGTTTGTATAGCCGCAATTTCTAATCGCCGGGACTAGGTGCAAGATGTGAATTTCCAGGTTTGTGTCTGTTGCCTTATTTTAGGCAATTAGTACAACACTAAGTAAATAATTTTGCAATCTTCTCTGTGTCTGTGCGTGAACCTTATCCCTAATTCAACGCATAATATACAGAATCTTGGATAAATTCGTAGGTGATTTAATGGCAGAAATTCAAATCGGAATCGAAGGTGAAGCTGCACCAGCAGCAGCCGAGGCTTTGCTAGAAATTCCTGGAATATCGGGAAGTTATGAAGTTCCACCCCAAAAAGAGGCAATTCTAGCAGCTGTTGCTACTATTGTCGGCATTGTCGGTGGTGCTGCGGCTTTAGCTGAACAAATTCGCAAATGGTATCAAGAATGGCATAAATCTCATCCTGGGAAGCAATTTGATGTGGTAATTCTTGACCCTGATACTGGAAACAGGATTTTACTCGAAGAAGCTACCATAGAGGAAATCACGGAAATCCTCAAATCTATTAACCCAAGTTGCTAGTTACTAGTCAAGGGCGATCGCAATGGGTGTGTTAAGCAATAAAATGCCCTCCAAGAAGAAAATTAGGAGGGCTA
>NZ_JBALDZ010000065.1:0-5478 GCF_036917155.1 Nostoc sp. | reverse complement strand
TATAGCCCTCCTAATTTTCTTCTTGGAGGGCATTTTATTGCTTAACACACCCATTGCGATCGCCCTTGACTAGTAACTAGCAACTTGGGTTAGTACAACACGGCGTAAATAAACCACCCATTTAAAATAGCCAGGAAGCTTACAAAATCAGGGTAAGCGCATCTCAAACCCTATTGACACGGTAGTTTTGGGGTTCAACCAAAGCACAAATAAGTTCAAAATTACTACACTGAGCCAAGGGGTGGGATTGACATTTTCGTATTTATGTGGCTGAAAATATAAAAAGCTATTTGACCCATGTTTTTTCAATCATTTACGACAAATCGTCCTATTTTGAACGACAAATTGATATTTAGATAGAGTTTAAAGCTTTTTGTCTGTATCAAGGGCTACAAAATTAGATGCGCTTACCCTGGTTTAGAAAGGACTCAACTATATTTACTTTTAATTTCACTAATGTACTAATAAATAACTCATTTTCTCTAATATTATCCTGAAGTTGATTATGTGCTCCAGCAAAATCATCACCAGTTTTCCATATAAATTTTTTGTTACTTTCATCCCATTGACGATGAAATAAACGACGAGTTCGTTTAGTTGTGTTTAAAGCATAGTCTAAGTTTTCTGAGATGATATTATTTTTATTAATTACTAGTGAATAAGTGTAGATATTATTATCGAATAAAGCTCTTAATTCAAATCTTGTAGGTTTTTGCTCAGAGATACTATCTAATTTAAAAGGGTCTAGTTTTACATATTTCAATAATTTCTGGAATGTGACTGCTTGCTGTGTGCCATAAGCTATTATGAGCAATAAATAATCGAGAGCTTGGATAACATTACTTTTACCTGATGCATTAGCTCCGAAAATTGCCAGAACAGGTAAAAGCTCAATGTCCCACCCTTCAACATGATATCCAGGTGCAATTTCATGATCTGACTTTACCCGTTTGTGTTTGCTGCTTTGGCTTGTCTGACGATCGCTTTGTTTTTGAGCAACCGCACTTAGGGTTACAGGTTCTTTAATTGAGCGGTAGTTTTCGACTGTAAAATCTACAAGCATAATTTAACGCCCATAAGTCAGTTTTTTGTGATTTATTCACGTAAATCTTATCTTAAAGGTAGTCAAATCTCCACTCTTACCACAACACATCAGATGAACTAGCAGCCAACGTGAGCTATTATTACACTTTAATACACGCAGTAATCCAAAACTCATCACCAGATTTAGATCGACAATAGCAATATAAGCAGTCTAACCAAAGCAGGTATGGGGCAATGGTGCGATTAAAACCGTGGCAGTGGGTTGTATTAGCAATCCCGATCGCGTTTATCATCATTTTTTTACTGGTATCCGCCGGTTCGCAAATTCATGCGTGGGGCATTAATTGGATTTGGGGTGTGTTTACCCTTTTATTCGTGGGTTGGCGTTGGCTGCTAGTCAAATGGACTCAACCAGCTGTTAACCAAATAGAAGCTGTATTAACTCAAGTCCGTGAAGAACTGGAATTGACCGCAGAAGATACAGTACAACCGGTAGGAAGTAATACTACAAAGCTTGCAGAAACCGCACTCCAAGAAATTCTGCAAACAGCACAAAGCGATCGCCCCATTTGGGAAGACTGGCAAACTTTTTGGACGCGCTGCCAAGATTTAGTCGTGGCGATCGCTCATATTTACAATCCTCAAATTCAATATCCTCTACTGAATATTTACGTCCCCCAAGCTTACGGGTTGATTCGCGGAACGGTGGATGATATGGATCAGTGGATGCAAAAGTTATCCCCTATCCTCAATCAGGTAACAGTGGGACAAGCATACCAAGGATACGAAGTCTACCGAAAGTTGGAACCATCGGCCCGAAAATTCTGGCGTGTTTGGAATTGGGCACAGTGGGTTTTAAATCCGGTGGCGGCGGTGGCAAAACAAGCTAGCCAGGGTTCCAGTAACCAAGCAACTCAGCAATTGTTGGGGAATTTGAGCCAGTTATTCCGAGAAGCTGCCCTGAGAAACTTATGTCGGCAGGCGATCGCACTTTACGGACGCAGCCCAGTTTCAGCAACCGTAGTTTCCACACCAACTTTACCCCAGGCAAAAACCCAAACACTCCGAGAAATCTTAACTCAAGCTGAACCAGCCGAGGTGGTTGAGCAAAAACCCGTTAATATTCTGCTGGTAGGGCGCACAGGATCGGGAAAAAGTAGCCTGATTAACACGCTATTCCAGGCGGATCTCGCAGCTGTTGATGTTTTACCCAGTACCGATCGCATTCAAAATTATCAATGGCAGGCTCAAGGTGGGGAAACCCTAACGCTTTGGGACACACCTGGTTATGAACAAGTCAACCGTGCCGATCTCCGAAATTTGGTGCTTGATTATGCCATCAACGCAGATTTGCTGCTATTAGCTACTCCTGCCCTCGATCCTGCCCTGCAAATGGATGTGGACTTTTTGCAAGATATCAAAGCAGAAGTTGCAGATTTACCTGTGATCGCGATCATTACTCAGGTAGATCGGCTGCGTCCCATCCGCGAATGGCAACCGCCTTATGATTGGGAATGGGGCGATCGCGCCAAAGAAATTGCCATTCGCGAAGCCACTGAGTATCGTGCCAAACTGCTGGGAAACTTCTGTAATCTCGTTCTACCCGTAGTTACAGGTGACAGCAAAACAAATCGAGTTCCTTGGGGAGTGGAGGCGCTATCGTTGGGATTAGTCGATGCGATCGCACCTACAAAACAACTCCGTCTCGCCCGCTTTTTGCGTAACCTAGAAGCCCGGATCGTCGCTGCTGCCAAAATCATCGACCACTACACCTTCCAAATGACGACAACACAGGGATTAACGGCTTTGCTCAAAAGTCCCGTCCTCCAGTTTGTTTCTACGCTCTCAACCGGATCTCCAGCTTTAGCATATATGTTGGCAGAGCAAATTCCCGTGGAACAGTTGCCGATTGTGATTGGCAAACTTCAAATGGCTTATGACCTTTTCTCGCTCTTGAATACAGGCAACTCCAACTCGCTCAACTTTGAATTGCTATCCCTTTGGCCGCTACTGCTGGAAAACTCCGCTGCACCCGATCGCAACGCCTGGGCATTTGGTCACGCCCTAGTAGTGTACTGGACTCAAAATTTAACGGTTGAACAACTCCGGGAGCGATTTGAGTATTATTTGGTGATCGCTAAATAACGAGTTGACTAAGGAATGTGGATTAAATAAGATGCAAAACTTCATCCTGTCTCACGATCCCTCTCCAATATATCGGAGAGGGATTGAGGGTGAGGTAAACCAGGGACATAAATTGTATTTTATTTAATTCTTATTCCTAACTACGTAACCGCAGTACATCAAACATCAGAGATTGCATGAGAACACACAAAGTTTTTCCAAATATTCACTGATTTACTTAAAATATTTATACTACAATTAGGAGAAAAAAATGCGTTAAAAGATTGTACTCTCAATATCTAAAGTTAAGATTACGATTAAGAGTAAGTATCTGCTGAAACCTACCCGCTTTACCTGAGTTTTTATACAGACATCCCTTTTGTTCGGAGTCTTTTATGAAAAATATATTACAAACCTCCATCTCTCAAGAACAGAATTCACATCAAAGCTATAACATTTCGTCTTACAACAGGCTGCTTTCGGTCGTGAAGGATTTGGCTTGTGTGCGGACTATTGAGGAAATTATTGAGATTGTGCGTTTAGCGGCTCGCGATCTCACAAATGCGGATGGAGTCACTTTTGTACTGCGGGATGGTGAATGTTGCCACTATGTCGATGAAAACGCTATTGGGCCACTTTGGAAAGGTATGCGTTTTCCCCTCAAGTCTTGCATCTCCGGTTGGGCAATGCTCAATAAACAAGCAGCCGTAATTGAGGACATTTACCAAGATGCGCGAATTCCTATTGATGCGTACAAAGTGACTTTTGTCAAGAGTTTAGTGATGGTTCCGATCAGGGTTTCTGAACCATTGGGTGCAATCGGAGCCTACTGGAGTACACGACACCTAGCCACACCCGAAGAAATCGGACTCCTTGAGATTTTGACAGATACTACAGCAGTTGCGATCGCCAACGTGCAACTTTTCCAGAAACTTACGAACCAAAACGCCCTGAAAGACAAATTTATTGCGATGCTGGCTCACGAGTTGAGGAATCCTGTTGCCCCCATCTCCAACGGCGTTCAGCTACTCAAGTTAAAGCTGGGTGAGACTGGTGCAGTCGGGGAAACAGTTTTAATGATGCAGCACCAGATTAAGCACCTCTCAAAATTGATCGATGAGTTACTTGACGTATCGTCTATCACTTATGGGAAGATTTCATTAAACCTTGAGAAAGTTAATCTGGTGGAATTGGTTCGCCAAAGTCTCAATGACCATGCACAAGCAATCAAGAGATGGAATCTTAACGTAGTTCAAGACCTGCCAAACACGCCCGTGTGGGCTTATGTTGATTCCACTCGCTTCTTCCAAATCTTTGGGAACCTTCTTGATAACGCCTTAAAATTCTCAAAGCCAGATGGGACGATCTGGGTTGATTTCTCAGTTATTCCAAGTGAGAATGGCTCAGGTAGTGTGGCGGCCTTATCCGTAAGAGATACAGGCATAGGAATAGACCCGACAATATTATCAGAACTTTTCGAGCCATTCACCCAGAGCGATCGCAGCTTAGACCGTTCAAGGGGCGGGCTAGGTTTGGGACTTTCGGTAGTAAAAAGTCTTGTAGAACTTCATGGTGGTAATGTTGAAGCCTCAAGTAGAGGGATTAATCTGGGAGCAGAATTCAAAGTTACTCTTCCTATATGCGAAGAGATTACAGCCTTGGACAACAACCTGGAGATTACAGAGGCGACTAAAAAATCGTTGAAGATTTTAGTCATCGAAGATAATGAGGATTCAGCCTTATCATTACAAGCAGTACTTGAGCATTTTGGGCATGAAGTTTCCATTGCCAAGAATGGAATTTTAGGGGTAGAAATTGCCAGGAAGCTTGAGCCTCATGTGATTATTTGTGACATCGGACTTCCTGAAATGGATGGATTCGCCGTTGCACAGGAACTAAGTAAAGACTCCAAATTTAATCGCTCAATTCTGATTGCACTCACCGGCTACGGTAGTCAGGAGGATCGGCAACTTGCGCTTCAGGCTGGTTTCAAATGCCACTTAACCAAGCCTGTAGACTTTGAAATACTGACAGCAGAAATTGATCGTTCCTGTTAGAATTATTGTAGCACTGAAAAGACTACAATGAGCAGAGAAAAAATATTGAGAGTTAGGTTGTCTCAAGAAGAATGGGCAAGGTTAGAACTGTATGCAAATTCTAGGGAGTATACAATCTCCGAGGTAATTCGAGACTAGATTAATAAATCCGGCAGCATTTACCAAGTTATCCGTGCCGGGAAAGCCCCTAAATTCTATTTATGGGGGCTAGGCACGGGCGAATTTATTCGCAGTGATATGTCTCTTGTGATAT
>NZ_JBALDZ010000064.1:0-37269 GCF_036917155.1 Nostoc sp. | reverse complement strand
CACGATGTTTCAATGTGTCCTTGTACAAATCCCCTGATTTTAATTATGGGGATTTCCCTGTTGCCTGTTGCCCGTTCCCTGTTCCCTTTTAAGAACAAAAAGATTCCCGATTTCTTGAAGAAGTCGGGGATATGAGCCTCGCGGTGGAGAGCAAATTAAATAGTATTACCATATAACGCTAATTTTATTGCTATCGTTAATTTGGAAGTTATTTTAGATGTAGTTCCTAAAATCATCAGAATTCATATTTCACGGCTGCAACTGTATCGTAACAATAATTCATATAACCACGAAGCACAAATTACTCTTGGTTGTATCTAACAAGCTTGACATTTTCCAGTCTTTTAAAGAATTATCTTAGGGAAACCAGATAGTTAATTGTGAGGAAACCATGCACGTAGTTGTTCTCGTTCTGGTTGAGGTGCTGATTGTTATTGGACTTTCACGCCTAGTAGGTCTAGGATTCCGTTCTATTAAGCAACCGCTGGTAATTGGTGAAATTGTCGCCGGAATTATGCTCGGCCCATCTTTATTTGGTTTAGTTGCTCCCCATCTAGCAGTTACCTTGTTTCCACCAGAAACTTTTCCTTTTCTCAATGTTTTGTCTCAGGTGGGACTAATATTTTTCATGTTTTTGATTGGGCTAGAACTAAATCCCAAATACCTCGCCGGACAATTAGAAGTAGCGGTTTTAACTTCTCATGTCAGCATTTTAATGCCGTTTTCTCTGGGAACATTGCTAGCGGTGCTACTTTATCCCCTAGTTTCCAATGCAAGTGTATCTTTTACCGCCTTTGCTTTGTTTTTAGGGGCGGCGATGTCGATTACTGCTTTTCCAGTGTTGGCGCGAATCATTACTGAAAACAATTTACAAGGAACGCGTTTAGGAACGTTGGCGTTAACTTGTGCAGCAGTGGATGATGTGACAGCTTGGTGTTTGTTAGCAGTAGCGATCGCAGTTGCTCGGACTGGCGACTTTGCTGGTGCTATACCCACAATTATTGCCAGTATAGTCTACATCGGCTTGATGTTGACAGTGGGACGTTGGTTCCTGCAACGCCTTGCCAAACACTACCTCCGTGCGGGACGACTCAGCCAATTATTGCTAGCTGGGATTTATATGGGTGTGGTTGCGTCGGCATTAATCACCGAACTAATTGGGATTCACTTAATTTTTGGGGCATTTTTACTGGGAGCAGCCATGCCCAAAAATGAAGATTTAGTGCGGGAATTGGCAGTAAAAACGGAAGATTTTGTCCTGATTTTCTTGCTACCAATATTTTTCGCCTACAGTGGTTTACGGACAGAGATTGGCTTGCTCAACCGTCCCGAATTGTGGCTTTTGTGTGCGTTGGTTTTAGGAGTGGCGATCGCAGGCAAGTATATTGGTACTTATGTAGCGGCCCGTGTCAGTGGCATTAATAAACGGGAAGCCTCGGCACTGGGTTGGTTAATGAATACTCGCGGCTTGACCGAACTAATAGTGCTAAACATTGGTTTAGAGTTAGGGGTAATTTCCCCCTTAATATTTACCATGCTGGTAATTATGGCATTGGTAACTACATTCATGACCTCGCCACTGCTGGAATGGACATATCCGAAGAAGCTGATCAGGTTAGATGTAATAGAACCAGTGTTAGAAGCAGAAACAGCTACAAGCGCTACTGATGCCGACACTTACATTCGTCCCTACCGAATTTTGGTGCCCGTAGCTAATCCGAGTACCCAAAAAGGCTTGGTACAGTTGGCAGTCAGCATTGCTCTCAACTCCCGACATCCCGCCGTGGTTAATCCTCTTAGCCTGATTGAATTTGAAGAAGATTATGCCTTTGAAAGTACACCAGTTGAAGCAGACCGATTAATTGCCCAGCGCCGCCAGCAGCTAGAAGAATTGATTAATACTCTCGAACCGCTAGAAACACGCTCTCATGTGCATCCCATCGTTCGCATATCTAGCAATGTCGCACGGGAAACCGCACAGATAGCCGCACTAGAGCAAGTTGATTTAATTCTGGTCGGATGGCATCGCCCAGCTTTTAGTAGCAATCGTTTAGGTGGAAGAGTCGGTCAACTTCTCAGCACTGCACCAGTAGATGTAGCAGTATTTTTAGACCGGGGAAGCGATCGCTTAGAAAGCTTATTAGTACCTTATTCTGCAAATATTCATGATGATTTAGCCCTGATTCTAGCCCTCAGACTGCTAATCAATCATGAAACTTGTACGTTGCAGATTTTACATGTATTACCAGAAAACCGCCTCAAAGATGAATTGAATTACGAGTTGGACATAATGATGGAGCAATTACCGAGTAGTGTACGCGATCGCATAGAAATCAAAATTGTCCAAGCTCCAGAGGCAATCCAAACAGTAGTCGAAGCCTCAAAAAACGTAGACTTGACAATTGCTGGCACTAGCCGCACTTGGGGTATCGAACGTCAAACCTTGGGAAGATATACAGATCAACTAGCCATCCAATGTTGCTCCTCTCTGCTGATTACCCGTCGCTACAGTCAAGTCACCGCTCATCTAGCTTCCATGCTTCCTGACATTAGCAGTCAAGAGCCAACACTGAAAAATTAAGAGCATGAATCATTTCAACTTCAAATCTTTGGCTTTTTACGGAGTCGCAATCATGTCAGTGCTACTGTTGTTTAAAACTGTCAGTGTTTACGGAGAAAACAATCTCAAGGCTCCTCCTCCAGTTAACGGCCGATATCGTCTAACCCTAGCGGAGAATTTGCCGAATTGTGAAAAATCGGATACCCTGACGTTAAACATTGAACAGTCGGGTATTTACTTAAATGCCTCTGTATTACCGGCAAACGCTAAGGCCGACACTGACGAAAAGCACTCTCTGGCAGGCATCTTTAGAAATCAACAGTTAAATTTATCTGGGAAAGTTGGTAGTTCAATCCTTTGTAATATTCCTCGCCCCCAAAATGATCCTCTAAACTCAGTGACAATTCAAATGCAACTTGTGGATAAAGGTAATATTACAGGTCAATTATCCGTACAGGGCATTCCCCAAACGCTGAAATTTACCGCTGTGCCCCAAAAAGTTAATTGAAAAAGGGACTGGGGATTAGGGACTGGGGATTAGGGACTGGGGATTAGGGACTGGGGATTAGGGACTGGGGATTAGGGACTGGGGATTAGGGACTGGGGATTAGGGACTGGGGACTGGGAAAATTGTTCGGGGATTCAGATAACTACCCAAGTTTTGTTCGCGCAGCGTCTCGTAAGCTGCCACGCATCTAGTTTTTTAGCTGCCTCTAGGCTATGGAAGGGTTTTAGACCCAAAATTATACAATTTAAATGCACGACAGCTTATGAGAAGAAAACTCTTCCTAGTCCCCAGTCCCCAGTCCCCAGTCCCCAGTCCCAGAGCGCCTCCTAAAAGACTTGCTGCGCCGAAGTCGGGGAATCCTGGCGCGACATGTTGAATTAGGGAGTGGGTAGAGACGCGATTGGCAGCGCGAAGTAAACGGCAATGTGAGCGCATTGTATGGGTTTTATGGAGCAAATAAAAAGAATGGATCAGGGACTAAAGACTAGGCAATTTTGCCAATGGGGCAAGCAGCTATTTAGCATCAGTATATTAGGCTTTTACGCAGCGATCGCCCTCGAAACTTGCACCACTGCTGCTACACCAGGGGCCAAGCTAGATAATTGGCGTTTTTCTCCCAAGACACAGCAACTTGAAATCACTCTCTCAGCAGGCACAACCCCCCGTTATTTCTACCTGGCCAAACCCTCGCGTCTGGTTGTAGATTTACCGAATACTAAGTTGGGCAAAGTTACCACGCTGCAAAATTATTCTGGAGCAATTAAAAGCATTCGCGTTTCTCAACTGAACGCAAACGACACACGCATTGTCTTAGATTTAGCACCAGGGACTATTTTTAATCCCAAACAGATACAACTGCAACCCGTTTCCCGCAAAAACTCCACTCGTTGGGTGTTACGTCCGGTTATTTCTGGTAAAACTACTGCCGTGAAAGCAGGAAACTCCTCACCTTCACCCAAGAAACAACCTCAAACACCCTATAAGTCACAGCCGCCGAGTAACTTACCCGTAACCACTACGAATCAACAACCGCCCTTACTTACAGTTCCGCCTCCATCCAATGAACTACCCTCAGCAATTATTACCAACTCAGGGCAGCCTTTTGTCACCGTACCCCCCCTAACTCCGAATACATCCTCTCAACAACCTGCTTTAACTCTTCCCCCGCCTTCTTTCCCAAATCAGCCCAATAATTTGAATAATATTCCCCCTGTCGGGATATCTGAATTTCCAGTTCCAACAATCCCCAATGCTCCCGATCCCCAGATCATTGAGTTTGGTCAACCTCTTCCTAAAAGGAGATAGGGAATGGGGGGATGAGAGAGATGAGGGGGATGAGGGGGATGAGGGGGATGAGGGAGCAGGGGAGAATAATTAATGACCAATGCCCCATGCCCAATGCCCAATTTTAAAATCTGTCCGTTTGCTGAGGTGTTCCAACTGCTCCTGGTTGAGCAGTGAAGAAGTTTTGAGCGGCTTCATTCTGATATATGCATCTAATATCAGGTTTCTCACCGTCCAAGTTCCCTGTAAAACCAAAGGTGTTCAGGCGATTTTTGCAATCTCTTACCTGCTCGGATGTCACCAGCTTACGTTGCTCTAAAATTGCCCAGTCATTTTGTCGAATTACACATCCAGGACGCATACTCGGTTGGGAAACATAAACATTAAAGGGGTTGAGAGTAATGAACAATCTAGCGTCCGTCACCATAGCGCTAGCTCCATACTGCACACAAATTTCTGGGTTTGGTGCTTTGAGATCAATGAATTCACGGGAAGCTACATTTGATGGAGCCAACGTGGTTGTAGAACTAAAAGCAATGCCAATCCCAATTCCCAAAATCAACACCCCTCCCATAATTGCGATGGTGGTGAAGTTAAATAGAGGGGATTGGAAAACAGAGGGTTTAGAAGTAGTAGCCGATCTACCAGTAGATTTACGTCTCATTGTTGCTTAATCACCTTCACGCCGATTTGGCAGGGAGTTGTCTAAAGTTTTCTCCCTCTTTCAGTATGCCTATTCTTGACTTTAATTGCCTGTAACTTTCTGTGCAATATTCTTGTTAAATCCGAGGAATAGGAAGTTATCTAGATATCTGGACAGAATTTTAAGGTTGTTTGAAAAGTCTAATTTATTATTCATCGGGCGACTGGAAGTCGCGGCTACACAAACCAAACCCACCTCCGTGGGTTAAAAACTCTTGATTTTCTCTTAGTCCACGGAGGTGGACTAGGTTTTGTATATTAGCGACTTCCAGTCGCCTAATACTTTTCAAACATCCTCTTAAGCCAAGTCGTACTAGTCGGTTGTTGTTTCTATCCGGAATAATTAATGAGTATCTTTGTTTATTTTATCGTTAACGAATTGTTATTAGTTATGACCTTTGCGCTGCTTGACTTGATTAATCACTTGTAAACAATTTATTTGTGAATTATACCATATTTTTCATTTTTATCAGATACAGTTAACTGAATTTTCACAATTAATGTAGTAATAATGCTTAAAACATCTAGATTTTGTTGTTAATTTTAAATTTTTAAGATGAGATATTTTTATTACCCCTTGTAATTGATGTGTAAAACAATGTAAATTAATACTTAATAAAATTTTGATAAGTAATTGAAAGCACGTGATATCTCAAAGAACGCTATCTTCGGGCAAGAGGTTCAAAACTTCGCAATTGCAAATCTTCCTAGCTGATAGTCTGACTATTTTTTGGGGAGATTGGTTAGATTTACGTGTGAGAATCTTAACCAATTGCGGCATCAGGCTTAATATCTCCACTTTATCATTATCCCCATGTCATTCTTAGGAGCGACCTTCTTTGACCCAGCGACATTACCAACGGCTTTCAAAGTCTTAGTTTACCCTTGTCCCAATTTCCTTGGTACAGCATACCGATTTTGCTGGTGGTTGCGATCGCTCTTTCCCTGTGGGGTGGTTATAAATTTGCCCATCAACAGGATTAAAATAGGGGAGATTTAGATAGGGATTCAGACCCCAATTAAATCTTAAATGTTACTCCTCAGTTATCAACTTTCTTTCTTCCGGGAGTAAGGTAGTTTCATCCTCAGCGCGTTCGCCATCTACAGATTGAGCTTTAGTACTATGGGGTTTGATAATTAGACTGACGCCAATTGTCCAACCTAATGCAACCATCCAACCTGCGAGAATGTCACTAGGAAAATGAACTCCCAGATAAAGACGACACCACGCAATAGCGATGACATATAAGCTGCCGAATATGAGAACCAACCAGCGCCAGGAACTAGCCCAAGTTAAAAATAGCAAAATTGCTACCAGAGTTATACTCGTCATGGCATGACCACTGGGAAATGCAAAACTAGACTCAGGTGCAATAGACTCCCACAATTGTGGACGTACTCGATGCATTAATTGCTTCGCTGTGCGGTTGATGATCACACTTCCCAATGAGGCGGTGAGTAAATAAGCTAGCGATCGCCAGCGTTTTTGAAGTAGTAAGATAATTGCGATCGCACCTAAAATCGGTATCGCCGTCCAAGGCAACCCAATTATAGCGAGGGTGACAGCTAAAACATCTAACTGTGGGTTAGCTGTAGAATGGACTGTTAACAAAATAGGCACATCCCACGGTAAGCCTGCTTGATTCTCCCATATCTTCACTGTCAGGATTTCAAATACCTGCAAAGGTAAATATACTCCTATCAACAGCAGTAAGAGCGATCGCCAACGAGCAATTAACAAGTTTTTGAGAAAATCAAGCGGCGACTGACTCTCTTGGTTAGCTGTTTTCACTTTTTCCATATCTAAATTAAAAAGACTAATCAACGACTTCACTGATTACAAATTACTGGAATTTTGAGCAGTTCCACAATGTTTACAGTACGACAAATGCTTATAAGTAAGATTATGACAGTTTTGGCATTCAACGTACTGATAATAACCGCAGTGCGGACAGTAAGTATCAAGATGTCGAATTTTCTTGGCGCAATTGACGCAGCGGGATTTTTGAACTCTGCTAGCTGCTTGGACTTTGGCATTGAAGACAAATTTTTGAAAAAACTGGATAATTCCAAAACCAATAATTGGAATCAGTAAGATATAAATATAATTGAGCAGGAAAAGTAAGCCACCAAAAAGGGCGCTAATTATCTCAAAGAAAAATTTAAATATTGCACCTATTTGGAGAAATTCAAATATTTTAACAATTAGTGGGATAAAAAAGATAACTAGCAAATGCCAGCTAATTAGCGAGACAAGCCCATATCTTCTTCTTTGGGCACAATTGTGAACTGATAAGGCAATGAGAATCAGTGGTAGAAGAAAAAGAGACTGAAAAACAAGCTGGATACTTGGATACCAAAATGATGCCTGCTGATAGCCTTTTTCAACTTCCCGGAATTGATTAGTATCTTTAATAAAGGCTAGAAAACTAATACTTTCTGGTTTGGTAAGCAGTTCATTTTTAAAAGTAGAAATTTCTGGTTTCAGGGTAGAGATTTGGCGATTATTTTCTTCTAATGTCTGTTTAGCTTTTTCAGCACTGACTCGATTAATTGATTGTTCACGACCCTGACCTGCAATTTTTTCTAATAACGTTGAGTCATATTGGGATTTAATAGTGCTATTGGTTTGTTCAAGTCTACTAATTTTTGCTTGTTTCTGATCAATAGTTTTGATAATTTGCTGCTTTTCAGGATTGTTAAGTTTATCTTTGTAGTCTGCATATTGCAGGCAAGTTTTAGAAACCTTACCTAAATGTCCTACTTCAGCTTGCTGATAGTTTCGCTGAAAGCTGAGTTGATTGTTCGGGTTATATGGCAATGAAAGTCTAACAATGTCATAGTCTTTATCTTTAGTGGTTTTTGTCTGATAATTTTGCCACTCGGAATAACATGGATAAGCTCCCGTTGGACTGATATGCCATCTGCTAATATCATCGAGTCCTGTAAAAACATTAATCAAGATAAAAATATCAATTATAATAATGACAACCAAACTGACTTTATTCAGGGGTTCGTTATTGATTGTCCTTGATTTACTAAAAATTTGACTCAAAATTTGGCGAATTCTGGCAAACATATTGTCTTTTAAATAAACGGAGATTAAATCCGAATCAATTTTATCTGATCCGTAGTGAGTAACTAGACCTGCCACTGTCTTGTTGACCACTAAATCAAAGATTTAGTGGGGGTGCAAAAATGCCGCTTATTCAAACGTCGTGTCTGAATACTTGCTTTTTTGGTCAGGAGTCAGAATTCATTCTGACCAAGCCCCTTCGGGGCGGGAACAGGGAAGAGGAAACAGGGAACAGTGCAAGAATTAGCCCCGAAGATTTAGGGTACAAGCCCCTAAATTTATTTATGAAAGAAATAAAAACATTTTTTAAGGGGACGCGTAGCGCAAGAAAAAATACGTCCTTGTACAAATCCCCTAATTTTAATTATGGGGATTTCCCTGTTCCCTGTTGCCCGTTCCCTGTTCCCTTTTAATCCTGAATTAGACATCTCCAGAAATTAAATATGCGTTATCCAGAGTCCTTGTAGAGACGTAGCAGTGCTACGTCTCTAGATTCTTTTTCGAAGATGTCTATTCTATTTAGATAAACTAAAACCCTAATTTTTCCAACACTGGCTTTGTGGAAACAACGTGACGTTCTAAACCCAATTTTTTTGGACTAACCCCAAGTGCCAAAGCAATCAACTGGGGTAAATGCAACACTGGTAAACCTAACTTCTGTTCTATCACCTTTTCTACATCTGGCTGACGCGAATCTAAATTTAAGTGGCATAAAGGACAAGGTGTAACTATACAATCTGCACCAGATGTTAAGGCGTCCTGAATATGCATCCCCGCCATTTTGAAAGATTGGGTAGTGGCATAACTAGAAAGCGGCCAACCACAACATTGTGTCCGACCTCGGTAATAAATAGGCGTTGCACCCACCGCCCGAAATACATTTTCCATTGCTTCCGGTTGAAAGGGGTCATCATCAGGCATAGATTTTTGGGCGCGGAGGAGATAACAGCCATAAAAAGCCGCACATTTTAATCCAGTTAACTTCTGGGTGACACGTTTGGTAATTTCCTCTAAACCGTAATCTGTTACTAAGGCGTAAAGAAGATGTTTAACGTCAGTACTACCACGATAAGGCGAACAGCCTTCTTTATGCAGCAAGCCATTAACCTGTTCAATGTAGACAGGGTTAGAAGTCTTACATTCTTTGAGGTGTTCGTTGACATGACCGATGACACCTTGACAAGTGCTGCAATGGGTAAGTAAGGGCAGATTTAATTCTTCTGCTAAAGCGATATTTCTGGCGTTGACTGTATCTTCTAGCAGTTGGGAATCTTCTTTAAATGTGCCAGAACCGCAGCAAGCAGCTTTTTTAAGTTCAACCAGTTCAATACCCAGTACTTGGGTCAGCGCTTGAGTTGACTGGTAAAGTTCCCGACAGGCCCCTTGGGCAACACAACCAGGGAAGTAAGCGTATTTGAGTGTCTGAGATACCATAGAAGTATGCTTGGGTTAGAGCGATCGCTTTAAACGATAACTGTTTTATCATCCCTTATTAGCACTAAAATTTTGATGTTTGACGTTTAGCAACACTTTAACCGTCTAGGTTAAAAGCTGTGGCATCGCCATATTCTGATTGCTAGCAAGGCTGTAAATACCGATCGAGACATTGTAAAAATTTTTAGCAATAATTGGAAAAACAAAGTGTTTACACAGTATCGGCGATGGTGTAGCCCGCTCCACTACCGAATTTTTCCAGAAAGCTTACCCCATTTATTTTAGGAATGGCAGAGGTTTTCTCACAGAAAAACTCTTGACAGTATACGGGCGATCGCGCTTGACGATAAGATGTATATGCTAAAAACAATATCTCCTCTAAAGAGTAGATCGTAGCAAGTGGTTAAGGACTTTTATTTATGAGCCAAGTGGAACTTTTTGAAAAGGTCAAGAAAATCGTCGTCGAACAATTGAGTGTTGAACCCCCTGATAAAGTCACACCACAAGCCAAGTTTATGGAAGACCTGGGAGCAGATTCCCTGGATATTGTTGAGTTGGTGATGGCTTTGGAAGAAGAATTTGAAATCGAAATTCCCGACGAAGCTGCCGAGCAGATTACATCGGTTCAAGACGCAGTAGATTACATCAATAACAAAGTTACCGCATCAGCTTAATTGGGGATTAGGGATTAGGGATTGGGGATTGGGGATTGGGGATTGGGAAGATTTTTCCCCGTACCTAGTCACCTTTGGGTAACGCTCTTAACGTAGCTAACGCCAGTCGCTCTAAGTCTGGAAATCCGACGCCAGTCGTTCATAAAGGAAACCTTTAAGACCGTGCTGGCTCACCAGTACCTAGTCGCTAGCCTCGAATTTTTTGCCTGCTGCTTTTTCGCCATTTTTAACTGAATCATGACAGATCATACACGTAAACGCGTTGTTGTAACTGGTGTTGGCGCGATTACACCTATAGGTAACACAGCAACAGAATATTGGAATGGATTATTAAGTGGACGCAATGGCATTGACTACATCACATTATTTGATGCGTCTCGCCATGATTGCCGGATTGCTGGTGAGGTGAAAAACTTCGATCCACACGATTACTTGGAGCGTAAAGAAGCCAAGCGTATGGATCGGTTTTCCCAATTTGGGGTTGCGGCAGCACAACAGGCTCTATCTAACGCGGAGTTAGTGATCAATGACCTGAATGCAGAACAGGTCGGTGTCATGATCGGTTCTGGTGTTGGTGGCATTAAGGTATTAGAAGACCAGCAAACTATCTACCTCAACCGTGGCCCCGATCGCTGTAGTCCATTCATGATCCCAATGATGATCGCCAATATGGCCGCAGGATTAACGGCAATTCACACGGGTGCGAAAGGGCCAAACTCCTGCCCCGTAACTGCCTGCGCTGCTGGCTCCAACGCCATTGGAGATGCTTTTCGCTTAATTCAAGGGGGATATGCCCAGGCGATGATTTGCGGGGGAACAGAGGCAGCTGTCACACCATTGTCGATAGCTGGGTTCGCCGCCTGCAAGGCACTCTCTTTTAGCAATGATGATCCAGCCCATGCTTGCCGTCCCTTTGACCGCGATCGCAACGGATTTGTTTTGGGTGAAGGTTCCGGAATTTTAATTCTAGAAGAACTGCAACACGCCATCAGTCGCGGCGCTCACATTTATGCCGAAATGATCGGCTATGGTATGACCTGTGACGCCTACCATATCACCTCCCCTGTACCTGGTGGACTCGGAGCCGCTAGAGCCATCGAACTAGCCCTCAAGGATGCCGGCATAACTCCCGAACAAATTAGCTATATTAACGCCCACGGCACTAGCACCCCAGCTAATGATTCAACTGAAACCTCAGCAATCAAAAAAGCCTTGGGAGAACATGCTTATAAGGTGGCAATTAGCTCCACCAAGTCGATGACAGGTCATTTATTAGGCGGTTCTGGCGGGATTGAAGCAGTGGCAACAGTACTGGCGATCGCTAACGACCAAATTCCCCCAACAATCAATCTAGAAAATCCTGATCCAGAGTGTGATTTAGATTACGTACCTCACTCTAGCCGCGCTCAAAAAGTTGAGGTAGCAATATCCAATTCTTTCGGGTTTGGCGGTCATAATGTCACATTGGCTTTTAAGAAATACGTCTAAAAGAAGGCAGGAGGCAGGAGACAGGAGTTTGATCCGACTCTGCTCGTTTGCCCAATGCCCAATGCCCGATACCCAAAGTATCAGAAATATCATTCCGATATAAAGTAAGCGTTCAGCATGACCCAATTATCAGCTTGATTTATCACCAGAAACTCAGGAGATCCCGCTTGTCCATCCACAAGCGGGAATGGGATGATGAGGATACTGTGGGGAATCTAAAATTACCCCAGCAAAAGAATCTACGAAGAGTGCTAACCCGTCGCTAAAAACAAGAGATTATGACTGTTGCAACCCAATCCTTCAAAGAATTGTCCGTCGAAGAACTGGCTATTAACTCGATCCGCTTCTTGGCGATTGATGCCGTAGAAAAGGCAAAATCGGGACACCCAGGACTACCAATGGGCGCGGCTCCCTTTGCTTTTGTACTTTGGGATCGCTTTTTACGCTTTAATCCCAAGAATCCCAAATGGTTTAACCGCGATCGCTTTGTCTTGTCTGCCGGTCATGGCTCAATGTTACAATATGCCCTGCTCTACTTGACAGGCTACGACAGTGTAAGCATTGAAGATATTAAGCAATTCCGTCAATGGGGTTCTAGAACTCCCGGACACCCAGAAAACTTTGAAACAGAAGGTGTGGAAGTCACGACTGGTCCCTTGGGTCAGGGAATTGCCAATGCAGTCGGTTTAGCGATCGCCGAAGCTCACCTGGCTGCTAAGTTCAACAAACCCGATGCTAAAATCGTTGACCACTACACTTACGTAATCGTGGGTGATGGTTGTAATATGGAAGGCGTTTCCGGTGAAGCTGCTTCTTTTGCGGGACACTTGGGATTAGGTAAACTAATTGCTCTGTACGACGACAACCACATCTCGATCGATGGTTCTACAGATGTAGCATTCACCGAAGATGTTTCCAAGCGCTTTGAAGCTTATGGCTGGCACGTCCTCCATGTCAAGGATGGTAATACCGATTTAGCCGGAATTGAAAAAGCGATCGCTGAAGCAAAAGCTGTCACTGATAAGCCAACTTTGATTAAGGTGACAACTACCATCGGTTTCGGTTCCCCCAATAAAGCAAACACTGCCGGTGTTCACGGTGCAGCCCTTGGCACAGACGAAGTTGCCTTAACTCGGAAAAATTTGGGTTGGGAATATGAGCCTTTTGAAGTTCCAGAAGCAGCCCTGAATCACTTCCGCAAAGCAGTTGAGCGCGGTGCTACTTACGAAACTGAGTGGAATAAAACATACGCCGACTACAAAGCCAAGTATGCCCAAGAAGCAGCTGAATTTGAAAATTACATTAGTGGCAAACTAGCCGACGGTTGGGATAAAGTACTCCCAACTTACACCCCCGAAGACAAGGGAGTACCCACCCGTAAGCACTCAGAAATTTCTCTGAACAAACTAGCGGCTGTTGTCCCTGGGCTAATTGGTGGATCGGCTGACTTAACCCACTCCAACTTAACGGAACTCAAAGGTATCGGTGACTTCCAAAAAGGACAATATCAAAACCGCAACATCCACTTTGGTGTTCGGGAACATGGTATGGGCGCGATCGCTAATGGCATAGCGCTACATGGTTCGGGATTGATTCCCTATGCAGCTACCTTTTTAATCTTCACCGACTACCAGCGTGCTGCTATCCGCTTATCTGCCCTCTCCCGCGCTGGCGTGATTTGGGTAACAACCCACGACTCAATTGGACAAGGTGAAGACGGCCCCACACACCAACCAATTGAAACCATCGCCTCCCTGCGTGCTATTCCTAACCTGACAGTAATTCGTCCCGCAGACGGAAACGAAAGCTCTGGGGCTTACAAAATAGCAATTGAAAGGGCAAGCCAAAATGCACCTACCCTATTGGCGCTCACTCGTCAGAATGTCCCCAATTTAGCAGGCACATCGGTTGAGGGTGTGGCCAAGGGTGGATACACCGTGGTAGATAGCGAAGGTACACCTGATATCATCCTAATTGGCACTGGTTCCGAATTGAGCCTCGCCGTTACCGCAGCCGAAAAACTCAAAGCTGAAGGCAAGAAAGTCCGTGTTGTCTCACTACCCGCATGGGATTTGTTTGACGCACAGGATGCAGCTTATAAAGAGTCAGTTCTGCCGAAAGCTGTCACCAAGCGTTTGTCTGTAGAAGCTGCTAGCAGTTTCGGTTGGCACAAGTACGTTGGTACTGAAGGCGATACTGTTAGTATTGATCGCTTTGGTGCTTCCGCTCCTGGTAATGTTCTCCTAGAGAAATTTGGTTTCACAGTTGATAATGTGTTAGCTAAAGCTAAGGCATTGTTGGGTTAATCGCAACAGAATATTCTCAAAATACTGTGGGGTGGGGTGGGCTGAAAAGCCCGCCTTTTTTTCAAGGCAAAGGAGGGTAATCAGGAAGCGTAAGCCCTAGGAAAGGACGTTTTAAACTTACACCGCAGAGTTAAATCAGGTTTACCCAGATTTTTAGAAGCGGTAGAAAACTACCGTCCTTAACTCAATACTCTGACGAGGTGGAGCATCCGATGGGCTAGTGGGGTCATCAAAGCCAGTATGACCGGCAAACCTAGCCCGTCCATCTTCTGCGGAGTCAAAGCACTTAATAAATAGCGCTTCGTCTTGCTGCATCTGCGGGAAATAAAACCATTGATGTGATGGGTTATAGGTGATTGAGTAAGTTTCGCCAGCGTAATTGGGATACAAGAGATCACCCGCCACCAGGTCTGTAGGTGCAATACTCAGAGCGTCGCAAACTGCCAATGGTGACTCCTGGACTGGTGCGATCGGTCGCCAAATGTTAATCAGTGCAAACCTTTTTTGCAGCGCTTGATCGATGTTATCTATTCCCTGCTCTGTCAATACCTTGCGGGCGCGAGTATAGCCAGATTTGGCTGTAAAGTCATTATGCACGCGCTTGACTGGTTCCCTAATTTCGTTCTCGCCTGGCTGCGAAATTTGAGCGTTACGAAGAGTGTGATCGAATATCAATACTTCCGTTGCACCTGTCACCTCTTTCAATAATTGCTTGGCTTCAGGATAATAAACGCTGCGGATCTCATCTTCATCATAGAAATCACTGACTTTACTTTTATGTGCGGTAAAGTCGAAGCCTTGGCGCTCTAAGGATACTTTATCTGAAATTTCCCGTGCATTACGGATTGGAACTTTGTGTGTCTCATACTTTCCGTTGGAGCGCGGAACCCCTGCTGGGGGTTCGTAGGCATAGTTGACAAGCTTTTCTGCCATCGGGGTGAGGTAGTTGAGTTCTGCCTCAACGTGTTTCAGGTCAGAGAAAAAACGATTGTCTCTGCTCATTGCTTACATCCTTGTTCAAGAAGTTCAGACAGATAAGATCCTGTAGAGTTGGAGTGTAATTACACTCAATACTCAGCCATTGATCGCAATTACATCTAACGACGTCAGCAAACTTACAGTAGCAGTTGATATTTGTTAACGTCGATCTCGTCAGGAATCTTCAGTACTAGATAATTATAGTTAAATACTTATTTAACCATTGTAGTAGTCAGCATAACAGAATTTTCGCAAAATGGTCAAATGATTGTTTGAATATTTGAGTAAAATGCCAGAGCTTGCTATGATATGGGGATGATTGAGAAAAGAAATTACGAAAACCGTGCGAAAATCTTCACGGCTCTTTCAGATCCAACACGCCTGCGATTAGTAGATTTACTGTTGAGTACTGACGAAATTAGCTGTTCAGAAATTGCCGAGCAGTTGGAAATTAGCTTGTCTCTTTCTTGTCACCACTTGAAAGTTTTGACGGAAGCAGGTTTGGCGAAGAACTATAAAAAAGGGCAAGCAAGATACTACTCACTTGATCGTGTTGTTCTCAATAGTACTTTAGAGAGTTTAAGCAGTTTTATGAAGGGGCTGGGGACTGGGGATTAGGGACTGGGAAAATTGTTCGGGGATTCAGACCACTACCCAAGTTTTGTTCGCGCAGCGATGCCTCCGGTGAGCTATGCTTACGCAGGAGAAGAAAACTCTTCCTAGTCCCCAGTCCCCAGTCCCCAGTCCCCAGTCCCCAGTCCCGGAGCGCCATTCCTAAGAGACTTGCTGCGCCGAAATCGGGGGGCAATACTGCTCGGATAAGCAGGGGAAGCAGGGGAAGCAAAACTCAACGCCAGCCTCCATTTCTCCCCCGGCTATTGAACAGCTTGCCTCAACCAAGAAATTCCAAAACCTACGCAGTATTGAGTCGGGGGGTATTTTTGTACTTCACTAACGTGCAATCTGCTGTAAGTCTTTAACCGGACATGATATTACTCCTGAAACAATACTTCCTTTACCGATTTGGTATCACTACGGGAATCAGTACCCAGTAAACTACGTAGATGGGCGGCCATATTGGCGAACTCTTTGCTGTTAATATCGTCAATCTGCGTTGTATCGACAATTTCTTTCACAGTTCCAGGTACTGGCGTCATCACTAAAACTTGATGTCCCAAGTACAGAGCTTCTTGTATGGAATGGGTAATTAAAATAATCGTAACGCCTGTGTTTTGCCAAATAGAGTTGACTTCGTACTGGAGTTGAGTACGTGTCAGGGCATCTAGGGCAGCAAAAGGCTCATCCATGAGCAGAATTTGCGGTTTCACAGCCAAAGCACGGGCGATCGCTACCCGTTGTTTCATCCCTCCCGATAGTTGATGAGGATATTTATCTACGGCTGCTGAGACTCCAACTAAATTGAGATAGTGTAAAGCCTCTTCATTAACGGCTTTGCTAGTTGCTTTACCTGTAATATTGAGGGCGTAAACGATGTTTTGCCGTACAGTTTGCCAAGACAAGAGTTGCTCAAAATCTTGAAAAACAACCATCCTATCTGGCCCTGGAGAAGTGATTTTTTTGCCTCTCATCAACAATTCGCCGCTGCTGATGGGCTGAAAACCTGCGATCGCTTTTAGCAGGCTACTCTTTCCACAACCCGATGGGCCAATAATTACAAACTTTTCTTTTGGTTTCACAGCAAAGCTAACATCTTCTACAGCTGTAAACCGATGCCTACCTTCCTTATAGATAATTTGAACACTGTTTGCTATAATTAACGGTTCTAATTTCGCCATGAATTCAATCTCCTCCAACGCCTTTAAGCGTCGGTAAAATTAATTCATCAATTGATTTAGGCTGCTGATTTAGCATACCTATTTCATGCATAAATTCTCCATATTTCAGGAAGGCTCTTGGCTCAAGACCGTATTCTACAGCCTGATCGGTAATCCACTTTTTATATTGCTCTGCTGAGATTTTAGCACCATCTATCTGTGAGATAATTTTTGCCGCTTCATCAGGTTTTTCATTCAAGAGTTTAGTAGCATCTGCGATCGCAGTGTACAAAGCTTTCCCAAATTCAGGATATTGATTGTAGAATTTCTCCGTAGTAAAGATGCTGGCAGCACTAATCTTACCAAAAATATCAGAACTCTTGAGAATCACTCTACCACCTTTTTCAACTTCTTGAAATTGGAAAGGTGGTGTTGTAAAGTGTGCATCAATTTGACCATTCAATAGAGATTGAAACCCTAACGGGTGAGCGATAGATTGTATATTCTGATCAAGGGCTGTAACATTACCTAATTCTTTTTGCGCTGCGCGACGTAGTACAATTGCTTGAAGAGAATCAGGAGATGGTAAGCCAATTTTCATTCCTGGCTTAAAATCTTTTAAACTTTTTATGTTCGAGTTCTTGACGACTAACCAAAACTCACTATGATTAAGTGAAGCTAAAATTTTCCATCCTACACCTTTATCCCAACCAACAAGAAACGGCCCAACGCCACCTGCACCAACTTGTAGTTGATTTGCAAGAATTCCATCCCGAATCGCTGCACCATTCGATAATTCTTTCCATTCAAACTTTGTCTGTGGAAATTGCTGTTCTAAAATTTGCTGCTGTTTGACAATTAGTAAATTTGCATAGTTGATTCCTGGTTGATAGGCAAGTGTTACTTTTTCTGGAACTTTTGAAGCTATTTGATTCCCAGAAGTGCAAGCCACAAATACAAAGGTTAGCAGTGCTAATCCAATCAATAAACTTTTCCCACTGCAAATTTTACTCAGCAAGGATTGGAAAGGATTGTGCATGAATTTTTAACCCCTGAAAATGTACAAAATCAACACCCTAGGCTATATCTCACCCAGTAAATCCTCTGCTAGAGCCAAGAAACCAGAGACAAAAACTTGCAAAACCGAATTTTTATGCTTGTGTAATACTTGTATACCTTGGTTGAGCTTTGACTCTTTCTATCCAAGCTTTAATAGCAGGAAATTGTGTCAAATCAAACCCACCTTCATCAGCTACATGAGTGTAAGCGAATAAGGCAATATCAGCAATTGTGTAGCGCTCTCCTACAAAAAAAGTGTGAGAAGTTAAGTGTTTGTCCATCAGGTTAAGTGCTATATAGCCTGGTTCACGTTTTTGCTTGATAGCTTCACTATATTCTTCAGTTTTACCTAAGATAGAAATCCAAAATCTTGATGTAGCAATAAAAGGCTCATGACTATATTGTTCAAAACATAACCATTGCAGCACTTGCGCTCGTAAAAAGCGGTCATAAGGTAAAAATTCTGTGCCTTCACTCAGATACACCAATATGGCATTTGATTCTGCCAAATATTTCCCTGGCTCGATTTCTAAAACAGGTATCTTCCCATTGGGATTTTTACTTAAAAATTCTGGTGTGCGAGTATCACCTTTCAAGATATTAAGCTCTATCCTCTCAAAAGGCATACCTAGTTGTGTCAATAAAAGACGTATCTTATAACCATTGCCAGAAGGTAAAAAATCGTACAGGCGCAGTAGTTCCATGTTAAAATACAGTTAGGAAAATGCTGATAAGTGAAGGTTCAAAATACAATATCTTACCAAAAGATTTTCCCAAAACCGGATATTTTTTTTGTATTTAGCATCTGAACGTACTACATAAAATTATCTGAGAAAATAAAAAAAAGTATTATTTATTTCTAGATTGAGATGTTTAATTTAGTCAGTGGTGGAGAATAAAAGTATGTGTGGAAGATTTACGCTAAACCAGTCGGCAACAGGATTATCTCAAGTTTTCTATATGGAGTCAGTTCCAGATTTAGCAGCCGAATATAACATCGCACCTACGCAAATGGTGGCAACAGTGTTACAAAATCCCGAAAGCGAAGAGCGTGAATTTAAGCAGTTGCATTGGGGATTGATTCCGTCATGGGCGAAAGATGCGGGAATGGGGGCAAAGCTGATTAACGCGAGGGCAGAAACTGTTGCCGAAAAACCCGCTTTTCGTTCGGCTTTTAAGCATAGACGCTGTTTAGTCCTAGCTGATGGCTTTTATGAGTGGCAACGCCAAGAAGGTAAGAAACAGCCATTTTATTTTCGTCTCCAAGATGGGCAACCCTTCGGCTTTGCCGGTTTGTGGGAGAGATGGCGAACCCCTGCTAATGAAGAAATAATTTCTTGTACAATTTTGACAACGGCAGCTAACGAATTACTCCAACCCATTCATGAGCGGATGCCAGTGATTCTGGAGCCACAAGATTACGATTTATGGCTAGATTCCCAAGTGCAAACGCCCCAAACCCTACAGCAGCTATTGCGCCCCTATCCAGCGCCAGCAATGACTGCATATCCAGTTAGCACCTTGGTAAACAACTCTCGGCATAATAGTTCAGAATGTATCGTACCCCTGAGTCAGGAGAATGCCCCCGCAAATCAGTTAAATTAGCTATTGAGTGAACTATGGAATTGGGGACTGGGGATTGGGGACTGGGGATTGGGAAGTTCTAGGCTTGACACTTTATGTTCTGAAGCTGAAGTTACGAGTTCTGAGGCTGAAGTTCTGAGGTCGAAGTAATAATCTTTCTTATCAAATCCCCAATCCCCAAGTACCCAGTCCCCAATACCTAGTCCCCAGTCCCCAATACGCAATACCCAGAGACAAATATGCCAAGAACACAAAAAAACGATAATTTTGTTGACAAATCCTTTACAGTGATGGCGGATATCATTCTGAAGATCCTACCAACCAACAAAAAAGCTAAAGAAGCGTTTGTTTATTATCGAGATGGTATGTCGGCCCAAGCGGAAGGGGAATATGCTGAGGCATTGGAATACTATGAAGAAGCTCTAACACTAGAGGAAGATACCAACGATCGCGGCTATATTTTCTACAATATGGGGCTAATCTATGCCAGCAATGGCGACCACGAAAAGGCTTTAGAACTATATCACAAGGCAATTGAGTTAAACCCACGCCTACCCCAAGCTTTGAACAATATCGCCGTGATTTATCACTACCAAGGCGAAAAGGAAAAAGAAGCTGGAGATAACGAGGCTGGCGAAGCACTTTTTGACCAAGCCGCAGACTATTGGATTCGTGCTATTCGCATGGCTCCCAATAACTACATCGAAGCCCAAAACTGGCTGAAAACCACCGGGCGATCGCAAATTGACGTATTCTTCTAAAAGTGATGAGTTAGGAATTATAAATCATCCACTCCTAACTCTCCACTCCCTACTCCCCACTAAAAAATATGATTGACCAAGAACAAGTTCACAAGGTAGCTAATCTTGCTCGTTTAGAATTGACTCCACAAGAAGAAGAACAATTCACTACTCAGTTGGGAAGTATTCTGGACTACATTGAACAACTGAATGAACTTGATGTCACTGATGTAGCCCCAACAACAAGGGCAATTGATGTCAGTAATATCACACGAGAGGATGAATTGCAACCCTATCCTGACAGACAAAGTATTCTCAATGGTGCGCCTGAACAGGAAGGCGAATTTTTCAAAGTACCAAAAATCCTCAATGCTGAATAGTCATGGAAGAGAAAAAGGGGAACAATTAATTGTTGGTCTTGCTTCAATCCCACGTCATTGCGCGTGGGTTGATTCTGCCTCAAGCCGGACTGAACTGGACATGATATGAAATCATGCAGTTAGTAATAGACATCTGGTGAAAATGAATGTAGAGACGTAGCACTGCTACGTCTCTACAAGGACTCTGGATAACGCATATTTAATTTCTGGAGATGTCTAATGTATAATAAATCCCAAGAGTTCAGGGTGCTTGTCGAGTATTGAAAAACTTGCTCGTACTGCCAAAGTATGTTCTATGTCTAAATCTGCAATCACCGTTACCGTCAAGTTGTTCGCTGCTTATCAAGAAGCCTTTAGGGTTTCAGAGTTGGTGCTGGAATTTCCTAATAGTATGCCAGTTAAAGCAGTATGCGATCGCCTCATAGCTGAACACCCTGAACTCTCCCAATGGCGTGATATCACCCGGTTTGGGATTAATTTGATATTTGTCGAACCAGATACACTACTAGAAGATGGGGATGAAGTTGTGCTGATTCCACCAGTTAGCGGTGGTTAGGAAAACAGTTATGAGTTAAAGATTCAAAGCTTCTAACTGATAACTACTCAAAGAGAATTGGCATTAGCAGTTAGCTCCACTAAGCGGTCTAACTCTTGCTGCATCTGACTAACAACTAATTCATAACATTCATTGACATAATAGCGATCGCTAGCTGCTTCACGGCCGTAGCGTTCAAATACAATTGGCGGACAAACCCGCGTATATATGGGCACTGGCAATGGAATATTGGGTAATGGGCCAATTGCTAATCCCCAAGGTAGTCCAAGATAGATCGGAAAAACTTCTGGGTCAATCCCCAACAGCCAAGGCATCCCCCACTCGTGGAGTTGCTGCACAACTTTGTAGCAGTCAGCGATTACAATCAGTGTATCGTGAGCGCCCCAGGAAATCACAGGCACAATCGGCACATTTTCCCGTAACGCTAATTTGATAAATCCTTGCCGTCCCGCAAAATAGATTTTGTTACGTAAATAAAACGGTCGGAAGACATCTTCGGCTCCACCGGGATAAACTAGTACACTAGCTCCAGAGTGTAAGGCAGTATAAGCCATTTTCGGATGGGCGATGATTGCTCCAGCCTTGGCGGCCAGTTGTGCTAGTGGTGTACTAACCTGCCAAGCTTTGGGATGCATCAAACCATAAACGGGTTGCTCTACACCAAATCGTCGGAACCAGTCATACATCACCATTGCCATGTCGGGTGCTGCAAGTCCTCCATTGTGCGAGCCGACAAATAGAACTTTTTCTTGGGGTGGAATATTATCCCAGCCACTAGTTTGAACTCGGAAATAGTGGTGATAGAAAAAGCCAAACACAGGCATCAGAGATTCTATGAACTTTGGATCTCGCTCATCCAAAGACCAGCCGGGTTTTTTGTTTAAGAAATGTTGCTTTTTTGACATCGATGCATTCTAACAGCATTGGCAAAGTTCAAACAATCCTTTGTGAGATATAACTCAATCCGCTTGGGTTAAGACTAAAACTGTGTTATTAAAGTCAACGTAGATGCGTAGAAGTTGGTTTTGCTTAATTGCGTGCAGCAATTAATTTAGTGATGTCTATGGAGTAGTTGCTGGTTTTGAACGCTGCTGCTGGTAAAAACCCACAACTTTTTGAAGATATGTAGCAGTAAATCCGCTATTGCAACCTGTGTAGTTGCCAGTCATCCACCAACAACCAACGCCACGCACAGCGGCAGTTTCATTATTATTGGTAGCGATAAACTGCTTGTTTAACTCCCGGCGCGTGATGCAAGATACAACTTGGCGTGCCGTCACAGGACTGTTTTCAAACTGCGTTGGTGTTAGTTCTTTTTTGAGACAAAATTTCGACCAGCCTTTGAGAGTTTCTGGTTTAACTTGCCATTCACTATAAAGTCCATCATTTGAGGTGCCGGTCTGTGGTGCAGCTAGTCGCAACGCCTCTACCATCGCTGCAACTTGGGCATCAGAAACCTGTTGTTGTGCTTGAGCTAACAATGATGACAGTCCAAAACTGACAATCACTCCGCTAAGTAGTAATGCTATGGGGTTTCTCCTCATGATTTTGGACTTCTCTTTAGATACCAATATGTAGGATACTACGTTTTTACACTTAGCAATTATCCTAACTTTTCACAGAATATGAAAAACCTCAGCTTGTTTTGACTTTACCCCATCTAGTTATCCAATAGACATCTCCGAAAAAGAATGTAGAGACGTAGCACTGCTACGTCTCTACAAGGACTCTGGATAACGCATATTTAATTTCTGGAGATGTCTATTAGGGAGAGCCAAGAGCTATCGCTTCACTAAGAAAAAGAATTTTTCAATAAGTTAAGTCTTGCTAATATCGATAATATATTGGTATTTGCGATAATAAAAATAGACATCTCTGGCAGGCACGCTTATGACCGCAATACTGTTCGGTTAAGGCAAGAGACGCGATAAATCGCCGTCTCTACAAAGGAATGATTATTGTAGAGACGGCGATTTATCGCGTCTTTGGAATTTAGAATTTTAATCAAAAAACCTTAACCGAACCGTATTGGCAAGCATCCTGCTCCCTTCATCGCCAAAATCTATCGAGGTGGAAAGGTCTCTATGTGGAAAAATGACCAGATACTAATAGAAGAATTGAAGAGATTTTTATAAAATTATCGTTGCGATCGCTCTTACCCTCCGTCCCCCATTTCTGCTATAGCTAGTGTTGATCGCTAGCTATAGATGGATAAGTATCCCATAACCGTAGCTTAAAGCGTCAGGAAGGGGGTTAGGTTTTTCGTGGGCTTTTTGTGAATTTTGAATTGTCAAGCTGGGTTCCAAGTGCCGTGGAAACTGTGAGGAATGACGCTAGGTAATCTTAGTTTGCAAACGGGTTCTGCATCCAGGCGATCGCTATCAAATACCCAAACTTCGCTACTATGAGTATTACCATCGTATACAACAGTTAGTATCCAGCCTTGCTCAGGATTGTGGGCATCTTCGGCGTGGATGGGTTCTGAAGGATAGCGGTTTTCTCCTAAGTCAGCTTCGGTGAGGGTTTCGGTTTTGTAGTCGAAGCGAGCGATCGCACCAAAGGATTCTTTGTCTGTATCCCCTCTTTGGGGCATTAATAATACATAAGTATAGCGCCAAGGTTGTCCAAATAAAGATCGCTGTACTACGGGAAATTCACACTTGCGGTTGACAACTTCCTGTATTGCTGTCACTTTACCTGTTTGAGGATTGAGGCGCACTTGCCATAATGTTCCTTTAGTTACTGTGTGCGTCTCACCACTTGCAAATTCTCTGAGATATTCATTAGTTTGGTGAAAATCTGCATATCTCACCATATCCAGAATTACGGAACCATCTTCATCTTCATAGCCATTGCCAAAATGCCAATTAAACCACGGATCAGTTTCACTACGACTCACTAAGGATAAGTTTTCTCGGTCGAAGATTAACACCTGGGTTCCTAACTGAGGTTCCCACAACAGAGATTCACTGAAGGTAGTCAAACCAAGGAGAACTGACAGTGTTTTCATCCGCATTGGTGGCATGAAAAACACCAGATACCTTTGAGTTAAAACAAAATCATGTATTATCGAGTAGCGATCTAGCTTAAAAGCAGTTTTTTGGATAATTTTGCCACTGGCATCGCTTTTGTAGAGATTCAGCTGTACAGAACTGCCGATGCTGATTCCAAAGTTAAAAATTTCGCCTGTTTGGGAATCACGCTTGTAATGAGCCGAATAAGGTAATCCGTTGTCCAAAGCACCTAAATCATCTAATCCCTTGGTTTCTAAGGTTTGTAAATCAAGGCTGTATGGATTGGTTGCTTCCCATAAAGCCAACAATTTATCAGGTAAAGCCAACACTGAGGTATTTGCTGCATTCTTGGTATGTTGACCCCAGCGCTTCCAGATGGGCCCTGGCGGATGCATCCCATAGACACCATAAAGAAACCTATCCGCTTGAGTTTCAGCCTGATATTCTGCTGTTTGCACATAGCGATAGACTCCGGTGACTCCTACATCTGTGAAATGAACGCCGAGAATTGCCCCATCTCCATCAAACCAGTGTCCCACGCGTTCGCCACCACGTTCTAGCCGTCCGGGACCATTGCGGTAAAGTGTCCCACGCAAGCCATCTGGGATTTTGCCAGAAATAATTGATAGTTGAGTAAGGGGAAATTCTTTTGCTGGTTGTGCGATCGCACCAGCCCAAGATTTATTTGTTGACTTTTTGGTAATAGTCTGCATCTTAAAATATTGCTGGATACATTACGGATGTACATAGTTGTATTCTGACATTGTTGCAATTTTTTAATAGTTCTACCTTCAGAACCTCAAAAGCTGCTTCTTACTACTCTGGTAAAAAATGCTGAAACTATTAAGATTAGAAGCATCTGCCTACTGAATACTTACTAATCTTTCCCAGCCATGCCTCTGTCACGCATAGTAACGCTGATTGTCGGTCTAATTGTCATTTTGGGGCTAGCTCTATGGCTAATTGATTCCCTATCACGCCTCTACTGGCAATTGTCCTATTCACCGTTGCTAGGCAATTTACTGCTGTTGCTGCTGATTGTCCTCATTGGAGCCTTGGTTGCCGCTTTCGTTTATTATGTACTGGTGATTCAATCTGGGGAAAAGCGATCGCGCCGCAACCCGAAGCGAGTAACTGCGGCGCAAATTCCGGCTGCTAAATCTGACGCTGCTTCTACAACTCTACAGGCTGTGCGGCAACAGGTAGGGCAAATTCAAGATGAAGTAGCACGTCAGGCTTTATTAAGTCGATCGCGAGAGATTGAAGCCAATCTAGCGCGGGGTGAAATTCAAGTAGTGGTATTTGGTACGGGGAGTGCTGGCAAAACTTCCCTAGTTAATGCAATTATGGGACGCATGGTTGGTCAGGTGGATGCACCGATGGGTACAACCCAAGTTGGAGAAACCTATTGTCTGCGGTTGAAGGGATTAGAACGGAAGATTTTAATTACAGATACGCCAGGAATTTTAGAAGCTGGGGTGGCGGGAACAGAACGGGAACAGATGGCGCGAGAACTAGCAACGGAAGCAGATTTACTATTATTTGTGGTGGATAATGATTTACGACGTTCAGAATATGAGCCGCTGCGGGGGTTGGCAGAAATTGGGAAGCGATCGCTTTTAGTGCTGAACAAAACTGATTTATATACAGATGAAGATAAAGAATCCATCCTCGCGAGATTGCGTCAACGGGTACGGGGATTTATTGCTACTAATGATGTAGTAGCGATCGCAGCTAATCCTCAACCTGCACAACTAGAAACTGGCGAAACCTTTCAGCCGGAACCGGATATTGTTCCGTTGCTGCGGCGCACGGCTGCTGTTTTACGTGCTGAAGGTGAAGATTTGGTAGCGGATAATATTCTTTTACAATCTCTACGCTTGGGAGACGAAGCGCGAAAACTCATCGATGGCCAGCGCCGCCGTCAAGCTGACAAAATCGTAGAACGGTTTCAATGGATTGGTGCTGGTGTAGTATCAGTAACCCCCATACCAGTTGTAGATTTATTGGCGACAGCCGCAGTTAATGCTCAAATGGTTGTGGAAATTGGCAGAGTCTACGGCTGTGAATTGAATATGGAACGGGGAAGAGAGTTAGCCCTTTCTTTAGCGAAAACTATTGCTAGTTTGGGCATTGTTAAGGGAGCAATTCAATTATTATCTACAGCTTTGCAACTTAATATTGCCACCTTTATTATTGGTAGGGCGATTCAAGGCGTGACAGCAGCTTATTTAACGCGAATTGCTGGTAAGAGTTTCATTGAATATTTTCGTCATGACCAAGATTGGGGTGATGGTGGAATGACAGAAGTTGTACAGCGACAGTTTCAAATTAATCGCAGAGATGAATTTATCAAAGCTTTTATTCAGGAAGCGATCGCACGAGTAGTGAAACCGTTACAAGATAAATCTGAAGTAGTTGAACATGATGAAGAAGTCAATAGTTAAACGTGTGGTCTTCTCACATTGGGAGAGGCTAGCGCCAAGGGGTCTCCCCAAGTGGAGCATCTGGCGTGTGCGGTGTTAGGGAGTGGTCTAATCAAATGATGACATACAGCCTCCAATCAGGTCATGGTGTATGTATCAGATTTGATTCATCACTCGTATGAACATTTTAATGCTATCTTCCACTTTTCCCTACCCACCAACACGTGGGGGAACCCAAGTCCGGACATTTCATTTACTGAAGTATCTCAGTCAACGCCATACTGTCACCCTCGCAACTCAACGCGAGGGCGATGTTACAGACGTAGAAATAGACGGATTACGCGATTGTGTCGATCATTTAGCCATTTTTGAACGCCCACCAGATTCTCAAACCACTGGAATATTCAAGAAAATCCAGCGATTTGGTAGATTTTTGCAACAGGGGACACCGCCAAGCGTACTTAATCGCTACTCAGTTGAGATGCAAACATGGGTTGATAACTGGGTGGAAGCGGGAAAATGTGACGTAATTACCTGCGAACATAGCGTCAATGAAATTTATATCCAATCGCATTTTCAGAAACAGCTAAAAACCATAGTTAATGTTCATAGTTCTGTTTACGCTACCTGTCGGAGTCAACTAGTAACAGGCATTTCCGAAAATTCCCTTAGAGACAAAATTAATCTGCCACTTTTGCATCGTTATGAGCAAAGCTACTGCGCTAAATTTTCGGCAATTGTGGCGACAACAGCAGAAGATAAAATTCAACTACAAGAATTTAACCCCAATAGTGAAATTACAGTTATTCCCAATGGTGTAGATTTAGTTTCTTTCCCCAACCGTACCAAAGATCCTGGAGGACATCGCTTAATTTTCATCGGTGCAATGGATAATTTGGCAAACATTGATGCGGTCTGTTTTTTCAGCAACGAAGTTTTGCCAGAAATCCAAAAATTATATCCCGATACAACTTTTGATATTGTTGGTTCTTACCCAGTGCCAGAAGTTTTAGCACTTGATAAAAAACCAGGAATTAATGTGCTTGGGCGTGTACCTTCGATGGTAGAATATTTACACCAAGCTACCATCTGCGTTGTACCGATGCGAACTGGGTTTGGCATTAAAAATAAAACTTTAGAGGCAATGGCAGCTGGTATACCTGTAGTAGCGAGCGATCGCGGCTTAGAAGGATTAGCTGTAGATGGTGCTAGTCATCCACTCAGGGCATTACGAGCGAATAAACCGACAGAGTATGTCACCGCTATTAGTCAACTATTCGATCGTCCACATCTGCGTTCAGAATTGTCTGACAATGGCAGACAACTGGTAGAAACAGAATTCACTTGGGATATTGCGGGTAAAAGCTATGAACAAGTTTGTCTTGGGAAAAGTAATAGTAATTCGTAATTCGTAATTTCAAGCTACAGATCCCCGACTTCTCAAAGAAGTCGGGGATCTTATTTCTCAATAGATAAATTCTAATTGTTCTTGATTATCGTTGTGGGACAAATATGTGTAGAGACGTTGCATTGCAACGTCTCTAAATCCACAGTGTAAATGATCTTATCTAAATCGTATTGGTTTTTAGTTAACTTATGAATCAGCACGTCAATTATTGTCAAACCTAGTCGAACACCCTAACACAAGTAATTTCTTCTGCTTCTTGCGCTGATTTTTATTCTTGAGGGTAGTCAAATAATTATCAACGTAGCGAAAAGCAGCTGCACAGTCGTAATCAGCAATGGCTATAGCTTGCAAGAAAACCTTTGGGGGAATTTCAAACCCTAAAAATTTTTCTGTTAAAATTAGTAAATCTTTATCTGTGGCAGGAAAAGTATTTTCTTCTGACCCTTCTGAATCAGAAAATATATCATCAATTAATGCTTTGTACATTTTGTACCTCCCCAAAAGCATAAGATGCAAAGCCTGTGATAAAGTTTAGCTGCTGATCGCGAGTTTGTAAGTTAACTGGGAGTTCAGTACCAGGACATCCTATTTCCCGTAAAATCTCCAAACAATAAGTACTGAGTTGAGTGTATGGAGCTTGCTCCAATTCTTGAGCTACTTCTAGAGCCATCTCCAGATTGACTTGGATAACCGTCTTTACAGGGTTGGTCATAAACACGCCCTAATAAACTGGATGCTCTAAGTTTTGATCACAAGTACGAATAGCGTAACGGTGTTTTTGCGGAATTTATGAAGAGGGAAAATTAAAATATCAGCGCATTTGCGGTAATGTATCCAAAGTTAATGCAAACTAGGCTGAAAATTCAGCAATTTGGATTTAGGTGCGATCGTCCTTCCCCTTTGCATACCCCTACTCTTAAATGAAAAGTGCTGAGTTCCGAGTTCCGTTAGCGGTAGCGGGGCGTTTAGCCCGTGCTGAGATGAAAGACCGCGCCACTTGCGGGCGGGGCTTTTACCATAGTGCAAAATTACTGAGTATTCAATCTTCTTTACTCAGCACTCAGTACTCAGTACTCAGTACTCAGTACTCAGTATGGTAAAGTAGCAAAAGGTGTTGTTGGCGCAGCCTCAGTAGAGAGTTGCGATCGCTCACCCTCATAAGTATATATTTGGATACATTTATAAATGATACAGCCTAAGGTAATTTACTCACCACTACTAATGTTTTTTTGCTGTTGATAACGCTGTTTAAACTGCTGTTGTTGTATTTTATGATCCACAATTGGGTCAGGATAGCCAACAGCATGACGTTCTAAAGGTGGAATTTTCCCCGTAACTAAATATTCTGTATCTACAGACCTTAATTCTGATACCCATTGCCGAATATATTCCCCCTCTGGATCGAATTTTTGTGTTTGACTGGCTGGGTTGAAAATTCGCACAGGTTTAGGGTCCATACCGCTAGAAGCACTCCATTGCCAGCCGCCATTGTTAGCAGATAAATCACCATCAATTAACTTCTGCATAAAGTATTTTTCTCCCAATTGGGGATTAATTAGCAAGTCTTTGGTGAGAAAACTGGCAACAATCATCCGACAGCGGTTGTGCATCCAGCCGCTTTCATTTAATTGGCGCATTGCTGCATCTACAATGGGGTAGCCAGTTCTCCCCTCACACCAAGCTTGGAAATGTGCTTCGTTAGTTTCCCAAGGAAAGTTTTTAAAGGTGTCGCGGAAAGCACCATCAGCTAATTCGGGAAAGTTATACATTGCGTGTTGATAAAACTCCCGCCAAGCTAATTCCTGTTGCCATGTGCGGATATTAACTGTTGTTTCCTCACTGCGACTGTTTTCTAGTGCTTCTATAGTGGCTTGCCAAACAGTGCGAATGCCAATTACGCCAAATTTCAAAGCTGCACTTAATTGTGATGTTCCGTCAATTGCGGGGAAATTTCGCTGTTCTTGGTATTCAGTAATGGCTTTATTAGTAAATTCTTCTAATCGTTCTTGCGCCGCCGCTTCTCCCGGTGAAATAATCAATTGTTCATCCCAGATGAATCCTAAATCTTTCGCTGAAGGTAATGCGATCGCACCTGCAAGTTTGGCAATTTTCTGTTCAGCTTCCGTTAATCCCTCGACATTTTGTAGTGTTTCTACTGGTTGAGCCTTTGGTTTAGTAATCCAATTTTTCCAGAAGGGGGTATAAACCGTGTAAGGACTGTTACCACCCGTGCGGATATCATCTGGAGAGTTGAGGATTTGATCCCAGTTTTGGTTAAGAAACTCAATGCCTTTTTCTTTGAGGGCATTTATAATGGTGCGATCGCGTTCTTGTGAATAAGGTTCTACATCCCAATTCCAAAAAACAGCTTTGGCATTTATTGCCTCTGCTAAAGCTGGTATCGCTTGTACAGGATTGCCGTGGAGTATTAACAACTGGCTACCAACTTGAGCATATCGCTGTTGGAGTTTCTGCAAACAGCCAATCATATAAGTTACTCTCACAGGAGCAACATCATCCCGTTCCAGAATATTCGGATCAAGGCAAAACACGCCCACCACGTTCGGACTCTGCCGTTTTGCCGCAGCCAGTCCCGTATTGTCAGAAATGCGTAAATCGCGTCGATGCCAAAACAGAATTAAGTCAGACATTCCATGCTGCATATAGTTCACCCGTACTAGCTTAGATGCTAGTGGTACCAATGAGCATCATTCTGGCGATAAATTTATTCTTTTAATGGGGATTGGGGATTGGGGACTGGGGGATTGGGGATTGGGGATTGGGGATTGGGGATTGGGTATTGAATATTAGAAAACTCTTCTCTAATCCCTATTTCCTAGTTTTCACTAGACATGTGAAAATTAAATATGCTTTACCTGAAACCCTTTATAGGGACAATTCATGTAGACGCCAAGCGGCTTCCCGCAGGGTATTGTCCCTACGCCAATTCTTTAGATGTCTTTTAGATAACTTACCACCAACTCATGTGGCACGACGTAATTTCAAAAATAGTCTTCTCCATCGTTGCTTGAGTTGTTTTCGCCGTGGATTTTTAGTCATTAAGGCTGCTGTTCTCAATCGCCTGCCATTACCTCAAGGTAGTTTTTTTCCTCAGCCTTGGCCAACCTTGACTCCACAACTTCATGTGTCTCAAATCACTCTCTCTACTGCCTGATTTTTAAACCCCTACCCTTGAAAGAGTCCCCAGTCCCCAATCCCCAATCCCCAATCCCCAGTCCCCAGTCCCCAATCCCCAGTCCCCAATCCCCAGTCCCCAATCCCCAGTCCCCAATCCCCAGTCCCCAGTCCCCAGTCCCCAGTCCCCAATCCCCACAATCCCCGGTTTATCAGTCGGAAATAGTGGCTTTTTAAATAAAAATTGGGTATACTCTTCTTAACAGTTAATTAGTCTTTTTGTCATGGCTAACCTACTACTTGACGACGGTACGATTGAGAGCGACTTAGGCGAAATAGCTCGTGAACTTGCGCCTCTTGGTATTGAACTTAGACACTACGACCCAGGAACATCGCTACTCTTCCCCGATCTGCTAGACCAGGACGTTTTAACTGAGGCTGAGAAACGTTATTGTGTAGAACTCCATAACAGCGTCTTTGAATTTATTCAGCAAGAAAATGGCGGTATCTGGTGTGACTTACTAAATGTACATCCAGGTTCCTTCAATCTTCACCACCTGATAGCAACCTACGGACGTTACCATACTCATCCTGCGGCTGAACCCCTCTACGTGTTGGCAGGAGAAATGATCTATGGCTTTGTGCGTCCTGATGGTAGCCAAGTACAGCTTTTAGTTCAGGCACAAGATTATCTCTACATCCCCGCAGGCGTTGAGCATTGGTGCAGCCCAACTGCATCGTTGAATTTCAAAGGGATACGCTATTTTGCAATCGCCGAGGGCTGGGTTCCCAATTATACAGGTACTCAAGTGAGTGATTCACTCAACAAGCCGCATTAAAGCTGAATTTTATAGCGAAGCACTATTAGATTTATCCACAGCAGCAGACTTGACAAAATAGTTAAATAATGTTGTCTAAAGCTGAAAAATTCACTCAACTTCTTCACAGTGAATTAATAGCGTTTCCATCGCTTCTGCGAGAGAAATCAACTCTGTCCAAGAGGAAGCACTAACTAAATTTTGGGCGTGAGCTAATCGGTTTCGCAACTGTTCAGCAGATTTGAGGAAGCGTTCGCCGTACCTTTTTGATTTTAGTCCTAGTTGCTGGAGAAGTTCTGGTTGATTTAAAATCAACTCTCGCTTATCACAAAATTGCAGATAATCTAACAAATCTGTGGCTTCGTTTCTTTCTTGGCTCTCTCGCCATAGCCGTTGAGCAACTTCTAAGCGCTCAGGTTTAAGGACTTTTTGCCAAGAATCTTGGGGATAATAAATCCGCACCAGCCGCAGCAAATTCATTTCTAGCAGCGTTACTAAGCCAAACAGCAGCATTCGCACAGGTGCTTTCTGCAAGTCACCACAGGTAACAATACCACTTACCTGATTGCAATCCAAGACAAACAATCGCGGAGTTTGTCGCAAAATGGGTAGCAACTTTATCAATGGGGTAGAAATGGCAATTAGTTCTTTGGGGTGAAACACCCGTTGATAGTCGCTACATTTACCTTCTTTACCTGGAATCAAACTAGAGCGTTCTACATAACCGCTAATAATATCTCCCGTCTCAACGCCGATAACATCAAAGTTTTGTGCCTGCATCCAATGCAGCACTTCTTTTACCTCTGCGTCAGCTGGCATAGCTTTCAGAGGTTCTGCCACGTATTCAATGGTGATATTGTTCTCAAATAAACTCCGCAGGTCTTGAGAACGCGATTTTAGGTGTTTCATCCCCTGGCTGTGAACTCACGTTTAATAATCCTACGGCACTCATGCGATCGCCAACGGAACTTTATGCCAGATTAACCCATCGTAGGCGTCGCTATTCTAAACAAATACCACAGACTAAAATATTACCATCTTAGTTGGTAATATTTTTATGATGATTTTAGGCAATTTCAAGTAACAAAATATTTCGCATCTAGAAAAAAATAAATATATATGTAGTTAACTATATGAGATTAGTTGATTAATTTGCGCTCAAAATACTGACAAAAAAATGTTACTACTAAAACGACATATCGAATTGATACTTGGTAGAATTTTACCAAGATAACCAAAATTAATAATATTATTATGCCAAGAAAAGAACAAGGATGGGTTACATTTCAAACCTCAGAGGACGAGCGCAAGATTCTGGAGGAGTTCTGTGAACAGTCTCAACGTACCAAGACTGAGATTTTGCGAGAACTCGTGCGTAGTCTTACTCAGCAATCTTCAGCACCGATATCACCATCAACTCAGCAGGAAAAACAGGAAGATATTTACACTCAAAAACCTGATAGAGAAACTAGTATTCAAAAGAAATCACTAAAAGTTAGCTCTCGCAATATTCTTAAAGGTGTCGTTAAACGAGTTGTTTATGGAGCAGTTAATAGTGAGGTAACTTTGGAGATTATTCATAAAGTAGAATTAACCTCGATTATCACCAGAGCTTCCGCAGAAGAGTTGGAACTATCTGAGGGAAAAGAAGCTTATGCAGTTATTAAGTCTAACGATATTGTTATTGCTAGAGAATAGAAATATGTTGGCCGAAAAAGTATTTCGTTTGTCAAGTGGTGATTGTTTCGGTTGAAAACGAATTTCGCCTCTGAGTTTTCTAGGATCGGCTCTTGCAAGGTCAGTAGACCGAAAAGTTTGGCGATCGCTCCTTGTGATTCTCTTAAAATTTAAAAATAAGTCTCACAATAGATTGACAACACATTTATTTGCTAAAAGTATCCCCCCTTCGTAGGAAACTGGTTATAATTATTTTCCATCTCTATCAGAAATCAAACCCTCGTCTACACAGTATTTATATGGGACGTGTTCGTTCTAAATCTGACCTACCGACAAAAATCTGTCCGGTATGTCAACGTCCTTTCACATGGCGTAAAAAGTGGCAGGATTGCTGGGACGATGTGAAATACTGCTCAGAACGTTGTCGTCGTCGCCGTTCTGAAGCTCAAAATGAAACCAACCGCAATACAGACGCAAATAGCGCAAGAGATTAATGGAGTTACAGGTGCAACCTAAATTAATTATTCATGGCGGGGCTGGTAGTTCTCTCCACGGTAAAGGAGGATTGGAGGCGGTGCGCCGATCGCTCCATACAGTAATAGAAGAAGTCTATTCTCTACTATTGTCAGGATCGACTGCCTCTGAGGCAGTGGTGCATGGTTGCCAAATGCTTGAAGACAACCCCCGCTTTAATGCTGGTACTGGTTCAGTATTGCAATCTGATGGTCAAATTCGTATGAGTGCTTCCCTGATGGATGGTGCATCAGGGCGGTTTAGTGGTGTGATTAATATCTCGCGGGTGAAAAATCCCATTGATTTAGCGCAGTTTTTACAAAGTTCGCCAGACCGAGTGTTATCAGATTTCGGCTCGGCTGAGTTGGCGCGGGAAATGCAAATTCCCAGCTATAACGCTTTAACTGATTTGCGGTTACAAGAGTGGATACAAGAGCGCCAAGATAATTTTAAAAGTACAATGGCTGGCGTGGTAGCAGAACCTGAACTTGTAGAAACCAGCAATGCCGGACGCGGCACTATCGGTGTAGTAGCTTTAGATACTTATGGTAAGCTAGCTGCTGGCACTTCTACTGGTGGTAAGGGCTTTGAGCGGATTGGACGGGTAAGTGATTCTGCTATGCCCGCAGGTAATTATGCCACTAGTAATGCTGGTGTGAGTTGTACTGGCATTGGCGAAGATATTATCGATGAGTGTTTAGCCGCACGGATTGTAGTGCGTGTCACTGATGGGATGTCTCTGAAGGATGCCATGCAGCGATCGCTTGCAGAAGCACACCAGAACAAACGGGATTTAGGAGCGATCGCCTTAGATGCTAGTGGAGCGATCGCTTGGGGTAAAACTAGCGAAATCTTACTCGCCGCCTACCACGACGGCGAAAAAATTGGCGACACCTTGGAATGGAATGATAGTGAATTGATTGGCTATTGTTGAATCAGTTCCAGCACCTGGGCTAAAGTTTTTTGCTGGTCAGCCATTGCAGCTAATTCTTGGGTTTCATAACACCCTTAGGAACGTGGATTAAATAAGATGCAAAACTTCATCCTGTCTCTAGCTTCCCTCTCCAATACATGGGAGAGGGATTGAGGGTGAGGTAAACCAGGGACATAAATTGTATGTTATTTAATTCTTGTTCCTTACAAGATGATAGCACCGCTCTTTTCAGTCCCACTTGCATTATTGCAGAATATCCATTAATTCTGCCTGATTCAAGTAAAAACCACTGGATTGGCGGCGCTTGTTTATTTGATTGATTTTACGCACCGTAATTTTTAAGCTGCTACGCAGCTTGATTGTATAATATAAGATTAAGTAACTAAGCTATTATCGGCGACGTATGCCAGCAAAAAACCATCTTTCTCAAGAGCAGAAGGAAAGGCTACTGAAAACGCTAAAAGAGCATGAGAATCCTTATGTAAGAGAGAAGATTCTGATTATTTTGTTGATAAATGATGGAAAAACCTATCAAGAAATTAGCAATTTTTTAGATGTCGCATATCCAACAGTAGCTTATTGGGCGGTTCACGGAGACCCAGATAATTTAGAAAGTTTTTTGGATGGTAGAAGAGAAGGTAACTTCCGCAAAATGAACAGGGTGTAGGGGATAGGGTGTAGGGTGTAGGGAACCCCATAATTAAAATCAGGGGTTTCAAAAGGGACGCTGTATTTCTTGCACATACGTGTCTCAAAATACATCTTTATCACAGCTAGAAGAATTATTAAATAAGTTGCTCAATGAAGGAGGTCTTATTATTAAATGGGAGCGCAAGATTAAAAACAAAGGTAATGCTGTTTATTAAATTTAGCTGCGTAACAGCTTATTACTTGCCAAAATTGTTAAGCAATGTTTCGCCAACAGTGTCTTCGCTATATTTACCCCTTCTTAGGTGAATCGTCATCTAGTCTGCGCGTCTTGTTTTCAAGCGTTGCCGTACTATAACAATATTGATATATTTAGAGGGTATGCTGTGCCTGAAACCCGTGTTGTTTTCTACCAGGAAGAGGATGGCGAAGTTTCTGTCCTTGATTGGCTGACGCGACTTTTGAAAGAAGACCGCAAAGGTTATGCAAACTGTGTTGCTCGAATCAAACAACTTGCGGCATCAGGATACGAACTCCGTCGCCCGGCGGCTGATTACTTGCGCGACGGGATATATGAGCTTAGAGCAAAGCATATTCATGTGCAATACCGCATCTTGTACTTCTTTCATGGGCAAAATGTGGCAATTCTCGCACACGCCATTACAAAGGAAGAAGCAGCTGTACCTCCAATTGATATTGAACGAGCGATCGCACGAAAGCTTTTATTTGAAGAAAACCCAGAAGTTCACACCTACGTAGAGGAACAAGAGGATGGCGAAGACTAGCGATGCAATAAAAATCATTAACAAGATGACCAGCAGCGACCCTGAGCTTGAGGCATTAGTGGAGTCAGCCTCTATAAATGCAGAAGTGGCACAGCTTATTTACTTTGCCAGAACTTCATCGGGGTTAACACAGAAACAGTTTGCTGAACTTGTTGGTACAAAACAGCCTGTGATTGCACGGCTTGAAGATGCTGATTACGAGGGACACTCTCTTTCAATGCTGCAAAAAATCGCTCACGCTCTCAATCAACGGGTAGTGATTCAGCTTGCTCCAATAGAACACGAGCAAAGCGCATAGAGCATTCTAGTAGCAATGAATAAGTAAGTCGGCGCGAAAAAACCAAACTATGTGAAGATAAGTAAATACGGAGAATGCATCTACCGAGGTGACTAAGATATGGGCGCTCGTTTAAGGGTGTTTTTAACTCACAATCAAGATAAAACTCTATTAAACCTAAGAAATGCGGATGTACCACAGAAAGTCAAAGACCGAGCAGAGATAATCAGGTTAAATGCACATGGCTGGTACGTTGAAAAAATAGCTGCTCATTTTAACTGGACACCACAAACAGTTAGAGAAGTATTACATAAATGGGAAAAGCTAGGTATACAAGGACTTTGGGAGAAAACCGGTCGAGGAGGAAAACCAAAGTGCAAGGAGTCAGACATAGTTTTTTTGGAACCCACATTCCGCACTTCAATAAGTAGCATAGATAAACTACATAAACAGAAAATGCGCTGATGATAATTTGAACAATCAAGTAACCAGAAAATAAATAAATTATCCACATGCAAATTCCAGCTTTT
>NZ_JBALDZ010000063.1:0-13256 GCF_036917155.1 Nostoc sp. | reverse complement strand
ATATCACAAGAGACATATCACTGCGAATAAATTCGCCCGTGCCTAGCCCCCATAAATAGAATTTAGGGGCTTTCCCGGCACGGATAACTTGGTAATTTCTCTCAAATTATAGTTAGTTGAAAAAATATATAGGAATCCTATTTAATTTCTGAAAAAATCTCGGTAGTCTTGTAATGGACTGTCATGGCTTTAATGTTGCAAAAAAATTGTAGGTTGGGGAGCCACTGCGTTGCGCGGGTTAAGAGCGTTGTAGCAAGTGGCGTTGGAGGTTTTGCCAAAGCCAACATCCTGATATATGTTGGGTTGCGCTCCGCTCCACCCAACCTACGTCTACGTCTAATGCACTATTTTGCGTAGACAGTCTACTACGTGCATTTCAAAAATAGGACTTATGCAAAAACTCTCTCAAACTCTCATTCCTCCGTGGCTTCTGCGTCCTCCGTGGTAGCCTGCGGCAAGCCGCTCCGCGTCTACGTTTTTCGTTACCTTTGCGTAAGTCCTAAAAAACTCAATATATCTTTATTCCTTCTTCCCAGTTAAGAGTTCCCTATTAGCCGTTCCCTTTCTCTACGAGTGATTCAGGAATCAAATCGGATTGCTATAGTTGCTAACTGCAAAAATAAGAAATTATGTTTTCTTTATCAAACATTAGTTTTAAATGCTTTTATCAAATTCCCAAAAGTATCTAACTGCACATATTGGCTATGATAAATAATTTCATTAACTAGCAACCAGCGAGAACGTAACTTATGACTATTAAAGGTTCTAAGGATAATCTTCTATTAAATAGATAAATAATTTGAGATTCGGCAAATTATTTAGTGAGATGTATGTTATGGTTTTTATAGGAATCAAAACGAGTGAAAGCACAAAAAAACTTCAAGACAAGTTTGAGGCAAGCTCAATAAAGTTTTTTTGCTCTGCTAAGTCCCCTTCAATTAGCTACATCTTTTTTAACGAAAATCTAAAACTAGATTGAGTAGGATAGTAGCCTTTGTAACAACTTGAAGTCAATCAAAATTTATCTGGGTATGAGCCAATAAGAGTTGGCTAACCTAGCTAGAGCATTACCCGCCAAAGGCAATTACTCTTGGAGTCTGGGAAGAAAGACTCTTAGTACAGCCTGACAATTCAATAGAAATACAGAATATTTACTAACTTCGTCTTGCGGGAGCAAACATTTCAACCGCAAACCAAGTTGAAGCAGTTGCTGACTTTTGGAACGAAAACTTCAAGCAGAATGGTGTCGTTCCATAATTTCGAGGAATTTAACCATATTGTCAAAAGTCACCAAGATATTATCTCAGCCAGAGTATCAGATGTCGCCTGTGCAGACATTATAGTACTGCATCTGTAACTGCTACTTTTCGGCTGGAATTTATCCTGCTGCATCAATCACGAAACGAGAAGCGCTATAGATTTTCTTGGTTACTTGACATCAGCAAAATCAGAAAAGTTGTGGTGACCATTTAAGAGTGGATTGCAATTTGGTTGGTTGTGTGGTTCAAGGAACAAATCTGCGTTCATTTGAATTCCTGCTGCAACCACTCTTGAGGCTTGAGCAACCATTTGGGATTGATTACAACAGCTTGATAATGCTGAAGTCATAGTTTCAAAGGCTTCGTTATTAGGAGATTAGATTTCTCTATCTCTTAAGCGATGTCTGACGACAAGCCGCTCTGCGTCTACGCTTCGTGGGTAAATATGTTCTGATTTTAACTGTTTTTGCCAGGGTGCAATCGCCAACAGGCTCTACTTCCCTACACCACCAAGGGTGAATATTTCACATCAAGCTTCTGACTCATCAACTAAATCATTGTAGGAAAACACAACCATGACTGAGCAAAAGATTAGACAAATAGCTTTCTATGGTAAAGGCGGTATTGGTAAATCTACCACTTCTCAAAACACCTTAGCAGCTATGGCAGAAATGGGTCAACGCATTCTGATTGTCGGTTGCGACCCTAAAGCTGACTCTACCCGTTTGATGCTACACAGTAAAGCTCAAACAACCGTTCTTCACCTCGCAGCAGAACGTGGCGCAGTAGAAGATATCGAACTCCATGAAGTGATGCTTAAGGGTTTCCGTGACGTTCTTTGCGTAGAATCTGGTGGGCCAGAACCCGGTGTAGGTTGCGCCGGTCGTGGTATCATCACCGCCATCAACTTCTTAGAAGAAAATGGTGCTTACCAAGACCTAGACTTCGTATCTTACGACGTATTAGGTGACGTTGTGTGCGGTGGTTTCGCAATGCCTATCCGCGAAGGTAAGGCACAAGAAATCTACATCGTTACATCTGGTGAAATGATGGCGATGTACGCTGCTAACAACATCGCTCGTGGTGTTCTTAAGTATGCTCACACAGGTGGCGTGCGCTTGGGTGGTTTGATTTGTAATAGCCGTAACACTGACCGGGAAATCGACCTAATCGAAACCCTGGCAAAACGGTTGAACACCCACATGATTCACTACGTACCTCGTGACAATATTGTACAACACGCAGAATTGCGCCGGATGACTGTTAACGAGTACGCACCTGACAGCAATCAAGCTAACGAATATCGGACATTGGCTCAAAAGATCGTTGACAACAAGAACCTCACCGTCCCCACCCCCATTGAGATGGAAGAGTTAGAAGAATTGTTGATTGAATTCGGTATTCTTGAAAGTGACGAAAATACCGCAATGCTAGTTGGCAAAACTGCTACTGAAGCACCTGTTTAAAGTGTTGCTAAGTAAATAATGGTCTAGGGTGGGCTGTTACCCACCCTTTCCCCAATTTTTGTATTTCTTTGTTTCAATCCCTAATAACCCAAGTTGCTAATTATTCGGATTTTTTGAATTTCACTTTTGAATATTGAATTGGAGTGCAGCAAAATTATTAGTGCAAGCCGCTATACATACAAATTTCTCGAAAATGGCAGAATGACTGTCTCAGATTAATTCTCCCTAGCAGTGTATTCTTACCAGTTACGCTGATAATATTGTGCTGCTTGCGACATATTAAATTGTAATAGCTTTTCCTCTCCCAACTTGTATCGCAAACTCGGCTTAAAAGGCGAAATATTCAAACTGCGAATAATTTCTGACGCCACAGCCTTTGCTAGTAGCGGTGGTACAGAGTTACCAACTTGCCGAAATCCGTGCCATTTGGTTACATGAAATCTAAACCAATCTGGGTAAGAATGCAATCTTGCTGCTTCCCTAACTGTAATACAGCGGGGCGTAGATGGATGAATCGGTCTCGGAGATGTGAAAGAACCCCTATACCTGTCTGTTCCGGCTCTTAAAGTATTGCAGACACCAGCAGGATGTAGCTTATAAAAACGACTAATTTTTTCTCTTTCGCCTTGTTGAGTATCCTGAAAACGTTTAATAGTTTCCGCAGAATGTTTTGTTCTTAAACTTGAAGAAAGTATTCGCAAGTCATATTCACGTTTGTAAGAATAATCATCAGCTAGGCACTTAAGACCACGAAGTACAAGAGCATATTTATTAGGCTTTTCATATTCTGCTATAACCCAATCTCTTGTTAATAATTCAGGATATTTTTCTATTTCGGGTAAATCTCTAATTGCATCCCAGACTGTAGGACTCAATGGGATGTCAGATAGTTTTTTAGAATTTAAATTATTTATTAATGCTTGTTTAGTAATCGGCTGAGGGTATTTTGGTAACTCTACATCTTCCCTTGCACCTATCAGAAATAATCTCTCACGAGATTGTGGTACTCCGTAATTTGCAGCGTTGAGAATTTGGTAATCTTCTTCTACTTGATAGCCGTATATTTTAAATTCGCTAATTAAGCTTTGGAGGATTTGTTTGTGTTCACCAACTGTGATACCCCGAACATTTTCCATCACAAAAAATTTCGGTTTTAGCTCAAAAACCAGCCGATGAAAGTGAAATACCAAGGAGTTTCGCGGGTCATCGACAGCCCGTTTACCAATTAGGGAAAATCCTTGACATGGTGAGCCACAAATTACCACATCAATTTCGCGATCGCCAATCTTAGACCGACTCCTAATTTCTTCCCCGGTTGTATCCACAACACTTTTACATAACACTGAGCAATAAGGGAAGTTAAACTCATGTGTTGCACAGTGGATCGGGTCAATTTCCACAGACGCTAGCACATCAAAACCAGCTTGTTCAAAGCCAAGAGTCATACCACCCGCACCAGCAAACAAATCAACTGCGATCGCTCTTTGTTTTTTCATCTCATAAGTCATGACACCTCTAAAGGGATTGGGTATTGGGGATTAGGTATTGGGTATTGAGTATGGCGTATTAAATATACAAAATTTTCCTAGTCCCCAGTCCCCAGTCCCTAACCCCCACACCCCGGCAGCATTTGCAAAATTTCTAGAGCAGCGCGATCGCACACCCCAAATTCCCCTAGACACTGCCGCATTTCTTCATAATCTATCAAAGTTTGCTCTCTGCGACTGGGATTGAGTAGTAATTCCATTGCTGCTTGGATAATATTTTCTGCCGTAGCTTCCTCTTGTAAAAATTCTGGCACAATCGGCTTCATCACTACTAAATTAGGTGGCGATGCAAAGCTTATAGAGCCTTTGAGGATTTTACGAGCTATCCAAGCAGTCAGGGAACTGAGGCGGTAAACTACAACTTGCGGCACGTTTAACAAAGCAAGTTCTAGGTTGACAGTACCAGATTTGCTAATGGCTAAATCAGCCGCAGCAAAAACTTCCTTTTGTTGAGCTAATAGAACTGTAGCCCGTAAACCGTAACGCTTAATAGCCTCTTCAATTGGCTGTCTATAGACTTCTAGCGATAGGGGAATCCAGAAACGAACTTCAGGTAATTTAGCTTGAATAGTTTGAGCAGCTTCAAAAATAATTGGTAAAAGATATTTTAGTTCTTGGTGACGAGAGGCGGGGAGGAGTGCGATCGCAATCTCTTCTGGTGCAATCCCCAGGGTTGCACGGGCTGCTTCCCGACTGGGAGCGTCCTGCATCCGGTCAAGCAAAGGATGACCTACCCAACTAACTTCTGCCCCTTTCTCACGAAAGTAACGGGCTTCTTGTGGGAAAATTGCCAACAGCTTATCTGTAAAACCAACAATTCGGTTAGTATTACGCACATTGATCGACCAAGCCCACTCTTGGGGAGCGATGTAATACACCACAGGTACATCTGGTAAATGCCGTTTCACGTAAGTCCCAATTCCCAGATTCGGACTCATGTAGTCGATTAGTACCACTAAATCAGGTGGATTTTGCTTTAAGGAAGCGATCGCCTGACGTTGCACCTGGAGGGTCGGTAAAAGATAAGGTAGCCCTTCTAGAATACCCATTGAGCCAATACTGCTAGTATTACCTAGCAGTACTGCCCCCGCCTCTACCATTTTTTCGCCTCCCAGTGCCACAATCTCTAATTCCAACCCCATCGCCACAGCTTGACGCTTCAGCGCTGAAATTAGCAGCGACCCTTGTAAATCGCCAGATACTTCGCCAGTGCTGATAAATATCCGCATTTGATAATTAAAGTGAGGAGTTAGGAATTCAAAGTGAGGATTTAGTAGTTAAAAGTTAGGAATCAGGAGTAAAGAGTTAAAAAATTAAATTTATCAACTCATAACTCATAACTCCTAACTCCTAACTCCTAACTTACGATTCATCACTCACGCCTTTTTTCCCTTTACCGGGAATTAAACCACGTCTTCCTGGCATCTGAGAAAGTAGCAGAAAGCGGCGTAGATGCTGCAACTCTTCGCTATCCCCTAACAATTCCAACTGTTCCAAGGCATCCTTAAAGGACAAATCAGAACGGTAGAGAATGCGGAAAGCTTTTTTCAGCATAAGTAAATCTGCTGAATCCATACCAGACCGTTTGAGTCCGACAAGGTTGAGGGTTCGCACCCGCGCCGGATTTCCCTCCACCAGCATATATGGGGCCACATCCCGATCAATACGTGCCATACCTCCTACCATTGCGTGTCTACCAATACGCACAAATTGATGGACACCTAAAACCCCACTCAGCCTAGCGCGTGACTCTATATGGACATGACCAGCCAACGCCACAGAGTTAGCAATCACTACTTGGTCTTCAATCACGCAGTTATGAGCCACATGGACATAAGCCATCAGTAGATTGCCATCACCAATTACCGTTGCTTCACCAGCACCAGTAGCGCGGTTAATGGTAACGTACTCACGAATCAAATTGTTATCACCAATTTTGACCCAGGTTGGTTCTCCCACAAACTTGAGATCCTGGGGTTCCATACCGATGGCTGCACCTGTAAAAATCTGATTTTGCGCCCCAATTTCACAAGGTCCCTCTAGCACTGCATGAGCGCCGATTATTGTTTCAGGGCCCACTTTGACATGCGCTCCAATCACAGCATAGGCACCGACTTGCACTGTATGGTGGAGTTCCGATTTCGGATGAATTACAGCAGTTGGATGAATTAGCGTTTTCAAGGGTGAATCTCCAGAACTGTCTTGATAAGCCAGCGCCAGGACGGGTTTCTAGGCAGCGTATGACTCTACTGAAGAGAGTTATACCAACTGCCGTCCCATTGAGGCGACTGACATTGTTGAGCGTGAAGTATTTTCAGTGAACGAAAGTGTCGGGCAAAGCAAGTTAAGTGTGTTTGTGAGTGCGTCTCGTAGAGAGGGCGGCAAAAATCAAGAAATTATCAGATGCTGCTGTGGATTTTTTACTGTTATCCTTTTTTAGGATTCAGTAGGGGCATTTCACGGCTATACCCACACCACGAAAGCAAACTTTTAGTTAACTAGAGAAAACATTAATTCCCCTTCACAAGCAAGTTGACCGTCAACTTCGGCACGACCTTGCATCTTACCGAAACGACGTTGTTTTACCCATAACAGTTCCACCGTCATTACTAGTTGATCTCCCGGTATGACCTGGCGACGAAAGCGGACTTTATCGATACCAGCGAAGACAAACAGTCTATCTTCTACCGAAGACATTTGAGTTAGGACAATGCCCCCGACTTGTGCCATTGCTTCGACAATTAACACCCCTGGCATCAGTGGACGCCCAGGGAAATGTCCTTGAAAATAAGGTTCGTTGATAGTGACATTTTTAACGCCAACAGCTTTTTTACCTGGAGCGTAGTCAATTATTTTGTCTACAAGTAAAAATGGGTAGCGGTGGGGTAGCAATTTCTGAATTTCTTCAGATGTGAAAGTTGTTTTAATCTCAGAACTGATTGTAGTCTCATTTATAGCCTGTGGTTCGGTAGATATAGGTGTAGTCGTATCGATCGTATTCACTTCAGTGAGGATTGACATTGGCCGTGTAGTTGATTTTTCATCTGAAAGTTGAGTAGGCAGCTGTATATCCAAAGTCTTATTAATCCTAGATTTTAGGCTTTAGTTTGAATCTAAAATCCCAAATCCCAAATCTAAAATTCTTTGAGCCAGTTGAATGTGTAAATTATGGCTGGCTTTATACGCCAAGAAATGAGCGCGAGGAAAAGTTCCTAGTAAACTTAAATCTCCTACTAAATCCAAGATTTTATGACGGACTGGCTCATTTGCAAATCTCAATGGTGGATTTAGCCAGCCTTCTGGTCCACAAACGAGTGCATTATCCAAACTACCACCTTTAATTAGCCCTGTTTTTTGTAAGTGTTCAATTTGATGTAGTAACCCAAAAGTACGCGCAGGAGCAATTTCCGCCGCAAAGCTAGTAGAAGTTGTTCCTACTTCAGCCGTTAGTGACCAACTATGCCATTGATTACCAATGGCGGGCAGGTCAAAATCAATACCATAACTAAAGCGGGTTTCTGGTGCTGGGAGGGCAGATACAAAGGCATCCCCTTGATAGATCCATAAGGGTTCTGTAACAGTCAAGGGAACTGGGTTGTTAACTGGTTGTGATACTAAGCCAACTTGGGCAATATTGGCTGTCCACACACTTGCTGAACCATCCAAAAGTGGGACTTCTGGGCTATCAATTTCGATACGGGCATTATCCACACCCATACCCGAAAGTGCTGCCAACAAATGCTCTACCGTGCGAACAGATACCTCACCCTTACCTAACTGAGTTGAGAGAACAGTGTGACTAACTGCCGTAACTTGGGCTGGAATGATCGGTAAATCCGGTAAATCCACCCGCACAAAGTAGCGTCCACTTCCCGCCTCCGCTGGTAGTATCCGCACCTGGGTATTCACACCGCTATGCAGTCCCACCCCTATTTGGGTGATTTCTGCTGCTAGAGTGTGCTGTTGCATAGCCGAAAAGTCAATATATTTCCTTTAGTATTGTTCATCGTCTGTGTTTGGTAAAATCCCTGATATTCCCCGAAAAATCTCATTAATCCCTTTATCGGAACAGTATTGAGGTAAATGTAAAAATTAGCAAGCTAATCCCAAAAAGTTAATTGTCCTTTGTCCTTTGTCCAATTGTGATTCACTAATGACAACTGACTAATGACCAATGACTAATGACAAATTAAAATCTTTCGCCAATACCGAAATTAATCTGGCTACCACCATTATCGTTGATACCGTAATCAACCCGAATTGGCCCCAGTGGAGACTGGACGCGAATGCCAAGACCATAACCATAGCCAGTGCCGTTTTTATTCAACAATTCAGCGGCTTGAGTACTAGTTCCCAGGTCACTACCGGCATCAAAAAATAGTGCGCCGCTGACTACTGAAAAAACTGGGAACCGATACTCAACTGATGCTTGCACATAACTGCGTCCACTACCTAAGTCTCCTTCTCCATAACCCCGAACGGAGTTGCTACCCCCAAGGGTAAAAGCTTCGTAGGGAGGCAAGTCACCAAGAATTGTTCCTGCTTGCAAGTTAAATGCTAGAGTTTGTGAGCCTTTTTTAGAGAAGCTAATCAACTTGATGGGTAAATATTGGCTGTAGCTCCCCCGTAATCTGGTGAGGAGAATGTTGCCTAGTCCTATAGGGGCTGACTGATCAATACCGAGGCGCAGATAAGAACCTTTGGTGGGTTGCAAAGGGTTATTACGGAGATCGTGCTGTATACCGAGTTGAAACAGCAACAAATCGTCTTGACCTCCTGGAGACTCGGTTAATTGAGTGGTGGTTGGTTGTGCGACAATATTTCCATTCTGGTTAATAGGATTTCCATTACTGTCAAATAGCCCTCCTGTTTTTACAATATTGCCATTGGCATCACGGGCAGAAACTCGTTGATACTGGAAACCTGCTGAGGCTGACCATGCGGAAGTTTTATAGGGATTAGAGGACAGGGGACGGCTAAAAGTGACACCACCACCTAAACGGAGAATGCGGGGGCTGGCCTGAGAAGTTGTATCAGTGGGATTATTTGGGTCAAATGTATTAATATTCCGATCTTTGCCCTGAAAAATCAACGAAATAGAACTGCGGCGAAAAATATCGGTTGTGTAGGAAGTTCGGTAAGGATCTCCTGCAATCCAGGGGTCTGTGAAGCGCAGGTCAAACAGCACTAAATTCTGCTGCCCCACCTGTATCTCTGCTCCCAGTTTTTGGTTTCTACCGTTCAGGTTTTGCTGTTGATAGCTAAGGGTGCCAAAAAGTCCGCTAGCAGAACTAACCCCTGCACCAGCCGCAATGGAACCACTGCTGCGTTCAGCTACATTCACTACTACATCCACCTTGCTGGGGTCAGTACCAGGATCAAGGGACACGTTCACATCTTCAAACAGTCCCAATCCATACACACGCTGTAGGTCTTTTTGCACTGTGTTGCGGTTGAATACTTGTCCTGGCTTCAACTCCAATTCTCGTGTAATGATGTATTCTTTTGTCCGTCCCCGAATCGGTTGTCCTTTTTCGTCTGTCTCTTGACCATCTTTATTGCGGAACCGGACTCTAATATTTTCTACTACCCCTTCTGCTACTTGCAAGGTAACAACTCCGTTTTCAGAGACTTGTGGCGCTCCAATCACGTTGGCTAGCACGTAGCCTTGGTCTTGATACCGCTTGTTTAACTGCTTGATGCCTTCTTGCAAGTCACGCAAGTTGAGGATTTTGCCATACTGATCGCGAAAGACTTCATCCACAGTATTAGCTGGTAGTACAGAAGCGACACCAGTGCCAGGATTGGCTTGCACTTCTACTTTGCTAAGAACAGGGTTAGGCTGCACCACAAAGCTGACTCGCACTCCCAAGGGAGTATCTTCTGGCGTTGCTTGGACGTTGGAGAAGAAGCCAGTACCAAAAATGGCGTTAATATCTTCTTGCAGCTGGCTGCGGGTTGTGGTTTGTCCTGGTTGAGTACGAATTACTTTGTAAACTTGGCTTTCTAGTTCTGGTGATAGTTGTCCAGCCTGTGATTTGACTACTACTTCCGACACCAGTACGCGGGGGTCATTGGCTTCTGGGGTTGTGTTGGGTTGAGTATTTCCCGGAGTTGTCGGCGGGTTAACATTTTGCGGACTGGGAGTAGCACCTGGGCTTCCCGGAGTTGTCGGTGGGTTAACATTTTGCGGACTGGGAGTAGCACCTGGGCGTGGGGCAGGTGTTCTTTGTTGACTAGTCGGGGGAGAAGTGTCTGGAGTGGCAGAGGGTTTTGGAGTTGTGGGTAATAAAGGTTCCGTTGTCGGTGGATTAATATTTTCTGGGACTGGAGTAGTCTCAGGAGTTGGGGAAGGCGTTGGTTGTTGAATTTCTGGCGCTGGAGAGGGCTGTTGAGTAGGGCTGGGATTGAGTTGAGAGGTTTGTGCAGTTTTTGGCGTTGTGGAGGCTGACACTTTTACCTCTGGGGTTGCGTAAGCGTAGCCCAACCCAGGCATCGCTGCTGGATTGGCAGGGTAAATTGCGACAACGCGGGATTGGGGACGCTCCCCTTCTATAACCCCTATGGATTTAGATAGAGATTCTAGACTTTTACTAGAGTTAACCTGACCAGTGTCCTTTTCTGGCTGCTGATTTGTTTCTAGTGTCAAAACTTCTGTTGTCTGTTTTGAACTGTTGGCGGTTTCGGCATTTGCACTCAATGAGCCACCCAAAGGGGCTGCAATTGCCACTACTGCCAGCAATACGGGGGATAAACGCATTTTACTTATATTCCTCTTCACGACCACACACACCATCACAAATAGTCATTAGTCATTGGTCATTAGTCATTGGTGAATAACAAAGGACAAATGACAATCCACACGAGTTTAATTTATTTTTGCTCACTTAATTATTACTCTCTACTGCTTTTAGCACTCTTTGTAAAACCTCCTGGTAGGCATCCTCTACTTTTCCTAAGTCCCGGCGAAAGCGGTCTTTGTCCATTACCCGGCGGTTTGAGTCTTCTTCTGCGGTATCCCACAAACGGCAGGTGTCGGGGCTAATTTCATCTGCCAAGAGCAACTGCTGTTGTGAGTCCAAACCAAACTCTAGTTTGAAGTCTACTAGGGTAATACCACACAGCTGCCAAAAGTTATTGAGAAATTCATTGATTTGCAATGCTAGATGTGTAATTGCGTCTACTTGTTCCGCAGTAGCTAGTTCTAGCAGGTACAGGCGATCGCGTGTCAATAAAGGATCTCCTAACTGATCGTTTTTGTAATAAAACTCAACCAAAGGCTGTTTCAGAATTGTACCCACTGGTAATCCTGTTTGCTGACACAGACTGCCAGCAGCAATATTTCTGATCACCACTTCTAAGGGCAAAATCTTGACAGCCCTCACTCGCATCTGATTTGGGGCAGGGCTGTCGATAAAGTGAGTCTTTATACCATAAACCTCCAACTGTTTAAAAAGCTGGCTGGAAATGCTACAATTTATTTTTCCTTTACCTTGGATGCTGCCACGCTTTTGGGCGTTAAACGCCGTGGCGTCGTCCTTAAAATCAGCCAACAAGACTTCCGGATCGTCCGTTGTATACAGAATTTTCGCTTTGCCTTCGTATAACTTGGAATTAACAGACATGGTGGCAGGTAAAGTTTTAGGCTATGGACAAGAGTTGTCCTTTGAGGCTTCACCATTTTATCTTTAGTTATTAACTATTAGCCATTGGTGATTATTTTAATGAGGGAGCAGGGAGCAAGGGAGAAGAATTTTCCCCTCCGCACCCCGCTTCTGTGCCTCTTTCCAATGCCCAATACCTAATGCCCTCTTGTTGGTCATTCTTCACTAGCTAATTGCCAGAGATTCAGAACTAAATCTCTAACTTTTAACAGAGGACAATTTGCTTTTCTGCATAGTATATTTACTTAAGTAAGTTTATTGGAGAAATTGTAATTATTGTTGCAGATATAATTTTGCTAAGATATCTGAGTATCTTTTATTATGTATCTAATTGTTTCGACTGAAGTTGATTACAGTTTGGACTTCATAAATTAAGATGAGATAAATTGACAACTGGGAGGAAAGTCAAATATTCTCTCTGGTTACTTTAGCAGAAGCTTTTTTGTAACATTTACAACAAAAATATTTTAAGCTTTACCCTCTAGTACAAGAAGGCAAAATTAAAAGGGAACAGGGAACGGGCAACAGGCAACAGGGAAATCCCCATAATTAAAATCAGGGGATTTGTACAAGGACACATTGAAACATCGTGGCTGACGCCATCTCGTTTCAAATATTTTTATCTCTTTTCATAAATAAATTTAGGGGCTTTAAACCCTGTATTCGGGGCTAATTTTTTTTCTGTTCCCTGTTAAGAGTTCCCTGTTCCCGCCCCGAAGGGGCTTGGTAAAAAGGCAAAAGTAAAAAGAAAGAATGCTTATTTTGTAAGCTTTCTGGCTATTTTAAATGGGTGGTTTATTTCCGCCGTGTTGTACTAGTCTCAAAATCTAAATTAACCAATTCCTGTATCACCAATTGGAAAAGGATTTGGATGATTGGATTTGCCCCAGTCTGATAAAAGAAAGATTAGGTTAGCTAGTGATTCAGCTTCAGAGATTCAAATAGAAGGAGAATTGAATACATTGGAGAATAAAATAGTGAACAAGGATGATTTTCTCTTCCCTCGTGGTCGTTATTACGGTCAGGTAAAGCCAGAAAACTTGGTTTTTAATGCAAATTTACAGGAATTTGCTCAACGAGTCAGCTACATTTGCAACTTAGAAACAGGTGGAAAACTACCTCCAGGTGCAGCTTACGAACAAATAAAGGATCTGTGGAAACAGTTGAAACGCTCAAAAAAAGAGCTAGGAATTGGCGAAGACCCGTTTCAGGATGATCAGGGAGAGGCTAATGGCTAATGGCTAATGGCTAATGGCTAATGGCTAATGGCTAATGGCTAATGGCTAATGGCTAATGGCTAATGGCTAATGGCTAATGGCT
>NZ_JBALDZ010000062.1:0-70993 GCF_036917155.1 Nostoc sp. | reverse complement strand
TGGCTGATGAGGCTGATTTTCTTCATGCCCTCTAATCTACCATCTCTCTGTACTTATTTTTCCTGGTAGCCTAATTTCCACCGTGAACGGTTACACCAAAAACCTTATATAGGGTTGTGTTAAACTTCCCATAAGGTATTGTAAATAATTCTTTAAAAATAAAGATTCCTAAATCTGTAATCGCTACCAAAATTACAATTACCATGAAAATAGATAAAGTTTTAGAAACTAGAACTTCTATATTTTCGATGATATGCATAAAGTTCTCATCTTTGGTAACTCCTAAAAATCGCCTCACTAGCTTTTTCATCTGCTGCACCCGATTCTAAAATAAAATCCCATAGATAAATCTAGAGGACTAAAAAAGATTACTTGCTGATACTTTGTAAGTTTTCTATCTATTTTTTTATTCTTTATCCATATCTAAAAGTAAAACTTCTAGTTTATAGAGATTGTACTTCCTTAGATATAGTAATTGGTAACAGTCAAAATTAGAGAGTCATAAAAAATGATAATAACTATTGACTATTGATTATTGACGAAATTACCTATTGCTGGTTATAAAATACCATTTTCGGGCTACACTTTGCAGCTTACCATTGTGAAGACTGGAGTTGATGATTCTTGATTGGAACTTCCACCGAAATTGGTATTAGCTGTACCGCACAGGCTTTTAATTCTGGTTGCAGTGAATCGGGGCACGCTTCTGAATGAGTGAGGGCGTTAGCTTCGGCATTGTCTGCCCACAGCGAACCCCAATGCATAGGGACAAAAACTGTACCAGGTGCGATCGCTTTTGTCACTTTAGCAGGAAACTTCGCTTTACCGCGACGCGATCGCACTTCCACACACTGATTATCTACAATACCTAACTTAGCAGCATCACGGGGATGAATTTCAATAAACGGTTCGGGATGCATTTTGCAAATTTTTTCAACTCGACCGGTGCGTGTCTGCGTATGCCAGTGTCCGTAAAGTCGTCCATTAGTTAGCACAAACGGATAATCTGGATCTGGTGGTTCTGCCAATCCCTTTGAGTAATATGCCCCAAATCGAGCGCGTCCATCAGGGGTGTGGAAACGGAGATTGGTGTAAAGGCGTTTGGAGTTAGGAGTTAGGAGTGAGGAGTTAGGAGTTGAAGATTCTAATTCATAACTCCTAACTCTTAACTCATAACTTTTTTCTGGATGAGGCCATTGCGTCGGGCCTTCTGCTTGTAATTGCGCGTGACTGATACCTGTCATATCGCAGGGGCGATTTTTAGTTAGTTTGACAAACTCAGCGTAAACTTCCGCAGAGTTAGTAAAGGCAAATTCTTTCTCAAAACCTAATCTACGTCCAACTTCGGCAAAAATTTCCCAATCTGCTTTAGCTTCTCTTGGCGGTTGGCGAAATCCTGAACACAGAGTTACCATCCGTTCGGAATTTGTCATCACGCCAGTTTTTTCACCCCACTGGGCTGCTGGTAGCAAAACATGAGCGTAAGCAGAGGTTTCTGTGGGATAATAGGCATCTTGGTAGATAGTGAAAGGCGATCGCAACAACGCCTTTTTAGTTCGTTCTAAATCTGGCATACTCACCGCTGGATTAGTAGCCGCAATCCACAGTAACTCAACAGCGCCATTTTCTAAGCCAGTAATCATGTCCCAAGCAGTCAAACCAGGATTGGGCGAAATTTGTCCTGGCTTGAGTCCCCAAAACTCCTCAACTTCTGCGCGGTGCTGAGGATTTATTACCGCCCGATAACCTGGTAATAAATTTGCCAAACCTCCGGCTTCTCGTCCTCCCATCGCGTTCGGCTGACCAGTGAGGGAGAAAGGGCCAGCCCCAGGTTTGCCAACTTGTCCAGTCATCAGGTGTAGGTTAATAATTGTTCTGACTTTAGCCGTCCCTTCTGATGATTGATTCACACCCATTGACCACAAAGATAGTACCCGCTCAGATTTACCCCAGTAGCGCGCTGCTGTTTCTAAATCTTCAATGCTGATTCCACATTGACGAGCCACTACTTCGGGCGGATAGTCGCGAATTACTTCAGCATAAGCCGGAAAGTTGATGGTACATTCGTCCATGAACATCGTATCAATGTAGTTCCAGCGCATCAACAAGTGGGCGATGCCGTTCAATAAGTCGATATCTGTACCGGGACGAATAGCTAAATGCAAATCAGCGGCTTCTGCGGTTGGTGTGCGACGGGGATCAACCACAATCATTTTGACTTTGCGGTTCTTTTTGTGATATTTTTCCAGGCGGTTGAAAACAATGGGGTGACATTCGGCTGTATTGGTACCAATTAAAAATGCACAGTCGGTTAACTCCAAGTCTTCGTAACAGCATGGGGGCCCATCTGAACCAAAGCTTTGAATGTAGCCAGCCACAGCACTAGACATACATAAACGAGAATTGGCATCAAAATTATTAGTACCCAGACAGCCTTTCATGAGTTTCTGGGCTGTGTAGTAATCCTCAGTTTGAAACTGACCGGAACCGTACATACATAAGGCTTCTGGCCCTTGGGTGAAGCGGATAGTTTGAATACGTTTGGTGATGAGATTAAAAGCTTCATCCCAGCTAACGCGCCGAAACTCTTGATCTAAGGAGTCTCGCACCATTGGGTAATGTAATCTATTTTTATCTAGAGATTCTGCGATCGTTGCACCTTTGACGCAAACCATTCCCTGACTGGACGGATGGGCTTTATCGCCGCGCACGCGCCAAGTTGGATTTCCTTGGTTATCTCGATTAGTGGCTTTACCAAGTTTGGCTGGGGGTGAAACTTCTAAACCGCAGCCAACACCACAGTAGGGACAGAGGGTTTTGGTAAATTCACTCATGGTAGTTGTACTTGTTATTTTGATTTCTGCAACCTCAGATGTGGCGACTGTTTGAGGATTTGTGTGTTACGCAAAAACTCTTTGAAAATCTTATTTCTTTGCGTCCTTCTCTGACGAGACGCTGCGCGAATGTGCCCTTTGCGGTTCGTTTTTTCATAAATTTTCATGGAAATTATTTTTTTACGAACCGCAGATAGAGCATTCCCAATTTTGTAATTTACTATTATTCTGCTTGAAGATAAGAAGAAGAGAATGAGTAAACGAACCGCAAAGAACGCATTCGCGCAGCGTCTCGTCAGAGAAGAGCGCAAAGTTAAGAGAGTTCCAAAGGGTTTTTGCATCAATATAGAGAGAATGAAGAGGGATTTTTATGAATTAAGATTGCTAGAGAAGAATGAAGTGTAAATTTACATAATTCAGATTTAATAGTTAATTTTACTACTTCATCCTTCATCTGTTTATTCTTCAGTTAAGAAGATAGGGTTCTGAGTTGTGGTTTCTGGTAATTCACCTTCAGATGCAGCGGCAAAGGAACCTTTTGGTTCTTTGAGGAAGAAGGCACACATAAAGGCACAGATTAAAGCGGCTAAACCCATTGTGGAAAACAGTGTTGGAGCGTCGGTTAAGCTGAAAATTGTCAGGTAAACTACGCCGCCAAAATTACCGTAAGCTCCCACGTTACCGGCTATTTGTCCAGTGGCTTCTTTTTTAATTAGAGGTACTATGCTGTAGGTTGCACCGCAGCCAGCTTGGGCAAAGTAAGCGGCTAACATTGTAACTGCGATCGCTACCGGAATTGGCCAGCTACTACTAATAAAATGTGCCATCAAATAACTAACGCCAATGCCAGCGCTGATAATTGTCATTGTCCACTTCCGGGAGTTAAATTTATCAGAAATTAAACCACCACTGGGACGAGAAACTAAATTTAAGAACGGATAGCTAGCCGCAATCATTCCAGCGACAACATGCTCTAAGGCAAAGGTTTTTTCAAAAAATGCCGGCAGCATGGAAACGGCCGCCAATTCGCTACCAAAACTAGTTATGTAAGTGAATTCTAGTAAGGCAACTTGACCAAATTGGAAGCGTTCTGATGGAGCGTAAGTTTTTTTGCCAATTAGAAGTTCTCGGTTTACTTCCCAAGCTTTATAACTTTGGTAAGCAAATAATCCTGCTAACAGCAACCAAGTCAGATACATTTGGCTCAAAGTTAGGAAACGAATGTTCTTTTGTTCCAAACGCCAAGCTAATAAGCCCAAGGCGAAAATCAAACCAAAATTCGAGACAATCATCGCCCAGAAGCTTTTAATGCTGGTTACTTCCAGAGAACCATTTTTCTGAGGTTTCTTATAGACTTTACCTGCGGGCGTATCTTGGACGCTATTGTAATAAATTACCCCGTAGATGGCTGCAATAATCCCTGTAAGTGCGATCGCAAACCGCCAGTTAGAAGCACCACCAGCGAAAAAGCTCGTAGAAACTGCAAGTATCGGTAAGGCAAACTCTCCACCAAAAGCCCCAAAGTTGCCCCAACCGCCATAAATACCTTGGGCAATTCCCATCTCCTTCGGCTGGAACCATTCGGCCACCATGCGGATACCAACCACAAACCCAGATCCAACAATTCCCATTAGCAAACGACTGATGACTAGTTGATTAAAATCTTGTGCTAGCGCTGTTGCTAAACAAGGAACAACCGCAAACATCAGCAGGATTGAATAGGTGATTCTGGGGCCAAAACGATCCAGAAGCATCCCAATAATTAGTCGTGCGGGAATTGTGAGGGCGAGGTTACAGATGCCTAAAGTTTTAATTTGCTCTGGTGCTAAATGTAGTTCTCTACCAATGGTTGTAGCGAAAGGGGCAAAATTAAACCAACAAACGAAGGTCAGAAAAAAAGCAAACCAAGTCTGATGTAAGATGCGGTAGCGATCGTTGAATGAAAATAATTTTTTAAGCATTCCAATCTTTCTAATTTAAAGAGATGAGATGAGGGGGATGGGGGAGATGGGGGAGATGAGGGAGATGAGGGAGATGAGGGAGATGAGGGAGATGGGGAAGATGAGGGAGATGAGGGAGATGAGGGAGATGAGGGGGATGAGGGAGATGAGGGGGATGGGGGAGATGGGGGGGATGAGGGAGATGGGGGAGACAAGGAAAACAAGGGGAGAATAACCAATGCCCAATGCCCACTAACAGTTACTAACGACTAAGGCTTCTTGCTTGAGTTTTGCGCCAAACTTTTGGATGAGTAAGTCTTGCAATATTGGCTGCAAGTCTTCGCATGGTATGCCTTTGATGACGCAAGTTCCTAAATGGGCATCTTTGCCGACTTTGCCACCCATATATATGTCAACGCTTTCGAGAGTTTTGCCATTTTTGCGAGTTTTAGTTCCCATCAAGCCGATGTCTGCAACTTGGGGCTGTCCGCAGGAGTTGGGGCAACCTGTCCAGTGAATTCGCACTGGTTTGGTGAAGGTTAACTCTTCTTCTAAGGCTTTAATCATTGCCAAGGCACGGTTTTTGGTTTCGATGAGGGCAAAGTTGCAAAATTGTGCGCCTGTGCAAGATACTAGCGATCGTGCCAGCAAACCAGGGTTAAGTGAAAATCTTTCTAGCAACGTTTCTGTTAAAAATGTTGCTAAATTCGAGTCAGCAATGTTGGGAATAACAATGTTTTGCTCAACTGTAAAACGGATTTCGCCAGTGCCATAAACTTCTGCTAGACGAGCGATTTCAAACATACCTTCGGCATCCAGCCGACCAACAGGAATATGCAGGCCTATGTAATTTAATCCTGCTTGTTTTTGTTTATATATCCCGATGTGGTCGCGTTTTTCCCAGTCGATTTCGTCTTTAGACGCTGCGGATATTAATGATTTACCCAAACGGCTTTCTACTTCTGCTCGAAATTTATCTACACCCCATTCATCAATTAGCCACATCAGCCGAGATTTTTGCCGATTAGCACGTGGCCCATGATCGCGATAAACTTCCAAAATAGCTCTACATACAGCTACCACATCTTCTGGAGCCACCCAAGCATTTAGAGGAATCGCCGCCTCACAGCGTTTGGCTGAGAAAAACCCACCGACGAGGACGTTAAACCCGAATATTGGTGATTGGGAAAATTCTTGCCCAGTCCCCAGTCCCCAGTTCCCAGTCCCTTCCTTAAATGCTGGCACAAAAGCCAAATCGTTAATTTCAGCATGAACCGAATTGTCTCTTCCACCTGCGATCGCAATATTAAACTTCCGTGGTAAGTTGCTAAATTCTGGGTTCCCTTCCCCTTTGTTGGTGAGCATATCTTGAATTTGTTGTACCAACTCTCGTGTGTCGTACAACTCATCTGCATCCAACCCCGCCACAGGATCGCCTGTGATATTGCGGACGTTATCCATCCCTGACTGAATGGTGGTTAAACCAACTGCGTCAAATCTATTAAAAATATCTGGTAAATCTCCAATTCTGATTCCCCGTAATTGGATATTCTGCCTTGTAGTAATATCAGCGCAACCATCATCACCGTAACGCTGCACCACTTGGGCCAAAACCCGCATCTGACTGCTGGTAAGAATACCGTTAGGCATCCGCAATCGCATCATAAACTTACCTGGGGTAACTGGGCGAAAAAACACGCCTACCCATTTCAGTCGATGGTCACGATCTGTTTCATTCATTGCCTCCCAGCCCAAGGCGGCAAATTTCTCTATCTCACTCTTGATGGCGAGTCCATCTTTTTCTGCTTTTAATTTCTCGAACTTATTAAGGCTGGTGGTAGTTGCTGTGTCTGTCATGAAGCTGACTCTTGTTGCAAATTACTGGTATGCTGAGAATCTGTGCTGGTAATTTCCCAATAGCAATTAACCCGTAGTTAGATCGGGTGATGTATCTACGAAGGTTAGGGAATAAAAACTTAATACTTAATTACGGCTGATTATTTTTACTCAAGAGCATTCCAACGCGAAACTTCAAATCCGTGGTTAGTTAAGGAAAACTTGTCGCCATTTACATCTTGGGAATTTGTCAACAGGTTTAGATAATGTTTAGTAACAATTTCAATACTCATAACTTAAGGTGAGATTTTTGTTAAAATCGTATAAATTGCTACGTTTTTTGGATAAAATTGCCAAAAACGCATGATTTATATGTATTTTTTGCATCTAAGTCACCAATAAGCAATGTAGAACCTTTAAATTATTTCAGCAACTATGAAACGTCGTGATTTTATCAATTGGGTAGGTTTGGGTTTGATTGCGAGTTCTCTACCTGTAGCGATCGCAGCTTGTTCTTCTCAAACAACTCCAGCATCTAAAGATTGGCAAACAGTAGGTACATCGGCAGAATTAGATAAAACAGGTCAATTGCTGGCGAAAGACTCACCCGCCGGGCCTGTGCTGGTAGTGGGCACATCTAAAGCCGCAAAACTGACTGCTGTTAACCCTACGTGTACTCACGCAGGTTGCACTGTAGTATGGAAGGCTGATGCGAAAAAATTCGCTTGTCCCTGTCATGGTTCGGAATTTGGGGCTGACGGTAAAGTGCAAAAAGGCCCAGCAACAAACCCGCTGAAAACTTATGCTGCCAAAATTGAGGGTAATTCTGTTGTAGTCAAACCAAGCTAATGGAGGCAGGAGCCAGGAGACAAAATAGTTCCTCTTTTCCGTTAGTGATACCGGGGCGTTGAGCCAGTTCCCAGTCTTGAGTAAAAAAGTGAGATTCCCCACTCAGCACTCATAACTCAGCACTCTTAGGGGGCAGAAGATGATAATTAAAGCAGGATATTGTGAGTAATATCAAACAGCTTTTGGTGCAAGTCGAGGCAGCATATAATGCAGCTGATTGGTCATCATTAATTCAATATTTGCAACAGTTAATTTTAGGGACAGACTCGGAACATTTAGAGATAGTTAAAAACCGAGGATATCTTCTGAAATTAACACTTTCAATATTAGAGATGGGGGATTTTCAGCAACGCTGGGAAGTTACCAAAGTGTTGACTCATTTGGGAAATATTGCCATTTCACCACTCATTGAGATATTAGAAGATGAAGATGCAGAAGAAGAATTACGTTGGTATGCTGCAAGGACTTTGGGCGAATTTCAACACCCAGAAGCCATCGCGGCAATAGTTGAATTGTTGAAAACCGATGAGGATGAAGAACTTAAAGCGATCGCAGCTACAGCACTAGGGCAAATGGGTACTGTTGCTATTACTTCACTAACTGAACTTCTTTTAGATAAAAGTACACGATTGTTAGCTGTGCGATCGCTTTCATATATTCGCCAACCAGAAACCATCACACCGCTGTTGAGTGTAGTACAAGATCCACAAGCAGCAATCCGCACCGCCGTAATTGAAGCCCTGAGTAGTTTTCATGACGAACGTGTAGCACCAATCCTGTTGAACGCTTTAGATGATATAGCCGCCACAGTGAGGCGTGCAGCAGTGCTTGGTTTAGGTTTTCGCCCCGATTTACACCAAGCATTAGATTTAGTAACGAGACTGCAACCCAAACTTTACGACTTTAACCTTGAAGTTTGTTGTGCAGCCGCAACTTCCCTTTCTCGTATGGGTAGTGATGAGGCTGCCAAATGCTTATTTGATTTGCTGATTTCACCTCAGACACCAATAACGCTGCAATTAGAAACCATCCGCGCTTTAAGCTGGGTGGAGACATTATCGAGTTTGGAATATTTGCAAACAGCACTGAATCAAAGTACATCAGAAACATTGTGGCAAGAAATTGCCACAGTTTTGGGACGAGTCCAAAAGCCGCAGTTAACTACACCAGCCGCAGGAATCTTACTGCAAGTGCTGCGATCACAGCATCCAGCCACAGAGATAGCCAACATCAAAAGTGCGATCGCCTTATCTTTAGGACAGTTAGGCGAAATGCAGGCAATTGAACCATTGATTTCGCTGTTAGGCGATTCTAATGCATCGGTGAGACTACATGCGATCGCAGCACTAAAAAATCTGGATAGTGAAGCCACACATCAACAATTGCAGCAGTTAGCAAATAATGACGCAACCACGCCAGATTTAAAACAAGGAATAGCGATCGCTTTAGCCGAATGGTAAATTTTAGGACTTACACATTAGACATCTCCAGAAATTAAATATGCGTTATCCAGAATCCTTGTAGAGACGTAGCACTGCTACGTCTCTACATTCATTTTCACCAGATGTCTATTAGACATCTAAGAATTGGCGTAGGGACAATACCCTGGGGGAAGCCGCTCCGCGTCTACATGAATTTTCCCTACAAAGGGTTTCAGGTAATGCCTATTTAATTTTCACCAGATGTTTATTGACAAGAAATTAAAAATATATATTCCTTAAGTCTAAAGTAAGACACACCTGGAGTATGAAGTTATAAATTCTCAGGTGAAATAGGATTGTGAAGTATTCTTAATAGAGTCTCAACCACTGGCATCATCTGGATGCTTAAACTTTCTGGTTCATTTATATCCAAATAACTCAAACCTAATGTCAATAAAGTAATTAGATTTATTGAGGTTAAAATATTACTCAACTTAGCGATTGCTTGTACTGATTAAGGCAATACGGTTCAGTTGAGGGTTATTGATGTAGATAATTTGTCTAGAGAAGACGCGATTTACCGTGTCTCTGCTTTCCCAGAAGAAACTAGGCGAAATACTCCTCAATCTGTCTTGTAAAAATTTACCTAATTTAGCAGTGGATTGAGTAGGCAATATCGGTTTTGAAAATCAATCAACCACAAAAATCTAGAACATAAAAGGAACCTAAGCATGAAGCCTTTTGATTTATCTAAAGCTGTTTTAGCTACTGTCTTTGCCATCAGTTTCGCTTCTGTGTCCTTACCTCCTTCTGTTTCTGCACAAAGTGGGGGCGCCGGTAGCGGAGGCTCTAGTGCTGGTAGTGGTAGCGGAGGCTCTAGTGCTGGTAGTGGTACAGGCACTGGTACTGGTAGTGGTACAGGCACTGGTACTGGCACTACCTCAGGTAATAATGGTACTGGTACTGGAACTACAGGCACTGGTACTGGCACTACCTCAGGTAATAATGGTACTGGAACTACGGGCACTGGTACTGGCACTACCTCAGGTAATAATGGTACTGGTACTGGAACTACGGGCACTGGTACTGGCACTACCTCAGGTAATAATGGTACTGGTACTGGAACTACGGGCACTGGTACTGGCACTACCTCAGGTAATAATGGTACTGGTACTGGAACTACGGGCACTGGTACAGGTTCGGGCAGTGATAGTGGCACCACAGGCGGTGGAGGTAGTGGCACCACAGGCGGTGGCACTACAAGTACTGATAGCACAGGCGGTGGCACTACAAGTACTGATAGCACAGGCGGTGGCACTACAAGTACTGATAGCACAGGTGGTGGCACTACAAGTACTGATAGCACAGGCGGTGGCACTACAGATACTAACAGGAATACAGGTATCACAACTTCTCAAAGAACCAGCGATCGCGGTTTCGATTGGGGTTGGCTAGGTTTGCTTGGTCTAGCTGGTTTAGCAGGACTAGCTCGTAATCGTGAAAAAGTCCGGGCTTATAGCGATCCTGATGAAGTAACAACTTCTCGTTCTAGAAAATAGTATTCACCACACTCTAGGAGTGCGTAGCGGTCGTTTGTGCCCTCTGTGCCTCTTGCAAATCTGACGCGAGCGATCGCAGCCGTATACACAAGTTGTACGGCTATTTGCTTGAGGTTGTACAAAACCTTGGTTGATCAAACGTTATGATCAACCGATAAATGTAATTCAGGCTACATAACAATGCGCCTAGAGCAGTTGCAAGCCTTTTTAGCGATCGCCCAAACCGGCAGCTTTCAACAAGCAGCGCGAACATCTGGTGTTACCCAATCGACGATTAGTCGCCAAATCCAAGCATTAGAAGCAGATTTGGGGATAGAACTGTTTCACAGAAGCAGTCATGCCAAACTGACGCTAGGGGGTGAACGTTTGCTACCCCGCGTCCGCAAAATTTGCCAAGAGTGGCAGACTGCGACAGAAGAATTAGCTGATTTAATGGCCGGAAAGCAACCAGAACTTTGCATTGCCGTGATTCACTCCCTATGTGGATCTTACTTACCACCAGTGTTGCAAAAATTTTGTCATGATTATCCAGATGTGCAGTTGCGGGTGACTTCATTGGGAAGCGATCGCGCCCTGAAAGTCCTCAAAGATGGAATGGTAGATTTAGCAATTGTGATGAATAATCGCTTTTTAACCACCAGTAGAGAAATGGTGGTAGAAGTGCTTTATGATGAACCGATAGAAGTTTTAACCGCAGCCAATCATCCCCTGGCACAATATGAATTCATCCCTTGGTCGGAGCTAATTCGTTATCCCCAAGTGGTTTTTAAAGATGGCTATGGGATGCAGCGCTTAATACAAGATAGATTTGAGCGCATGGAAGCTACACTCCAATCGGCTTTGGAGGTAAATACCCTAGATGCCTTTCGGGGAGTTGTGCGCCAAGGAGAACTAATAGCTTTGCTACCTCAATCAGCATTACTGGAGGCACGTCTTGACCCTACCCTGGCGATTCGTTCCTTAGCCAGCAATCATACTAGTGGTTTAGCAGATGGTTCCAGTTTGACTCGTCGGGTAGTGATGGTGACAACTCAAGACCGTCTGCAAATTCCCCCCATCAAACACTTTTGGCAACTTGTGCTAGAAAATATACCACTACAAATTGACCAGGAGCGATCGCCTTTGTCACCTGCCATTTTGTTGGACAACGTGAGTTAACTCATGGGCAAGTAATTCCTTCCCTCCATGACTCTCTGGAGCATATTCTCCTTGACGGAAAAATATATCCTGCCCTGTGGTGAAAGCACGAGCCTGGATGGATTGGTTGAGTTGATCAGAGCGGCTATCTGTGTGGATTTTGACACCACTAAAGTCAGTCCCAAAAGATTGTTCCATTGGTTGCCGGATATCGTCTGAAAGTGGCTGTCCGCCTCCTCGTTCCTGTTGGATTGAAGTTTCCAAGTCAGATGTGGCTGCTACTCCACCACCCTGACGTTGCAGCGAAATATTGGTATCCGCCAGAGATTTCATTTGTAATTCTTCTTCTTCCTCTGGTAACGCTTCCCGTTGTAGCGAAATATTGGTATCCGCCAGAGATTTCATTTGTAACTCTTCTTCTTCCTCTGGTAACGCTTCTCGTTGCACAGACTGCTTACTTACAGACTCGCCCATCGTCTGCATTACCTGCTGTGCTACTCTATCAGCTTCCTGCTCGTAAACATCTCCTGGCTGGTTAACAGTGAGTTTTGTTTGGGGACGTAATGATATACGACTAATGTCATGCATTAGTGGTTTGTTGAAGGGTTGCACCGATGGAACTGCTTGGGACGAAGCACTAGGGGAATCTAAACCAAAACCACGCGTCGGTTGTTTGAGTGCAGGTATTGAGAAGGAAGCAGTGGTTGCTTTTTTGGGCTGACTTACGCGTTCTCTCATGTACTTCTCCTGATGCCCGATCAGTCGGTGGATAAATATCTATGCTAGTTGATATCTTTAATTAGAGTACAGCGATCGCACTTTTAATACAATTCATCGAAAGTCTAAATTTTCGGCAACCCTATTTTTAGAGTATCGAGCGATCGCACTTCAAGAGGTGTAGGGTGGGCAAATCTTGATAATTTGACAATTTCAAGTCCATTTACTCAACTTAAAAGAGATGCGATTGCTCACACGTTTTCGCACTCTACAAGATTGGCGATGCCTGCGGCGGGCTGCGCCTACGCATTTTATCAATAATCATACATGGGCGATGTCTACGACGGGCTTTGCCTAGGCAACACTATTCAGACAGTCGCTACAATCAAGGCGATACCTGCGGTGGGCTGCGCCTACGCACTAAAATGTTAAGTAAATCAGAAAACGTTAACAATGGCAGCTAAAGATAAATTTCATGCTGTAGTTAGAATTGCTTTAGAAAAGGAGCAGTGGAAGATAACCGATGATCCTCTGCGACTAGAAGTTGGCGGAACTAAGTTTGAAATAGATTTAGGTGCAGAGCAACTGTTAGCGGCAGAGCGGGGTGAAGAAAAAATTGCAGTTGAAATTAAAACGTTCCTGAGTGATTCACCATTAACAGATTATCATGCTGCGTTAGGACAGTTTTTGAATTATCGGCTTGCCTTAGAAATCAGCGATCCAAATCGCATTCTCTATTTGGCAGTGCCCATAGGTGTTTATGGAGCTTTTTTCAAGCGGGAATTTGCCCAAATATCTGTAGAGAGATATCAGATTAAACAAATTATTTATGACCCAATTCAAGAGGTAATTGTACAATGGATATCCTAGAGTCTAATCGCCATATCATTCAGTCGTTGTTGACGACTTATGCTGCTATCCCAATAGCGAATGGTCAGATTGATTGTTACACTGTTTTTGATACAAAACAAGACCATTACATGGTTATGAATGTGGGATGGGATGGTCATCGGCGAGTCTATGGTTGTGTTTTACATTTGGATATTAAACAGGGAAAAATTTCGATTGAGCAGAATATGACGGAAATGAGAGTGGCTCAAGAACTTGTAGAGCGAGGGATTCCAAAAGATGATATTGTTTTAGGATTTCAATCTCCTGAAATGCGGGAATATACGGGTTATGGAGTTTTTTAACGACAACATCGCGATCGCACTTCACACTCTACAAGATCAGGCGATCGCACTTTGTAATACAATTCATCGAAAGTCTAAATTTTCGGCAACCCCATTTTTAGAGTATCGGGCGATCGCACGTATTCAAGTTGAAGCTTCAGCAGGCGCATTATCTATCAGCCATGCCTCACCTGCTTTTTCACTGCTGCTATATCCCGTTGTATAGCCCCAAGGTGCTGCCGATACGCCCATAGCAATTAAGATACTTGGCACCAGCTTTTCATCTAATTCAGCAACCTGGAATTCGTTCTTTAGTTTCTCCAAGATAAATTGTCGTGGATATTCTGGCATCATACTTAAGGCATCCCGACTCTTCTTCATTTCTTTCCAAATCTGATTGAAAGCAAACTTTTGACCAAGCTCCTTCCATTGCTCTTTACGTTTTCCATACTCTGCCTGAGCAGCAACCAATCTTGTTTTGAGATCCTCTTCGCTTATTCCGCCCTTATTGTCTTTATTTTGTTGCATGAAGGCTAAAGTGCCAAGATCAAGAGAAGGATAGGTAACTTCTGCAAAATTGCTAACTTTTAAAGACCAATTATCCTTCGTGTAAATATGGTCAACACTACCTGAGGCTGTTAGATCTAGCCATGCAATATAGTTGCTTCCTTTTTTTAACCGCAAAACTAAATCAGGACGGGTTCCACCCACCGTTACCTGTGTATCCACTGAATACTCTCCAGAGATTTTGGGGTGAAACTCCGAGTTTGAATCACTCACCAACGATTCGATCACATATCCAAAGGCTGCTGCCATCAACTTCGGGCGCTTTTGCGATAAATGTTCATTCCACTTTTGAACCCAAAGTTTGGTATAACCGTTCAATTCCCCATAAGCTCCTAAACTAGGTACGGTGATTGCATAGTTATATGCCTTTTGAACAGTTTCATTATAGGCTGTGAAGAAAGCCTTAGATGCCTCGGCGCTTGTTGGATCTGATTTGTTATAGGTAGCATTTTCAATGTCTCGCTGGATTATAGGTTCTCTTTTTTCGCTACCTATCATTAACATCGGCGATCGCTGCACCATCGGCTTCATCTGTAATTCTTCCTTATCCTCTGGCGCTTGTTGTCGTTGTATGTCCAGAGATTTCATCTGCTGTGCTACGCTATCGGCTTCCTGTTCATAAATGTCTCCAGGCTGGCTAATTGAGAGTTTTGCTTGGGTATGAAGTGGTATGCGACTGATATCGTGAGTCAGTGGTTTATGGAGTGGTTGTATTTTTGGAACCGCTTGGCGTGAAATTGCCGACGACTCCAAAGCAAAACCGTGCGTCGGGTGTTTCAGGGATGGAATTGAGAAGCCTGTAGTAGTTTTTTTCTCTCGGCTGACATGTTCTCTCATTTTCTTTTCCTGGTTGCCCAAGCAGTAGCTAATTGAATATTTTGCTGTTACTCACAATTTAGAGTACTGCGATCGCATTTCCAACACAATTCCTCAAAAATCTAAATCCAGGAAAAAACTAAGTTCGACTTTTGGCTACTTTTGATTCTGATGCAGTACCTTTAGCCTTGATTCTAGGAGAGTTTTTTTATTTATGGACTCAAATCAGCAACAGAGTTTTTTCACATTCGATGGAGACGTTGGCGGTACTGCTGGCTATGCAGGGGTTTCAGCGGCATCTGATGCTAGCAAGGCGGCGAATGCTGCGGGTAAATACCTCAATGACTCGCGGCTCTTGAACCAACTTACAGAACACGTGTATAAACTGCTGCTAGAAGACTTGCGATCGCAGCGCGAAAGGGTAGGTAATTATGATTCTCAAAGGTGGTTGTGATGGCTACAGGCGCTAATAACGGCAACATTACTCATGAATTAAATTATGTCACTACTAATCGTTTCTACGTTGAGATAGACAGTTCTATTGCTGCCTCTTTCGCCGAATGTTCAGGATTAAGTATTCAAATTAAGAAAAATGTTTTTCAAGAAGGTGGTGTCAACGATCAGCAAAGAATCTATTTAGGTCATACAGAATTTACAGACATCACTCTTAAACGTGGAGTTACCGATCATCCAGGTTTTTGGAACTGGATGAATGCAGTTTTTGATGAACAAAAGAAAACATCTCGACGTAATGTCAATATTTTGATTTTCAATCAAGCCGGTGAAACAATGATGAGTTGGACTTTAATTGGTGCTATCCCTATAACCTGGAAAACACCGACACTTCAAGCAGATGGTAAAGCCGTTGCCATTGAAGAATTAACTTTAGCTTATGAAGGTTTACAAGTTGCCAGAGCTACAGGAGGAGGTAGTTCTGTACAACGAAATCAAAAAACCGGATATTTCGTTTCTAGTTAATTGGCTATTTTTCAACTATAACTATGCAAATTATTCAACCTACACTAGGAAACAATATTCATCCCCTGGGGATTAGATCGTCTTTATCTAATTCTCACAGAATGTTATTGAGAAAAGAGTCTCGTTCTCTACATTCACGAAGTAATTTTATCAGTTCCATCCAAAATCAACCACCATTAGTCACATCCTCAAAGTTTTTCTTATCTCGTGAACATGAGCCATCGATACAACCATTGATAGGTTGGGATAGTTGGGATACTCAGGATATAAATAATGAGTTTCCATTACTTGAGTTTGATTCTGCTGATTTCATAAATTCACTAGAAAATAGTAATATTAACAGTAGCGAACCAGTAAAAGCTAGTATTCCAGAGATAATACCAACTCGCATTGAAAACAATACGAGTAATGATACGTCATCAGAAATCAATATTAGTGCTAAAAGTAAATCTAAATCAAAAAAAACAAGTAAATCTCAACAGCCCCCAGAAAAAAAGTCAGCCACTAAATCTAAGACTAAAAAATCGGTTAAATCATCTGCGACTAAGTTTATTGACAAAAGCAACATTCCTATTAATTCAAATGAAAATAGCTTATTAGCATCAGAGAAGCCTCTGCTTGTTGAGACTAACTTAGAACTCCCAACTTTACAACTTGATATTGCTTCAGATAATAATATTAGAAATGATGATGATTCAATTGATATTGTAACGCCTAGTATAAGTACACCAAGTTTATCTAACGTTAAAGATAAATTGACTTTATCCAATAATATTACTAACGACGAACTGCAAGTAAATCCTGAATTAGCATCTAATTTACCTAGTGGAGAATCGTCTGAGATAGAAAGTATTTTACAATTACAACAAGAAAATAAATTAGATGATAATGCAAGTGATTTAGCAGAATTTTCACTTGTAGAATTTCCTTTCTATCAAAATGTAGATCAAACTTTTGTCCCCCATAGTTTCTTGGGTAATGATGAACAGCAGATAATCCCGGAAGCATTAGAATTAGTTAATATTTCAGATATTCCAGTCAGCCCAACGCTACCACAACAGGATATTGAAACAGATCAACTTCCTTCCATAATTGATAATCAAACCATCGCTTATTCAACAAATTTAATACATAAAAATGAGGTGTTGCCAACCTTTATATCTCCATCGTCAGAAGAAAAATCATCATATATAAATAGAAATAGTGATTTTGAGGCAATTACAGACATTGAAGCAGACTTAATATTAGAAAATAATCCAAATAATTTTGTCACAGATAATTTTGTGGCTGATAATTCTCTAGAAAATCCAGCTTTATCATCAACATTGACATCACCTGATGTTAATGACACACTTCATGTTTTTGCGAATGATGAAAATATAGTAGTGGCGCACAGCTATACACCACTACAAGATATTGCTGTACCTAGTTCTCAGTCTTCAGTTGCAAAAAGCCCGATTGCAATAGAAGAAGAGATTGTCTCTAGTTTTACGAGTCAGTCTCCAGCCAGTATACCTATTCAGTTAACACCAACTTCAGCCGATATTGAAGACACACCCAGTTTATTCCCAAACTCTGATAATCATGAACAGTTAGTAACTTTAGAGTCACAATCTGTAATAGCAGATAATCTTTTAGATGTCTCAACAAATGTAACTTCACTGCAACATGGCAGCAGTATTGAGAATACTATCAACGAGTCTACAGAAAGTTATCCCATCTTAGCGCTACCTGAGATTGTTGAAGCACCAACAGTTACCGCCATATCGCCTGAGATTGTTGAATCACCAGCAATTACCGCCACATCGCCTGAGATTGGTGAATCACCAGCAATTACCGCCACATCGCCTGAGATTGGTGAAACACCAACAGTTACCGCCACATCACCTGAGATTGTTGAATCACCAGCAGTTACCGCCACGTCGCCTGAGATTGTTGAAACTGTGATGTCTCACGAGGACGTTAACACACCAACAATTCCCGCCACATTACCTGAAATCGTTACAACTGAGAGTATTTTCAGGAAAACTATTGACAATGAACAACCAATAGAATTAGAACTTCCCTTTGCGGTAACAAATCCTGAGATATCAACAAAGGTTGATATTTCAGATAATCCAGATAATCCAGATATCTCAGAAGAAGCAACTTCCGCACAAAATGAGGTAACTATACCATCTGAAGTTGAGCAAAACGCGACTATTAAAAATTTGCCCGCACCTAAAGGTTATGCTACTGGTGGTCAAGTAACAGACTCCCACATTGAAAATCGTCAGCAAATAGCTCCCTCGGATACAATACCAGCAATGCTTACACCTGGGGAGTTTGTGATTAATACTAGAGATGCACAGAAGAATTTACCTCTACTACATCACATCAACACTGGTGGAACACCACAAGATATTATCCTTCCAAGTTTACAGACATCCAATCCCACAGAACCAGAAGAAACAACTTCTCCAGAGACTCCGACTAAAGTCGATTCTTTTCCAGACACTTCATTACAGCTAAAAAGCACAGAGACTTACTCACCTCAGATATCCAATTCTTTAATTCCTTCTTTTTTGGGGTTGAATATTAGTAAACAGAAGCTTTCAATTCTCAATTCTCCACAGCTTAATCCTCTTCAAAACGAAACAATTGATGTGGATGAACCTTCACCTCAATACTCCTCACCTCCCCTAGTTTTCCGAAAAGCAAATCCCAGCACTAATACACCTTCCCAATGGTCAAACACACCTTCTCAATGGTCAAGTGTGGAAGATTTACTAAATGGAAATAATGATGAATTCACTAACTTTAACTTTAGTGATGTGGAATCTAATAGCCAAAATTATGATTTTTCTCATGTTTCAGAATCGCCACACGTTTTTGCTAAACACCTTCCTACACCTAGAGGCTTTGCTGATGGTGGAGAAGTGACTCCACCCGACATATCTAGAGAAATACAACCGATAACTGAGACAATAGAGAATACATCTTTAGCTTCTCAAGAAGATGATAAAGATGATACGGCTAATCTGGAAGCTCTAGCCCGTGAAATTTATCACAGATTACGACAACGGATAGAAATTGAGCGAGAACGTCATGGCGGTTACTCTGGTCGATTACCTTGGTAAATTTCTATTCAATAATTAATTTTTGGAGAACTATTCAAATGGCAAGTCCCGCAATTATTGTTGTTCAAAAGCGCCAACCGCAACTTGAGAAAGCCAAACTTGTAGCTTATAACAGTGAAGCACCAGATATTGAATTAATGTTTAATCCTACAGATATTAGTTTTGCTCGAACTGTGAAGTGGGAAAGTAAGCAAGGTAATAGAGGAACTACTCTACTTCCAAAAGTAAACTTTTCTGGTGTTGAGCCTTATAAGTTTACACTTAAACAATTATTATATGATACTTATGAAACGAAAGAGTCGGTGATGAAAAAGTATATTGATAATATTAAGAAAGGTGTAGAAACTATCAATAGATCAACTGATAAACGCCCACCTGTTTATATATTTACATGGGGAAATGAGTATTTTTATTGTGTAATTACAAGTTTAACTTACTCTTTAAATATGTTTCTGAGTGATGGTACACCAGTCAGGGCGCTGGTAGATATAGCCTTGCAAGAAGTAGATAAAAATAATCTTCCTGGAGGACGTGAATCTGATTCTAAAGGTGCAAGTCGCAAACAAAATCCTAAGCTGGGAAAAAGCACTTAAATTTTAGAATTGTTGGAATATTTCAAAGAGATTAATATTAAATGGATTACTACTTATGCCTAAAAAAAGTCTTTATTTAAGCGAACCGACAATCCAGATAGATGGAAAACCCGCTTCGCCTGAATTAATGAAGGATTTGTTACAAATAACAATCGAAGAAAGCCTTCATTTGCCAGCCATGTTTACGCTAGTAATACATAATAGCTATATTCCTACATCTGATCGACCAGAAAATAAGGCTTGGCGACATGAGCCGTTGTTTAAAATTGGCAAAAAAGTAAAGTTAGGTTTTACTTCGAGTACTACTCTAGATAATAATTTTCAGGATGAGGTAGAAAAAACTCTAATTGAAGGCGAAATTACCGCGATGGAAGTTCACTTCAATGAAAAATCTGAAGCTGATATCATTGTTCGTGGTTATGATATTTCTCATCGTCTTCACAGAGGCCGTTATAATCGTTCTTTTTTGAATGAAACTGATAGTGATATAGTCAAAAAAATAGTTCAAGAAGTAGGCATAAGACCTGGCGATATCGATTCAACAGGCGAAGTTAATAAGTATGTTTTCCAAGAAAACCAAACTAATATGGAGTTTCTGCGGGAAAGGGCAGCCCGTAACGGTTTTGAACTATTTATTACAGAGGACAAGCTCAACTTTTGCAAACCAAAAATTCAGGAATCTCTAGCATTAGAATGGCTAGATGATATTAGTAAATTTAGTACCCGCGTCACCAGTGCTGAACAGGTGAGTTCTGTGGAAGTACGAGCCTGGGACTATGCTCAGAAAAAATTGATTAGCCAAACAGCTAATAAAGAAAAGCAAGTAACTGAGACAGGTAATCAGCTAGGAAGTAATACCAGTACTGCATTTTCTAATCTTAAGTCTCCCAAAATGATTGTTGTAGATAAGCCTGTCGCCAGTCAAAAGCAAGCAAAAGCTATGGCTCAGGCTTTATGTGATGAATTGGGAGGAGAATTTGTTTATGCAGATGCGAAAGCAGCAGGGAATCCTGATATTCGTCCTGGACGAGTTGTTAAGCTTCAGGGTATGGGCGATCGCTATAGTGGTAAGTATTATGTTACAGAAACCCGCCATTTCTTCAGTCAGCGCGTTTATGAAACTGATTTCAGCGTGCGGGGGCTACGTTCTGGTAACTTATTCACAACTCTATCCCCACAAAAACGTCTACAGCCATCTGAGACTCTATTAGTGGGAATTGTGACTGATAACAAAGACCCACAGTCATGGGGTAGGGTGAAGGTAAAGTTTCCCACTCTCACAGAAGACCATACAAGTGACTGGGCAAGAGTTGTAGCTATGGGAGCAGGCCCAAATCGAGGTTTCGACTGTTTACCAGAGGTAAACGATGAAGTTTTGGTAGGTTTTGAGCATGGCGATATCCACCGTCCCTACGTCATTGGCGGGGTATGGAATGGTCAGGATGCACCACCAGAAAAGGTGGATGACTCAGTTACAAGTGGTGTGAGATTACGCACCATTAAGACTCGTGTAGGTCATGTTCTACAGTTTGTTGAAGAAGATAAAGGAAGTAGTAAAAAAGGTATTCGTGTTGAAACCACAGGTGGTCACAAAATATATCTCAATGATAGCGATCGCTGTATAGAGATTGAAACCACAGGTGGTCATAAAATCAAAATGGACGATATGGCTAAATCTGTTTCAGTGAAATCAACAGGTAATATGTCATTAGATGCTGCTGGCAATATAGATATTTCAGCCAATGGCGTGATTACAGTGAAAGGTGCGATGATTCGCCTTAATTAATTTTCTATGTTTTTTCTCAGCGCTCTCTGTGCCTCTGTGGTTTAAAAGTAATTTATCTAACCACAGAGACGCAGAGAACACAGAGGCAAGAGATTAAAGATACTATAGGAGGTTGTCATGGGTAAACCAGCAGCAAGAATTACCGACAATGTGGCGCACCCTTTACCCCCAGTATTGACAGGAGGGCCGGGTAGTCCCAATGTTTTGATTGGGTCTTTACCTGCGTGGCGGGGTGTGCTTGCAGCAGCAGTACCAGCTTTGCAGTCCGCCAAAACCGCTTCTGATACAGCTATCCAAGCGGCTGAGGCTGCCACTCTAGCGGCGGCTGGCACACCAGGGGCACCTGCTGCCTTAGCTACCGAACAAACTACCAAGGCAACATCAGCAGCTACTATGGGTAGTGCAATCGCTGCTGCTGCCGCTGGTGCTGATATTCATAATTGCGCCACACCTTTACCCATACCTCCCCACGGCCCTGGGGTTGTAATTGACGGTAGTCAGACTGTGCTGATTAATAATCTACCTGCCTCTCGGATGGGTGACACTGTTTTAGAAGCATTAGGGCCACCGAATAAAATTATCAAAGGTGATTTTACTGTTTTGATTGGCGGCTGATTGGAGATGAGGGAGATGGGGGAGATGAGGGAAAGTAGGAACTAGATTCATCCACCTTGGAACCTTAAAATCCTACCTGCCTCTTCATCTTCGACCTTTGGCGAATAGGCTTAAACCCTTTGTGCCGATATCTTTAAAGATATCCATGTAACAGCTGTCTAAGTGCCAGATATGGTTTATGGTCGCGATCGAGCCTATTTGGGAACAGGTTGGGCTTATCCACTGCATTTAAGTGTGCAAGGTGGGATACAACTTAGCCGTGAAGATCAAAAAGTTAAAGAATCTATTTGGATTATTCTCCGCACGGGAGTAGGTGAGCGGGTTTATCGACCTACCTTTGGTTCGCGCTTGTCGGAACTGGCGTTTGCATCTTTGAATAGCGATACTCTACTGCGAATCCGTCTTTATGTTTTGGAAGCTTTAGAAGTTTGGGAACCACGCATTACTATCGATGAAGTTGTCACCGATCCTGACCCTATGCGTGGCAGAGTGGACATCATCATCAATTACCGACTTAAAGACGGCCCCGATATTTATAGTTTTGTTTATCCTTATTATTTGGTGTCAGCTGGGGAGGAATCGTGAACTTTGACTTTTTACCGAAATTACCTTCTTCCAATTTAGACGATCGCGCCTTCGATGATTTGGTGGAAGAATGTATTATGCGTATTCCTCGCTACTGTCCAGAATGGACTGACCACAATCTCAGCGACCCAGGAATTACGCTAATTGAGTTATTTGCTTGGTTAACTGACCAAATGTTGCTCAGATTTAACCAAGTACCCCGAAAAAATTATGTCGCTTTCCTAGAATTACTGGGTATTCGTCTCCAGCCTCCCGCCCCAGCCCGCACGGAATTAACTTTTTATTTAAGCGCTGCACTACCTGAAGCCTACACGATTCCCACCGGATTGGAAGCCTCAACTATCCGCACTGAGACTACAGAAGCGATTACCTTTAGTACAGATGCTCCTCTAATTATCGGCAAACCCCGCATCCAACATTTCTTAACTGCCCAAACTACCGAAGATATTCCCCAATCTCTGCGCGAAAGAGTCACAACTTCCTGGACTCGTCAATCTAACGGTTACTGGACAGGTAATGAACAACCGATTTTTGAAGAGGAACCCCAGCCTGGTAACTGCTTTTATTTAGCAATTAATTCTGACGAGCCTTTAGACGCTAATGTTTTAGAAATTATTTTCCAAGGAGCTGCGGCTACCCCTGCTGGGATTAACCCCAATCAACCACCCCGGAGGTGGGAAGCCTGGGATGGGGAAAATTGGCAACCCGTTTTATTGCAAGAGTCAGATGATAAAACTCGCGGCTTCAGTTTTTATGAAATCGCTCAACAGGGTGGAAACCCTTCTCAAGGTGCAGAGGTACGTTTGCATCTACCTCAAATTTGGCCTGTGGCTAATTTTACCTCTTACCGAGGTCGCTGGTTGCGCTGTAGCTTTGTTTCCACAGAAGCCAATGAAACTGGTTACAATCGTCCACCAAGGATTATTGGTTTAGCAGTGAGTTCAATTGGCGGTACTGTTAGGGCTAGCCACAGTACGTTGATTCAAGATGAGCGATTGGGAATTAGTGATGGTACACCCGGTCAGAGTTTCCAATTACAAACAGCACCAATTTTAGAACGCCGAGAAAATGAGTATATTTTAGTTGCTCCTGCTGGTGGTTTGCCTCAAAAGTGGACTGAGGTAAGAGATTTTGCTGATTCTGGGCCACATAACTTTCATTACACCATCGATTCGATCACTGGTACAATCCAATTTGGGCCGCTGATTCGAGAACCTAGCCAACTGAAACAGCAAACCCAGGTGCGATCGCGAATTCAGCAACCATCACTAGATGACACATCTGTACAAGTTCTTGATAATAACCAATCTGAACACCAATATGGGGCGATTCCTCCCCGTGGCTCAGAAATTAGAATGGTTACTTATCGTACAGGCGGTGGTAGAGAAGGCAATGTTCAAGCTGGAGCAATTCAGTTTTTGAAGTCTGCGTATCCATATATTGCTAGTGTGGTCAATCGTATACCAGCAATCAATGGGGCGGATGCCGAATCACTGGAACAGGCTGTAATTAAGGCTCCCCGCATCCTCCGCACGCGCGATCGCGCTGTCACTGCTGAAGATTTTGAAGTTTTAACTCAACAGGCTGCCGCTGGTGCGATCGCTCGCGTCCGTTGTTTGCCAGCAAATTCCCGTAGGCAAGCTGGTATAGTTAGTTTGTTGGTAGTTCCATTCGCAAACACAGATGCGATCGCTCAAGGCAATGGCATGACACCAGAAGAGTTTGCCCTTAGTAATGCCCTGCAAGAGCAAATTTTGAGCTACTTAGATGAAAGACGCTTATTAGGGGTACAAATAGAATTACAAGAGCCGAATTACGTAGGTGTTTCTGTACAGACAGAAGTTGCTTTAGAGCCAGCATACAACAATACTTTTGCCAGCGAGGAAGTTCGCCGGAATTTAAGGCGATCGCTATATAAATATCTAAATCCCTTAACTGGAGGAATTGACGGCAAAGGTTGGCCATTTGGACGACCAGTTTATACATCAGATATTGTGGTATTACTGCAACAAACCCCAGGTGTGCGTCATTTAGGCCCCGTTCTGCTGTTTCCCATCCGCAAGCAAGGAGAAGTTTGGCGACGACAACCGTCACCAGAACAATTGATTGACCCAGGATCGGAAGGTTTGATATGTTCTTGGTCTGATACAAATCTGCGTTCAAATCACGACATCCAAATAATTCGTAATTAGTCATTAGTCATTAGTCATTAGTCATTAGTCATTAGTCATTCGTCAGTAGTTATTCTCCTCCCAATCCCCAATCCCCAATCCCCAATCCCCAGTCCCCAATCCCCAGTCCCCAGTCCCCAGTCCCCAATCCCCAATCCTATGGTTCAAAGTCGCTCTAGTCCAGCTGTAAGCATTCAATTAACGCCAATGCAAATCCCCGAAGCTTTACCTGTGGCAGGTTTAGCATTTGCAAATGTGGAAAATATCGATGTCGCTGGACGTAGTTTACTCTTGCATCCTGGACATCCCAGCGAGATGATTGTCCAAGTACAAAACTTAGAACAACGTCCTTTGCGGGTAAGCTTAAGCATTGAGGGTAACTTCCCGTCCCAGTGGTGTCAAATTGGCACAGAAGGCAGTGAAATACCACCTCGCGGACAAATGGATGCTGTTCTCTACTTCTCAATTCCCGACACATTTTTTGAAGACCAAGAAGCAATTTCACCTGATAAAAAAGATAAATTAACGCTCAATTTTCGTAGCCTAATTACCCTACATATAGACCCAGGCACGGACAACGAACAAATCGAGAGAAGTGAGTATTTCGATTTATATATCCGTCCCTATACTGCCTACATGGAATTCTTGCCAATTTTGTATAGAGAGGTGGACTTTATTGGTCGCTTTATGAAGATATTTGAGCAAGCTTTTCAACCAATAGTTAATAGTTACAATGTCATGTGGGCAAACCTCGATCCCTTGACGGCACCGCAGGCACTATTACCCTTTATGGCTCATTGGGTTGCTTGGCAAGTAGATTCTGTTTGGGATCTCCAGCAACAGCGGCGTTTAATTCGCCGTGCCGTAGAACTTTATCGCTGGCGAGGAACTCGTAAAGGATTGCGTCTTTACTTGCATCTTTATACTGGTTTACCACTAGACGAACATTTAACTAATGAAGCTGATAAACATATTAGTATTACCGAACCTTTTGGCCCAAGTTTTATTATCGGAGATGCACAACTAGGAAATGCAGTTTTAGCAGGTGGACAACCATATCATTTCATAGTACGTTTGCGTTCAAATATTTCTAGTGGCATCATCAACGAAGAACTTATCCAAAGAATCATAGAACAAGAAAAACCAGCTTTTTGCACTTATGAATTATCTATCGAGAATCCAGGGTAAGCGCATCTCAAACCCTATTGACACGGTAGTTTTGGGGTTCACCCAAAGCACAAATAAGTTCAAAATTACTACACTGAGCCAAGGGGTGGGATTGACATTTTCGTATTTATGTGTCTGAAAACATAAAAAGCTATTTGACCCATGTTTTTTCAATCATTTACGACAATTCGTCCTATTTTGAACGAAAAATTGATATTTAGATAGACTTTCAAGCTTTTTGTCTGTATTAAGGGCTACAAAATTAGATGCGCTTACCCTGATCGAGAATCCCACTAATTAAATAATTCATAATTCGTAATTCGTAATTAAGTAAAATTAAACAGACTTTTAATCTAAAATCCAAAATCCAAAATCTAAAATCTAAAATCTAAAATTCCTATGTCCCACCCTTTCCCCCCTCCACCAATAAAATCTTTTGAGCGCCTGCAAGCCGCAGACGGCTTACTAATCAATGCGGAACGCTGGCGCACAGCCCATGAATATCACCGTAATCGGCAAAATGCTCAATATCAAAGCTTAAACCAACCAGGAATTGTCTGCGGTTTAGGCGTTCGAGACATAACTGCCCCTAGCCTTGTAGAAGCTAGATATCGAGATGGACGTTGGGTACAAATTCAACCTGGTATTGCCATTGATTTAGCAGGTAATTTAATTGTTATACCGACTTCTTATGACTTTCCTATTGATATAGAAGTAGTCAGTTCTGAACCACTCATGATCTACTTAGTAGTTAGCTATGTAGATCCTGACGAATTGCGGCGCGGACAGCAAAGAGATATTGTTCAAGAAACTTATCGAATTGACCAAAGAAACTCTACGCCAGCCAGTTCAGAAATAGAAATATGTCGGATACTTCTGCAACCAGGACATACTGAAATTACCCAACCTGCGGATGCTTTCTTTCCTGGATATAATAATATTGATTTGCGTTATCGCCGTCAAGCACAAATGCGTCCTCAAGCACTTGTCTGTATGGCGCAGGCGAATCATAGCGATCCCGAATGTGCGCGTAATTTTTTCAGTCTTTCGTATTTGTTACAAGCAGTAGAACCCTTATATCCCAGTTTGCGAGGGGCTGATGAACCCGGCCAGGTTTCTTTAGCAGAAAATATCCAAGACTATGACATTCTTTATCTCACAGGTGGACAAGCAATTTCTTTAAATAGTCTTGAATTTGAATCCCTCAGAAATTATTTAAATTTAGGTGGTGTGCTTCTAGTTGATGCGCCAATAAATGCTAATCCTCTAATTGAGAGTACTCAAGCTTTGGCACAACAGTTAGAAAGTCCTTTAAGACCTTTAGAAGAATTGCAACGGAGTCATCCTTTAAGGACAAAGCCTTTCTTATTTGCTGCTTTGCCAATGGTTAATCAACAGCAGATTAAACTATTAATCGGTGGAGGAATTATTTTAGCTATTGGAGATTTGGCAACTGCTTGGGGACTGGATAGAGATTTGAGTTTACCGAGATTGACCATTCGGACAGCTCAGGAATTAGGGATTAATATTCTTCACTATGCTTGGAAACGGCGACAGTTAATTGGTTTGCAACAGGAAGATAATTCAGGACAGTGGTGAAAGTCGAAAAAAGGCAGGGAGCAGGGAGCAGGGGGACAGAAGAGAAAAGAGATTCGTGTATTATGGAAAGGACGAAAGTACCGATTGGTGTCAACTTAACGGTAAATGGGCGGTTAGAAACCGCGTCTATACAAACAAAACCCACCCCCCTGGGTTTCAAACCCTTAATTTGACTTTAGTCCGCAGAGGCGGACAATGCCAGTGTAGCCGCGAATTCTATTCGCTAGGTCTTAATTTGACTATTCGCCAGGTCTTAATTTTACACTAATCGAAAGTACCAAACACCTGATGAATAGGCAATGTTTGCCAATTTATGGCTGAGGAAAATCCGAAACTGAAGGGTAATAAATAACTTTAGCTACTTTCACTATTTTTTCAATTGTTCTAAATAGACAGCAACCTGCATCATAAAGCTGTTACATCTTTGTTAAGAATAGTTACAAGTTCTTAACACAAGGAAATATTTATTATGGTTCTCTCACTTGAGAAAAATGCACCACATCAGGTTGTGATCATTGGTGGTGGCTTTGGTGGACTGTATACAGCAAAAGCTTTGAAGACAGCAAACGTAAACGTTACTCTCATTGATAAACGCAACTTTCACCTATTTCAGCCGCTTTTATATCAAGTTGCCACAGGTGCGTTATCACCTGCTGATATTTCTGCACCATTGCGATCTGTATTCAGCAAAAGCAAGAATACAAAAGTGTTGTTGGGAGAAGTAAATGATATTGATCCAAAAGCCCAACAAGTTATTTTGGGTGATGAAATAGTACCTTATGATACATTAATTGTCGCCACAGGTGCTAACCATTCCTATTTTGGTAAGGATAAGTGGAAAGAATTTGCTCCTGGCTTGAAAACTGTTGAAGATGCCATAGAAATGCGTCGCCGGATATTTTCGGCATTTGAAGCGGCAGAAAAACAAACTGATCCAGAAATTCGCCGTGCTTTGTTGACTTTTGTGATTGTGGGTGGTGGCCCCACCGGTGTAGAATTAGCAGGTGCGATCGCAGAATTGGCATACCAAACTCTCACAGAAGATTTCCGCAGCATCAACACCTCAGAAGCGAGAATTTTACTATTGCAAGGTGGCGATCGCATCCTCCCACACATTTCACCAGAGTTATCGAAAGTAGGAGCAGCATCTTTGCAGAAGTTGGGTGTGGCTGTCTACACTAATACCAGAGTGACAAATATTGAAAATAACATTGTTACTTTCAAGCAAGGCGATGAATTGACAGAAATTGCCTCAAAAACTATATTGTGGGCAGCAGGCGTTCAAGGTTCGCCTCTGGGGAAAGTCTTAGCAGAAAATACAGGTGTAGAGTGCGATCGCGCCGGACGTGTGATTGTAGAACCTGACTTGACTATCAAGGGTTATAAAAACATTTTTGTCGTGGGAGATTTAGGCAACTTCTCCCATCAAAATGGTAAACCCTTGCCTGGTGTTGCACCTGTAGCCAAACAACAAGGAGAGTATGTAGCTAAACTCATTAAACGCAGGCTTCAAGGTCATACTTTGCCACAATTCCGTTACAATGACGTGGGTACTTTGGCGATGATTGGGCAAAATTTAGCTGTTGTAGATTTAGGCTTAATCAAACTCCAAGGTTTCATTGCTTGGCTCTTTTGGCTAGTAATTCACATCTACTTCTTAATTGAGTTTGACACTAAAATAGTAGTAGCAATTCAGTGGGCGTGGAATTATATCACTCGTAATCGTCGCTCTAGATTGATTACAGGTCGAGAAGCTTTTGTAGAAACAAAAACTGTTAACAATAGCGTGCAACGGCCTTCTGTGACACCTCTGTAACTTCAGAGATTACAGCATTAGTCAATGATGGTACAAGAGCTGATTAGAGTGATGACTGTACCTTCCCTTCGTTTGAGATGGCAAGATGAAAAACTCCACCCACTCAAGGGATGGAGTTTTTGGGCATGGGGCATGGGGAAGAAGTTACCAATGCCCAATGCCCCAAGCGACGGGGCGACTATCCCTCTCCACCCACTCAAGGGATGGAGTTTCCCGTCGCTTTCAATAGACATCTCCAGAAATTAAATATGCGTTATCCAGAGTCCTTGTAGAGACGTAGCAGTGCTACGTCTCTACATTCATTTTCACCAGATGTCTAATGAATTGGATACTATAGGATAACTATATAAAGTTTTAATACAAAGCGGGTGATGGGACTCGAACCCACGACGTTCACCATGGGAAGATGACATTCTACCACTGAATTACACCCGCGAATTGCTGCCACAAAATTAGGATTAGACCTAAGCATACCACTATTTACAGCTGTTTTCAATTGGCTAAGACATACACCAGCAATTCCAAATTCAAATTTTGACGACGGGTACAGTCTGGTCTTATTTTAAGTATTTTATCTAATTGTTAAGAAAGATGTGGTAATGGATAGTCTTACTAAGGGGTGGGGTTGGTGGTATGGGGTTCTTATTTGTTATTTATAATAAGAGGACTCATGAAAAAACTAGAACCTTTAACCGTTGACTATCAACACATTAACTTGCGACTGCACGCCTTTGAAATTTCCGCAATGCAACTGATGCACACTGTAGCATTTCATAACAGACTGCTTTACGTGTATTTGTGTCAGTCTTAATTACAAGTTTTCATCCACTATTAGGTGAACCACTTGATGCTGTAAAATAAGCAGTGGATTTTGTCGATTAATAAATTCAATCGTAATTTGGCCAATTGTTTTGGTCTTCGTTGCCAAAACAATTGCACACGATCAGCATTTTCATTTCACTAAATTAATATTACGGATGGGTCTAATTGACAAACCACTCATTTTGGTATTATTGCTTTTTCTTCTTCGGTATCACTCTTGCCCGATACTTTCTGATCGCAGGGGGAGCATACTTGCTCTTTTACTTAGTTTTGGGGAAGTCCCTCGCCAACAGGAGTTTGCATTTAAAACCGTTGATGAGTTGTTCCATTAAAAAGGATATCGAATTATCGGTACTCTCCGCAGTAGTTTTTGCGATTTGTGGAGCGTTTATCATCTCAGAGTATAGTTTGGGAGTAACGCTGTTATACACTGACCTATACAAGTATGGGCTGTGGTATTTAGTAGTTAGTTTTATTGCGGTGCTTCTTCTTCAGGATACTTACTTTTATTTTATCCATCGGGTGTTTCACCAGCCTCTGATTTTTAAATGGATGCATTATGGACACCACCGTTCAGGAGAGCCAACACCTTGGAGTTCTTCTGCGTTCGACTTGCCTGAGGCAATCGTACAAGGACTTTTTTTTGTAGGTGTAAGCTTCATAGTTCCGCTGCATTTTATCACCTTAGTTGCTGCACTTATAGCTATGACAGTATGGGCAGTATTTACCCATCTTGGATTTGAGGTATTTCCCTCTTCATCTAAGAGTTACTGGATTGGAAGGTGGCTGATTGGTTCTAGGCATCATTCAATACATCATCGTAAATATAAAGTACATTACGGTTTATATTTTACATTCTGGGATAAACTGCTGGGTACTGAAGACCCTAATTATGAAAATGAAACCCACACAAGGGAGTTTTAATTTATTAATAACTCGAAGTTTCTCAAGCCATTCACTAACCCGCTTGCGCGGGTTTTGTGTGTATAGCTGCGATTTTTAATCACTGGAACTTTTCTTTATTATTCATCTTGATTTTTCATTTTTTTATGAGTAAACCGAATTCCTACAAAGATATCGTAAATAAACGCTAAAAAGTCTTTCTTTTGTAGTAAACCTGAAGTTTGATAACAGTCTTTTTCATCTAACAAAGGCTTCATCAGATAGTATGTGGACTGATATTTATACCAGGGAATACAAGTCCATAAATGATGGATTAAATGATAGTTCTGCCCTAAAATCAGGATATTAAGAATTGGGCTGGGATATACGCGGGCATTTTTCCAGCGATCGCGTTCAACAAAGGGACGATGGGGCAAATAATCAAAAAATAAGCCTAGTATTAGCCCTACTATACCGGAAGGTACAACCCAAAAATTGAGAACGTACATTAAAAAATGATATTGAATTGAGATATAGATAATTACAACAACAATTAAGCGGCTGACGAACCATTCTAATAGCTCATATTTGCGCCATAGTCGCCGTCGAAAGAAAAATACCTCATGGGACAAGAATCGAAATGCAATTAGCCACAGGGGGCCACCTGTAGAAACAAAATGATCTGGGTCATCTTTAGGATGGTTGACATGAGCATGATGCTGCAAATGTACTCGCGTGAACACTGGGAAAACAAACCCAAGCATCAAGGCGCTACCATGTCCTAACATGGCATTAATTAATCGATTACGGTGAGCAGATTGGTGACAAGCATCATGAATTACTGTTCCAGAACAATGCAAGGCTATAGTGTTAAAACTAAAGCACAGCCAGTCTGGCCATTGCCAAAGCCAGTAACCACAATTAGATAAAACCAGCACTGTCACAGATGCCAAAAACAGTAGTAGCGTCGGATTAAAATCACCAGGAGGCGCTAACAATTCCTTCGGTGGAACTTTCAGCAGCTTATGTGCTTCTGAAGTTACTGTTCTGACTTCTGTATCTACTACGTCTTTAAAAATGACTTCCGAGTTATTGCCATTTAGCTTTTTATAGTCATCAACGGCTGGGTCGATGATGATTAGGCTTTTGTTCGGGATGTCAAAAAAATTAGGATCTAAAGAGGTCATAATTTTCCTGGTCGTGATTCGTTGATAAAATGGGCTTTAAATCCCAAACTCAGCCAGCATAGAATAGATTTCTTGCCCCGATTAGAGACATGAAAAGATTGAAAATTTAGCCGATACTCTTTTCTATTTAGATTAGGTATGGCTTGTAGGAGATCGCAGATAGAGAAAATTTTAAATTCCTTTATACTTACTTGTGATGCTAGCAACAACGGTATACATGTTTTGGTTTGATATCGACATTTATCGATTTGCCAAGGCGATGCTTTTGCCGATGTGCTGAAATTATGCTGTATTATTGCTTTTGTGAAAAACAATTTTCAACAATATAAAGAATACAGTTATTTGAATGATAAACGCAAGAGTTTTGTCGTAATCTGAGGCATATGAAAGTATTTTAAACATAGATATCATACTTCTAACAAAATGTATATTTTATTTGCTTAAAGAAACATTTCATCCTTGCCCCCTCCTAGCATAGCTTTCAGTTTTGAGGATGTACCTCATAGCTGCCAGAAGTGCTGTATTTAGCGCAGCTTCATAAAGAATTGGTATTACAGTAACGTTTACAAGTTTTCCAGTAATTTCCTGAGATTTATGAAACATAGAAGGCCTAACTCATGACTGGAAGTCACGAGTGTGCGACTTGAAGAAATCAAAGCACGTCAAGCTGAGTTAGACATACTAGCTGGTCATTTTTTAGATTCAATTGTGAAGTGTGTTAAGGTCAAGCTAAAGACACGATTTTTAAATTCCTGTATCAGGTGTGTTACGTTTCACTAAAGCACCGCGCTACTTCTTCACCGCCGGATACTGTTTCAAAACTTGCTGCAAATATTGCCCAGTATAAGACCTGGGATTTTTTGCAACTTCCTCCGGTGTACCTACAGCAATCAATTCTCCGCCTTTGTCGCCACCTTCTGGCCCCAAATCTATCACCCAATCAGAACAACGAATTACATCTAAGTTGTGTTCAATTACTAAAATTGAATTACCTTTATCCACCAATCTTTGCAACACATCTAACAATTTGTGGACATCGTAAAAAGATAACCCTGTTGTCGGTTCATCTATTAAATACAGTGTTTTCCCGGTAGCGCGTCGAGATAGTTCTGTTGCCAATTTTACCCGCTGCGCTTCACCACCAGATAAGGTAGTCGCAGGTTGTCCTAGTTGGACATAACCCAACCCGACATCAAATAAAGTTTGCAAACGCGCCATCGCTTTGGGAATATTTTGGAAAAAGTCTAAACTTTCCTCAACTGTCATTCTCAGAACATCAGAGATAGACTTATCTTTGTACTTCACCTGTAACGTTTCGCGGTTATACCTTGCACCTTTACAAATTTCGCATTGCACGTAAACATCGGGGAGAAAGTTCATTTCAATAACATTCACACCCTGTCCGCTACAAGCTTCGCAACGTCCACCTTTAACGTTGAAGGAAAATTGTCCGGGTTTGTAACCCCTAGCTTTGGCTTCTACTGTTTGGGAAAATACATCCCGAATGGCATCGAAAATTCCTGTGTAGGTTGCAGGGTTAGAACGTGGTGTGCGTCCAATTGGGGATTGATCGATCACGATCGCTTTATCAATCGCGTTTAATCCCTGAATTTTATCCAAATGTCTGGGTAAGGGAACCTTCTTAGTTAAATGGTGTTGCAGAGATGGGTACAGTAATTCGTTAATTAGGGTAGATTTCCCAGAACCAGACACACCAGTGATAGAGACGAGTTTACCTAATGGAATGTCTACATCTATATTTTGTAAATTGTTGCGATGGGCATTTTTAATTCCCAAACTGCGCCCATTTCCTTCTCGGCGTTCTGCTGGCGTGGTAATTACTCGCCTTCCTGATAAATAAGCACCTGTCAAGGAATCTTCTGCTGCTAATAACGCCTGAAAATCACCTTGGGCGATAATATTTCCACCGTGAATTCCTGCACCAGGGCCAATATCAACTATATGGTTGGCTGCGCGAATTGTTTCTTCATCGTGTTCAACGACAATTAATGTATTACCCAAATCGCGCAATTTAGTTAAGGTTTTGAGCAATCTGCCATTATCTCGTTGATGCAAACCAATACTCGGTTCATCTAAGACGTAGAGGACTCCTGTTAAACCAGAACCAATTTGCGTTGCTAGACGAATTCGTTGAGCTTCGCCACCGGAAAGGGTCATGGCGGGACGATCAAGGGTGAGGTAATCTAAACCGACATCTAACAAAAATTGCAATCTAGCTTTGATTTCTCTCAGGACTAAATCAGCAATTTGTAACTGGCGATCGCTCAACTGGAATTGCTCAATTCTCTCCCGACAATCCCCAATTGATACGGTAGTTAAATCTAAAATTCCATATTGTCCCAACTTCACCGCCAAGGCTTCCGGTTTTAACCGTTTTCCCTGACAAACTTCACACGGCTGATCAATTAAATACTGCTCTAATTTTTGCTTAACTAATTCCGAACCACCCTCATATTGTCGTTGCAAAATTGGAATAGCACCTTTAAAACTCTGCTTTCTCTGTGCTTCTGCGGCTCGTTCATCTTTCTCTCCAAATAAAATAATTTGTTGCTGTTCTTCTGTCAGCTTGCCCCAATTCGTCTGTAACTCAAACCCATAAATCTGTCCCACGCTATAGAGTAATTCCAGATAATAAGAATTATCTTTTTCTGACCAAGGCGCGATCGCAGCATAAACTGGCGCTTCCCAGTCAGGTACGATCAAGTCTGGCGCAAATCTTCTTAAAGTCCCGATTCCATGACAGTGCGGACAAGCACCATAAGGCGAGTTAAAGGAGAACAATCGCGGCGATAATTCCTCCATTACCGCGCCATGTTCTGGACAAGCAAAGTTTTCCGAAAATACTAATTCTTCTTCTTTTTCTTGTCCGTCGTCACCAAGTAGACTCACCAGAATGGCTGCAATCCCACCGGATTGCTTAAGACACGTAGACAGGGAATCAACCAAACGCTCCTGAATATCAGCCTTTTTTACCAAGCGGTCAATTACCACTTCGATGGTGTGGGTAAAATTTTTATCCAATTCAATAGAATCTGACAGTTCGCGGATTTCGCCATTGATTCGCACGCGGACAAAACCAAGGGAAGCCAGACTTGACAAAAGCTTACGGTGTGTGCCTTTTTTCCCCCGAACAACGGGTGCAAGGATTTGGAAGCGGGTGCGATCTGGTAATTCCATGATGCGATCGCACATCTCATCGATTGTCTGGGGTGCAATACAGCGATCGCATATCGGACAATGGGGTTCACCAGCCCGACCAAATAACAGCCGCAAATAGTCGTAAATCTCTGTCACCGTACCCACAGTGGAACGCGGGTTATGAGACGTTGATTTTTGGTCAATAGAAATTGCTGGACTTAAGCCTTCAATGGCTTCCACATCCGGCTTATCCAGTTGTCCTAAAAATTGCCGTGCGTAGGCGCTGAGGGATTCTACATAGCGACGTTGCCCTTCAGCGAAAATCGTATCAAAGGCTAGGGAAGACTTACCAGAGCCAGAAACGCCAGTAAATACGATTAGGCGATCGCGTGGCAATTCCAAGTCAATATTTTTCAGATTATGCTGCCTAGCACCCCGAATCCGAATGGTATTCTGGCTGTTGTGGCTGGGGTAGGGAAGATGGCCATTCAAGGATGCTGCTAGCTGTTGGTCTGACATATTGGGCGGCGAAGAAGGAGTTTCTGATGAAACAGTCCTTAATAATACTATCTTTAATCGGTTTATTGTAGAACAATAGTACTGTTATATTGAGTTATCATTCCAGATTCATGCCGCAGACATCCTTAACCCGGATTTCTCACCAATGCTCAAAGCCTGTGCAGGGGAGCAGGGGAGCAGGGGAGCAGAGGAGAGTTCAATGTGCCAAGTTCAATCCCCTCCGCCCCTCCGCCCCTCCGCCCCTCTGCCCATCTGCATTTCAAACTTGTGAGAAATGCGGGTTAAGAGTCTGCTAATTTGGAAGCATCCCGATTAAATATCCTTCTGAGGGCGAAGCTATGGTATCACAAATCCAACCGCCGACCCAGCCAGAGGTCATCTACCCAGATAGTGACGGGCAACCAGTGGCGAATAATACTATACAGTTTGGCTGGATTGTAGAAATTAAGCAGAATATCGAGTGGTTATTTGCCGACGAGCCAAATGTATTTGTCGCCGGGGATTTATTCTGGTATCCGGTAGAGGGACGCAACAAAATTGTTAACGCCCCAGATGTGATGGTGGTATTGGGTAGACCAAAAGGCGATCGCTTGTGCTACCAACAATGGAAAGAGGAGGGAATTGCACCACAAGTGGTGTTTGAAATTCTTTCTCCCAGCAACACCCAAAGTGAAATGGACAAGAAATTACTTTTCTATGACCGCTATGGCGTGGAAGAGTACTACATTTACGATCCTGAGAAAAATAATTTGCACGGTTGGTTGCGTAGTGAAGATGGGTTAGATGTCATCCCCCAAATGGAAGATTGGGTGAGTCCTCGGTTAAAAATTCGGTTTGTTCCATCATCAGAGGGTTTGCAGCTATATCGCCCTGATGGAGAACGGTTTTTAACTTATACAGAAATTTCCCGCAACGCCGAACAAGAACGACAACGGGCGGAACTTGCAGAACAAGCCAGAAGAGATGCCATACCCCGATTATTGCAAATGAATTTGAGCATCGAGCAGATTGCCCAAGCTTTGGCATTGTCAGTGGAAGAAGTGCGAACTCTTGCTCAGGAGTAACGCCGTGTGCAATTTTTTAATCGGGCTATTAGAAATTTAAGTTTTACTTGAGATATTCTGATTATGCTAGCCAATGCAGCTACTCATGATGTCACCTGGGAAAAGTTACCTGATGATTTTGTTTTAGACAACGAGCCAGTGGATAATTCCCAGTCTCTAGTTCAATCATGATGTTTGCTGAATTTGAGCATAAGCTTCATAGACACCCTTCACGTTGTACCAATTGAGAAAAATTCGGGCAACTTCTAAAGCTAATTGCGGTTTACCTAAATTAATTAGCCATTGCAAAAATGGAGCCATTGTCCGCTCATTCAGTGCGCCGTTCAGGGACAAAATTCCCCAAAGTAAGCGATGCAGCCAAGTCATTTGAATCATCATTCGCACTTCCCATATAGGATGCTTTTGATAAAATAAAACTCCCATGCGTCCGCGTTGAATCTCTTGGTCAATCAATCGGGGAATTTGCTCTAAGTTAAATGCTGGATGCCAGTGATATCCTACAGCTTCTGGACATTTTATGAGTATCAAACCTAGTTTTTTCAACCGCACACCTAATTCTAAATCTTCCCAGCCATAAAGTTGAAAGCTAGTGTCAAAAAGTCCTGCTTTCTCTAGCCAATATTTAGGGATTGCTACATTTCCCGTAGCAAAAAAAGCTGCTGAAAAATCTGTGACTTTGTAGGGTTCAGCCGTTGGATTGTCGAAATTGCAAGTATTGATAACTGCACCGTAAGTGAAAAAGCGATCGCTCCTCAATTTCTCCTGTCCCTGCACTAGCGCGTTACCATGAGCTTGCAAGAAATTATCCAGCACTACTAAATCACTATCAATAAAGATAATTGTGTCTCCCAACGCCTGTTGTACCCCCAAATTTCGAGCCGCAGCTGGGCCAGCATGATCTTGCTGAAACCATCGCACATGGGGAAACTCTTCTTTGTGTACTACTAACCACTCCAATGTACCATCAGTAGAACCATCATCCACCAAGACAATCTCGTAATCAGTAACCGAACTAGGCTCACTTAACTCCTGTACCTCCAAGGCGTGGAGGCACTTTTCTAAAATCGGTTGGCGATTATAAGTCGGGATCACAACGCTGAAAAACACAGTCTCACCCACAACACTATTTACCCATCTCCAGAATAGGACAGATGGGGCGCTGACACTGTTCCTTACCTAATTTGGGTTAAGGGAATAGCAAGGGCTGATAATTTTGAGTTAATCAACTTATAATCTAAGCTTAATCATTGTCAACTAAGGTAATAATAAATTAATTATATTCCTTCGTAAAAACAAAATAATTTAACTTTAATTTATTAATAAATAATTTAAAAATGAAAAAAATGGTCAAGCAAGAGATTTTAGTATCAATTAGTAGACTTTATTTCTACTAAATTTTTTCTGTCACCTCAGAGGAAAGTTTAATGTCTAAATTGAGTCGGAGAGAACTTTTAATATTTTTTTCTGGCAGTGCTGGTGATGCTATTTTGGGAGACAAACTTCTAAATGGTTTTGCCAGTGCTGGGGAAGTAAAAACCGCTAATATTCAGCTTCACACCTGTACGTCTACCACATCCCCTACCAATTTATCAACAGCAGAAAAATTTCTTGCCAAGAGGAATCAATACCTCTGTGGATATTAAGTTAAGTAACTATAACGTTATTGATAAGGCTTTTTAGTTAATGCTTTCACTTCAATGGGATGAATGTAGCTGCAAAGATACTTCGATAAATGTACCTAATAATCAGCACAAAACCAAGATATTATGGATAATGTTAGGTTTACTTACTTGTTTTTTTATTGCTGAGTGGAGTGTGGGCTTGTGGAGTCAAAGTTTATCTCTACAAGCAGATGCAGGACATATATTATCTGATATTACAGCCTTGTTAATCTCAATATTTGCAAGTTTTTTAGCACGGCAACCAGCTAAGAATCAGGCAACATTTGGATATCAGCGGATTGAAGTTTTAGCGGCTTTGTTGAATGGATTAGGTTTGCTAGCGATCGCTAGTTTTATCACTTGGGAAGCTATTAATCGCTGGCAACATCCAGCATCCATTTTGGGCTTACCAATGTTAGTACTTGCAGTATTAGGTTTAATCATCAATCTGCTCAACATTACTTTACTTCATCCCCACACTCATGATGACTTAAAGCTCCGGGGAGCTTTGCTTCATCTCATCGCCGATACTGCTAGTTCTGTGGGCGTCATTATAGCTGCTTTAGCAGTTCATTTGTGGGATTGGTGGTGGGCAGATGTAGCTATTAGTTTAGTAGTTGCAATTTTTACGGGTTTAAGTGCTTTACCCCTAGTTCAAGAAAGCCTGAAAATTTTTTTGGAGTATGCACCGAAATCAATTGATCCAGATGAAGTGGAAATATCTCTCAAATATTTTCCTGGTGTGACTCAAGTAGAAAAACTTCATATCTGGGCAATTAACTCAAATCAGGTAATACTTTGTGCCAATTTGACAGTTGAATGTGCAACAGATCGAGAACGCGATCGCTTACTCAATAAATTACAAATTCATCTGCAAAAAACTTTTAAAATTAGTGAAGTAACTTTGCAGTTAACTAGTTCTAAAAACTCCTCAAAACTCCCCATTCATCCTTTATTCAAACAAAATGTAGCTTTAATGATATCGCCAAATAAAACACATTAACTCTGAATTAATAGCTAAAAATACATCAGAAAATAGTTTAGTGCATACACTTAATAATTCAGATTTAAACATGATGCTTATTGACGCTTTTTTATTGTCAGAGCATAGTTATTGTCTAACAAACATAACTTATTAACTAGGGGGGTTGGCGATTGTGACTTTAATTCAAAAATCCAAAATTGTTTCATTACTGAAACAGTATAAACGTACATTGGCTTGCTTCATATCTGGTTTAGTTCTGGCAATCTTGCTGTTCTTGGGAACATTGAATCAACGACTAGCTACTGCCTCTAACCAGACTCATATCACAACTTTGACTCAACCAGATATGAGCGCTACCCATTCAGACTTCGAGAATACTCATCTTGAACCCAATTTTTATCAGTATTAACGGCTAATAATTGCTCAATCAACCTGAAGGCATACTGCAATGATTTCATTTTTAGGAAAGTACAGACGCTTCTTAGCCTTGACTATGGCTGGCTTTTTCTGTACCCTTCTGCTGATATTTGGTAATTCTGTTTTTCAGCCGACTATGGCCGGTGGTAATGGGGTTAACGTGATTATCATGATTGGCGATGGCATGGGTTGGAACATGGCACGGGCCGCAGCACTTGCCAAAGGCGCTCCCTTTTATACCAGTGGGAAAGGCTCTGGTCTGAGCTTTCAAAATTTGACTGGATATGGACTTGTTACCACTTATGGCACAACGGTTCAGGGAAATACACCAGCTACGCCAAAAAACCAACCTCACCTCACAGGTAACTCTGGCTTAGACGGGTCTAATCCACTCACAGGTGCAAGTCCTGTTCGTCCTAACTTCTCATTCCAGCCTACTCCTTTTAACCCAGGCGATCGCGCTGACGGTAATAGCCTTTCGCCTGGTAACTTGACAGGTTATGAAACAGGTAAAGGAGGCCCCGTTCCCTGGATTCCTCTAACCCCTGCTAATCCTGGTAGATACGACAAAGAGTACATCAAGCATAGTTATCCCGACTCTGCTAACACCGCTACCACTCTTTATACAGGCGTAAAGAGCTATAACAACGCGATGGGAGTAGACGTTTACGAGAAGAGGTTGAAAACCATCCTGGAAATTGCCAAAGAAAAAGGTAAATCTACAGGACTGGTGACATCTGTACCTGTTAGCCATGCAACGCCTGGGGCTGCTGCCTCATTCGTCAATCGTCGTAGCAAGTACGATAGTATTTATGACCCTACCAAGACCAACCAAGACAGCATTTTGCAGCAGACATTGCTAAACTTTCAGCCCAATGTTTTGTTGGGTGGCGGTCATCCCTTGGACTTTAGCAATACAACCAATACAGGGCCAGTTTTTAACTATACGTATATCACACAAAATACCTACGAGTATTTGAAGGCTAACCCCACATCCAATCGTTATGGCTATAACTTTTTAGAACGTGGCCCGAATGCAACTAAGACACTGTTAGACACAGCTGCCAAAATCGACCCAAATAAAGGAGGCAAATTATTTGGTCTATACGGTGCCCGTGGACAAGATGGTAATATACCTACCAGTTCCTCTAAAGGTGACTACAGCAGCACAGGTCTGGGTAACTTCACACTCTATAGCTCTGTTGTCAAAACTGTAACACCCTGTCCATCAGGTCAAATCATTCCTGGTACTGCTGGGGATTGTATTCCTGTTATTGATGCAGCAGGCAACCCGATTGCTCCTAATGCTCCTGCACCTGATACTGTGCGTCCTCTGGCTGCCGGTGAAACCGATGCTAGCTTTATTGCCAGAGAGATTAACGAAAATCCCACTTTAGCCGATCTCAGCAAAGCGGCTCTTAAGGTTTTAGGTAAGGACAAAGATGGCTTCTGGCTAATGATTGAGGGAGGTGATATTGATTGGGGTGCCCATGACAACAACATGGATAACCTGATTGGTACTGTGAATGATTTTGACAAAGCAGTTCAAGAGGTCATTACCTGGATTAAGCATCATGGTGGTTGGAGCAAGAACCTCCTACTAGTTACTGCTGACCATGACCACTATTTGACTCTAAATGATGACTTTGTATCAAAGCTGACTCCTAATCCTGACTCAAGTCAGTCTAAGGGCTTGAAGTATAACGCCAAGGAGATCACTTTCAACAAGCACAATTCTCAAGATGCTGGTCACTTCTGGGGGTCTGATCCGAATTATAAGTATCTCTGGGGTAATCACAGCCGCAGGATTGTACCTGTTTACTACCAAGGTGCTTATGCGTCAGTTCTGACTAAATATCTGGGGAAAGAAGTTAAGTTCAAAGATAGCTCTAATACTACTTATACTGCGCCCGGTGTGAGAGGAGTACTCGATCAGAGCCATATCTTTAAGGCAATGAAAACCGCGCTGACGGGTAATTGAACTACTTAACGCTGAAACGCTTACGTTGTATTCATTTTGAATTTTTAATTCCGCCTTGCGGTATTAGGCGATCGCTCTCTTGGCAAACTTCAATTAGAGTTAACCACAAATTAACCTATACAGATTGTGCTGTCTGAGTTTGCTGACAATCTGCCTATAGGTTGTTGCATGAAGAAAATATACCTGGGTTAGTTCAGATATAATAATGACTCATTGTTTGTTTTCCTAACTGGAGAAATTAATGGGTCGCGCCAAAAAGGTTGTCCTGGCATATTCTGGCGGAGTGGATACCTCCGTTTGCATCCCCTACCTCAAACAGGAGTGGGGTGTAGAAGAGGTGATTACCCTAGCAGCAGATTTAGGTCAGGGAGATGAATTAGAGCCAGTTCGAGAAAAAGCTCTGAAATCCGGTGCAAGTGAATCCCTCGTGGCGGATGTCAAAGACAGCTTCGTTAAAGATTACGCCTTTGGAGCGATTCAAGCTAACGCCCTCTATGAAAATCGTTATCCTCTAGGAACTGCTCTTGCCCGTCCACTGATTGCTAAGGTATTAGTAGAAACGGCTGAAAAATATGGTGCTGATGCGATCGCTCACGGTTGCACTGGCAAAGGTAACGATCAGGTTCGCTTTGATGTCTCTGTAACTGCCCTGAACCCCAATCTGAAGATCCTCGCACCAGCCAGAGAATGGGGCATGAGCCGTGAGGAAACCATCGCTTATGGTGAAAAGTTTGGTATCCCCTCACCAGTCAAAAAATCTTCTCCCTACAGTATTGATAAGAATTTGCTCGGTCGTAGTATTGAAGCTGGTTTACTCGAAGATCCGTCATTTGAGCCACCAGAAGAAATTTATGAGATGACCAAAGCGATCGCTGATACTCCCAATGAGCCAGAGTACATCGAAATTGGTTTCCACGGTGGTATTCCCACCACCCTCAACGGTATAGCTAAAAGACCAGTTGAGCTAATTGAACAACTCAATCAGGTGGTAGGAAATCACGGTATCGGCCGGATTGATATGATTGAAAACCGTCTAGTGGGCATCAAATCGCGGGAAATCTACGAATCACCCGCAATGTTGGTGCTAATTCAGGCACATAGAGATTTAGAAAGCCTGACTTTAACGGCAGATGTCACCCATTACAAGCGTGGCATTGAAGAAACTTACAGCCAAATCGTTTACAACGGTTTATGGTACAGTCCACTCAAAGTTGCACTGGATGCTTTTATTCAAAAGACACAAGAGCGAGTCTCTGGAACTGTGCGAGTGAAGTTGTTCAAGGGCAACTCTACGATCGTTGGGCGTTCAAGCGATAATTCCCTCTACACCCCCGATTTGGCAACCTACGGAGCCGAAGACCAATTTGACCACAAAGCCGCTGAAGGCTTTATCTATGTTTGGGGACTACCAACTCGCATTTGGTCACAGCAAGTTAGAAGATGAGGGGGATGAGGGGGATGAGGGGGATGAGGGGGATGAGGAAGACAAGGTAAAATTTTCTCCCTCATCTCCCCCTACTCCCTCATCTCCCCCTACTCCCTCATCTCCTCTACTCCCTCATTTCCCCCTACTCCCTCATCTCCTCTACTCCCTCATCTCCCCCTACTCTTCTGCTGCCCCCTTAACTTGGCGAGACTCTAGCCATAGGGGCACAATAATTAAGGCAGCGAGAATCAGTAAGGCTGCGATCGCAAATTGACCCACCCAAGCAACCAATTGTTCTAAAGAGACAACTTTGCCAGCGAAAAAAGCTAATGTTACCATCAAACTAGCCCAAGCAACTGCTCCTAAAAAGTTGTATAAAAAGAATTTTCCAAAAGGCATTTCAGCTATACCAGCTAGTGGTGCAGCAAAAACTCGTAACAATGCCAAAAAACGTCCAAAGAATACCCCTTTAGCAGCATTCTGACTAAATTGATCTTTAATACTCAGCAGCCGCACTTCCGAAATCCGAAATATGCTGCCAACCTTTACCAGAAAAGCCCAGCCGCTAACTCTACCAATCCAATAGCCACAAGTACCACCAATGACAGCACCCATAATTGCGTCACCGAGAACGAGCCAGAAATTTAGTTCATCGCTGCCAGCTAGAAACCCGCCTACTAAGGTCACGGTTTCACCAGGAAGGGGAATGCCTAAATTTTCTAGCAAAATTCCCAAAAAAATTGCCCAATACCCGTAAGTGTGGGCGACTTCCTGGATATTTTCTAGTGAAATCAGCTCTAAAGACATCCCGCACCGCCGTCTTTACAAATTTTTACTTTTACTACATCTTTGCTTGTTTTTGAGTGGGGTGTCAATCAAACCACTACATTCAGTCATTAGGTCATTAGCTTAATTCTGCATAATCCATAACTTATAGTCTATGGTAACTATTAATTTTTGATTATTAACTATGCAGTTTTTAGAATTCCCTACCACAAACTAATATTTATTAAAAAAAAAATAAAAAGTTTATAGAAAATTTATAAACTTGAAGTTGAATTATAAAAATTTTGTAAAAGATACGGTTGATACCGAAATTATTAGACCCTTATGCCTATATTGATGAAAGCTATTACAAATTATACGGCATGAATACTGAAATAATCTCTTTCATCTGTACGACTGCAATTGCCCAAATATCTGGGTAAAACGGTCATTTTGCCATTGAAAGAGAAGAGGTATTGATGTCTTTTTTCAGTTTTTTGTCAAGTGTTCCAACTACCCTGTTAAATTCATGGCTCTCACACAAGAATTTCAAGTGATTTTGTTTAAACCCCAAGGAAGCATAGATTTAGAAGGCGGTAAGGCTTTAAGTGAACAGATGGCTGGAGTCGTGCCTCAAGCTCATCAACTCTGGATTATCGACCTCACAGAGGTTAATTTCATGGACAGTTCTGGATTAGTCCCTTTAGTAAAAGGGTTAAAAGCTGCACGTCAGAGTGGTTGCCGCCTAGTTTTATGCAACGTGCAAGCTCCTGTACGGTTAATTTTGGAACTTACTCAACTCGACACAGTGTTTGAAATTTTCAGCACTTACCAAGACATTTTTACTGCCGTCAAAGATAACAGTCTGGTGCTAGCAGGCTAGCTAATAAATCTACCGATAGAAGGATGGTAAAGTCAAGCGATATTTGCATTTTTTCACATTCTCCAAGATAACAGTCTGGTGCTAGCAGACTTATTTTCTTTTTGTCTAGAGAAGAATGTTGAGGAAGATTCATGCTTTTAAGCTAGGTAGTATGAATGGCAGATGAATGAATCTGCTTGTTGGAAGCCATCTACCTAAAAGGATGTTTGAAAAGTATTATTGCTAACATAGCAACCTCAGAAACCTAACCCCCCTAACCCCATTCCCTGATAGGGAACGGCAGGGTGGTTTCATACAAGTAGAGAAAAACTAAAATTAGGTTTCAAAGCCTCTCTTCGCCTTGGAGAGAGGTTTGGAGAGGGTTGAAAATCTATGGTTCTAAATGAGAAATAAAGACTTCCATATTTTTCTCTTTTCGTATGAAACCACCCTGTCTTCCTGATCAGGGAATAGGGGTTTAAAAGCATCTCTTTCCCTGCCTAACAGTAGGCTGACACCAACGGAGAGAGGAATGTAAGTAGGGTTTTAGTATACTATAATACTTTTCAAACATCCCCTAAAGCAGGAACGGGCCAAAATTGGTCAAAGCAAATGCAATTCTTCGTGACACTCCGTAGCCTTTTAAAGACAGGGCTTTTCAAATTACAAATTACTCTGAGCTATTGTTCTAAGTAGAGCAGCGTAAATAATTAAATGTTTCCAAACTCCTTTGTAGCATCAATTTCTTACCTCTTAAGATTCCACTATAATGTTAATTTTAGGCATTCTGTGGAGTTGAAACGCTAGTTTGTTCCGATGCTGGGCGGGGAAAATTCGGCAAATCAATACCGCTATGACTAGCATTGCGAGTTTTGAGTGCTAAACGGTAACTCACGCTTTGCAGTTCTGCTTGTAGTTGGCGGTTTTCGCGTTGTAGCATTGCTACTTTTTCTCTGACTGGCGTCATCCGCTCCTCAAACTTCCGTCGGTAAATTTGAGGCAACTCTTGTACTACTTGTTCTAACATCCGAGTGCGATCGGTGAGTTCTTGAACTGACTGTCGCAATTGATAAATCTCGGAGTCACGAGTTGTAATTTGCTCTTGGTAGAAACCCACCTGCTGCTCTACAGCCTGGAGTTGTTCTTGCAAAGCGTGTAACTGGCTTAAATCGCGCTCAATATCCGGCTGTGGGGGCATAAAACTAGTATTACCCTTTACCAGCCGGAAAAGTTCTTGAGATAGTTGTTGTACTAGTTGATCGCGAAGTTGCAACTCTTGGCGTAGCTGCGATACTTCGGTAGAGAGAACTTGAATATTAGGTGTATCAGATTGGATCACAGTAGCTTAAAGCTCCCATTCAGAATCTTGTCCACTCTTAGGTATAACTGCGGGAGTACTACCTTTGGCAAGTATTTGTTAATTTAGCATTCCCAAACAAGTCACGAGAAAAGAAAAAGACAAAATTTTATTGAATGGGATTTGGGGATTGGGGATTGGGGATTGGGGATTGGGGATTGGGGATTGAGGATTGGGGACTCGCCATTAATTATTTTTTCCTCATCTCCCTCATCTCCCTCATCTCCCTCATCTCCCTCATCTCCCTCATCTCTGCTCCCCACTCTCTATCCCTTAGACCGTTGCAGCTACTTTAGTGGGTTTTTCCTTTTCCTCTTTAGGGGGTTTTTCTTCTGCAATTTCTTGCTTAACTGTCAAGTAGCGAATTACTTCTTCACTCAAGCGCATGGCACGTTCAAAGGGAGCGATCGCAGTTGCCGGGGCACTGTAGTTTAATTGGATGTAGATGCCATCGCGATGTTTTTTGATTTCATAAGCCAGACGCCGCTTACCACGATTTTGAATTTGGATATCCTCAGCGCCTTGATCGCGAAGCAAATTCTGATATTTAGTAACTGCTTGCTCTACCTGTTCCTCTCCGAGGTCAGGACGGAGAATGTACATTGTTTCGTAACTTGTAGTCATAATTTTTCAGTTTCCTCATGGACAAAAGTGGCTGCTGATGTTAATTTATACCTTTTTGGATTAAAAATGCCAGTATTGATCAACATCTTAAGCAACAAGGAACTATAATCTTACCAGTTTTCAATTTGAATCATTAGCCAAATCGCCAAAATTTGGATTTTTTGGATGTCCGTAATGAAAACTAGGTCGGGAGGCAACCCCGATATTTCTTTAGCAAGATTGATCGAGCTATCAGCTTCGCCAAAGGTTATCTTTTTCTAAAGGCATCTATAGTCGCTTTTTTGCTCAAGACTCAATTGGTTCGCTAAACAGCTAACTAACTGACGATTGCCACCTGCTTACAGCTTCTAATCGCATATAAAAGGATATTCATCAAGGTTATGGCGCAGCGCTACGTGCGAATTCAAAATCCAGAAGGACAGATTTACTATGGGTTACTACATCTCTCCTTGAATGTGCAGGTGCTAGATGCTCCGCCCTGGTTACATGGACAACCCACTGATTTAACTTTGACACCAGAAAATTACCAAATTCTGGCTCCCTGCGCCCCTTCAAAAATTGTGGCGGTGGGTAAGAATTATGCAGATCATGCAGCTGAAATGGGAACTCCAGTACCTTCTGAGCCATTAATCTTTCTCAAACCACCCACGTCGATCATTCCATCTGAGAGGGAAATTAAGTATCCTCCCCAGTCACAAAGAGTTGACTACGAAGGAGAGTTAGCATTAGTGATTGGCGATTACGCCTTTGAATGTACACCAGAGGTAGCCCAAACCAAAATTTGGGGCTACACGATCGCTAATGATGTAACAGCGCGGGATTTACAAAAAAAGGATGGTCAATGGACTCGAGCCAAAGGTTTTGATACTTTCTGTCCTTTGGGCCCTTGGATTGTGCGGGAATTAAATCCTGGAGCGAGATTACAGACTTTTGTAAATGATGACGTTAATCCAGCCCAATCTGCTTGTATCGATCAGATGGTGTTTTCCCCCGATGTTTTAGTTTCCTATATCAGTCAGGTGATGACGTTATTACCCGGTGATTTGGTGCTTACAGGTACGCCGGAGGGTGTCAGTCCATTGCATCCAGGCGATCGCGTCCGCATCGAAATTGAAGGTATTGGTCGCCTGGAAAACACCGTAGCGGTTCGTTAACTTCTAACGCACCTGCATATACACTGCATCGGAAATCGCCGGAATTTCGGCATAACGTCCCAGTAGAGACTGGACGGCGGAATATCCAACTGCTGCTACAACGCCTAGAAAGATGGTGTTAGCTACTGTTTCTATTGCAAAGCCAGTACCAGGAACCTGTCCTAAAACTCGCACCAGTATGGAACACAAAAATATAACTATGTCCAAAAGAATTGCCTGCATTGTGTTGAAACGAATGAAATGACTGATTTTTTCGTTTCTCACCACTAATAGTAACAAGGCAAAGAACACAATTATTTGTCCTAATTGTCCTAAACTACCGTAAATTATTAGCACTGGTTGCAGAGGTAAAAGCAAAACTCGTAGTGCTGGAAACTGATTCAACAAATAGCTGCCAAAGACTAAACCATCAACTAGGGGCAGTAAATAAGGCAAGGAAGCAAAAATCCGATCTGAAACTGTTGTAGACCCGCGCCAAGACATTATGCGTTCTCCTGTGGTTGAATTTCTATAGTTACTTGAGCTTAGGATAACGCAGTTGCTTGGTCTTGCTGACAAATTCAACTATTCTACATGGGCGATACGAAAGCCCATCATGCACTCATACTGATCGGGCTGCTGTTGAGTCAGTTTGCGAATGGCTTGACCGCAGCGCAGTTGACCCCCACGCCAACGTGGTTGACCGCTCCCGTCAGCGAGTAAACAAGACTGACAAACTTGCTCAGGGGCAAGGATTTGATCGTCCATTAAAATGACTAACATCGCATCCCTCCTGTAAATCCTTATTGTCAAACAATTTTGGATTTTAGATTTTGGATTTTGGATTTTGGATTGACCCCATAGAGATATCTAGGGTTAAGTGTTGTGATTTGCAATCTCGCTTTGCGCCCGTCGTGGGCGATCGCAGATGACACTTAAGAGCCACATCCTACCTCTTTGTAACAAAAATGTGGGCAATTACGATTCAATAAAAATTGTCAAGTGAATCTGAATTTATTGTACGTTGTGTACATTCCAAATTGGACATTATAGTAAAAAATAATACAAAACTCTTTGCAATAAGTTGGGCAGAGACAGCGAAGGGTATCCATTGATCCCTGTTAATTTAGCACTTGAGACTGTCTAACTTAATATTCAGAAAATAACAAAAGCTTTATGCACAAGCAACACGGCGAATCTTTGAAATTTCCTTGACGTGACTGATGAAAGTGTGATAATTCAAGTCAGTAAAACTGAGTTAACTTGATAGCCATTTAAGTGATGCATTTCTAAAATACTGAGGTAAACTTGCAAGCAAGTTAATACACAATATTACTCAGCGGCTCGTCGGTCTGGGCATCACTCACAATGGAACACTGGCAATTTCTGATACAGGAACAAGGCGCTCGCTCGTGGCATATCCTAGAATCGCCAAATTTGGAAATTTTGGAAGGACAGTATAGAGTTTTGGCTCTTTCTAATCTTCCTAATACAGATGTGGAAGTACGGGTAACTCATTCTTCAACCCAGGAAGTTCAACCAACGCGACGAATTTTCAAGCGATCGCGTCGCACTAACTCAGAAGGCTTAATGGCAGTAATTCCTTTTACCTACTTCCAGGCGGGAGTTTGGGAGTTGCGCTGTTCTGGCGATTTGATGTCGGATCTGCTGGGTAAATCTTGGCAATACAGAGTCCAACTACAAGTCTTGTCTCAAGAAGAAGAAGAGGCGAAGCAGAGGGAGAAGGTAGAATCAAATTTACTCGTTCACCAAAATACTGTTTCTGAAAATCTGGAATGCACTGCCCCAGCAAAACCAGATGCGATCACTATTCCCGCAGAACTAGCAATTACTGGAGAACTGGAATCTACTGTCCCAGCAGAACCCACAATTACCTTAGATAATGCGATCGCTATTCCCGCAGAACTAGCAATTACTGGAGAACTGGAATCTACTGTCCCAGCAGAACCCACAATTAATTTAGATAATGCGATCGCTGTTCCCGCAGAACTGGCAATTACTGGAGAACTGGAATCTACTGTCCCAGCAGAACCCACAATTAATTTAGATAATGCGATCGCTGTTCCCGCAGAACTGGCAATTACTGGAGAACTGGAATCTACTGTCCCAGCAGAACCCACAATTAATTTAGATAATGCGATCGCTGTTCCCGCAGAATCGGCGATTGTTCTATACAGCAACCCTATTACTATTGTTCTGCCAGATGAAGGGAACTTAGAAAACACTGCCCCAGCAGAACCTTTAATTGGGCTAGATCAAGCGATCGCTGTTCCCGCAGAACTGGCAATTACTACAGACAGCAACACTACTACAACTGTTCTGCCTGATGAAACGAAAGAGAATATAGCGATCGACGAGCCTGTGAGTTCTGTGTGGCTCAAAGGTGAGACAGTAGAACAGATTTTACAAAATTTAATAGATTTAGCTTTACCCGCCTCTGAACTGCTGCCCAACGATGAAAATGTTACAGATTCTTTAGCGACACAACTACCGCCACCATTACTATTAACTTTAGACCAGGATAATTATATTGCTCGTTGGGGACAAGCTCTTGCAATCAATGGGCACATAGAACCCAAAGAAAATACAAATCTAGATCAAGCTGAAACATTATCTCCAAAAAGGCTACGGGCACTTGAACTAGGAATTGAACTGCGATCGCCCAAGAACTCGAAAATCTTGACCAAGGTACGGCAAATTTTACCAGATCAAGAGTTACCCTTCAGTATCAATACCTCAATTAATATTCCTGCCGACTGTGAATCTAAGTTAATTTTGGCAGATATCAGTTTGTATGGTAAATTCGCCGATGCTGGTGAAGTCATCCGATTAGCTAGCCAGTCCTTCACCATTACAGCAGATGTCACGGAATTACTGGCAATCACAGCGGCAGCAAAACCTAGTACAGATGCAATACCATCGGACTCATCTGCTGCTTTCATAGAGCCAGAGACACCTGTTAGGCTAGATTTGAAACTATTAAATCTGGTCAAAATGGCAAAAACAGACCAGTCTCAGATAGTTAATCCATCCCCAAATACACCCTTACCACCGCAAATTAACCTGCAAGCTCTGCGAGAAGCTACTCTACGGACATCTAAACTAAAGAATTCAGGCACTTCACCTCAATTACCGAAACTGCCCCCGATTCAAAGCGATGCTAACATTCCCGCAGATGTTGTTGCAGAACAACCCATACAAGAGGAACTTCTAGAAAAGGATGTTAATATAGCCACCATCAACTTGGAGCAATTGGTTATCAAGCAACGTCGGATGCCAATACTCGAAACTACTTTGCCATACTTGAGACGCCTCCAAACTTTGCCAGGTGATACAGAAGAAGTTAAAAAAAATGTCCTCCCAGATGCCTTGGAAGTTCAAGGGACTGAAGACTTCCCGCAGTTAGATGCAATTGTAGCTGAATATGAAAATACACCTGAATTAGTAGTAGCTGATGCACCATCTCAAGAAGAATTTGTTGCTGAAGTAGAAACCCAGCAAAATGAACCATCTCAGGAAGAATCTGTTGCTGAAGTAGAACCCCAGCAAAATAAGCAATTGCAGGAAAAACCTGTTGCTGAAGTAGAACCCCAGACAAATGCACAATTTATTACAACAGGCAACCTTTACTCATCTCCTTTACTCAGAAAGTGGATGCAGAGCCAAGGATACTCTTTGCCTGAATCGATCAATGATCTGCAACCTCAAGACTACGATAACTATGAGCCAGCACAGCAGACGCCCCTTTCTCTGAGTGCAGAAACAGCAAATGTTGATGTTAACTTGCCATTAAACCTAGATGCCAACACTGAGACATGGCGCGAACAGGGGACATGGGAAGAAGTCCAAGATTTGGCTGACGAACTGAGTAACTATGGGGAAGATATAGAGACAGCGCAGGAAGCGGATCTGGGGATAGGAGAAAATACAGAACTAGAAAAAGTACTAGAAGAAGCAATACTCTCATCGGCTTTGTCAACACAAATACCGCCGCCGCCTCCTCCGATAAAAACAAATATAGCGTCAGCTTGGTTGGCGCAAGAAATCGTTGTAGATGATACAGATAGTGAACTGGAAGCCGATTTAATTAGGGGTTACACCTTTGAACAGAAGGAGCAACCATTATTAAATTTATCCCCTTCCTTACCTATAATTACGTCAGCCACTAAGGTTTTGCCAATTCCACAGCTGCATGTGCCAGAAGGCGAACTAATCGCTGGTAAGTTTGTCATAGTGCGCGTAGTACTACCTGAAGTACCTCCGCAAGTTGTTGTCAAGTTATGGGTTGAAGATTATCAAACTCGTTGGTTACTAGATGGGCCCCATTTATTGACAAATTTACTACCTAATGCTTCAGGTGGGTTGGAAGTGATGACGCAATTAAACATTCCCTTTGGCTGTTTAGAAATTCGCTTGGAAGCGATCGCACTTGATCTGACAACCCAACAAGAAAGTCACAAAGTCACAATATTGCGAACTGTGATTCCTCCAGACTTACCAGACTTGCAGCTAGATGAACTCTTATGAGGGGCATTGGGCATTGGGCATGGTTATTTCCCAGTCCCAATATTGCCTGTGTTAAAAATATGAAAGAATTTCAAAAATCTGGCAGAATTTGCAGTAAGCTCATTTTGAATTGTAGTGTGATTCGATAGGAACCTTTACTATGGCAGCTTCTTTTTTGCCTTCTATCTTGGCTAGTACTTCCTACTTGCCTGCTATTTTCGTTCCCATAATCGGTTGGGTTTTGCCAGCTGTGGTCTTCTCGTTTCTGTTTTTATACATTGAAAGCGACGACATCAGCAACATTAACTAATACTGATGTAGTCATTGGTCATTTGCAAAAGACAAATGACCAAAGATAAAAGACAAATGACTATTGACCAAAATTAATACCGCCTATCTCATAGAGACAGGCGGTTTTTTTAACGTTGATTTCTCAACAAATGCTGAAAATTCTAACTTATAGTGCAATACAGTTCAGTTAAGGGCTAATGGTAAAAATTTTGGGTTTTTGAGACGCGATAAATCGCCGTCTCTACAAGTGTTTTGGTCTTATCTGAACTGTATTGACTTATAGTGTTCGGTTCAAACTAATGTTAGATTGAAGAACCGAGTCCGGCGTAGGCACCATAAAAGAAAATGCCCAAGACTGTAATTATACCTAAACCTGCGATCGTAGCGACGACCCACAGGGGAATTCTCCCACTTCCTGCAGACACAGCTTCTCTCCTCCCTTAACAAAAATTCAACACACGTTCAATAAACAAAGATTAACAACAGTAGTTCCAGTTAGTTAAAGAAGTAACTGGAAAAGAGAATACCCAGAACAAAAATTAGCAGTAATCCCAGGTATAGCGAAGTCCGGTTTAGTTCAACCGGCTGATTATTGGGATTGGGCGATCTTTCTACCATAATTGCTCCTAACGTTGAATAAATTGCATTGCGGCGATCGCGCCTAAAAAGAATACAGTTGGTACACCTAAGGTGTGAACTGCCAGCCATCTAACGGTAAAAATTGGATAGGTAACTGGTTGATTGATGTTATTGCCGCTAGTCATGATCTCAAACTACTTTCCAATAAATTGTTCAACTTGTTTTTTAGCTTCAAAACGGTTCTTCACAATGGGCACTTCCTGCCGCGCTGGTGTGAAATACTCATTGGGGCGGGGTGTACCAAAGGCATCATAAGCCAGCCCAGTGCTGACAAATAACCAACCAGCAATAAACAATGCCGGGATGGTGATGCTGTGAATTACCCAGTAACGAATGCTGGTAATGATGTCCGAAAACGGACGTTCTCCAGTGGTACCTGACATTTAGATTCCTACCTTCACAAAGAATGTTATAGAGTTTATTATCCTACAAAGTTAAGAAAGAGTTACAAGTTGCAAAGTTCTTCTCAGAAATAGGTACTGGGGATTGGGGATTGGGGATTGGGGATTGGGTATTGGGTATTGGGGATTGGGAAAACTCTTAGCTAGTCCCCAGTCTCCAGTCCCTAGTCCCCAGTCTCCAGTCCCTAGTCCCCAGTCTCCAGTCCCTAGTCCCCAGTCCCCAGTCCCTAGTCCCCAGTCCCCAGTCCCTAGTCCCCATTAAGCTGCTTCTGGGGAAGTTTTTTCAGGGTTTGGTAGATATTTGAGCAAAACACCGCGATCGCCAATTATAAATCCCCGTTCTGGCTCTAAGAATACAATCTTGTACAAATTAGCCGCAACTTCTTCCACTGCACGGTCTTTTTCCCAGGTTTTGCCGCCGTCGGCACTGCGTAGCAAATTACCGCTACCGCCACCTATCCAAATTTCATTGGGTGTACGATATGCCAAATCCAGTAAACCCCAACTTGTAGATAACTCTGGATATTGTGCCTTTTGCCACTCATCAGGTTTAGTTTCGTCACTAAACTGAATTTGACCTCCTCTAGCTAACAACCACAATTGCCCATTGTTAGCAAAACCCATGTTTTCTACCCGCCGAGAACTATTGCGGTTATGGGGTACCCAAGCATCTTGTCCCGGTTCCCAGGTTGAGTAGAAGCTACCCTTTGCGGAAACAGCAACATATTTACCATCAGCAGAACGTTCTAAGTTACGTACCACACCGACTGCTGATTCTACCTGGGCTTTCCAGTTTTTGCCGCCGTCTGTGGTCTTATATATGGCTCCGACATCAGTAGCCATTTCCGCTGTACTGTCTGCCAGTGCCTTAATTGCAATCGGGCTACCTGGTAGCTTTTCGCTCAAAGGAATACGTGACCAAGAAGTACCCTCGTCGGTCGTATGTAGCAACAGTCCAGGCTCACCGGCGATCCAGCCTTCTTTACCTGCAAAGCTTACTGAGTCAAAGCGATACTTTTGTTCATCTAGTTGCAGTGTGATTGGTTTCCAGGTATTACCACCATCATTGGTTTCCAACAGAGTGGCATTGCTACCTACTAAGTAGCCATGCTCAGAGTTATCAGTAAAAGCAATATCCAATAGATTCGAGTCTGTTGGCACAGAAATGATTTTCCAAGGGTTGTAGCTAACAGAGGGAATTTTGCTACAACCTATGCATATTACGACTACTATTAACAAGGCAAATATTCGTTGCCAACTTTTCAAAAATGAATGCATCAGTATTTCTTAGTTGTTTCTAAATTTCTCTAGGAGTCGGTAGTCAGGATGCTTAACAATCCTGGGTTTTTCATTTTGTTAGCGCAGCGTAAAGCCTTCTCTTCTCCTGTCGGAGACGCTGCGCGAAGGAGAGGCAACGCCTTCGGCATGGCTTGTCTGCGACACGCTGCGCGAACGTAGAGAGCGTCATTTTGAATTGCTTAACAGCTGTTACTGTAAGCCGTAGAGACTGATAAAAAACAAGAAACCAAGAGCCAAAGCACCAAAAATTAGGATATTCTTTTGGGTTGGCGTTAGGTTGTTGACACCCAAACCGTAACCGAGATTTTCTTTGAAGCCGGATACAGTACCGGCAGGGCCGATGTTAGCAAAAGCGGTTTTCTTAGCAGAACAAACTGGACAGCGCCAATTTATAGGCAGTTCTGCAAAGAGTATCCCGGAAGGAATATCCTGCTTGTCGTCTCCCTTCTCAGGTTCGTAAACATAACCGCAGGCACGACACTCGTAGCGGTCTAACACCGGAGTCTCAACAGCTGGTTCGCTCATGGCTAAGGCCTCGCAGAGAAGAAATCTTAAATATACGTTAAAAATTATGACATAATTGTTAGACTTTTCTATCACTAGCAAAAGCGAATCAAATACCTGAAGTGCGTCTGTTTCCCAGATTTCAGAAAAATCAAACAGATATAATGTAAAAGAAAGTTACGCAGTTTAGGGATTGGGCATGGGGCATTTAGGTGATAGGTGATAGGTGACAGGGGAGAGGGAATAATCTGTACCCTGTCACCTGTAACCTATTCCCTTCTTCACTCCCCATTCCCCACTCCCCACTTCGATTACACCATAAGCGGTAGATACTCATTGTGTTTGTCCTCAGCGGTTACGAGTACCTTCTAGGCTTCTTCATCATCTGTAGCCTAGTGCCTGCCTTAGCGCTCTCAGCATCCAAGCTCCTACGACCCAGTAGTTACAGCCCAGAACGGCGCACCACTTATGAATCTGGCATGGAACCCATCGGGGGAGCCTGGATTCAGTTCAACATCCGCTACTACATGTTTGCTCTAGTCTTCGTCGTCTTTGATGTGGAGACTGTTTTCTTGTATCCTTGGGCGGTAGCTTTCCACCGTTTGGGGCTATTGGCATTTATTGAGGCGCTAGTCTTTATTGCAATCCTTGTAGTCGCTTTAGTTTACGCGTGGCGTAAAGGAGCTTTGGAATGGTCTTGAATTCTAACTTAACAACCCAGGACAAAGAACGAATCATCAACCCCATTGAGCGGACTACAATCACTCAAGACCTTTCAGAAAACGTCATTTTGACGACGGTTGACGATCTCTATGACTGGGCGCGGCTTTCTAGTCTGTGGCCGTTGTTATTTGGTACTGCTTGCTGCTTTATCGAGTTTGCAGCTTTAATCGGTTCCCGATTTGACTTTGACCGTTTTGGGCTAATTCCCCGTTCTAGCCCCCGCCAAGCTGATTTAATTATTACGGCAGGGACTATTACGATGAAGATGGCTCCTCAATTGGTGCGTCTTTATGAACAAATGCCAGAGCCGAAGTATGTAATTGCAATGGGTGCTTGCACAATTACTGGCGGGATGTTCAGTGTTGATTCCCCCACAGCAGTGCGTGGAGTCGATAAATTGATTCCTGTGGATGTGTACTTACCTGGTTGTCCTCCTCGTCCAGAAGCAATTATCGACGCAATTATTAAGCTGCGGAAGAAAATCGCCAATGAATCGATGCAAGAGCGGGATAAAATTAAGCAAACTCACCGCTACTACAGCACGACTCATAATTTGAAGCCAGTAGATGAAATCTTAACTGGTAAGTATTTGCAGTCAGAAACTCGCTATGCGCCACCGAAAGAATTGGCGGAAGCGATTGGTTTACCAGTACCACCTGCACTGCTGACAGCAAAGGCGCAAAAGGAGGAACAAACCCGTGGCTGAAGAAGAATCTAAACCAGTAGCAGCAGCCAAAGAAGAGTCATTGGTACAAGCCGGTAAAGTTTCCCAGTGGTTAACGGAAAATGGCTTTGACCATGAGTTTTTGGCACCAGATAAGAATGGTGTAGAGATAATTAAGGTGGCGGCAGATTTCTTGCTTCCTACCGCTACAGCCCTTTATGCCTACGGGTTTAATTATCTCCAGTTTCAAGGTGGTGTTGATCTTGGGCCAGGACAGGAATTAGTGAGTGTGTATCACTTGATTAAAGTGGGTGATAATAGCGATCGCCCCGAAGAAGTACGAGTTAAGGTGTTCTTACCACGGGAAAACCCTGTAGTGCCTTCTGTGTACTGGATTTGGAAAACCGCAGATTGGCAAGAGCGCGAGTCTTACGATATGTACGGCATTATCTACGATGGACACCCAAATCTCAAACGAATTTTGATGCCGGAAGATTGGGTAGGTTGGCCTTTGCGGAAGGATTATATCTCGCCTGATTTCTATGAGTTGCAAGACGCTTATTAGAGATTGCTGAATAGAGACGCGATGAATCGGGTCTGTACAAGATAGTGCTTTCGGCAGTGATTAACCCCTTTCCGGTGGCGGAGAGGGGTTATGTTTTTGGTGTTTTATGTAAAGTTGGTTAATAAAATTTGCTGTAATTCATCTACTGTATTTACAGTTTTAATTGCCTGTTGAATTGCTTTTAATTTCTGCAAATCCGTAATTTGAGAGATTATCGGCATCAATTCTAAACCTTGATTGCCAAACTTAATTTCTAATGCTAATTCAATTCCTGAATATAATTCCTCCTTTCTTCCTCACAGTTCTCCGCGTTCTTCCCCTTTGCTAAAAATTTCTTGATACCAAGGCGACTGCTCTAAAAGTGCCATATCCCACCTCAGAATTTGTTGAACTATTGCACTATCTAATACAAAGGTAGCAAAAAATCCTAATACTGTTTCTAGTTGATTGGACTACTTAAGGAAAGCGATCGCACCCAATCTGAGATAATTTGAGTGCGATGTCTACGACGGGCTTTGCCTACGCAATTCTTGAGTAGAGAAAACTAATTGTCCTGTTTTTAACGCAGAGGGGCGCGGAGGGAAGCGCAGAGGTTCGCGGAGGAGATGTCTAAGATGTTCTGTGAAATTTCTTAGTAATTGGAATCGCTGTCTCTACCGTTGTATCTATATTTGTGGGACAATTTAATCTAAATATTTAAAGTAATATGTCAGAAATACCCCAAAACGACGGCATTTGGATTGTGACGGATGAAGTGCCGCAAATATCGATTCCTGACGGTGCTAAAGGCGGGAGTACTAATACACGCAGTTGGGGAGACGAAGCTATCAGGGATAGTACTGGTAGCAAAGGGGTAGGAGATGCCGTTAAGGTTAGCGCTCAAACATTAGAGCAAAATATGACTCACTTTCTCAAAGTCGTGGGAAGTTTGTTTAGTCAAGCCCAAGAGCAAGCAAAATTTAACTCTAAGATGCAGCTAGATGAAATTGAGCTATCAGTGGAAATTAGTGCAGATGGGGAAGTTAAATTAATTGGCAGTGGTGCCAAAGCTGGGAGTAAAGGAGCGATTAAGCTGAAGTTCAAGCGCCAAGAATCACAGTGAGATGGCAAAAAATTGGGCGATCGCGATCGGAATTAACCAGTATGATTATCTGCAACCGCTAAACTATGCCAAGCGGGATGCACTGTTAATGCAAGAGTTTCTGGGCAATGAAGCCGGATTTGAGCGGATATTCTTCTTCTCTGATGACTCTCCTCCTGTTGACGGAAAATCAACTCGCCCGAATCGCGCAAATTTGCGTCAAGTCTTCCTGGAATTATTCAACAAACCCTTCATGGAAGCAGGGGATAACTTTTGGTTCTTCTTCAGTGGGCATGGGATAAGACACGCTGATCGTGATTATCTCATGCCCTGTGATGGCAATCCAGCAGATATTGAAGAAACGGCAATTCCGATTAACTTCGTTGCTGAACGCCTACGTCGTTGCGGTGCTGATAATGTTGTCCTAATTCTGGATGCTTGTCGTAGTCTAGGTACTCGTGCTGGCGAAGGAATTGGGCGACAAACGGCAGAAGAAGCACGTCAACAAGGAGTTATCAGCATATTTTCCTGTAGCCCACAGGAGTATTCTTATGAAATTGAGGCTTTACAACAAGGTGCTTTTACTACTGCACTACTAGAAGGGTTAGGAATTCAAGGTCAATGCGCCACCGTTGAACGCTTGAATCAGTATCTTAAGTCTCGCGTGCCGGAAATTGTTAGTAAGCATAAAAAGGGGAGGCAAACACCTTATGTGATTGCTGAACCTGTGAATAAATCCCATTTAATACTTGTGCCACGATACGCAACTCTAGCGGATATCGCCACGTTGAAAATTGATGCTTACCAAGCAGAAGTAAACAGGAATTTAGATTTAGCAGAGCAATTATGGATTCGGGTATTAGCTGCGGCTTCAGGGCGAGATATGGATGCAATTAGAGCAATTCAAAGAATTGAAAGGTTGCGGTGGGAACGTCAAGAACCATCTTCACCACAACCTCGTCCTAGTATTGAAAATTCCACTAAGGGAATATTTACAGTTGAAAAAAATCCCTTAAAAAATTTTCAATTTGAAGTTGTGACGGTAAATGCAAAAGGAAATATCACCAACCGCCGTAATGAGGAAGCGAAATATTTTGCAGAAAATTTAGGGAATGGTGTCACCTTGGAAATGGTGCAGATACCAGGGGGAAGCTTTATGATGGGTTCTCTGGAAGGGGAAGCACAGAGATATGAAGATGAAAGTCCACTGCATCAAGTAACAGTTCCTAAGTTTTTCATGGGGAAATATGCAGTTACCCAGGCACAGTATCAAGAAATTATGGGCAGTAATCCTTCTAACTTCAAAGGTGAGAAACGACCTGTAGAACAGGTGAGTTGGGATGATGCAGTGGAGTTTTGTAAAAAGTTGAGTCAGAAAACAGAACACACCTACAGGCTACCCAGTGAAGCTGAATGGGAATATGCTTGTCGTGCTGCAACCAAGACACCATTTTATTTTGGTGAAACAATTACCACAGATTTAGTTAACTACGACGGTAGCAATCCTTACGGCTCTGCACCAAAGGGCGAATATCGTAAACAAACAACAGATGTAGGAAAATTTGCGCCTAACTCTTTCGGTTTATACGATATGCATGGTAATGTATGGGAATGGTGTGAAGATGTGTATAATGATAATTATATAGACGCGCCAAAAGATGGTAGTCCGTGGCTTACTGGTAAAGATAATGACATAAAGCTGCTGCGTGGCGGTTCTTGGAGCTTCAACGCTGGGGATTGCCGTTCTACCGTTCGCGTTAGTAACGCGCGCGCGGATCGTAACTTCAATGTTGGTTTTCGCGTGGTGGCGGTGGCTGTGGCGTGAGGATTCCTTGCTCTTTACCCTCTTCCCCTTTTGCCCTCTGCACTTCTTATTCTTTTCCCTTCTTTTTCCCTCACCGCCACAGGCGGATCAAAATTTTTTTTTCAAAAACTGGTGTATTGATATCGAAACTATTATACACTACATTTAATCAAATTTCTCACTTAGGTGAGAGTTTGAGCATGTGGCAGGTCAATTTTAGCTGCTGCGTGGCGGTTCTTGGAACAACAACGCTAGGAATTGCCGTTCTGCCGATCGCAATAGAAACGCGCGCGCGAATCGTAACAACAATGTTGGTTTTCGCGTGGTGGCGGTGGCTGTGGCGTGAGTACTCCCCAAAGTCAGAGTTGATAAATGGGAATTTATCGAGCGTACATCAGGGAGTCCAGACCTGAACCAGCGAGGAAGGCGACAACCTCCGAATATAAAACCGAGTCGGATAGCTTGGTAGGTTGGAAAATCGAACAGTTGTTCGACTCAATTAATTCTACAAGATTGGGTGGAGGAACGAAACCCAACATTACCTATCACAAATTTCAAGGTGGTGTTGACCTTGGGTCAGGACAGAAATTAGTGAGTGTGTATCACTTGATTAAAGTGGGTGATAATAGCGATCGCCCCGAAGAAGTTCGAGTTAAGGTGTTCTTACCACGGGAAAACCCTGTAGTGCCTTCTGTGTAATGGATTTGGAAGACCGCAGATTGGCAAGAGCGCGAGTCTTACGATATGTACGGCATTAGACATCTGGTGAAAATGAATGTAGAGACGTAGCAGTGCTACGTCTCTACAAGGACTCTGGCTAACGCATATTTAATTTCTGGAGATGTCTATTATCTACGAAGGACACCCAAATCCTACTCCTGATTTAAATGTTTGAGAATCAAAGAGAAAACATCCGTCGCCTCGATTCGATTTTCATCAACTAGGTGAGTTTGATGGGTGATAAATAGAGGCCCTTCATTGGGAGAGGTGGTAATACTACCATGAGAGCCACGCACCAGGGAACCATCCAAAGGAATCACATCCATGAGGTAACGAAAACCTAGTTGTTTCTGAAGTAACCTCAGAGCAACTTTTCCTTGAGGAAATTTCATTTGCGGATCAAGAAAAAGTTCTACAGGATCGTAACCAGGTTTGCGGTGAATATCTACAGTTTTAGCAAAATCAGGCGCTTTTGCATCATCTAGCCAATAGTAATAGGTAAACCAAGCATCAGGTTGTGCGATCGCTACTAACTCTCCCGATCTAGGATGAGCAAGATGGTAGGCTTGTTTACCTTCGTCATCCAATACTTGGGCTACGCCTTCGGTTGCTTCTAAAAGCGATCGCACTTTCGAGATATATGCTGGATCGTTCACATATACATGAGCAATTTGGTGATCGGCAACAGCAAAGGCAATACTAGCACCAAAATCGAGTAGTTCTCGCCCCAATTCTTCTCGTACAGCAATTAAACCATTTTCCCGTAATACACGGTTCAAATCTACAGCTTGAGAAACTGGAGTAATGCCATACTCAGAAAGAATAATTACCTGAGTATTACGTGCTTGATAATATTCAATTAGATCGCCACAAACAGCATCAATTTCTCGCAAATCTGCTTGAATCTGTGTTTTATTGTTACCAAATTTTTGCAGACAGTAATCTAAATGTGGCAGATAAACCAGTGATAGTGTGGGACTATAGCGTTTCTCAATCCATTTTGCTGAATTGGCAATCCATTGGCTAGAACTAATGGAAGTTTTTGGCCCCCAGAAATCGAATAGAGGGAAGTTTCCTAAATCAGATTGAATTTGCGATCGCACATCAGCCGGATGGGTATAAATATCAGGTAATTTTCTCCCATCGGCGGGATACATTGGGCGCGGCGTAATGGCATAATCTACAGAAGAATACATGTTGTACCACCAAAAAAGGTTGGCACAAGTGAAGTTTGGATCAATTGATTTAGCGACTTCCCAAACTTTGGGAGCCTGCACTAGTTTATTAGATTGTCGCCAAAACTTAACTTCACATTCGTCGCGGAAGTACCAACCATTAGCGACAATCCCATGTTCATCAGGCAATTTTCCTGTTAAATAAGTAGCCTGGACAGAACAAGTTACAGCAGGTAACACCGTTGCGATCGGAACTACTTGACCTTTAGCAGCCCAAGAAGATAAAAACGGTGTATTTTCTCCTATTAAGTTAGGTGTTAATCCTACGACATTTAGAATAACTGTTTTTTTCATAAACTTAGTTCCTTATTAATTTGCAGCGAGTTCTTTTAATACCCACTCATATTCACGCTGAATAGAAGTCAGCAAATCTATTTTCATTTCTGATGGCAATACATCCCAAGTGTAAGTCTCAATTTCTAAATGTGAGCAAGCATTGTTTGTCTGAAGTAGATACAAAACAGTAGCAATATCATCTTGGGTAGATTGCAAAATTTGATAATCATGAATAAAAATTGGGACATGAAAGTGAGTGCGCCATTCTTCAGCTAGAGATTGCTCTAAATGTGGTAATGCAGTTATTAAGTCAGGATAGTGATGGAGGGTACCATCATTACGACGTTCTATTACCTGGTGAAGATAGGTAGATTCTGCAAAAGGACGTAAACGTTCAACTATCAAACTACGCTTCTCAACATCAGCAGGTATTTTTACTTTAATTGCAGCGCTGATTTGAATCTTGCCAATCTTAATTCCTGCCGATTGCAAACGCGTAAATACAGACTTTGGCTGCTCATATTCCACCGAAAAATGACAGGTATCATAGCAAATCCGAACATGTTCTAGCAATTTAGTCTCTGCTAAACTCTGCTCAATATTTAGCTTTTCTGATAAATAATTACCGCCAATTGGCAATAACCAATTTTGATAGAAATCAATTATTTCTGAGGTGTTTTCAATTAAACCATCAGGCTCAGGTTCTAAATCAATATGGAGTATCTTTCCTGTCTCTTCACGGATGCGAATCATTTCTACAACAACTGATGCGATATTCAAACAACTCTTTTTCAAAACTATCTCGAAAGTTGCTTGGTCTTTTTCCCACCAAGGTTTATAAGATAATGGTAGTGTAGAAATTCCGCCGTCAAGTTCTTCTGGTAATAGAGTAGCTAAAATTTGTGCCAAGTTTAATGTATAATCAACTCGTTCTTCGGTAGACCAATCTGGTAAATAAACTTGGTCTTTTACTACCTGTCGATGAAATCCGCCAAAAGGGAATCCGTTTAAGGTAAAAACATATAAATCTTGTTGAGTCAGCCAAGTTTGGAGTTGAGCTAAGTTATTACTTTCTAAAAGTTGTTTTGCGGCGATATTTGCTAACCTCAAGCCAATACCAAAAGGTTCTGTAGGCGATAAACGCGATTTGAGTTCGGGAATATAGGTTTTTAAATTAGCGAAAACTTCTAGCCAGCTTTCACCAGGATGAATATTGCTGCAATAAGTTAAGTGAAAATTATTGTTTTTTGTAATTTTCATTTTTTAGCTCTATCCCTTGTATATAATCTGTTATCTCTGGCTTAAACTATTTCACAAAATACTTGCTACATATTCATGGGTAGTGATTTAACAGGAAACGGGCGGTTAGAAACCGCGTCTATACAAACTTTAAAACCCTTAATTTGACTTTAGTTCGCGGAGGCGGACAATGCCAGTGTAGCCGCGAATTATATTTGCTTAATACCAATTCTGTATGAAGATGCACAGAATATTAAACGAACCGCCAAGTACGCCTTCTCTACGAGAGGCTCCGCCAACGCGTAGCGTCTCGTTAGAGAAGAGCGCCAAGAATAGAGAGTTACTCATTTAGTGCAGCTTCACATTAAATTGGTATAACATCTGGATGTGTACATTCAACTTTAAGTAACAGCAAATAGTTGTGCTAACTTCATCGAAATTGGTAACAAAATTAGCACTAATAAACCGTAATACAAACCAGCAAAACCAGATGCAACTGTTGCATCCAAGACTATTAGAGATAAAACACCTATTTTCACGGCATTTCGGATATTTTCGGCTATTGGTTCACGTGCAGCTTTGATAAAATTAGGCAAGATTCTGATAGCTAAGAAAACAGCAAATGGTAGTGCTGCGATCGCTGTATACTCTCCTAATAATCCTAGAGCTAAAACTGCCGTCAAAACTATTGCAATTAGCAATAGTGCAAGTACTCCCGTAATCTTCTTACCACCGTGAACTTCACCCTGACTAATTGCGGTGATCGCAGCAATATAAAGGACAGGGATTAGCGCTAAATACCAACGTTCTCCGATGATTTCGGGTACAACACTTACGCCTAATAATAAGTTACTACCACGGCACAAACCCATATTTAAAGGGCCAAAAAAAGGATGATGTTTGGCAACTGAGTTATAGAGGAGGCATGAAAGAGTGATAAAAATAGCGATCGCAGCACTCAACAACGATACTTGAAAAGCAGCTATAATCCCGATCGCAAATAGTATACTCCCCCATAAAACAGCATTTTGACGAGATACACGACCACTCGGAATTGCTCTATTTGGTCGTTCTTTTGCATCTAATTCCGCATCAAAAACATCATTAAAAACTATACCACCGCCGTATAAACCAGTTGTAGCCAATAACAACCAACCTAATGGAATTAGTACGGCAAAACTTGCTTCTCCGTTAATTAATTTAGCAAAAATAACCCCAGAGCCAGAAGCAGCAAAACCAACAAGAATATCCGCCCAAGCAGTAACAATATTAGCAGGACGCATCAATTCTAGATAACCCCGCCAGCTTTGAAAATTTAAGCTTGCAACATTCACTTATCTACCTCCAGGTCTAGTAATTTATCAAAAAAATGCATATTACAGATTAATCATATAGGTATCTATAGCTGTTCCAAATAATTCATGAAATTTTCTTTTCCTACAATTTCTTTGCGTGAAACAAAAATATTGGTGTCGCCTATTTGTGGGATGATTTTACTGGTTTGGCAGGATGCTCAAGATGCCCACCCTACAAGAATCTCAGCAACACTCAAATATTTATCCAAGAGACTCCATAAGTTACATTGACAACGCAAAGATGCAAATCTCTTTTATAATGCCCGATGCCCAATTTCTAATGCCCTATTTCAATTTTCTACTCAATCAATACATAATCTGAAATTGATTTGATTCCTGGTTCCTGTCCCCGTAGCACAGAATTACCACTGAACATTTGACGCTGATCGACAGATTGTGGATTGAGCCAATCTGACGCTTTCATCTGCCCAGTTTGACTGTAAGCAGCTAGAGCATTTTCATAACAAACTGCTCGCACATCTTCTTCAAGAATGCCTCTTTCTAACATCAACTGAGCCGTTTTTGGGACTGCCAAAGGATCGCTAATACCCCAATCAGCACTACTATCTACAATGATCCGATCTTGTCCATACTTACGGACAACTTCTACCATCCTGGCGTTGCCCATTTTCGTCTGTGGGTAAATCGTGAAAGCTGCCCAAAAACCGCGTCCTAATACTTCTTCAACGGTTTCTTCATTGTTGTGATCGATAATTACTTGTGAGGGATCTAAGCCATATTCAATGCAGCGATCCATACTCCGACTAGCACCAGCCTTTTTATTGCGGTGAGGAGTATGAATTAGTACTAACATATTGAGTTCTTTGGCTAATTCTAATTGTTGACAAAAGTATTTATCCTCTGCTTCTGTCATATCGTCATAGCCAATTTCACCAATGGCAACAACTCCTTCTTTACAAGCATAAAGTGGTAGCAGTTCCATAACTTCTGTTGCTAGTGCCTCATTATTAGCTTCTTTCGGATTTAGTCCGATTGTGCAGTAGTGCTGGATGCCAAACTGACTAGCACGAAACCGTTCCCAACCCACAAGGCTACTGAAGTAATCTTTAAATGAGCCGGCGTTGGTTCGAGGTTGTCCTAACCAAAAGGCTGGTTCAATGACAGCGACAATACCATATTCCCGCATTACTAAGTAATCGTAAGTAGTACGGGAACACATGTGAATGTGAGGATCGATAAACATCATGGTTTTAATGATTGGGTATTGGACATTGGGCATTGGGCAAAACAGTTCCGAGTTCCGAGTTTCGAGTGCTGAGTAAAGAAATGAGATTCCCCACTCAGCACTCATTACGGGCTAAACGCCCCGCTACCGCTAACAGCACTCTTGAGGGGTATGGGGCATTGGGCATTTTCCTTGTCCTCCTTGTCTCCCACGTCTCCCTTGTACAGACGCGATTAATCGCGTCTCTCCCCACTACCTTTTATTTGTAAACTGACAAGTGTTAGCGTAGCTCGCCGCAGGCATCGCGGCTAAAACTGCTCCAAGTCAGATTACCCTGTTGAATGGATGACTGTAAATCTGGGTAATGAGAAAGTAATGCTTGCGCTTGGGGTAAAGGAGAGTCAGCACAAGCTAATGCTGCTGCTTCTTGCTCTTCTATAGCCCCATTAGCCAGTACTTTTTCTAAATCTGTGATGATGGCGCTATCGGCAAACCGCCCTACAGGTCGCCAAAGTTCTGGTGTAACTGAGCGTTTAGCTGCCCAGCGCTCATGGGCATAGTCTGCTAACATCTTCGCCAATTCTGGGTTAGCACGCCGATCTAGACCCCAAATTAGATGCAACGGACTGCCAACAAACACAGCCTTCAGCACCATCTGATTCCAAGCAGCATTATCTAAATAATTTGCAGGATAGGGATTACGTAGTGCTATGGCTTGAAATACATTACTCATATTGCTGCGAATTCCCTCAGCAGTACGGTGGCGATGTAACTCTGGATGTGGTATGAGTGGCAAACTTTGATAAAGTACAACTAACTCCCCCATATCAGCAGTGGAGAAGACTCGATCGAGAGTTTGTACATACCCCTGAGTATCATCGTGGGGCAAAGCTAAAAGTAAGAGTGTGCGACCTGCTTGATCTATACTCCAATGACTAGGATACCAACCGGGAATTACATCCTGTGCTGCTTCTAAGTCCTGGAATGTTAGCTGCAAATCCTCTTTACCGAGATAGCGCGGCACAGCACTAAAAGCCGTAAAAAACACTCGTTCCGCAGCGCCGCTAGCAATCTGTGCCTGCTTCTGTTCCAGCCAAGTAAAAGCTTTTTCTGAAACAGACTTTAACAGCCATTGATGCAGTAACTTGTTTACTTTATTCATAACTAAGTATAAAATCTACCACTAAACTTGGTACTTTGGGATTGAAGTAGTTTGCTCGTATTCTACTGAGATCATAAATTCACTGAATCTATAAAGTTCTCCCGACTTTAAAGAAGATATTGTAAAGATATCATTTGAATTAGATGAACACTGAATTATCTTACGGAAAAAATTTAGAATTCTATGTAATAATGATTTCCATTGCATTGCCAACATCAGATACAGTATAAAGTCTAGATAAAGTCCAGGCATTGATAAGAGTTGTAACCTAATTCTATTTTGACTTTACCTACTAAGGTAAAAGCACTTAAAAAGTGTGATTAGTTTAGTAGTTAAATTGGGTCTAGTAAATCGTTTAAATATTGAAGTATTTAATAGATTTATCGAAGAAAGGCAGAGGGCAGAGGGCAGAAGGCAGAAGGGATAAATCCCTTCTCTGATTGCCCGATAGCGTAGCGTTAGCGACGCAGGAGCGTCACCGTCTGCGCGACGGTCGGTTGCAAGGGTTTAAGACCCCCACCAAATTGAAAATTTGGTGGCTCTCGAACAGAAGAGGGTTTGAATCCCCATCTGAACGAAACCTTCTGCCAACTGAGCCTTCTGCCTTCTTCAATATGTCCATTGTGCCGTCAACTCTAATTGCAGCAATGTATCTATTTACAGTTATTTAAAAAACAATAATATTCAAATGGCTATTCAACAAAAAACCGCTCTTAATCTGCAACCAATTAACCAATGTGTCCGCGTAACCTTCAATTATGATGTTCACTTCACTAAGGGTTTGTTTCAGCTAGATAATCCTTTACTCGCACAAGTTATTGCCGTAGATGGGGAAACAACCCCAAAGCAAGTGCTAGCAGTGGTAGATGGAGGATTTTTACAGTACCAGGATGGGTTGCTAAAAAAATTATCAGCCTATGCCCAGCGTTATGAAGATGTGCTAACACTGAGCGGTGAAACGATAGTAGTTCCAGGTGGAGAAAAAGTCAAGAACGATTCTCGATTTATAGAGCAAATTCATCAGCAGATAAATGCATCTGGATTGTGCCGTCACTCCTACGTGTTAGCAATTGGAGGTGGAGCCGTCCTAGACATGGTAGGATACGCAGCAACAACGGCTCACCGAGGAATTCGACTGCTACGAGTACCAACAACAGTATTAGGGCAAAACGATTCGGGTGTAGGGGTAAAGAACGGAATCAATGCCTTCGGAAAGAAAAACTTTTTGGGTACATTCATGCCACCTTATGCTGTCTTGAATGACTTTGATGTTCTTACTAGCCTTGACGATCGAGATTGGCGATCGGGTATTGCAGAAGCGGTGAAAGTAGCGCTAATTAAAGATGCAGATTTCTTCGATTTCATTATGACTAATGCCGATGAATTGGCTAATCGAGACATGGACATAATGGAAAGGCTAATCTATCGCTGTTCTCAGCTGCACTTAGAGCATATTGCTGATAGCGGCGATCCCTTTGAAATGGGTTCATCGCGTCCTTTAGATTTTGGACACTGGGCTGCTCACAAACTAGAGCATTTAACTAATTACAGCCTACGTCATGGTGAAGCTGTAGCGATCGGCATTGCTTTAGATACGACTTATTCATATTTAACAGGGCAACTCTTGCAATCAGAGTGGCAAAGGGTTCTAACTACACTCAAGAAATTAGGCTTTACTTTGTACGTATCAGCACTAACTGAGCAGTTAGATAAACTAGACCATCCGCATTGTATATTTAGGGGGCTTACCGAGTTCCGTGAACACTTGGGAGGAAAATTAACAATTACCCTTTTACAAGGAATCGGAGAGGGAATAGAAGTTAACCAGGTGGATTTGTCTTTGTATAAAGATGCGATTTTGATGTTGCAAGATTGGGAACTTTTACATTAGACATCTGGTGAAAATGAATGTAGAGACGTAGCAGTGCTACGTCTCTACAAGGACTCTGGATAACGCATATTTAATTTCTGGAGATGTCTATTAATTATCCCTTGAATGCAATTAGTAGAACTCCTGGCAATCTACTAAGCTAGTACAACACGGCGTAAATAAACTACCCATTTAAAATAGCCAGAAAGCTTATAAAATAAGCATTCTTTCTTTTTACTTTTGCCTTCTTGTACTAGTCGCACGATACGTAAATGAAAAAATTAGTAAGGTGCTTGTAAAGTTGAAGCCGATAAATGTTACGGATATTATGCTGATCGCTTCATCTACAAGCATCAAACGTTTCATACCCTACCAAAATCACATCAGCGCCAATATCTAAGGTGCTAATCTTGCCTTACCTAGACGCTGCTTCTCATACCATTGTGCGATCGCAGGTGTCCAATCTTCAAAATGAGGCCACATCATTTCACATAACTTTTGAATTTCAAGTTGAGCATCTTTTTTATTTCTCAGGTCGCAAAAATGCAAGAAAGACCTTAAATTGAAACTCACTACAAAATGCTGACGATAATCAAAAGGCACTTTACCTCTTGCGTGTTCTTCAGACATTCCAGCCTCAAAATCAGCTTTATATCGTTTAGCTGCTTCTAGACACCATTGCAAATCTGCTGCTCGTTGCTCTAGCGAATAGTGGTACTTTTTGCCTTGTCTATCAGTGTAATAACCAACGGGACGTAAGTAAAAAACATCTTCTATGTCTTTCTTACCTTCTACTACATCAATAAATTGGTTGCCCGTGTATCTAAAAGATTGTACGTCAAATGATACAGAAACACGATGAGTCCGGGCCTGCTGCATCACACTATGGGGAAAGTAGCCACAGTTGAAAACAATCTGGGGATGCTCTAAAGGCCCATAATGTCCCCTCTCACCCGCTAAAAGTCGCTTAACAATAACTTCGCCGCTTTGTAACTCCGAAGGCCAGGAGTCACGCTCGTCAAACACAAACCCATCAGTATAGTCTTGGTGCATCGCGGCATAAATCACCTGCTGCGGGTTTGGTGTTTTGGCAATAACCTCTACTCGAAATCGATGCATTAGCTGTTAGGGAATGAATTTGTGACTGAAAGTGCTTAAAAATAACAAGTAGAGCCTGTTGCTTAGATATGGCTTTGAACTCAATTCATTATCATATCTGCTATATAAATACTAGAGTTGTCTAGACATTTACTTCTTACTTCAACGGGAGCATGGGAGCAGTTATCCCTCAGTAAGCTTTCACGATGAAGCCAACCGTGATAAATTAATTG
>NZ_JBALDZ010000061.1:0-32041 GCF_036917155.1 Nostoc sp. | reverse complement strand
TCATTTAGCATATTCCCCTCCGTTTTTTATACCTGGAGGGGATTTTATTACATCAAGCGATCGCCTCAATCAATAACTAGCAACTTGGGTTAATAGGGATTTTAGTTGATTGCAATGTAATGCTTATTTGATACTTCCGTTGTATGCCCAGTTTCAATCCCTAATAGGGATTTTAGTTGATTGCAATGAAATAATTACCGAAGAGAATCTTCCAAACAAGAGTTTCAATCCCTAATAGGGATTTTAGTTGATTGCAATCCAGTGCTGATACTGCAAGCAAAAGAGATGATTGTTTCAATCCCTAATAGGGATTTTAGTTGATTGCAATTCGCCTAATTCTAGCAGTGCTGCGCCATAATTAGAGCCGTTTCAATCCCTAATAGGGATTTTAGTTGATTGCAATGTTAATCCTCTCTTCATACACACAACAATCCATTGTTTCAATCCCTAATAGGGATTTTAGTTGATTGCAATAGTAAAGATAGAAAGCCCAGAAGAATATTGAAGAGTTTCAATCCCTAATAGGGATTTTAGTTGATTGCAATGCTGGCGTCTGAGAGCTTTGTGTTATTTGGTTTTCAAGGTTCAATAGCGCGAATGCAGAAATCATAACATAAGGAGTGGTAATTGTGCCAGATGTAAATAGCTGAAAGTCAGTCTACATAAGGTGCGCGGATGGTTTAAAGATGATGTAGCCCTGAAATCCTTGTATATACGACGATCTAGCCATTTTTGTTGTTATCCCTTCTCCAACACCTACCCATTCGCGCACTTGGCAAAAAATTAGTCGATTATTTAAAATGTTTCCTTAGCAGCTAGCATTTGTAAAATCTTTTCTACATGATCCAACTCTCCAACAATTCGCCGAATTGGGTGAGGCCAAACCTTGACAAGAGTAGGAGTTGCAGAAACCTGATTGAGTTCTGCTTGTTCTGGATGACTTAAAACATCAATCACCTTCAGGGTATAAGGATGTCCAAGCGATCGCTCTAATAATTCGTGTAAATTCTGAAGGATGCGTTCAGTAGTTGTGCTATGTCCGGCGACAAACAAGCGGAGAACATAGCCTTGTGCGATCGCCTCTTTTTTTTGGACTATAACTGGTTGGTGGTATTTTGGCACAGGTTCAGAAAGGTCTAGACGAACAATTAAATCGTGATCTTCCCAAAGCTGCCCAAATGAGGAACGATAAGTTGTTAACACCATGCGATCGCACAACCCCTCTTGCCAGGGAGCTGCTTGCCATACTAACTCCCCTGTGCCAAAAATGGCATTAAGCAAAGCTTGATGTCTAATTACAGCCGGATAAGCTTCAGCAAAAGTTCGCACTTGTTGAGTGCGCGGATCTAACCAGTTATCAATAGTTGCAGTATAACAAGGCACTAAAAAATGCGGCGGCTCTGGCAAATCTAGAATTTCTTGCAAAGCCGAACACAAATGCAAATGCCATCGACCCTGCTTGCTAGGGTCGATGCAGTAAATTAAATCTCCTCCAGGTGTAAATAGGGCAATGCCTTTAAACAACTGGGGTGTAGATAGTTTATTTGTCGTCAAGTTATTCACAGAGGTTAGGAAGCTAAAAGTAAAAAATTCTCTCTTTTACCTTTTACCTTAGCTATAACCGCAACCAGGATCGCAAAGATATTTGGAATTGGGGAGTGGGGATTAGGGACTGGGTGAAGATGAGGGGGATAAGGGAGATGAGGGAGATGAGGGAGATGAGGGAGATGAGGGAGATAAGGGAGATGAGGGAGATAAGGGAGATGAGGGAGATGAGGGAGATGAGGGAGATGAGGGAGATGAGGGAGATGAGGGAAAATTACTGACTACTAAATATTGACCAGTCCCCAGTCCCCAATCCCCAGTCCCCAGTCCCCAATCCCCAGTCCCCAGTCCCCAATCCCCAGTCCCCAATCCCCAGTCCCCAATCCCCCAATCCTAAACCCGACCTCGGAGAAACTGCGCCATTTCGTTAGGAGTTGGCGACATTTCTAAAGCCGTTTCTTCAGTGATGCGACCGTTTTGATAGAGATTGAGTAACGATTGATTCATCGTAATCATGCCGTCAAAGCTGGCTTGTTTCATCAACTCGCCAATTTCATCATACTTACCATCTTTGATCCATTCTTTAATAGCCTCAGTATTGATTAGCACATCATGGAAAGCAGCCCGCTTACCGTCAGTTGTGCGACACAAACCTTGAGCAATTACTGACACTAAAGACTCAGAAATTGCCACCCGCATTGCATCCTGTTCGTCACCAGAGTAGAGATTGAGAATCCGCTCAATGGTTTTGACAGCGCTATTGGTGTGTAGAGTTCCCATGACCAAGTGACCAGTCTGAGCGGCTTTTAGGGCGGTGTTAACTGTTTCCTTATCCCGCATTTCCCCCACCAAAATCAAATCTGGGTCTTCCCGCAAAGCTGCTTTCAAAGCATTGTCAAATTTCCGGGTATGCATTCCCACTTCCCGCTGTTTGACTAAAGACTTGCGGCTTTGATGGATAAATTCTATCGGGTCTTCAATGGTGATGATATGCTTGGCCATCTCCTTATTGATGTAGTCAACCATCGCTGCCATTGTGGTAGATTTACCAGAACCAGTGGGCCCAGTTACCAAAATTAAACCTTTATGGTGATGACAAATATCCCGAAAGATTGGGGGTAAATTCAACTGTTCCATAGTTAAGATTTTCAGCGGAATTAACCGCAACACCATTGCAGGCCCTCTAAGAGTACCAAAAACATTAATCCGCACGCGAGCAAAATCATATTGAGTTGCTCCGTCAAATTCTAAGTGTTCTTCAAAGCGCTGAATTTCCGCCTCACTCATCACCTCCCGCAACCAATTCATAAAAGCTTCTTTATCTGTTTCGGGATAATCCATTGATTGAATTTCTCCTCGGCTGCGGAAGCGTGGTACTTCACCTACTCCTAAGTGAAGGTCAGAATATCCCTGGTCGTAAGCTTCCCTGATTAACTTCTCTAAAGTTGGCCCCGCATTACTGTTTTGAGGGCGAACTGAAGTCGGTATTGGTGGTGGACTACCCGGACGATGACCTGCAACAGGCGGGTTACTTGACATATCTAGTGTTTGTGTCATCTGCCGCTGCGTACTAACGGTTGGGGTTGGCGGTGGTGGCGGCGGCATTGGTGGCAGGTTACGTCCGGGAGCAGAGTTAGTAGTTAATGGAGACTGTGATTCTGTCATATATCTTCACATTTGGCAGTTAAAAAGTTGAATTAACGAGAAGTCAAGTCACTTGCTTTGATGACTTTTGAAAAATGCTTGTCTGCAAGCTTTAGCAGTGATGTAAGACGATTGAAACTCTAGAACCACGGTCAATCCATTTAATCCACCTCAATTGGTATCTTTTTTTCCTGAGATTCCACTACTCAGAATATTTAGATAAATTATTTAACTTATCTAACCTGGTTTAACACACGCAAGGACTCAAAACACCTCAGCAAATATACATTGATCTATAGGTAACTTTTAATACTTCATTTTTAAAGTAAATTTTATTAGGATTTAGATGAGAAATTTATTTCAGGTATGGACACGAATTGCCAGCAATTAACAGCACAAATACTGGCAGATCATTTATTCAGCCCATCGAGGAATTATGAGAACCACTGCTAGTTTTCATAAGAAATGTTAAGTTGAATAGAAGCGATATCGTGGGGATCAAGGTTAAAAGCTCACACCTTTTAGGTTATGTATCTCAAGATAGATGCAGAAAACAAGTTTTTTTAATAGATAGAAACTTGAGTTTATATCCATAATTACAAAAAATTAACTGTAAACTTTAGTAAACAAATGCTCATTTTTCCCATTAGTTTTTATATACTGAAATTTCACTGAAAGAATTCAGTTTGACTCGCAAAAAGCGAGATATGACTGAAATTAAAATATGCTCTGTATTTTGGGAGGAAAAGTCATGGTTTCTGCTCAAAGCTCTAATCTAGGAAAGACCTACTCCTTGTTGATGATTAAAAGCTTTTTAATATGGACTTTTACATTAGCAGTATGCTTGTTGGTTGTGGGTTTTCCACTAGTTGTCTTGATGGCTACGGTCGGATGTCTGTTGTCGATTATCTTACAATCGGTGATGCCTGTTAGTGCGGTTTTGCTGGTAGCAGGCGCTTTAATCATGTTTAATGTCATGGCAGTTGTATTGGCTGCGGGTGTGCTAACTGTTAAAGGAGTTCATCCTAGTGAAGTTAAATGGTTAAGCTGGCTGCATGGAGAGGCAGACCAAACGCAGACTACTGTTTACGCTGCTTGCCCTCTAACTTGTGAGATTAAATAGTCATTACAAGTGAATTAGACAAACAGTGCGTCTGCCCGGTTAAGCCGGGTTTTTTCATTTGTGAGATCAAAATATAGTCAAATAGTCATTACAGTTAAATTGACAAACAGTGCATTTGCCCGGTGAAGCCGGGTTTTTTTATATCTTGTGTGATTTATGATTTTATATTTATGGTTTGTGTGATGATTGACCGCCCACTCTTGACTATTGAGCAAAGACCATTGACTATAACCATTGGCAAATTACAGATGACCAATAACTAATGACTAATCAAAAACGCGTTTGCATTATCTTAGGTACTCGCCCAGAAGCGATTAAACTAGCTCCGGTGATTCAGGTTTTCCAGAAGTCTTCAGGTTTTGAGTTGCAAGTAATTCTAACTGGACAGCATCGGGAGATGGTTGAGCAAGTTATGCAACTGTTTAATATCAAGTCAGATTATAACTTGGAAATTATGCAGGTTCAGCAATCTCTGAATGATATTACTTGCCGTAGTTTGCAAGGGTTAGAAGCCTTATTCCAGGTGGAAAAGCCAGATTTAGTGCTGGTGCAGGGAGATACTACCACGGCCTTTGCCGCAGCTTTGGCAGCTTTTTATCAAAAAATCCCTGTTGGTCATGTAGAAGCAGGATTAAGGACTGATGATATATTCAATCCTTACCCAGAAGAAGCTAATCGGCGGTTGATTTCTCAAATTACTCAGTTGCACTTTGCGCCGACTCCTTGGGCTGTAGAAAATTTGCATCGTTCTGGTGTTTTGGGTGAAATTCACATGACGGGTAATACAGTAATTGATGCCTTGTTAAATGTCGCGGCAACCCAAGTAGTTTGTAATGTACCAGGTTTAGACTGGGAATCATATCGGGTTCTGTTAGCAACAGTTCATCGTCGGGAGAATTGGGGAGAACCTCTGTTAGCGATCGCTCAGGGCTTTTTACAAATTTTAGACAAGTTTCCTGATACAGCAATGCTCTTACCATTGCACCGCAATCCGACAGTGCGAGTCCCGTTGCAGGAACTTTTAGGGAATCATCCCCGAATTTTCTTGACAGAACCTCTAGATTATGGGGAATTGGTGGCAGCAATTGGGCGATCGCATCTTTTGCTGACTGACTCTGGTGGCTTGCAAGAAGAAGCCCCCAGTTTGGGAAAACCAGTACTGGTTTTGAGAGACACTACCGAAAGGCCGGAGGCTGTTACAGCTGGTACAGCCAAACTTGTAGGCACTACAAGTGAGAATATTTTTGCAGCTGCGGCTGAGTTACTCAGTGACTCAGATGCCTATGAAGCGATGGCAAATGCAATCAATCCCTTTGGGGATGGTCATGCAGCAGAGAGCATTTTGCAGATTGTGCAAAATTACTTGGGTATTTTATCAGAAACATCAACTTAGGAACTTATAGATTAAACAAAGTGCAAAATTTCTATTTTGTAGGGTGTATAAAATCGGTTTTGATCCTAGTTTTTCATTTTTACCAGTTCTTGTGTAGTGAGGTCATCTTGCCCGCCTGATGACGGGCGAGACAGTGCGAAGTTTTGATTTAAGTTCCTGATTTATGATTTCTCTTGATCGCGCCAGAAAACAGGTAGAACTTGGAAAGGAGATTTTTCAAAGGTGGCTTCTGGCTAAATACCCAAAGCAGATCGAGTTTCGGGGCCCACAACACCATCTACAAGTAGACCTTTACTTTGCTGAAAGCTTCGGACTCGGCTAACAGTTTCTTGACCGTAAAATCCATCAACTGTGAGATTGCCTAAAGCTGTTTGAACATCTCTGACCAGCTGACCTTTAGAACCAGGGGTAAGAATCACCGAACCACCAACACCACCAGGTTTGGTCACAGGAGGGTTGTTAGGTTTATCACCAACCCATCGGGCAAAAACGTATCTACCCGTAGAAAGCCTAGCAAAACCGTTTTCATACCTTTCAATCTCTGGAAGTGTTGCCCCATTTGATACACAATCCACATAAGAGTAGTTGGTACTTGGGCCTGTACGGATACGTAAACAACTGCCGTTAGTTTTTACATAAGCAGCCGAACTCATTTGAATTTGGCTGACAGCACCAAGTAATACACCAACACCAGCTAAAGCTAACCAAGCCGAAGATTTAAGTAGTTTTTTCCAATTGAACTGAGGTTTAGGGAGATTATACTTAGGGTTTCCAGATGCCTCTTCTTGAGCAATAAACATGTGGGAATAAGCAAGATATTCCATAATTCGCTCCTTTATATGAAAAAATGAGTACTCGTAGAGAACTACTTGGTTGTTCTCTGTATTTATTCTTAGTATATTTTATATCACGGTTCTTTCAAAAGGTTTTTTTGGTAGCGAAATTAAGAAAAAATAAAATTAGTCATTGGTCATTGGTCATTGGTACTAATGATTCAGGAGTAATGACTTGTTTGAGTCCAAATAAACTCACAAAGAAGCTAACTCGTCTAAGTCTCTTGGCTTGTATAGGATCGTCTGCCGAAGTCTCATATCCTGTATCAATATTTATTAAGTTTTAATTTTAGAAGAATCTGAAGATTTTTTGGTATACTACGGTAAACCAGTCCATTTATCGTAGTATATGCTTAGACTGAAAAATTCGAACTCACAAAAACTGAATAAAAGCAAGTATTTTTTACTAAAATTCCAGATTTTTTATGACTCCAAGCTAGCTTACTTATCTGGCGGTTCACTGCGTCCATTAAATACTTGCCGTGTATCAATTTAACGTGGTATTAGCAAAATCTTTATTTGCTAATAGTTTTGTATTGCTGTAATTTTAGCTTTATTAGCAATTCAGCTTGAAAAGCCAGTAATCAGACAAAGAAATCATCAGAATAATATATTAAAAGATTTCAAAGAAGGCTTTACTTATGCATACGAACTTTTGCCTATTCGCTCAATTTTGCTATTGATAGCATTATTCAGTTTTATGGGAATGCCGTATCTCAGAATTATGCCTGTTTTTGCTGTCGAAATTCTGCATGGAGATTCTAGCACTCTCGGTTATTTGACGGGAGCATCAGGACTTGGAGCATTATGTGGTGGTATTTATTTGAGTTACCGAAAAACTGCAAGAGGACTTGAAAAAATTATTGCGATTGCACCAGCTATATTTGGCATAGCACTAATTACTTTTTCACTCTCAAAGAGTTTTTGGTTTTCTTTAATTACCTTCCCAGTAATTGGCTGTAGCTATATCTTAGAATACTCATCAAGTAATGCTGTTCTACAGACAATATCAGACGATGAAAAAAGAGGTCTGATTATGAGTCTCTATAATATGTCTGTAATGGTAATCATACCTTTCGGCAATTTATTTATAGGTGGATTAGTAAGTATAACAGATGTAAAAACTGCTTTAATTTTTGGTGCATTGTGTTGTGTTACTGGCTCAATCATGTTTTACAAACAATTGCCAAAAATAGAAAGCTTACTACATCAAATTTATATTAAACAGGAAATTATTTTAGAATAAAGTTTTTGTGGTAGATTATCTAAAAACCGCGTTTTTGACCTAAGACTAATACAATAATATGAAGTATAACCAACTTGGCAAGAGTGACTTAAAGGTTTCCGAAATTTGTCTGGGCACAATGACTTATGGACAACAAAATACTATCGAAGAAGCTCACGATCAGCTAGATTATTCTATCGCCCAAGGAGTCAACTTTATTGATGCGGCAGAGATGTATCCTGTGCCAACGAGTGCCGAAACGTATGGCTTAACTGAAACTTACATCGGGGAATGGTTAAAACGTCAACAAAGAGAGCAACTTATTATAGCTACTAAAATTGCTGGCCCTGGTCGAGGCTTTAAATGGGTACGTGGTGGAGCCAAAGCAATTGATCGTAATAATATCAAACAGGCTGTAGATGATAGTCTAAAAAGATTACAGACAGACTATATCGATCTGTACCAAATTCACTGGCCCGATCGCTACGTGCCACGGTTTGGGCAAACGGTGTTCGATCCAACTCAGGTAGAAGAAACGGTTCCCATAACTGAACAGCTAGCAGTTTTTGCCGACGTAATTAAGGCAGGGAAAATTCGCTATCTTGGTTTGAGTAATGAAACCCCTTGGGGAGTCGCCCAATTTAGTAATGCTGCTAAACAATTAGGATTGCCCAAAGTCGTTTCGATTCAAAATGCTTACAACTTGCTGAATCGAGTATTTGACGGAGCCTTAGCAGAAGCAGTTTATCACGAAGAAATTGGGTTACTAGCTTATAGTCCTTTAGCATTTGGCTTCTTGACTGGCAAATACCTAAACGGCAAACCAGAGAAAGCAAGAGTCAGTTTGTTTGAAAATTTTGGTCAGCGCTATTTGAAACCAAAAGTAAGTCAAGCAGTAGAAGCTTATGTGGAAATTGCCAAGCGCCATCAACTCAGTCCAGCACATCTAGCTTTGGCATTCGTGCGGAGTCGTTGGTTTGTGCCTAGCACAATTATTGGTGCTACCACACTGGAACAACTCAAAGAGAATCTGGAAAGTGTGGATGTAGTTCTCAACAAAGACATTTTGGAAGAGTTGGATATAGTTCACGCTCAGTCGCCAAACCCGGCACCATAAGAGTGCTGAGTGGTGAGTAATGAGTCTTGAGTCACCTAACTAACTTATAAACGGCGCAAGCCTGAGTTGCCTCGTTACCAGGCTAAGGGATTGTAGTTCATGCCGATTCCCCCATTCGGAAATTCGATGATCTGATTGGTAAAAAAGTCATTGTGAATCGAGGTGGAATCAGCGAACATTTGCTAATAACCAATGCCCAATGCCCCATGCCCATTTAAGATTTGGGATTTTGGATGAAAATTCAATTCCCAATGGCGATTAACAAGTTCTATTTACCAAGGTACTTAAACATGGCTGAAATTAAAGTATACAGTGCAGTTGTTTGTCCTTATGCTCACCGTACCCGCTTGGTACTCCAAGAGAAAGGCATCGACTTTGATTTGATTGAGATTGATTTGCAGAATAAGCCGGAAGGGTTTACCAAAGTTTCCCCCTATGGTAAAGTGCCTGCACTAACTCATGGCGATAACCGAGTTTGGGAGTCTGCGGTAATTAACGAATATCTCGATGAGGTATTTCCCAATCCACCGCTGTTACCCAGCAGCCCCATTGCTAAGGCACAGGCTCGCATCTGGATCGATTTTGCTAACACTAGGTTCGTTCCCGCTTTTTCTACCCTGCTGCGGAGTTCAGATCCCCAAAAACAAGAAGAAGCTAAACAGGAACTATACAAACACCTGGAATTCATTGAAAACGAAGGTTTAGCAAAGCTATCTGGAGAAGGCCCCTACTGGTTTGGTGAATCCATCAGTTTGGTTGATTTCACCTATTTCCCCTGGTTTGAGCGCTGGGCTGCACTCAAGCAGTATCGCGGCTTTGGAATACCAGAGCAATTTACCCGTGTACGTCAGTGGAAACGTGCTTTGAAAGAGCATGAGTCTGTGAAAGCGATCGCTCACTCTAAGGAATTCTACATCGAGCGATATGCTAAATTCGCTGTGCCTACTCTCGCTGCTGTTTAACATATCGCGGAAGTCCCCACCCTCAACTCGTGAGTTCGGTGGGGATTGTGAAAACTCTTGAAAATTACGAATTACGAATTACGACTTTTCCAAAGTGAGCCGCGCTTTTGAGGTAATGATAAGCCTCTCGTGCTTCAGTGAAGGGGAAAACTCGATCAATAATCGGTTTAATTTGATGCTGTTGCATCGCCTGATTCATTGCCTCAAACATTTCCCGACTGCCAACATAAATTCCCTGAACTGTTAAACTCTTAAAAAGTATTGGCATGGGGTCAATCTCATTTCCTCTACCTGACAATACGCCAATCAAACTAATACGTCCCCCAATGCGGGCTGCTTGTAGTGATTTTGGCAGAGTACCTGCGCCCCCTACCTCAACTACATGATCTACACCTGTGCGATTGGTTAATTGGTAAACTTGCTTTTCCCAATCTGGTGTTGTTTTGTAGTTGATTGTCTCGTCAGCACCAAGCTGTTTGGCTCTTGCCAACTTTTCATCACTGCTGGAAGTAATAATCGCTCTAGCACCATGTATCTTAGCAAACTGGAGAGCAAAAATTGAAACTCCCCCAGTACCAAGTAACAAAATATTATCACCTGCGCCAATATTGCCTTTTGTTACCAATCCGTGCCAAGCTGTGACTGCTGCACAAGATAAAGTTGCACCTTCAATGTAAGATAAGTGGTCTGGTAATATCACTAAACCATCTTGGTGTAATACGACATACTCAGCCAGCATTCCATCAATACCGCTTCCGAGATCAGATTTCATTTTCTCTTTAGTTAAAGAGCCATAAATCCAGTCTTGGAAGAAAATACCAGCTACGCGATCGCCTATTTTTACCCGTGTCACACCTTCCCCCAACGCCACCACTTCCCCCGCACCGTCAGATACGGGAATTAACGGATATTTCTGTCTGGCACCGTAAGCTCCTTCAATAACAAGCAGATCGCGGTAATTTAAGGATATTGCTTTGATTTGAATGAGAACTTGCCCAACTGCGGGTTTTGGTTCAGGGCGTTCTACTAACGCTAGGGCATCAATTCCGGCGTTACTTTGAATTTCGTAAACTTTCATAGAATTTCTGTTTGTCAATAGCTCAAACGCCACAGTACAACACTAGTACCGCAAGGCGGAATTTAAAAGTTAACATGACGCTCTCTACGTTCGCGCAGCGTCTCCGATAGAAGAAGAGAAGGCTTTACGCTGCGCTAACAAAATTCAAAATTAATACAGCGCAAGCATTTCATTGATTTTGAATGGGTGATGTCACCTCTTTGTTGTACTGAGAGCGCTAGAGCGTCGGTCAAGTACAAGTAGTTGACGTAAAGCGCAGGATATGGGTGTTATGTTAATCGAACGTTTATCCCGCATTTCTCACTCTTCAGTAGGGGCGGGTTAACAGATATAATCCATCATTCATGAATGTCTCGCTTAACCCGCCCCTAAGACCTCTGCACTTCGGTTTGATAAATCTGGTGAGAAATCCTTATGCACTCAGTTTTAATGCGATCGCTAAAAACTAGACCTCAAAATTTAGCCATCAATAGGCGTTTTGACCATACACACGTAATGACGTTTTTGTCAACATATATTAGTTGACCGGCGCTCTAGGTTCTATCCCATAACTTAGAATTACGCATCATTGAAAAGTAAAAAACCGTGAAACATAGCGTTTCACGGTCTTCAGTGTGGTGTGAGGAGCTTAACTGTATATCATGATAAAGTAACCGCCCAATCACAACACACTCGTAACAATTTTGGTAACAGAATTTTTTGGTGATGAAACTCTCAGGTGTAATACGCAAGTTTCCATGCGGATGTTTCGACGGGTGGAAGAGGGACAAGGGGGACATCACTCTGACCCTTGCCTTCTTAGACTGATTTTGCTTAATGTTCTGTTCCTTTCATGCGGGTTTTATCTCCCGCATCTATCTTAGGTTAAGATAACTTATCAAATTATTCAACCAATCGAGGGATGTAAAAAACAATACATTGTTGTTAGTTTATATAGTAAGTAAATCAACTACAAGTTGGAGATAAAAACTATGAGTATCGAAAAAAGAATAGAAGCTACTGCAAAAAATATTGAAGGAAAAATTCAAGAGGTTGTGGGTGAAATAACCGGTAATCCACAAGAGAAAGCTGAAGGACAAGCAAAGCAAGCTGAAGCCCAAGTTGATCACACTGTAGAAAACATTAAGGACGAAGTTAAGAAAGTTATAAGCTAATTTTGCTTGTGTAGTGTAGATAGCATTACTAGCGATGATTTACTAGTAATAATCTAACATTAATTACTCCACTTAATAAAATTTAGTGGAGTTTTTTTGTTTAATAGAATGTTGTATTTAATGCTACTTTTTTAGTTACTGTAATGTGTCACCGAAAACATCAAATTCCATGACTTTTACCAATTACCCAATTACGCCGGAAAAACCTGGCTAAAGCTGATTCTTCTAAAGATAGATAAATTGGGCGGCCGTGGGGACAGGTGCGGGGGTTGCGTGTGCGTTGCCAATTATCTAAAAGTGTCTGCATCTCTTGGTGGTTCATAGGTGTACCGTTACGAATGGCACTGCGACAGGCGACGGCTACTTGAGCTGTTTGTAAGTCACCTCCCCAACTAAGTTCTAAAATTGCTTCTGCACAGTCGTCTCGTGGCTGCAAAGGTGCGGGGATGTTTCGGACTGCCCAAAGTTGTTCGCCAAAGGGTTCTATTTCTAAACCGATGCGTTGTAGTTGCGATACTTGCGCTGGCGACAATTGATAAAGAATAATTGGCGGTTCAATAGGGAGTAATTGCCAATCATCACACAATTGCTCATACAAAACTCGCTCATGGGCAATGTGCTGTTCTACTAACCACATGCCGCCTGAATGTTCCGCCACAATATAGGTGTTGCTAACTTGAGCGACAGCTTTTAAGGAGTTAGGAATAGAGACGCGATTAATCGCGTCTGTACAAGAGTTAGGAGTTTTTTGATCTTCGTTGGGATTTTGAGGATTGAAATTGTAGCCGCCTTTGGCTTCTGCGGCTTTGAGTAATTTACTAACTCGTGTTGTGTGAACAGCTTCTTTGAGATTGGTAGAAGAAATGCTGAGTGCTTGGTTAATTGCTTGGGTAATTTGCTCTTGCCAATAAGTGATTTCGTTGAGGTAAATTTCTGTTTTTGCTGGGTTGCGATTCCAGTTGATTTGATCTGGGGAGATGGCAAGATGTAAGAAACAAATTGGATAGCGATCGCGTGGTAATGTTCTGTGAAATGCTGATAATATTGTCTGCTCTAGTTCTGGTGTTTTAACCATCCTGCCATTAATGGCTACACGTACCCAATCTGGACGATGACGATGACAGCGATCTGGTAATCCTACCACTAAAGTGAGTGCTGAGTGGGGAGTGGGGAGTGAGGAGTTAGGAGTTAGGAGTGCTGAGTAGAGAGGTAGGAGTGATGAATTAGAAGTGCTGAATTCTGAATTCTGAGTTCTGTATTCTGAGTTTAGTGGGTTGGGTATTTCGAGTTTCACTTCTTGCAAGTCACCTTGTCGCACTTGCGGTAAAATCTGCGGTAGTAGTTGCCCAGTTGTGGCAGCGGGACAGATGGTGAACCATTGACGATCATTTTGCCAAATCTGCCAGGTGACGTGGGGATGACACAGGGCAATTTGTTGAATTGTGGCTTGCACGGCTTTCATTTGCTGTGCTGATGTAGGTAATCCCTGACGACGAGATGAGCAATTACCGAAAAGATTAGAAACTGTAACCACTGTACCAGGTGCGATCGCAGTTGCTTCAACTTGCACAACTTCCCCACCATCGCCATAAATCATCCGCCATCCCAATTTTCCGCCCACAGGACGACTCAAAATCTCCAAATCTGCCAGAGTCGTCAAACTGTGCAACGCCTCACCACGAAATCCCAAACTGTGAATTTTCCACAAATCAGCACTAGAGCGAATTTTACTCGTGCTGTGAGCTGTGGCTGCTTGTTGCAAATCATCTAGATTCATTCCACAACCATTATCTGCCACACGAATTCGCCATTGCTGCGGCCATAGGGAAACTACAATTCGCGTTGCACCTGCGTCTAGGGAATTTTCTACCAATTCCCGCACCACAGAAGCTAAAGAGTCGATTACCTCTCCAGCTGTAATGAGATATACGACTTCTGTTGGTAGAGCTTGAATAGTAGATGCCATAAATTATAGTTTATAGCTTCTGGGAGAGTTGACAATTCAAAATTCAAAATTAAAGACATTTCAGACGTTCGCGTAGCGTCTCGTAGAGAAGAGAAGTGCCAAGCGATAAGTTAAGAGCGTTATGGCAACTGACGCTCCTCCGTCGCTAACGCTAGCGCTAACGGGGGATTTAAACCCCGACTGAAATGGGTGCTACATGTAGATGCAGGGGTCTTAAACCCTTTAATTTACTAATTATCTCTAGGTGGTCGTTAATTACTTTCCCTGATTGCCAAAACTTTAGGTGGTTCGGGTTTGAGTAAACCGTTCAACAGGGATGCAGGAGGTTGACTATAAGGCCAAGCAAAAGCATGACGGAAAGCTGCATCTTGACAAGCGTGTAGTTGTTCAAAACTAATAATGTTGTAAGTCAAGAGATTCTCATACTCAAATGGTAGACGCACATTGTGCAATCCAGCATTATCAGTACAGATAGCGATATCAACCCCAGCATCAAAACAACGGTCAAAGACTAATTTGAGTTGACGTATATCCTGCAAAGTACCAGTTTTCAGGTAAGTTGTGGGGCAAACCTCTAAACATTGCCCACGTTTAGCCACATCATTAAGTAACTCTGGATACAGTAGGGGAATTTGGATGCCGTGACCAATTCGCATCAGATAGGGTAACAGTTCTGGGTAACAACCGGCGGTGGTTTCATATAGATGTCCCGTGGTGTTAACGCCCAGCGATCGCGCATAATCATATAGACTAATCCATTCTTCTAAGCGATTGGCGTAATAGCTATCACCCCCCGCTACATCTACTGCACAGACATACTGTTTATTTTGTGCCGCCAAATCAATAATCGCCTTGTTCACCTCATAAGGTAGGCGCGTGTGCATACAGAGAATTTGGCTAGTAATAATCGGATATTCTGGCTGGTGGCTGGCAAGTCCTACTACTTGCACAATTTCTGCCATCTTGTCAATTCTTTCGGATTGACTCAGATGTTCAGGTGTCCGCAAATAGGGAGTGTAGCGCAGTTCCAGATAAGCCAAATTCTCAAATATATAAGCACCCCGTACCAAGCGATAGATAAAGTAAGGCAAAGTCTCCACAGTTTGCACACTTTCTACCAAGGTGTGTAATTCTAGATACTCATCTAGGGTGTTACGTGGGCGGGTATAAAAATCTTCAAATTCTGAATAGTCAGCAAAGCGGGAAATCAACTCCGAAGCATGTCGCTCGAAATATTGCCATAAAACTCGTGGTACGACCGAGCCGCCTAGATGTCTATGTAATTCAGCATATAAGGCCATAGTGGTATTTTTAGGTAAAAATTTCAATAATTGTAACAAAAACATAGAAAGAAAAAATCTGTCCTCGAAAAAATTTAACTCTAGAGAATTTGAAACGGAGGTTTCACACGATCATGATTTCTCAATAGAGGTTCAGACTTAGAAGCTGCATGAAGTTAGGGTTTTATCCTGATTTTCTGAAAGTCCAGCATTTAATAGTACAGGTTTTGAGCATGAATAAGCTTGACATTATCAAGATGAAATTGATAGTATTAATATCTTTAATTTTTGTGTTATAGTTAAATAAACATTGCTATTGTTGAAGAAGTAAAGTATAGCAATATATTTTCTACTTTAACTAAGCAAATTCCTGGGCAAGGTTGGTATTAATTGAAAATTCAAGCGTTAGAAGTCAAGGCTGGCGATCGCATTATTGCTTACTGCAACAACAAAATGCAAACCTGCAAGGTAAAACGCATACTAGATCCCGGTCAAGCTAATATCACACTATCAGTATTCACCTCTGAGAATTATCGTGGTTGCTCAGTTTCATCTATAGTTCGCTTTCATAGTAACGCCTTGGTTGATTTGGTAAGTTAAAAATCAAGTAGATATTCAATCTCAAAAATATTTCTAGCTCTTGTCCAGCTTGAGGCTGGACAAAATTTTTATTAAAGGTGCGATACCTGCGGTTTTTGCTAGCCTACGTACAGATAAATCGGTTAATTGCGGCTGGATAGTTTTCGCGCACTCACATTACACCAGTGCGGGCGACAATAATTTATAAAATTTTGAGAGAAAAAATGGGTAGTGCAATAGCGATCGTCTACGCTAAAATATCATTCTCCAATTGATGTATTTTGTCAGTTCTTTTTCACATCACGAGCCATATTGAGGTAGTAGTCGTCAAGCTTGGCATTAGGGCGACGGCGGTTAGTGGTAGAAATTTTACTAGTGTGATCACGGTTCGTTTCAATTGGCTGTTTAGCAGCAGCTTGCTTTATACCTTGCACCTCTTCAGATTCCAAGAAATAACCAGAACTAGTGAATCCGAAAAGCTTGGCAAAAAAACCAAATATATTTCCGACAAAATTAGAAAAACTTTGGAATAAAACACCAAATAAGCCTTCAACGCGAAGGAAAAAGTTCCGAATAGCTTGAGTTAGCCGAAGCATGACACCACCTTCAATGATTGCCTGTCTATATATTGTGACTCAATTGCGATCGCAGAATTGATGCTATGGCAAAAATCTACCAGTGGATGGGTATAGCTATTTTTTTCGTGGAGGTTATCCAGAGCAAACTGCCAAGCATGACAAGTGATTGGTCAGTTAGATTTACTGCTTCAGTTGTATAGTCGCATAATCATTCCCCTAGTACAAGAAGGCAAAAGTAAAAAGAAAGAATGCTTATTTTGTAAGCTTTCTGGCTATTTTAAATGGTTGGTTTATTTACGCCGTGTTGTACTAGTTTTCCTGAACCAGCAAAACCGATTTAACCGGACGCTTGATAGAAATCCCCTCCAAATCAACCTTCCCGTAAAAGGTTTTACCCTTGTAATAAAGCGAAGACGAACTCCCTCCATCCAGATTCATCGCTTGTTCAGCACCAAGGGTTTTCATCAAATCAGCTAATGCTGGCAAAGATATCCCAGAGTTAGCGGGAGTCGAGGGTTTTTGAGTTACCATAACGAAAACAACGTTACCATCATGAGTGATACCTACGGCAGTTCTGGCATTAGGTTGGTTACTGCCAAGTGCATCTCGTTTATTGGGATTATCTACAAAGCCCTCTTTTACTAACGTGAGTTCTGGTAATAGGCGTGGGCCAGCACCTATCGCATCGACTAACTGGCAACCTGCTGATGGTGACTGACTGTGTAGGGCAATGGAATAGCGGATAGTTTGCCCACATAAGTAGCGGCGGAATTCTGTGCGATTAAATATTTGACCCAGATAAGGTTTCAAGTTGGGATTGTTCACCAGCCGTTCATTTTCCTTGGGATCAGCTACCAACTTTCCTTGTATGACAACATAAGATGTAGTTTTTTGGTTGCCTGGGTCAAAAAAGCCTGCATTCAAAATAGCTGCGGCTTGATGCTTCTGAGCAAATTCCTCTACAGTGGCTACCTTCTCTGATAGTGCAGGAGTTACCAAAAATCTGCTATTGGCTGGAATCAACAGGATGTGAGCGATGCTTTGGGGTAAAGTGCGCTCTAAGTAGCGGATAGTTTTTGGTGGTGAAGCTGCAATAGTCGGTATTGATGGCGTTGAAGAACGCAAATTAAACCACAACACCATTGCCAAACTAATTAATATCAAAGCCAGTAGTTTGATTTTCCTCACTCTTAAACTCACTCTTGCTCTAAACGGTTAGTCTGGTCAGGTGAAGTCTCCTACAAGCCCCTAGCTTCAGCTATGGGGTTGGTACTCAACTAGAGAACCCTGACTTATCCTTTTGAGGAGTGTAGACCTTAGCCACCTAATAGACATCTCCAGAAATAAAATATGCGTTATCCAGAACCCTTGTAGAGACGTAGCATTGCTACGTCTCTACATTCTTTTTCGGAGATGTCTAATGAACTCGGATACTGTTAATGCTATCAGGACGTTGCGCGATCGCGGTGAACATCTGCAAATTGTACCGCAAAACTTGATTGAATTTTGGAACGTCTACACACGTCCAACCGAGCGAAATGGCTTAGGGCGTAGCTTAGCAGAAACACAGGCAGAAGTTAACCGATTAAAGGTGTTTTTCCCATTGTTGCTAGATACTGAAGCAATTTACCAGGAATGGGAAAGGCTGGTAATTGCCTATGGTATTAGGGGAATCAACGTACACGATGCGCGACTGGTTGCAGCAATGCTGGTGCATGGGCTAACCCATATTCTTACATTTAACATTAGTGATTTTGCCCGTTACTCAGAAATTACTGCTGTTAATCCAACTGCAATCTCTAACAGGTAGTTCTGACGACTGACTCCTGAATTCTGTTTGATAAATGTTTTAGCAGAAATTAACCGCTATAAAGGTAATGTTCTCATTATTACTAAGTGATCGCTAATTTTTGGCTGATCGTAAAAATGCTCTCAAAAGACCTAATCGATTATAACTGTCGCAAACCTTGCTGTATAAGCATTATAAAGATTTTTTACTTGACATTTACCCGTCACTTACCCGATACTATTTACATAGTTGCAAAACACCTTACCCTTCATAGAGATTGAAACTAGTAAGAACTACGCGCTAATTTTCCAACAGGGCGTTGCAAAACACCTCATATCTCATAAGGACTGAAACAACGACGTGCGGTACTGAAGACAGGTAAGCGCCTCGCAAAGCACCTTTCCTTTACAGGGATTGAAACGCTTGAAACTCACTAAAATCCCTATTAGAGATTGAAATTAAGACTATGTTAGAAAACACAAACCTGAAAAATATCTCCAAAAAATTCGCTATAGCCAGAAATTGTGCTTCTTTCAAAGAAAATGAGGCAATGAGAGCTATTGCATATAGTATGGATTTACTACTACCTGGTTTGTATATATGGCTACTTGGTTTTAGTTTTCGCCTTGGTGGGAGTGTACCAGACGATATTCCCTATAAATATCCTGGTAAAATTCACAGTAACACTGGAATTGCTTTAGTATTACCAGGATATAGAATTTTTACGACTTACCAGGGTAGTTATGACCCTAAACAGACATCAAATACAGGGGCTAAGAGCTTTTAATTGTATTGTTCTCGACTCAAATACTTTTGAAACCTTAATGACTCAAGCAGGGTATTCAATCTCAGGTAGCGCACCTGCACAGTCTAATAGAATAAAAGTATGGTGGATTCATAACGAATACCCAAGAGTCGAGTCTGTATATAGTCCAGACAAGACAATAGTGATAACGGCATATCATATTAACTGATATTTTTTATTTCTTATTAACCAATTTTTAACGTGTATAGAAATTAGACATCTCCAGAAATTAAATATGCGTTATCCAGAATCCTTGTAGAGACGTAGCACTGCTACGTCTCTACATTCATTTTCACCAGATGTCTATTGGTTAATATTATTTTTGTAGTCTGTGATACTTTCACCACTAAAATTAATTAGCCATCTCCCATAACTGATTTTAGTTCTTGAGACAGCGAATGTGTGTCTCTGAATGTAGAGGCAGGCAAGTACACTGTAAATTGAGTACCTCTGCCTACTTGACTGTAAACATTGACAAAACCACCGTGATTTTTAATAATGCCCAACGCGGTAGAAAGTCCTAAACCTGTACCTTTGCCTACCTCTTTGGTGGTGAAAAATGGTTCAAAAATCCGTTGCTGGACTTCCGACGACATCCCCATACCAGTATCCGTCACCACGATCGCAATATAAGAACCGACTTTCGCATCGATGTTTATCTGGGCAGAATGTTCGCCAATCACCAGATTTTCCGCCGCAATCCTTAAAATACCGCCATTGGGCATAGCATCGCGGGCGTTGATTACCAAGTTTATTAGCACCTGATGCAGTTGAGTTATGTCTCCACGAACATACCAGAGATTTTTCGGGATATCTATCTGGCAAATAATAGATTTGGGGAATGTTTGAGCGATAATTTGCTCAATTTCTGCCATCAAAGGCGGAATTTGCACAATTATCCGTTTATCTTCAATACCCCGTGCAAAAGATAACACTTGCTTGAGCAAATTAGCACCGCGTTTCACATTATTTTCTAAAGTTTGCAGTATTTGCTGACTCTGCTGATCGGGCAATTTTTTCTGCAACAGTTGAACTGACATTAAAATTGGAGATAGTATATTGTTGAGGTCATGGGCGATACCGCCAGCTAGAGTACCGATACTCTCTAAACGTTGCGATCGCAGAAGTTGAGCTTCCAGCTGTTTTTGCTGCGTGATTTCAGTGTTCACACTCAAAATGGATTTGGGTTGGCCATTATTATGTCGGATCAGTGTCCACCGACTTTCAACGATAATTACTTTGCCTTCCCTAGTCAGTTGATGCAACTCACCCCGCCACTCGCCCGTACTCATCACCCTCAAGTAAGCATCTTCTAGCTGTGGTGAAATCTCTTTATACAAAAGTTGCAAAACATTTTTACCCACAACTTCCTCAGCCTTCCAGCCATATAGACTCTGGGCACCTTTATTCCAAAATAAGATTTGGTTATGGATACTTCGCACCAGAATCGCGTCAGTTGATACATCCAGCAGCGCTGCTTGTTCGCGGATTTTCTGTTCTGCCTGTTTTTGCTGGGTTATATCTCGCGTCAGTGCCAAATGAATGAATGTGCCATCAAATTCGTTACGCAGTGGTACAGCATGAGTTTCCATGTAGCGGTGAGTGCCCTTAAATCCCACGATTTCAAACTCCAAAGTCCCCTTATTACCTTGGCAGACACTTTTATGCAATTCAGCAAAGGCGGTTCTATACTCTGGTAAAATTACAGCATCAATTGGTTTACCAATTAATACATCAGCACTCTCCACTTCCATTATTGCCAGACCTTCTGCATTAATTTCTAAAAGGGTGCCATCCCTGGCAATTAACTGGATGCATTCTGGTTCTGCATCTATCATGGCTCGTAAACGATTTTCACTTTGGCGTAGAGCCAGTTCCGTCTGCTGAAGTTGCCTGATATAACGCCACAACAAATCATATAGCAGCGCCACCAGCACCAAATCCACAATAGCAGCGATAAAAAATGTCACTATCGCCTTTTGGGAACTTGCTTGCGACTGCTCCATTCCCTGGTGTAACAAATTTTGCTCCGCCTTTAAAGAGTCGTGAATCAGTTGTTGGATTTCTTTGCCGATTAGCTGATCTCGATCGGATAAGATTAGTTGCCGAACTGCCTCTAATCCTTGGTTTTGTCTGAGGTAAATTTCTTGTTGCAAAATGTTGAGCCTGTTGGTAATTTTCGGCTCCAGCAAAGAAATCCACTGCTGCTTTTGATAATTTTTAGCAGTTAGCTTAGTGAGAATCTGAATATTGCTATTAGTTTGTTGATAAGCTGCAAGATAAGTTTTTAGATCATCTGCATCTGCTGTAATTAGGTAATTACGTTGTGCAGTTTCAGTATCTTTAAGTGCAAATTGGATACTTTCAATTTGGGTAATAACTTTATATGAGTCTGTTACCCATTGCTGGTTATGAATCAGCTTCACAGTGTTGCTATATGAAACTACAGCATTAGTAAATACAACTGCCAATGCTAGGACGAATATTGCTTTCAGCTTTTGGACTCGATACCATTTTTTGCTCATGCGATCGCCCCTTCTGCCGCAGATTACCTCCATCAGTTAAGATTAGAGATTAAAAACAAATACAGAGAATATTGTAAGGACTTTGATAACACTGATAACAAAATACAATCTATTATAGTTGTAAATATCTGGATATTTTGGGATGATAGTTTATACATAATAGTTACAAATAAATCCGCTAATTTTTAATATAAATTCATTTTTAGCAGTAATGTAGCCAATGCAGTTAAGATCGGGAGCATCCCAGTTTTTTGCAAAGAGGATAAAAATTAGTCAGGATAAGTAAGACGAGTGTATTTAACTACCGATAACCCCAGAACAAAAATCCAGAGCAAGCTTTGCTAAAGAATGAAGCGATCGCATACATCCCTAAGCCCAATCTCAAAACTCTTAATTATACCAGTTTCTTGTAGTTGATGTAAAAAATTTTCTAAATCAAACTTCAATCCCAAAGCACTCTGATATCTATCTTCCGCATTTTTCGCCATCAATTTCATCACAATATCTGAGAGGACTTGCGGAATCTCTGCACTTTTGAATTGTTCTGGAAGTTTAGCAATATGAGAATGTACCAACTCCATTGGATCATTTGATTGAAATGGCAAAACTCCAGTGAGTAATTCGTAGAATGTCACACCCAGAGAATAGAAATCTGTGCGGTAGTCAATCCCCCGATTCATTCTCCCCGTTTGTTCTGGGGAAATATAAGCTAGTGTCCCTTCTAACACATTAGACATCTGGTGAAAATGAATGTAGAGACGTAGCAGTGCTACGTCTCTACAAGGATTCTGGATAACGCATATTTAATTTCTGGAGATGTCTATTGGGATTGATTAATGTCTGCGTTTCTCGTGGTAGTAAGGATGCAATACTAAAGTCGATTAATTTGACTTGTTTGGTGTCTGGGTTAATTAAAATATTGGCGGCTTTGATGTCTTTGTGAATAACGCGGTTTTGATAGAGTATATCTAAGGTGTTGCAGAGTGCGATCGCTATCTCCAAAAACTCGATCAGAGATTCTACGCTTCGCCCCATTCTCCATTCCACCAGAGAAATCCCCCCAAAGTCTTCCATCACCAGCGCATAGCCATTTTGATAAGGTTCCAGGCTGTAGGTTGCGATGATCAGAGGTGAGTTGAGATTTTTGGCAATGGTGTACTGATTGCGAAACGATAAGAGTTCAGAGAAGCTGGGATAAGGATTTTTCAGTAGTTTAATCACTACAGGTAATGAGTCAGTTTCTCGAACCCCTCGATAAACCAGAGTTCTAGAACCATTGTACCGGGATTTCTCACCAATGCTCAAAGCCTGTGCTTGTGCTTGTGCAGGGGAGCAGGGGAGAGTTCAATGTGCCTTGTTCTTTCCCCTCCGCCCCTCTGCCCCTCCGCCCCTCTGCCCCTCTGCCCCTCTGCCCCTCTGCATTTCAAACTTGTGAGAAATGCGGGTGTAGAGTTCTTCACTAATGCGATATCCGGGAATATTTATAAGATACTCACCATGTTACTAAATCTGTGAAACTTCCAAATTTAGTATTCCCAAAAAAGATCCCCGACTTCGCGAAAGTTGTCGGGGATCTGAACCCTAAACTATAAGGTAATTTCAATGATAAATTCTGTACCCTCTCCTGGTGCGGAAATGCAGCTTAATTTTCCCCCATGTTTTTCTACCACGATCGAATAGCTAGTTGATAATCCTAAACCTGTACCGCTACCTATTGATTTCGTCGTAAAAAATGGATTAAATATTTTATTTTGCACTGACTCGCTCATCCCTATACCGTTGTCTGCAATGCGGATAACTACCTTTTTTGCTTCTCTGAATTCCGTCTGAATTATAATAGTCGGTTGGCGATTTATATCTGATTCTTCTAAGGCATCAATGGCATTATTGATAATATTCATAAATACTTGATTCAGAGCAGAGGCATAACAATTAACTAAAGGGAGTTGACCATATTTTTGAATAACTGCAATTTCTGGATGTTTACTGTTACTCTGAAGTCGATGTTGCAAAATTAACAGAGTACTATCAATACCAGAGTGAATGTCTACTGGTTTCATTTCTGATTCATCCAAGCGGGAAAAGTTTCGCAGTGATAGCACAATTTGCCGGATACGATTTGCTCCAGTTTTCATAGATTTCAGCAGGTTTTGTAAATCATCCACCAGAAAACCTAGTTCGATCTCTGCCATTTTCTCGGCAATCTCTGGCAATGGTTGCGGATAGAGTTGCTGATATAAATTATTTAATTCAATTAAGGATGCAACGTATTCACCCGCAGGTTCTAAGTTGCCATAGATGAAATTAATCGGATTATTAATTTCATGAGCAATCCCAGCAACTAACTGTCCTAACCCGGACATTTTTTCGGACTGAATTAGTTGGGCTTGAGTCGAGTAAAGTTGATCGAGTGTTGATTCTAGCTGAGTGGCCTTTTCTGTGATTTCCTGGGTGCGTTCTTCTACTTTTTGCTCCAGACTATGGGAATAGTCCTCTAATTTGTGATATAATAATGCGTTTTCTAGAGAAATTGCTGCTTGAGTAGTGAGAAAATTGAGAAATTGTAAGCGATCGCTTGTAAACGCCCCCGTCACTAAGTTATTTTCTAGATATAAAATGCCGATCAACTTACCTTGATGCAAAATCGGGCTACATAAGATACTCTGAGGCTGCTGACGAATAATATAAGGGTCATTTGCTAAGGTCGGATCGGCACTTGCATCAATTAGCACAACCGTCTGCCTGTTGTGCAAGACTTTGTAAATCAACTTCAGGGAAATATCCTGGCTGTCTTCAACGGGAAGACTCTGCAACACCACTGGCTCTGTCCCCAGGGTAATTGACCCTTCGATCAATAGGCGCTCGTCTTGCAACAGCATTAATACGCATTTATCAGCCCCCGCATTTTCGATGACGAGCAAAAGCAATACTGAGAGCAATTTTTCGAGTTCGATTTCCCCTGACAGAGTTTGGGAAGCTTTGAGAATGGCAGCTAAATCTAAAGCAACAGAGACATTGCTACTGGAAGTCGGGGAACTAGTAGATGTGACATTCCCCAGTGCCAAGATAGTTTCATTAATTGACAGGGGAGAACGGGTTTGCTGGAGGATGGGAGCAAGCAGTTGGGGATAGCGTATTTCCAAGTCAGCAACTTTGGCTTTCGCACCCCAACTAATATAGCTGTAGTAGGCTTCAATCATGTATTCCCCAGCAATACGCTGTTTGCCCCAGTCAAGGTAAAATTTGGCGGCGAGTTCATTGGCTAAGGCTTCTTCATTAATAAACTGATGTGTTTTAGCAAGATTTATGGCTTGGTCATAATACCCACTAGCTACGGCTTTTTCACCCAACACTCGATACCGTTCAGCCTCCACTAGATACCATTTATGCAAGTGATTCATCGGGGCATTTTCTGCCCATTGATGCAGAATTGTTTGGTGGGTTTGCGCCTCAAGAAGAGTTTGGGCTTGCTCTGCTTCTGGCTGGGTTCTTAAGAGTGCTAGGTATGTGAGGGCAGCATAAAAATGGAAAACGGGAATATGTACCGCCCCTGCTGCTGCCATAAAATAGGGCTTGATTCCGGTGATATAGTCAAGGGCAGCGTGATAATTGCCCCAGAGAGCAGCAAGCATCAGCTTGTAGGTATAGGCGTAGGCGATCGCTGCAAAATCGTTATCCTGCTGGTGCTTTGGCAGCATAATTGTTTCATCGTAGACAGTACCAATTAAGCGATGGGGTTGGCTCCCTGTTTCTCTCAAATTCTCCACCACTTGCCGCACTGCATCCAATAAAATACACGCCGCATTTTGTTTCGCCTGAGTCAGAACCACACTGTAAGGAGCTAATTCGGCTGACAACGTGTTTAAATTTACACCAGCGAACAGCGCTATATGCCCGTAACCTTGTATGCTGTAGCCAGCGTACAGAAAACTGCCTGTTTCCATACCATTGGTGTAGCTATCTTTCATTGTCGATAGCGTTGCCAAAAACGATTGCCGACGATGTTGGATGAAACCCCCAAAGAGGTTTAAAGGGAGACATATACTCCGCTCGTTCAATTTTTCCAGCAACGAGAGAGTTAAAAGACCAAACTTGTAGCCAGTTTCAACTTCGCTCAAAAAAGCACATAGCATCATACCGTGAATCGCATATCCTACCGTCGAGGCGGGGGTATTGCCAAACTGGAGCGACAACCGCACCATCGTTGCGCTCAACAGAGGCATTAAACCTGGATTTCCCAATAATACTGGTGCAAACAATATTCCTAATAATTGCATGGCGGCGATCGCAGAGCGATCGCTCATCACGGGTAAGTCAATCAGTTCAGAAATTTCTCTGCCTTGGAGTTGCTCTTTTACGTATTCCAAGGCTTTGCCGATTTCGGCTGATTCTGGCGCACTCGGTAAATCCACCCCTAATTGACTCAGGACATCTGCGCTGACGGCGATCGCCCCTAATATTTGGCTCTGAGCCGTTAGTGCCGCAATTTTAATTTCGTAGATTTTCACTTTATCAAAAATGGTCTGGGTGTTCTGCAAAACCACTCCAGCCATCTCTTCCATGCTCTCAAAGTCACTATTTAAATAGCTGGCTTCGGTTACTGCCAAATGGAGATTCAAGGCTAATTCGTACTGTGTTTGCCAGCAGTCGGGCTGGAGTAAGGCGATCCCAGTTTAGAAATATACTCTAGCGGCGGTGTATGCAGTCGCATTTTTGGCTTTAGTACCAGCTTTCAAGTTGAGTTGAGCTAGGGCTTGGCGATCGCTTGCTTGACTAATTAACTCAATTCCTAAATTCAAATGCCCAACCAGATCGAAAAGTTTTTCTTCAATCTCTAACTCAGACAGATTTTCTCTCAGTAATTGTCCAATTTTGAGATGAGTTGCTGTTTTTTGTTCATCGGAAATCAAGAAATAAGCTGCTTGCTGTACTCTGTCATGTAAAAATTTGTAACTTGCTAATTGCTCATTGCTAATAGATATTTGTTGATTTCTATTAGCAATGGACAAATAGCTATTAGCAGTTTCATCTTGATAAAATTTATAAACCTCATTCATCGGTAAAATTAATCCTTCTTGCAATGCTTTCCACAAAGCAGTTGCCGTATTAATTTGGCATTGTTCCGAAACAATTGCCAAAGTTGCTAAATCAAACTGGTTGCCAATACAAGATGCTAACTTGAGGATATTCTGGGTGAAGAGTGGTAATTTCTCTAACTGCAACGCCATAAATTCAACGACATCATCTGTAACTGCCTGTTGATTAATTTGGGAAATATCACATTGCCACCCCCCCGTAGCCCCTCCTTGGCAAGGGGGGGTAAACTTAATCAGTTGCTCTTGATGTAATGCCTTCAAAAACTGGAGAGAAAAAAACGGATTTCCTTGAGTTTTTTGAAACACTAATCGAGAAAGAGGTGATGCCAAATCCTGGGAGCATTTAAGTGTGTCAGCAACTAATTGATTGACTGTTTTTTGATTCAGTGGTGCTAAGGTAATTGTATTAATCGTTGTTTGGTTTTTTTCAATCTCATTCAAGGTCAACATTAATGGATGTACTGGGTTTACCTCGTTATCACGGTACGCACCAATTAACAGCATATGACTGGTATCAGCCATTAAAAGCTGCATTAACTTCAGTGATGCCGAATCTGCCCATTGCAAATCATCTAAAAACATCACTAAGGGATGTTCTAAGCTGGTAAAAACTTGAGTGAATTTTTGAAATAATAAATTAAATCTATTTTCTGCCGCCGTTCCTGATAATTCTATGGCGGTTGGTTGTTCACCAATAATTCTTGATAATTCGGGGATAACTTCAATAATTACTTGTCCATTTTCACCAACTGCTGATAATATTTTGTTTCTCCATTGCTCCCTTTGTGCATCGCTTTCGCTTAAAAGTTGCCCCATTAAATCTCGGAAGGCTTGCACAAATGCACTGAAGGGAATATTACGTTGAAATTGGTCATATTTCCCTTTGATAAAATAACCGCGTTGGCGCACAATTGGTTTATGAACTTCGTTGACAATCGCCGTTTTCCCAATTCCGGAAAAACCTGCTACCAGAATCATTTCTGTTGCACCAAGGCTAACTCGCTCAAATGCTTGGAGTAGGTTTTCTACTTCTGTTTCTCGTCCATAGAGTTTATCAGGGATAATGAAGCGATCGCACACATCCCTCTGTGCAATTTCAAAGCTTTTTATTATACCATCAACTTGTAACTGATGTAAACAATTTTCTAAATCAAATCTCAGCCCCAATGCACTCTGATAGCGATCTTTAGCATTCTTCGCCATCAATTTCATGACAATATCACAGAGTACTTGGGGAATCTCTTCCCCTTCGGCTCCGCTCAGGGTGAACCTGTTCCCTAATGCCATAGGCATTTTTGCAATGTGACAATGCACTAACTCCATTGCATCATTTGAGACAAATGGTAAAACTCCAGTAAGTAACTCGTAGAAAGTCACACCTAAAGAATAAAAATCAGTTCGGTAGTCAATTCCCCGATTCATCCTCCCCGTTTGTTCTGGGGAAATATAAGCGAGTGTCCCTTCTAACACATTGGGATTGACTAGTGTTTGGGTTTCCCGTGGGAGTAAAGATGCAATACTAAAGTCGATTAATTTAATTTGTTTGGTTTGGGGATTAATTAAAATATTGCTGGGTTTGATATCTTTGTGAATAATCCGCTCTCGGTAGAGTACATCTAAGGTATTGCAGAGTGCGATCGCAATTTGCAAAAATTCTTGTAGAGACGCGATAGATCGCGTCTGGTTAGAGGTGAAATAATCTTTGAGAGCAATCCCCCTAAAGTCTTCCATCACCAACGCATAGCCATTTTGGTAGGCTTGGAGGCTGTAGGTTGCGATGATTAGCGGTGAGTTGAGATTTTTAGCAATGGTGTACTGATTACGAAACGATAAGAGTTCAGAGAAGCTGGGATAAGGATTTTTCAGCAATTTTATCACTACAGGTAATGAGTCAGTTTCTCGAACCCCTCGATAAACCAAAGTTCTGGAACCATTGTAGAGTTGTTCACTTACTTGATATCCGGGAATATTGACTAACGTGCTAATCATAGTGCTAAATCTGTGAAACTTCCAGATTTAGTATTCCCAAAAAAGATCCCCGACAACTTGTGCGAAGTCGGGTATCTGAACCCTGAACTATACCGGAATTTCAATAATAAATTCTGTACCTTCACCTAAAACAGAGTTAAAACCCAATTTTCCGCCGTGAGTTAATTCCACAATTTGACGAGCGATCGCTAACCCTAAACCTGTACCTTTACCAACAGCTTTGGTAGTAAATAAATGGTCAAATATTTTGGATTTTACTTTTTCATTCATCCCTTTACCATTATCCAGAATGGCAATTTTAACGCGAGTATTTTCGACTGAGGTTGTAATTGTAATGCAGTTAGGATTAGCTTTGATTTCCTCAAAACTGCGTCCATGATTAAATTCATCCAAAGCATCAATGGCATTAGCTAAAAGATTCATAAACACCTGATTTAATTGACCAGGGAAACATTCAATTTGAGGTAAATTACCGTAGTTGGTGACAACTTCAATCGCGGGACGTTGTTCATTGCCCTTGAGACGATGTTTAAGAATGAGAATGGTACTATCAATACCTTGGTGGATATTGAAAGGCACTTTGTAATCTTGGTCGGCACGAGAGAAAGTTCTTAAACTGGTACTGATATTTTTGAGGCGATCGCACCCCATTTTCATGGAGTCAATCATGTTGGGTAAATCTTTCAGAAGATAATCTAAATCAATCTCCTCAGCATGGTTGGCAATATATCCTTCTGGAGCGCGATCGCGATATAGATTCAGATGCTCCATTAACTCTTGCACCCTTTGCTGTGCCTCATTCAAGTTGCCAGCAATAAAGCCAATGGGATTGTTAATCTCATGAGCCACGCCAGCCACAAGATTGCCCAACGCAGACAACTTCTCCTGCTGTACTAACTGGATCTGGACTTGCTGGAGATGATGCAAAGCTTGGGAAAGTTCAGTAGTTCGCTGTTCAACTTGCTGTTCTAGGGTTTGAGTGAAGCGTTGCACCTTCAGTTGGGTTTCAATGCGAATCAACATTTCTTCGACTCGAAAAGGCTTAGTGATGTAGTCCACGCCGCCCACATGAAATGCTTTTACCTTGTCTAGGGCATCATCGAGGGCACTAATAAAAATTATCGGGATATTGCGAGTCTCTTCAGAAGCTTTGAGTTGGCGACAGACTTCGTAGCCATCAATATCAGGCATATTGATATCCAGCAAAATCAGAGCGGGAGGTTCTGACTGAGCCGATCGCAGTGCCATTGTCCCATTGATGGCTGTACGCACCTCGTATCCTTGCGATCGCAAAAGATTGGACAATAAACGCAGATTGTCCCGCAAATCATCGACTACAAGAATTTCTGTTTTAGGTAGGAGAATCATAGTTAAAATAACTAAGGAAGAAATTGAGTCAGGAGTGCTGAGTGCAATTATTACTTTTTTGACTCAGCACTCGTTACTCAGCACTCAGCACTGTTTCGGTCAGTTCGATTAGAGTGTCGAACTCAAAGTTATCTACCAACTCGTTCAAAGCTTTTACCATTGCCGACTGTTGATCGGGAATCTGTTGAATCAGTGCAATTAGCCGTTTCTCCCGTCCAGTGGTAGCGGCGGCGTGAAATTCTGTCAGCCACTCAGCCGACATCACTTTTAAGTCAGACGGTTGCAGTTGAACTATTGTAGATGGCTGTGGTGGCTGATGTTGTAGATTGTCTGTTTCCTCGTACACATAGCGCACACCAAGATGTTTTTCCATTGCGTAGAGAATTTCGTAATCCCGATACGGCTTTCGCATGAAGTCATCACAGCCAACTGCCAAAATTGCCGACCGTTCTTCTTCCAAACTGCTGGCAGTCAAAGCAATAATTTTGGTGGTGTTGTCGTTGGCTTGGGCTTTGATGTACTGTGTAGCTTCAATGCCATTAAGTACAGGCATTCTCATATCCATCCAAATCAAGTGGGGCTGCCATTGTTGCCAAATATCGATCGCCTTTTGACCATTCTCCGCTTCTTTGAGGTCAAATCCCAAGGGAGTGAGCAACTTGATTAAAATCTGGCGATTGATGTCTTTATCATCCACGACTAAGATCCGGTATTGCGGTTGATCGGGTTCCAGGGCAATAATCTGTCGCTGCAATTGCACCCTTTCCTCATCTACTGCCTCAACAGCGATCGCTTGAATGTCAAATTTGACAACAGTGCCATACCCCACCTGAGAACTGACGGTCATCTCCCCGCCCATTAGCTGCACAAATTTGCGGCTAATTGGTAATCCTAATCCAGTTCCCTCCTGGGCATTTTTTCCGGTTTGGGTTTGGGCAAAGGCTTCAAACAATTTATCTAATTCCTCAGCCGCAATGCCTGCACCAGAGTCTTCGATCTCGAAATGTAGGGTTAGTGGTTGGGAGGTAGGCAATTCTGGGGGATTGATTGCCATCACCTTCAGCGCCACACCTCCTTCATCGGTAAATTTAATTGCGTTGCTGATCAAGTTAATCAACACTTGGCGTAGCTTCACTTCATCGGTTTGTATATAAGGGGGTAAATTGGGCAAATATTCAAACAACAACTGGAGCCTTTTGTCCTCTGCTTTGAGTCGGAACATATCTTCTACATCACTCAGCAAGCGATAGAGATCGAACCGTTTGGGATTGAGGGTAGTTTTACCCGCTTCTATCTTGGATAGATCGAGAATATTATTGATCAATGTCAGCAAATGTTCGCCACTACGAGTAATAATACTCACCGCCTCCCGATGTTCGGTGGAGAGGGTTTTGCTGCGAATCATCAGTTGTGCAAACCCCAAAATAGCGTTGAGGGGAGTGCGGAGTTCGTGACTCATGTTGGCAATGAAGGAACTTTTGGCTTGATTCGCTACTTCTGCTTTTTCTTTGGCTTGTTCTAGTTGTTGATTTGATTCTGCTAAATCTACGGTGCGATCGCACACTCGCTGTTCTAGGTTTTCAAAGGATTCTTTTAGTTGTCCTGCCATTTGGTTGAAAGCGAGTGCTAATTCTCCTAGTTCATCGGTGCGATCGATCTCGACGGCGTGATTCCAATCTCCTTTCGCGATATCTTTTGCCGCTTGATTAAGGCGCAAAATTGGTCGAGTCACCCATCGAGAAGTGAAGATACCTAAGATAATAGCAAGTACGAGTGCCGCCAGACAAAGCAGAATCGTGGTGCGGGTATTAGCATCGATTTGCTCCATAAAATCAGCCTCCGGCACGACTACTACCATTAGCCAGTCTAGTCCATCCTCATCTCGCATCGGTGTTACTCCCTAGCTATCTAATTGGTATTTCAGGGCTTGAGACTCAAGCACAGAGAGAAGTTCGGTATGTTGATTGACTAAACCTTGTATTGCGGTAATTG
>NZ_JBALDZ010000060.1:0-19908 GCF_036917155.1 Nostoc sp. | reverse complement strand
AGTCCTATTCTTGGGCGAAAGTCTAAATTTAGGCACTCCCCCGTGATTACAGAAGCCCCAACTTCAACCGTACTCGGTAAGTTGGGGTAGTTCACTTGACGTACCTATTTGAGATTTTAGATGATTTCGGTTCATGCCCCGCCCGAAGTCAAGCGGAACAAATCCAAAATTGTCAATCTCAAATCACCAAGCCCTGTACCGAATGGCACTAAGAAAAGGGAAAATCGTTGAGGCAGCAGGGGTGCTCTTGTGCGGAGGAGCAGGGGAGAAAGAAGAAGTTTTAAGCATTGCGTTCGGATATTTAGAAATTCCCCTCTACGCCCCTGCCCCCCTGCTCCTCTGCAATCCTTACGCTGCATACCCTTCAGCAGGGTGTCTTTGTCAGCACCATTGAAACTTCGTTTGTGGAGTCTTCAAGAATCCCCCAGCTTTTAGCCGTGGGAAGTGTCAATTCCCTCATAATTGTATTATTTAGGCCAAATTACTTATTAGGTGTGAAATATCACAGTCACTAAAGGTAGCAAGGCCAAAAGAAAGCCATGCCAGGACTGCGAAGTTATATGAGGTGTTGGTTCTGGTGGTGCTAATAAAGCTTCTACTCTTTGTTCTAATCGATCTGCACCAGAGGAACCTAATGCAGCACAGCAAATTTCTGATAAGACTGGGCTGCTACTAACCACTAATAAAAGTGATTCCGCTAATACCAAAGGGTCTACCTGCAATGCTGCATAACCGTCGGCACGAAGTTCGCGCAGAGCTAAAAGTTCTTCCCACAAAGGTTCTGTATTCGGCAACCACGCAGTGTAGGAACGCACCCAACCCAGCCAGAAAAACCAGAACGTATCCCTGTAATAGTGATGCCCTTGCTCATGGGCTAAGACACTTTCTAAATGAGCGGGTGAGAGAGTTTGCACTAATCCTTGGCTAACCACTAGTTCTGGTTGCCAAAAACCGATTTGACCTGCAAATAGCGCCCCCGTTTGCAGCAGTCTGGCTCGTCTATTGCCAACATTTACTAAAGGGCAGTTACGGGCAGATTCTACAGACTGCCAACCTTGGAAGGCAAGTTTAATGCATGAAATGGCAAAAAATGCCAAATAAATTAATGCTAGTAAATAGCTAATTGAGCCTGTATACATTCCGCCCATTTGTCCTTGAGGCCCCATGAACAGAACGGCGATCGCAGTCATGAAAATTAGTAAGGGTGGGAAGAGAAACAAAAATAGCGATCGCTGCCACCGCAGACTCCAACTAGCTTGGGGTTGATTCCAAGAGGATCTTAAGCACAAGGAAACTGCCAAAGCAATCAAAATCATCATGAGATGCATCATTTTTCCTCCCTGGCTTGACGTGCAGATTGAATGCGTTTGGCGATCGCTGCTATTTGCTCACTAGCTGCTTCATCTAAGCTATCGGCAAAGGCAGCAATAACATCGGGATTTCCCACCGCCAGAAATCGCTGTAACTGCTCGTGAGCTTTGATGACATCTGATTGTTGCTTACTCAGCATTGGCCGCCAATAGAATGCCCGCTCTTTCTTGTCGCAGGCCAGCCAACCTTTATCAGTGAGGCGACGTAAAACGGTGGTGACAGAAGTATATGCTAATTCGCGGTTGGGATCGGCGAGGATGCGATCGTGTACATCCTTGACTGTGGCTGAACCAAGTTCCCAAATGATATTTAAAATTTCCGCTTCCAACGGGCCTAAAGATAGTTGTTTAGGGCGGTAGTCGGGTAAAGGTGCCATAGCAATTTCAATGGGGAGTGGGGATGAGGGGGATGAGGGGGATGAGGGGGATGAGGGGGATGAGGGGGATGAGGGGAAGTTGCAGTAAGTCTTTCCCTGAAACCCCTCATTCTTAGACCTCTGCTTCTTTCCCATGCTCGATGCCCAATAAATGTTAGCTTTCTTGTTTTAGATTACAAGATCGTGCAGCAAGTCTGAAAGTCTAAAATCATAAAAATGAGCTTTTTGAGCATTTATATTAGAAATCAAGGACTCTTAAAATTTGGTTAAAACCCACTCTCCACTCCCCCTATACTTCCTCATCTCCCTCGCTCCCCACTCCCATCTATGTATTGAATGAGATACATTTTGTATTTTGATGGTAAAAAATACTCCAAGAGCAATTGTAATTATAGTTAGTGACACCAACTATGTAAAATGTTATTTGCGGCAGTAGTATTAAAGCAGGTGTATCCAGCCCGTGAAGTTATTCGTATACCACACTCCTGAATTGACTCCGACGGATAAAGCGCCAGAATGTGCGATCGCAGTTGATGTCTTGCGAGCCACTAGCACAATAGCGACTGTCTTGGCATCTGGAGGCGAAGCTGTACAAGTATTCAGCGATTTAGATCAGTTAATTGAAGTTAGCGAAAAATGGCCTCCTGAAAAACGGCTACGGGCTGGAGAACGCGGCGGCGCAAAAGTTGCTGGTTTTGAGTTGGGTAACTCTCCCCTCGACTGCACACCAGAATTAGTGCAAGGGCGGCGTTTGTTTATCAGTACCACAAATGGTACTCGTGCCTTACAACGGGTGCAAGACTCTCCAAATGTCTTAGCAGCAGCCTTAATTAACCGGGCGGCGGTGGTGCAATTTCTTCAAGAGTTGCAACCAGAGACAGTGTGGATTGTTGGTTCCGGTTGGGAAGGCAGTTTTTCTTTAGAGGATACAGTTTGTGCAGGTGCGATCGCTCATAGTCTTTTACAGAAAACCCAATTGTCACCAGAAGAACTCGCTGGTAATGATGAAGTAATTAGTGCGATCGCTCTTTACTCTCAATGGCAAGATAACCTATTGGGATTACTTCACCAAGCTAGTCACGGCCAACGATTATTACGTCTTGACTGTTTAGATGATTTAAAATATTGTTCCCAGACTGATATTTTAGATGTCTTGCCAATACAACGAGAGACGGGAGTATTAAAAAAGGGATAGGGGCTGGGGGGATGAGGGAGATGAGGGAGATGAGGGAGGAGGGGGAGCAGGGAGCAGGGAGCAAGGGAGAAGAGTTTTCCCCTCTGCACCCCGCACCCCGCCCCTCTGCCTCTTTTCAATGCCCGATTCCCGATTCCCGATTCCCGATTCCCGATTCTGCAAGCATTTGTCGGAGTCTTTGTCGCCAATAGGGGGGATAAGTCCCTAGAATTGCTGAAATTTTTCCACAAGCAAGGACGGAATAAGCAGGACGACGGGCTGGTGTGGGATATTCAGCGGTTGTGATGGGGACGATACGTTCAACTTTCAAAGGGAAGCCTAGCTGTTGGGCTTCTTCAAAAATGGCGACGGCAAAATCATACCAGCTAGCAACGCCGCTATTAGTGTAGTGATAAGTGCCGCTAATTTCTGGAGTTAACTGGGGAATTATCTGGGCGATAACTGTAGCTATGTCTTGCGCCCAAGTCGGGCTACCAATTTGATCGGCGACAACACGGAGTTCTTGGCGTTCTGCACCTAGTCGCAGCATGGTTTTGACAAAGTTACTTTTGCCAAAGGTTCCATAAACCCAAGCAGTGCGGAGGATGAGATGATGGGCGCAAGTTTCCCGAACAGCTTCTTCTCCAGCGAGTTTGGTTTTACCGTAGACACTCAAGGGATTAGTCGTGTAGGTTTCCTGGTAAGGGCTACAGGCATTCCCATCAAAAACATAATCGGTCGAAATATGAATTAGAAAAGCTCCTAATTTTTGGCTTTCTTCGGCAATAATTAGGGGTGCAGTAGCATTAATAGCGGTAGCAAGTTCGGTTTCACTTTCGGCTTTGTCTACAGTAGTATAAGCAGCGGCGTTAATGATGATTTGCGGCTGCTTTGATCTGATAACTTTGCGGAGAGTATCGGGTTGGGCAAGGTCTACTGTTGGGCGTGCTACTGAGATAACATCGCTGTGGGATGTGAGGATTTGTTGCAGTTCCTTACCCACTTGACCATTGCTACCAATCAGCAGAATTGATGTACTCATAGTCAATAGTCAATAGTCATTAGTCATTAGTCATTAGTTATTAGTCCAAGAGAAGCTACGCCCACTCTTTAACGTGGTTTGCTTTAACCTTTACCCTTTAACCTTTTCCCCAAACCCAATGAGGAGGGGTCTGTAACAAAATCCAATGACCAATGACTACTTAATCAAATATTTCAGCAGTTTTCAACAGTTTACCAGCTTGGTCTTTAGCTGATAGAATGGGTGGCTCAGTTAGAGGCCAATCTATAGCTAAATCTGGATCGTTCCAGATGATTGTGCGATCGCCTTGGGGTGCGTAATAATCTGTAGTTTTGTAAAGAACTTCGGCTATTTCTGAAAGCACGAGGAAACCATGAGCAAAGCCTGGTGGTATCCACAGTAGGCGTTTGTTTTTAGCACTGAGTTCAGAACCTACCCACTTACCAAAAGTAGCCGAACTTTTTCTAATGTCTACGGCTACGTCAAAAATAGTCCCGACAACAACACGGATGAGTTTTCCTTGGGGTTGTTGGATTTGATAGTGCAATCCACGTAGGACGTTTTGTTTAGAGCAAGAGTGGTTATCTTGGACGAAGTTTGTAACAATCCCGATCTCTTGAGCAAATTTTTGGTAGTTATAAGCTTCAAAAAAGAAACCGCGATCGTCTGCAAATACTTGAGGTTCAATTTGTAGAACTTCAGAAATTTTGGTATGTATAATGCTCATTAATATTATTTAATTAGGATGTGCCGCGTGTTCTGATTGTTAGATGAATTTCGCATTTATATTTTACAAGCACTATGTTCCAACTTTGACGGTGGTCTGTCCTATTTGTAACAAGTAAATCAGGTTAGTTCAATTTGACAGTCATCGCCAATCATAAATCGCAAGGCTTTGGGGCGACGGGGTGCAAGAGTCAATTGCGCCCGTTGTCCAATGACACTATCAATAATGCGCTGATGAATTCCGGCAATTTTAGCACCTTCTAAAATCACACTGTGTTCTAAATCAGTATCAATGAGTGTGACATTGTTAGCAATGCTACTATAAGGGCCAATAAAGCAGTTTTCTAAATGACAATTGCTACCAATGACTACTGGCCCCCGAATTGTGCAGTTAATTACTTTAGATTTTGCACCGATTTGCACTCGTCCAATAATCTGACTTTGGGCATCGACTTCGCCGACAACTGATGCTGTTAAATAGGTGTCAAGAATCAATCGGTTAGCTTCTAATAAGTCATCTTTTTTACCAGTATCTAGCCACCAACCTTGCAGATTATAGGCTACAACCTGCTTTTTCTGATTAATGAGGTATTGAATGGCATCAGTGATTTCTAGTTCGCCTCTAGTAGAAGGTTGGATATTTGCGATCGCATCAAAGATAAGGTGAGAAAAGAAATAAACTCCTACCAATGCCAGATTTGAAGGAGGAACTTTGGGTTTTTCAATTAACTGTAATACCCTTCCTGTTTCATCCACCTGAGCCACGCCAAAGGCGCTAGGGTTGTCAACTGAACGTAAGAGAATCAAAGCATCTGGCTGTTGTTGACTAAATTGTTGCAGAAAGTAACGTAACTCACCTAGTTGAATCAGGTTATCACCCAAATACATGACAAAGGGAGAATCTTCTAAAAAGGGACGGGCGATTTGGACGGCGTGAGCAAGTCCAAGTGGCTGATCTTGTACGATATAGGTGATGTTTGCTCCAAAGTATTCTCCATTTCCGGTTTTTCCTTGGACTTCTGCCCCAGTTTCCGGGCTGATGATGATGCCAATATCAGTAATACCAGCCGCAACCATTTCTTCAATTCCATACCATAAAACAGGTTTATTTGCAACTGGTACAAGTTGTTTTGCCCCGCTGTAGGTGAGGGGACGTAAGCGTGTACCTTTACCGCCAGAAAGAATTAGTGCTTTCATCAGGATTTAGGATTAATTATCAAGTCATTAGTCAAGATAATCTAAAAACTTGACAGAATCCCAAATCATTGGATTTAAGTTATGGTGTTAGTATAATGTTAGTTTGGATGTACCCTAATTTAGCTGAAAGGATTAACAGAATTTGAGCAGTTTAGGCTCCTTGCGTCTGGCAATAATTAGCAATCCCCGATCGGGTAACACTTGGCTACGAAAAATGCTGGCAGCCAGTTATGAAATGGCTGAACTGGCGGTGCATCATCCGGCTGACATTTCCTGGCACTCGCTACCAGCAAGATTAGTGCTTCAGATTCATTGGCACAGAAGTGATGATTTAGTTTCATTGCTAGCCGAGCAAGGATTTCGTGTGGTAGCTCTTGCCCGCCATCCTTTGGATGTATTGATTTCTATTCTGCATTTTGCCAACTACGAACCAGAGACTGCTAGCTGGCTAAAAAGTGACGGAGGAACTGAGATATCCATCCTTGAGAAAACGCCACTTAGCCCAGAGTTTATCAACTATGCCACTGGGAGTAGAGCAGCAGCACTTCTCTCCATTAGCCCGGAATGGTGGAGGCAAGAAGACACGTTGAAAGTTCGTTACGAAAATCTGGTGAATGATGCGGTCAAGGAACTTTCGCAGTTTAACGAACAATTGGGGCTGACCCCAGTCAAGCCTATATTAGATGTGGTTTCGTTGCATTCTATCGATCGCCTCCGCACCATGAGTACAAACAATCACTTCTGGCAGGGAAAGTATGCTCTCTGGAAGAAGCTTCTTACAGCACCCGTTGCTCAAGAGATTGCTCTTGCCCATCAAAGCGTGTTAGCTAAACTTGAGTATGTGTGTAATGCTGACCCGACTCTAACCGAAGAGCAGGCGATCGCTAACTGGAATGCTATTGCAGTGAAGAACTAAGCTTACCCCGCAGTGTCTCTATTTTCGATAAATCAGCCATTATAGGTACTGCTTGAGAACTTCGGCAGTGGCAAGTCCTGTTTTTGCCCAGCTGAACTGACTGGCGCGGTTGAGGCCAAGGGTATATAGGTGTGATCGCAATTCTGAATCAGTAGCAATAGACTGCATCGCCTCTGTAATTTCTCCGGTGTTGTAGGGATTGATTAAAATCGCCGCATCGCCAGCTACTTCTGGTAAAGAGGAGAGATTAGAGGTAATGACGGGAGTACCGCAAGCCATTGCTTCGAGGACAGGTAAACCAAAACCTTCCCAAAGACTGGGGAAAACGAGAGCGATCGCTTGATTAATTATTTTTGGCAATTCGCCATAAAGTACATAGTCAAGGAACTTCACCCGATCGGTTACACCCAATTCTGCAACTTGCACTTTTAAAGTAGGGGTGTAACGCGAATCAATTGGCCCTACTAACCATAGTTCATAGTCTTTGCAGTTAGGTAACGCCGCAAAAGCACTGATGATTCGTTGGATGTTTTTATATGGATCTTGGCGACCAATGTAGAGAAAGTAGTTGCTGGTGGGGAGGTTGAGATGATAGAAGTGAGTGCGATCGTGCGCTAAAGGAATCGAAGTAATTTTGCTGGCGGGAATTTGGTAAAAATCGGTGATATCTTTAGCTGTGGTCTGAGAGATGCAAATAATATGTTGTGCTTGGTTAAGAACTTGGGGCGTGTAGTAGCGGTGGTAGGCTGTGAGTGGTGAGAAGCCTTTGGCAAAACGCAACGGAATCATATCAAAAGATGTGACGACAAAACGACAGTTGCTATAAAGGGGTGCTTCCGGTAGCGGGGAGAATAAGAGACTCGATTTGAGATTTTTATATATTTGTGGTAGTTGAAATTGTGTCCAAATCAGGCGGTTAAAATGACCTTTAGTGCCGTGGTTTGGGGTTAAGTTTGACGGTATTGGATAGCAGTCAAAATCGGGATATTTTTGCGCTACTAATAGAGTGGGTTGCAAAGATTTTAAATAAGGAAAAATGTTTTGAGCATAGTTGCCTATACCCGTTGGTTGAGCTAGGAGAATAGATAAGTTAACAATTAATTGGTTAGAGGAAACATTATCTACTATATTCATTTAGTATTTTTTATTTTGCTATAAAAATAATAATTTTGACATTATTAAAAATAATAGAATACTACGGCAACTTAAGAACCGTAGCTTCTTATACCGTTTTTTTGTGAAGCTGCATATAATTTACCCCCCGGCTATCGCCGTCCCCCCGATGCCTTGGGGGGACTACAGGGGGGTATTATTATGTGTATCTTCATACAAAATTGGTATTACATAGCTTTTCTGATGATCATACCAAAGGATGTGGAAGCGAAACGATCGACTAATAATTTTAAATGTGCTTCTTGTGGTATGTCATGTACTTGACTGTAATATGGAGGAATATCAATAAATTTATCTAACACACGAGAACCAATATTGAAATCTAGGGGTACTACTTGATGTCCTGCCGCAGTTAGTCTTTTAGCAATTTGTTCAAAATCTTTTTTTCTAAAAAGTACCGTTCCGTTGTTGTCAATAGTTTCTTCTTCTTCTAAATAATTAAATTCTGTCGTTTGTATACTTATTCCTCCAGGAACTAGAGTTTTTAAAGAATTTTCGATAAATAGAAGTCCATTTTTAATGCTGCCTAGATGTTCTAATGCACAAGCAGACCAGCAGAAATCATATTTACCCTCTAAGTAAGCAGGAATAGCATTCATATCGACATACTTTAGACTCACATTTTTAGTAAATAGTTCTTTTGTACATAACTCAGGACGGAATATCTTTTCTAAAGAAGACATATTTTGTTTAGTTTCTATCCAACCCTGTGCAGCTGATGCTGTTGGATCTAAATCTGTAGCCGTAATCGCAATATCATAAGCAGCAAGAATACTTGGCAGAGGTTCTTCACCACAACCAAAACCTAAACCTTTACGTCCAGGAGTAAGTAAATCGTATTCATATAATGCTTGTAAAACATAGCAAAATTCCCACAATTTTCGATGGTATGCTACAGGAATTTTCATCTCTTGACACCAGTAGAAAAACCAGTGTGATTCAATATCATTTTGTTGACAAGCTTTGGATTGTAAGTTAATTTTTTGTGGTGATAAATTACTAGGTATTGTCAACTGCTCGCGCAAATTACGAGCATATTCATAGCCGAAAGTTTTAATATTCAAGCTTATAGCATCTGTTGTTAAAAATCGTGTTTTATTAAAAAAATTAAGGTTAGATTGTTGCTCATTTGTTGTTATCACTGTATTCAGGACTTCCTGACTTTCTACATTCGGTATTTCCTCACTTTCTGCATTCAGGACTTCCTGACTTTCTATATTCAGCACTTCTTTACTTTTATAAGAAACGCTATAATTTTTTCTCAAGAATCTTGATATATTCAATATAGCTTTTACGATTTGCAGTATTTTATCTAACATGAATTTTCATCTCACTTCTTAGTTTGTTATGTAAAGCTTAATTTTGGCATTTTAACAGAATTATTGCTGACAATAAACAGGTTTATTAGTAATTTATTTAACAAATAATAGGAGAAATATCACTTTTTAAACCGGGGTCTGGTGTTAATTTCTTCACTAAATTTCATATTCATAGCATTTATACCAAAAATTGACTGTGAAGTTAATAATGTCAGTTTGAGAAATTGCAGATTTGCAAGAATATTTAAAGCGTAGGTTGTCAGGGTAAGCGCATCTAATTTTGTAGCCCTTGATACAGACAAAAAGCTTTAAACTCTATCTAAATATCAATTTTTCGTTCAAAATAGGACGATTTGTCGTAAATGATTGAAAAAACATGGGTCAAATAGCTTTTTATATTTTCAGCCACATAAATACGAAAATGTCAATCCCACCCCTTGGCTCAGTGTAGTAATTTTGAACTTATTTGTGCTTTGGTTGAACCCCAAAACTACCGTGTCAATAGGGTTTGAGATGCGCTTACCCTGCGTAGGCTGTGATCTCTGTGGGTTTCTTAGACAAAAAAGATAGATTGACCAACAAATTTTTAAGCTTTTATTTAAACTGAATTTAATTATACAAACAAGAGAGAAACTCTTCAGCAGATTCTTGCCATGAAAATGGTACATACTCATTTCTTATGCGCTCTACCAAATTATTGTAGTAAATATCTGAATCAAGTAGCTCTTTTAAAGCTTCATACAGTTCTGTTGGTTGAGTAGGAGAGAAATATCTACAAAAATCGCCTCCTACTTCAGGCAAAGAGCCACCATTGCTGGCAATTACAGGTTTACAGTGTTGTAGTGCTTCTACCACAGGTAATCCAAATCCTTCATAAAAGGAGGCTTGAACTAAACAATAACAATTTTGATAGAGAAAATCTAGTTGAGCATCGGTAACAGAACCTAGTATTTGTATAAGCTTGCCATACATTTTATTAGATTCTATCAAATTATCAATTTCTGAGTCCCAACCTTTATTACCTGCAAAAACTAAAAATACATCATCATGACTAGAATTTATCAATAAATCAAAGGCTGCAATGATGGTTTTAATATTTTTATGAGGCACTAAGCTTCCAACTACTAAAATATATTTTTTATTAAGCAATTTCTGCAACTTTACATCAGGGCTGTTATTTTCTTCACTTAGTAACAAATCATGTTTATAATAGTTGCCGCCCAAGCGAAAGCTTTGAACAACTTGTGAATTCTTATTAGCTAAGATTCCTTGAACTTTCGCACTACTATAATCTTCAGCACTCTTCTTAGAAATACATAATACCTTATCGAATAAAGTCGAATAATCGCTGTAGAATTTTGTAAAAGCTTTAGTAAATCTCTTGGTAGAAAACTCTGGAAATTTTATTGGAATGAGATCATAGCATATAACTACAATAGTAACTTTATGCCTTTTTAAAAGTTGTAAAAATCGGTAGTAAGTTTTAGGTAAATCCCAATTAGCATCAGCTATCACATAAATATCTCCTGACTGGATTATAGAATCTTCAAATTCAAGGAAAACTTTTTTGTTTACTGAATTTGAATCAAACCAATCAATTAAATTTAATCTATAAAAAAAATTGATAAATTTATTTTTCAGCTTGAAAACGAGAGCTTGAAATTTTATATTTATTTTAGTTAGAGCGAAATATTTGTTAACCTCGATCAAATGGTAGTCTTGCTGTTGATTAAGATTAGTCACCCTCCGCATAAAACTACCATCAAACATAACCGCTACTATTTCTATATCTGTGCAGTTTGAGCTGATTTGCAATAATTCAGAAGTTAGTTCTCGAACTACTCGATGGATTCCAGTATTTTTATACGTATGTTTTGCAGTGTGAGTACAATCTATAAATATCTTCATCCTAAAACCTATTTGAAACTATTTTTATGCAAATTTTTAATTTTTTTTTACTTAAAAAACTTACCTAAGAAAAGCCATAACTAAAAAACTTAGTAGTTACATTCTTAGGTAAGGTATTTTACTTTTTTCCCAGTTTCAAGTTAGTGGTTATTTATGATTAAAAAACTAAACGAGCTAACTGCTTAATTTCTTAAGGTCATAATCAACCATTAACTCGACCAATTGACTAAAAGAGTATTGAGGCTGCCAACCTATTCCATTTTTAATTTTATCAATGCAACCAACTAACTGCACTGATTCATCAGCACGATAAAAAGCGGGATCAACCGAGACATAATCTTGCCAATTAAGCCCAACACAGTCAAAAGCACACTCAACAAGTTCTTTAACAGAGTACGTTTCACCACTGGCAATGAGGTAGTCATCAGGTTGTTCCTGCTGCAACATTAACCACATAGCGTAAACAGCATCTTTAGCGTAGCACCAATCACGACGGGCATCTAGGTTGCCTAATTTTAATTCATTTGCCAAACCTAATTTAATTTGGGCAACTGCGTGCGTGATTTTGCGAAATACAAATTCTGTCCCGCGTCGAGGTGATTCGTGAGTATAAGTAATACCACAACAGTTGTAAAGGTTGTATTTCTGCCGATAGTTGACAGTCATCCAATGAGCATAAGCTTTGGCAACACCATAAGGATTCCGGGGACGAAAGGCAGTGCGTTCGGTTTGAGGTGATTCGTCGGGTTGACCAAAAACTTCACTACTGGATGCTTGATAGAATCTGGCATCAGGTTTGCAGCGACGAATAGATTCTAAGAGGCGAGAGACACCGAGAGCTGTATATTCAGCAGTGAGAGCAGGTTGTGTCCAAGAGAGAGGAACGTAACTTTGAGAGGCGAGATTATAAATTTCGTCAGGTTGACATTCGCTCACTACATCCATGAGGGATGATTGATCGAGGAGGTCGCCGGATACTATTTGAATGTCGCCATAAAGGTGGGTGATACGCTCTAGGTTACTGGTGCTAGAACGGCGGACTAGACCAAAGACTTGGTAGCCTTTTGCTATGAGTAGTTCGGCAAGATATGAACCATCTTGTCCGGTTAACCCGGTGATTAGGGCTTTTTTTGTTGTCATACTCACTTTTTTTACAATAGATTTCTTCTCTGGAAATACTGAATTATAGCGTTGATACTTTTGGTTTAATACCAACTAAAACTGGATATACTCCTAGCGAGAAAACTCGAAATTCTAATATAGATGGTGTATCTATAATAAACTCCAGTTTTGTCTTTTCTTTTTTTAAGATATCTCTTAAAGTAACTTCTTTTTTGGCTATAATTAGCGTACCAGAATTAGTAGAAATATCTGCGATCGCTACAACTAAATCTAAATTATTTTTATATATTTCATTATCATAATCCGAGGCAAAGATTTCAAACTCAACTAAATATTTACCTTTGTGATAGGAATCGTAAGGGCCAAAAATAGCAAATCCTTCACCATCATCAGGATTTACAAAGACAAAATACTCTTTCTCTATTTCAATAATTGAACCAATGCCATGAAAAATCACCTCATTTTTAATTTTTTGGTTTTCTAGGTAAAACTCCTGCATTCGCTGAATTAGAGTTCTATCTGCAAGGTCAATTTCTTGAAATTTTTGAGAGTTCAGTTTTTTTCGCACACAAGTCTGCATTTGTGTAGCAGTCTTATTTAGATTAAGAACTTCAACTACTTGCTGTTCTTGCTTATACAAATTATCAATAGCTCTAGCAAAAGTAGTGAGTACTTTTTCAGATGTATTAGGTACAACTTTCGCTAATTCCCGTCCTACATAGTCAGCAAGTTTTTTACTTTTTGCTTGAGGTGAAGAAAGTATTTGTTGGATAAGATCAGCATATAAATTAGCACATTTATCTGGAGAATGTTCCTGAGCAATATACTTGTATGCATTTTCGCTCAGGGATTTTCTGTAGTCTGAGTTTTGAGTTAGTAAAATAAGAGATTTCAATATCTCTTCTACTTCATCACTTTGTCCAGGATGGGGTATTTTGAACACCACATCATTAGGAAAATCAGAGAAGGAACCGATATCTGTAACAATAGTAGGCTTACCAACAGACAAAATTCGCAGAAGTGATGCAGAGCTTTCTCCGTTGAAAGGAAATCTTAAGTTAAGGCATATATCTGATACTTCTATATAACGGTAAAAGTCTGTCATATTGACATAGCCAGTAACTTTTACTTGACCTTGTAAACTTAGTTTTCTAATTTCATCTTCTATATTAATTGTACCAAGGTAATCAGTACCACCCACAAATACTAAGTAAGCATTTGGCTGAGTTACAAGATACTTTTTAAATGCATAAATAATTTGTAGTGGACGTTTAGTATTATTGATAAATCCGAAGGTTGATATTATGAGTTTGTAGTCTGGAAGATCCAACCCTTTACACTCATCTCTTAGTGATTTTTCCTTAACAACATACTTTGGTACTATCTGAGGTATGTGAACAATATGGCTATTATCATTAGTAAATTCTTTAATCGCACAGTTATAAGCCCATTTGCTGTGTAATATAACTCCTAGAGAGCGCGTAAAAATTCTTCTATTGACATAAATACCTACTCCTGATAGCTTCTCATTTATATCTAAACCTTTTGTTTTTAAAAGGTTTAAAATTTTTACTGCTCTACTTTTTCCGTAACAGTGTTCTAGTTCTTTAGAAAATTTAATACCAAGCTCTGGACAACGAGCTTCCATATAATTAATTAGCCCTCCCAAGTAATAGTCATGCAACACTGATATTCCAGAATATCTCATTAATTGAGAGTACATATAAGAATGGTAACTACTATTCCCTATCTGGTAAATAATACCTTCATATCCTTGATATCTAAATCTTTCTTCAAATTTACTATGAGAAAAGAAGTTATTACTGATGTTAATATCGGGCAAATAACTATCATCATGGTATAAATCAAGGTTAATATGTTGTCCCAATGATGGTAACAAGTCCCCACTATAGTCTGCTATACCAGATTTAGCTGGTGGAAATGGGCTAAAAAAAGCTATTTGTGGCTTTTGATTAACTGAAATAGATACTTGTTTTAATAGCTGATGGTCTTGAAACACATCAAACATATTTTGGGCAACAGATTGCCAAGAAAATTTTGCTGATTGCTGAAGTGCATCCTCTGAGATTTTTTTTCTAAGGTTCTCATCAGATAGAACTTTTTGCATGATCCTAGCCATATCAGAAGGTGAGTATGGATCGAACAGTAATTCATCAGAACCTAAAATTTCTGGCAAAGATGAGCTATTACTTGCAATAGCTGGTGCGCCACATGAAATAGCCTCAAGTAGCGGTAAACCGAAGCCTTCATAAAAAGAAGGAAAAACGAATAGAGAGCAGGTTGAGTATAAAGCTCTTAATTCTTCATCTGTAACATAATTTGTTAATATAATAGATTTATTAATTCCTAATTTTGACGCCAAGCTAGTTATTTCTTTACTAAAATGCTCAGAAACTTTACAAGCAACTACTAGCTGGTAACATTCCTGCAAATTCTTGGGTAAGGTAGAAAAAGCTGTGACTAGCCCTTCAATATTTTTTCGCCAATCTTCACCTCCTGTATAAAGAATAAATTTTTTGTAAATACCAAATTTCTTAGCAAAAGTTTCGAGCCAAGCTTGATGTTCATGAACATGAATTGGAGTAAAAAAAGCAGAAACACCACCCGAAACGTTTAAAACTCTTTCAGGAGATATATCGAGGTATTTAATTACATCTTGGCGGGTAGCTTCCGAGATTGCGAATATAAAATCAGCATTTTGTATATTTTTTAAGCGCTTCATGTAGAGTGAGCGCATATTTAACTCATTTAAGTATCTATCAGAAAAGATGAGAGGTATTAAATCATAGCAGATGACAAAAACTTTTTTAGAGAAATTGCTATAGTCAGGTATTGTGGAGTCTAAACCCTCCATCGGGCTAGGTATAAATATTACATCAATATCTGCTGCCATTAAAACAGTTTTTAACAGTAGTTCATTTATGTCGCAACTACCAATGTATGGGTAATCTACAGAATTATATTGAAAGTAATTATCATCTAGTTCTGGGGCTGGTAGATTACTGTTAGTATATAACTGGTAACTGAGAGTATTTTGCTGACTAAATAGAGCTTCTATTACAGATTGTGTATAACGACCAATACCTCTATTCCTAGAATTATTTGTTTGCAGAGCTTGAAGATCAATGGCTATTTTCATGCTGCGTCAACTTTGATTTAATTTTTTATACAAGATTTTTCTTACATACCAACATAGCTACCGCACCAGGAAGGTAATTATCTGGATTATGTTCTTTTTCAGATGCTTCTAATTCATTTTCAGTGATAGTCCAAGTGAATTCATCCTTACGTACTCCATAGGATATTTGAACTATCTTGAAATCTTGAATTAGTTTTTGTAGGGATTCTTGGTTATATATTCGATGCACTGGTGTTAAAGCTTTTTTGCCATAGGGAACTGTGAGTATAAAACTACCTTCTGGTTTTAAAAGTAAACTAATCTGTTGGACAGCTTTAATATCATAACTCTCCCCCGTTTCATCTCCATACCATCCCAAGCCAATATGTTCCAGAGTAGATAAAGCAATCACACAATCAAAACTAGCTGGCGGTAATACAGGGTTGCAGATATCAGTTTTAACAAACTTCAAGTTGGGATGAAATAATGCTATGGGGCGAATATCTATTGCTGTAACTGAGTAATTAAAACTAGCTAACTCATACGAAAGGAGACTTTCAGCAGCGCCTACATCTAGAATTTCTATATCCCTAGATTGGTACAAACAAGCTAGAGAATGCATGACAAAAGTCTTTTCTAAAATTCTTTCAGTAGTCTCAACCCAGTAAGCTTCACCATTATCACGATGACCTACGCAGATTGGATCATTAAACCATAACCCACTCTTAATTTTTGCTTCTTCAGCAGAAGCAAATTGACTGGCTACATTATTATTAACTTGCAGTTCAGCAGAGAGTTGGTCTATTGCCTGTTGAAGTTGAGGTAGTTGGTCTACTTTCTGCTCAAGCTGAGAAAGCTGCTCTACTTTCTGCTCAAGCTGAGAAAGCTGCTCTACTTTCTGCTCAAGCTGAGAAAGCTGCTCTACTTTCTGCTCAAGCTGAGAAAACTTCTTGTTTAACTCTTTGTCCCTTGTATTATATTCATCACTTTGTTGTATTAAATTGTATAAAAGTTGTCTAACAGCAGAATTATAATAGACTTGTCTTTTGAAAATAGGCCATGCTATTTTCTTTAAAATACTTTTTAGCCACTTACGAATAGCATTTGTATATACATCATTAAAAAATAGTAAGTAGTTACCATCAATTTCTATAACGTAACTATTGTTTACTAATTTATTAGGTAAATTTATTGTTTTCCTTGATTCATTTTCCTCATTTTCATCTGGACGATTAAATCTAGCAGATTGTTGATAAACATCACTAATACGCTCTAGTATTTTTTCGTAATCCATCTGATTCTCCTGAAGTTTATCATAATATCATTCTTCCGAAAAGAATACATTTTTTTATTAGCAAATTTTATTCAAAGCCTAACTAAATCCTTGCTCAGTCTATCTAATCATATTAGTTGTCCTATTCATATAGTTCACTAAATAATTTTCCTTAAGACAAAATTCCTATTTATAAGTAAATAACTAATATTAGGTAATTGACATTAAATTCTACTTACTGAATTTAAATAGTAGTCGGCAGTTTCATCCGCGTTTCCCATAAAACGCACTTTTCCTTGCTCTAACCAAATTCCTCGAACACAAGACTGTTTTATAAATTTTAAATCATGAGAAACTACTAATACAGTAGCGTTCTGATTCCAAAATTTCTCAATTCTTCGCTTACACTTGTTTTTGAAACTTTCATCTCCCACCGACAAGACTTCATCCAATATCAAAATATCAGGCTGTATATCGGTTGCGATCGCAAACCCTAATCGCGCTACCATTCCAGAAGATAATCCCTTCACTGGTACTAATGCATAATCTTCTAACTCTGCAAACTCTAATATTGAAAACGTTCTTTTCCGCATTTCTGCTCGAGAATATCCCAGTAATACGCCATACAGCAAAATATTATCCATCACAGAAATTTCTACATCAAACCCAGCACCAAGCTCAATCAATGGAGCAATTTGACCGCGTACTCGCACCAAACCACTGGTAGGTTGCAAAATACCAGAAATTATCTTTAATAGTGTTGATTTACCAGAGCCATTCGCCCCTATAATACCTATTTTTTCACCTCTTTCAACAACTAAATCAATTTCATTTAGCACCTGTTTCTTTGCAGGCTGGTGATATTTACCTTCTAAAACAGATAGGAGTGTTTTCTTTAGGTCATAAGAAAACTCTTCTTGTGTCCGTCGCCACAGCGAAACTCGATCTAGGCGAATTACTTCCATTTATTTACAGCAAATCCATAAATTGATGCCGCCACAGGTGAAAACAAACCCATCCCAGTGACAAAATAATTATGCCACTGAGCAAGGCTCCCCAAATTAAACTTAAATCTGGTAGCACTCCTGATAGTGTAATCTGACGGATACTTTCTATAATTGGTGATAAAGGATTTAACCCTAAAAATGCTTTTACTGTTTTTGGAACAATATCTGGTGGATAAAACACAGGACTACTGATCCAAATTACAAATATAATTAACTCATAAAAATAAGGTAAATCTCTAAAAAATACATATAAAGCGCTTACCAAAAAACCAACTCCCGTACAGACTAAAACCAGCGCTAGAAATGGAAACAGCAATGCCAGCACATTTATTAAACTTTTGGATTTAACAAAAGTTATAATTCCTAACAAGGGCAGCACCCCGACGGAAAACTGAAATACATTTGCTGCAATCATTGATATTGGAAAAATACTGACTGGCAGACGAATTTTATTTAAAAGTGAGCCATTACCCACTACACTAGTCAGTGCCTGAGAGGTAGAAGCTGAAAAAAAGTTGATTACCACCAGCCCTGTAAATGCTGCTAATACATAGTTTGGTATTGAGTGATTGTAATACGACGAAAACGTTGTCCCAAAAATTGCAGTGTATAGCCCGGTCATAATCAACGGGTTCAAGAGTGACCAATAAACCCCCAAAAATGAACCCCGGTAACGCACTTTAAGATTTCGCGCTACCAAGACGTGCAGCAATTCCCAGTAGCGCCACACTTTCAACCAAGTTGAATTACTTTTAACCGAAAGCTTCATCCTTACACACCGCTACACATCATAGCTAAATTATTTGCAAATTTTATACTATTGGTGGCTACTTTACCGCATTACTTTAACAATAAAAACTTTATTTTAAAAAGCATTGTTAAATACACAAGTTACTAATTACCATTTTCATACTTTTAACCACATCCTATCTCGGCAAGACCAATTAATTTATCAATTGGTTCCTAGAACTATCTACCACAAATTATTAGGTAGCGGTGTATACCATGAAATTGTTTACAAGTCAAGGATAATGCTTTTCAGGATATCTGTTCATGGGACTATCTAAGGGCTACTCTATCTAGCTAAGTCGAATTATCTGGATCAATTTAACTCAATTTATCTGGATCAACTTCTAGTGATCACAAATACTCTGCCAATCGCTCTGCCCGTTGACGCACTACCTTTTTTGCTTAACTCAAGCTATCTGGATTAACTCCCAGCGATCGCAAACGTTCAGCTAATCGTTGCGATCGCAGCCGTTCTTGTTCCAACTGCAATTGTGCCTCAGATGCTTGTTGCTGGGCAACAGATGCCTGTTGCTGCGCTGCAATAGCAGCTTCCTCTGGTGTTGGAACTAAATTACCATTGGGTGTAAAGTAGCGCAATTTACCTGCTTCCACGCCTAAATAAAGCCTAAGCACATCGCTCCAACGCCATCCCCGCGCATTTGGTGTAATTTCCTGATACTTGTTGCCTACTAATTCAAAACCCGCAAATTCAAAATTCTCCGGCGAAAACCAAAAATATTCTGGTGTGTGAAATCGATTTTCATAGAGATTTTTCTTCAAATTTCGGTCAATATCAGCCGTACTTTCAGAAAGTAATTCAATAATCAAATCTGGATAACGACCATCTTCCTCCCAGACTACCCAGGAACTGCGCGATCGCTTTTCGGTGTCTTTGACCAAAAAAAAGTCTGGGCCGCGAAAATCTCGATTTCGCAACTGCTGACGGCTAAAATAGATTGTTAGATTCGCACCTATAAAGAAATCATTAGAGTCACGCCACAGCCACTCAAGGGAAGTTACTAGCAGCAGTAGCTGCATATAGTGCAATGAAGTTTCCATCTCCGGCTCATCACTTAACAACCGAGTTGCATCGGGCATTTGTTGTTCTAGCTGTTGCGCTGTGACAAACATTTGGGTATGTACCTGTTTGGTTGTTGATTTAATTTTAAGCTGTTAGGTCAAAAGTTAGGAGTTAGGAGTTAGGAGTTAGGAGTTAGGAGTTAGGAGTTAGGAGTTAGGAGTTAGGAGTTAAGAGTTAAGAGTTAGGAGTTAGGAGTTAGGAGTTAACTTTATTCTCCCTCATCTCCCTCATCTCCCTCATCTCCCTCATCTCCCTCATCTCCCTCATCTCCCTCATCTCCCTCATCTCCCTCATCTCCCTCATCTCCCTCATCTCC
>NZ_JBALDZ010000059.1:0-49384 GCF_036917155.1 Nostoc sp. | reverse complement strand
GTAGATGCTGGTTTATCATAGTCTGCTTTTACACTTTTACACTCAACCGTATTATCTCGTACTCTTTTTCAAAAATCAAATAGGAGTCCTATATTAGCATAAAGAGCAAGCGCAATTAATATTTAAAATTTAAATTCTCTTCTCTTTCGGAATAGGAACTACTACGGGTGTGCAAAGACACCCGTTTTTGTAAGTTTTTCTTGGATTTTCACTTTTTGTTTCCTTGCAGGGTGGTGATAGCCACCTTTTTTGTTGCCGGAGTGGGAAATCAGTTAGTGATAACTGATGACCGATATCCAAATGCTGAAACTCCCTTTTAAGACTTCTCCCCAAGAATTTGAAAAAGTTACTATTGGTAATTCCCAAATTGGCGAATTAGAGCTACCTAAATATGGCGATATCAGCCCCAATGAGCGCCTATTTATCAAAGCATCTAATCTAGCAGATATTCGCATTGCTGCTGTAAAACTGGCGAAGGATATCGCCACTAAATCGGGTAAAAAAGTAATTGATATTTACAATGCCTTGACTCAAGGAGACAGCGAATCACTGGCAGACTACTTGGAAGAATTTGTCGGCTTCCAAGACTTAATGGACGAGGATTCAGTAGCACGCAATCTAGTACTTGCAACGTTGGTAATTCGCCGACTGGTGGCTGACTGGCAAGTGGAGAATACTGGCGATCCAAATCAAGTTCATCCGCAATTGCTGGCTGAGATAGTTGAATTTGCCAAGAAGGAGGAAGCTGGCTGGCCAGCAGCCGCAACTCCAATCACCGAGGAAGATTTGGGAAACTCGACACCGAACCCAGAGATCCCGATTGGGGAGAAATTTACTGGCGAGTCCGAAGATATTGGCCTCAAGAACGAAGATTCAATTCCAGAAGATTTGGAAACCAGCCAACCTGGATAATTTTACAGGCGCTACATTATGGCGCTAAGTTACACCGTGAGGAGTTGCACTTAGCTGAATTGGGTATTGCTACCCTCACATCGTGTTTTGTCAACTCCAACCGCGATCCGAAATCTGTTGCCGCCAAACCCAGTGATTTCTTTTATTTTACGCCTACTGAGGATGAGAGTGATCGCATTAACTCCGATGCTGCCAATGCTTTCTTTGCCTTGGCTGATACGGGATTGTTGCCTGGGTGGGTGGTAGCTCTTGCGCCTGTGGATAAACTCGCCAAATCACAAGACAGCAACCCTGTGAATCCCGTTGTGTGGATTGGTGAAGGATTGGTGCTGCTACAGCCAGTGGTTGATGATGGGTTGGTCAGATTCCCGCTTGGATTTATTGATGGTGTGAGTGGGGCGATCGCAACAGATGGCGGCGTGGTAAAAGTTCCAGCACTTGGCGAAGCATGGGTGCTTGATGGAGAATTTGCAATTTCTAATTCGGTAGGCAGTGCTTGCCGAATTTAACCTCATGAAAAATTTTTCATGAGGTATGGATATCAGTATTTGCTGCCAACCTGAGACATAAAGCTCACACATTCCTCTTCCAGTTTCTCTAGTTCTTGCGCTCCCTGTTCTTCGCTTACCTCGTCATCTCCGAGTTCTTTCACCATTTGTAAAAGTGTCCATATACCAGCGTAGTATGCGCGGCGCGTTTCCTGCTTCTGGACAGGGGGGCAACCTTTAGGTAAAACTTTTGAAGCGTAATTCAGCCATTCTTGTTCTAGCGTATTCATCATTTTGTCAATATTTGGGTTATGAAAAATTTTCCAACATCTTACAAAATCATCAACGCATTAGCCAGCGCCGCAATCTGCCTTGCGATTATCTGCTTGCCTTCAGTCACCGACCCATGCCGCAACTCATGAATTGCTTGATGCAAACCTGTATGAGCATTACACGCTGCTGCGATCGCTGTCTCTAATACCTGTGGATCTGGTTTGTTTGACATACACAAGGCTTGCACTTATTGGACTGTAGCACTTATTCTTTGTTCCAATCAACCAGCACCCCATCTACACAAACAATCCCCCACTCTGGATATTTGGCAATCATCTGCTTGATAATTATCCGCAAAGCCGGGTCATCATTCCAACATTCTTGGAGAAAGTCAAAATCAAGTTTTTCCCCACCAACCATAAGAGCCATTTTCAGTTTCTCCATTCGCAATGGTCTAACCTTGGATCTAGCAGCGTGGTTTACCGTCGCAGGTATTGCCTCACTCAATTTTTGCACCTGGTAATTGACTACAGATACATTCCATCGCTTCTCAAACTTGCTGAGTGTTGCCCTCATACTGGCGTAATACTTACTGTCTAGCAAATATTGAATTACCCACAATGGAGGGCATTCTCCAACGTCCGCCCTATCCAACCATTCAAATATCTCACTTTGAGTTAATTCTTTTTCTTCTTCAGCAATGGACGCGGCGGCGGAACAAATGCCCTCTCTACGAGACGCTGCGCGAACATGACAGTCTCTCACCTCAACACCACAGTCCTGGTTTTCAGTCCTCTTCGGAGCAGGTTGACTCGGTGCATCATCTACAAGCGCTAGCGTCGTGCAGCCTGTCGCCATAGGCGATTCTTCCTCTTCTGACGCGCTTTCGATATGTGGAGGCGACGCGCCCCCCAAGGGCGTGTGAGCCGTCTCCTCACCATGCAAGTTTTCGTTTTGCGTGTCAGAACCAACTACCCTACCAACAACCTTAGTTGGTTGTTGGTAGGTAGTTAAAGAATTGTTAGCGCCGTGGTTAGGATTTTGAAACTCTTGCTGTATATTGGTTTGAGCTTCCGAAAATGTCAGATTTTGACATTCAGACATCATTTGATGATTTTGGGGCATCACCTGTTGATTTTCTGCTGTCACGGCTTGACTCTCAGGTGTCAAAGGTTGATTGTCAAAATTTTCCCAATAGTGTCTGTTGAAGTAGCCGTGTAAATTTTTGACACGAAAACCAGTTACGCCGGATCTACCAGATTGGGTTTTACTCCTGACTTCCTCAAACTCAAATAGAGCAGCACCGTTGATAACAGCACTGGCTTTCAGAAATGAGTTCCGACTGAGGTTGGTGTCTAATTTGTGCGCTGCCCCACCGTACTGTTCTGCCGCGACGCAATCAAGCCAAAGCTGCTGCACACATGGGGGCTGCTGACGAACCCAGTTGACATCATCAATTGAAACTTTACAGTGTGGTCTGGTGATAGCTTTTTCTGCTTTTTGCCTTTTGCGCTTGTTACCACCGTCAATTATTTGCAATGCTGTGGTCATGACTCACCTCCCCATGAGCGATATTGCTTCAGCACTTGCTGTTTGAGTGCGTCAAATCTCTGTAATTCTTCCTCTGACACAACACCCGTCACTCGCTCAACCTCAGCCCTCTGAATAAGTCTTATCTGATGGCTGGTGATAGCAGGCAGTGCTTTTATCTCAACTTCGTTACCAGGGCGAAACCCACGACGGCGGAACATAAACCTGAAATGTCGTTTATCCTGTGGCGGTAATTTCTCCCACACATCCGCATCCCACCCAGGCGGTATGAAGTCAGATGATATGGGCAGCAGGTTTTGTACTTGGGATTGGAGGAGTGCGATCGCTTCAGTTTGTACTGCTAATTTTTGCTCTAGCTCCACTACTCGCAATTCAATCGCGCCAGACAAAGCTAGTTTCGCTTTTGTAAATGCTTTGACCAATTGCCGTTTGCACCGTCTAACCTGTTCAGTATTGCGGCTATAGGTCATTAACAGAGTTGCTTGGGGTTCCGTTAGAAACGCGACCCTTTCTGTTGAAGTATTGCCCTGGCTGGTTTTGAACTCTCGCGTTTCAAACGCGACAGTCCCCCAATCCTCCTCTATCTCCTCAATGTACTTATCTAAGCTTGCTAGAAAGTTTTTGTGTTGGATGCCTAACTCTTCAGCTATAAGCCGAGAGTCAACAACTAGTAATCCTTCGCGATCAATAACATTCAGTTTGCTCATGGTTGGTGTGGGTGTTTGTGTTGGCGAACGGAATTGACCCCAACTGTAATCAGAGGGATTAATATTTTTTGGTGGTCATGGTTTATGAAAAATTTTTCAGGGATCAGTTAAACACAGTCCGATTTTGGGTGTCATAAGCACAGACCAAAATTTTTATATCCAAATGAAACTGATATTTTTAGGCACTGCAATTGTAGTTTGCGTTCTGGCTGGCTGTTCGTCACAGGGGGCGCAATCTAAACAACCGCTCATTAGCTCGGATTTGACTTATGAGGATTTACAAATACTGCAAAAACAAAAAGAAGAGGAAATTAAGCAATTAAGTCAAGAGTACGAAGACTGTATAGTTCAATATCGGCAAAAAAGTAAGTGCGAATATATAACAGTTAAAGACCAAGCCGCGTGGAAGGAGAGCATAATTTTAACTAGAAGAAGGAATGATGTGGTTATTTTTAATACCATGTCAAGAATTTGTGAACTCAAGCCGGGATCTTCTGAATGCGATGAGGCCCAGAAGCTAAAACAAAAGCTTGCTGACCTTAACAACTACAAGTAGATCCGTTGAAAGCAAAGCGATCACTCTCTCACTTTGGACGAGTGCTTTTAGTTAATTTTCGTTTGTTGAACCGTTCAACAAACGCTGAGAAGAATACTTTCGGAATGAAATGTTTTAAAAAGTGATCGCTGTCCACCAAGGGCGATCGCTTTTTTATGCTGCTTCAACCTCTGCTCTGGACTGCTTTTTTGTTTTGCGCTGAGGAATATCTTCTGGATTCCTCATCTCAAAAAGCTCCCCTACACTTCGACCAAAATAATTACACAGCACCTCAACCGTGCCAACATCAACACGACTGAAATTGTTTGTGAATAACCGATTAATGGTTGTGATGTCCAACCCAGTATCTTTTGCCAGCTGCCTTTGTGACAGCTGTGGATCTTTTTCCGCCATTAAAACGGCCAGCCTACAAAACATCTTCTTGGCTAGCAAATCCACTGGGAATTTTTTCGGGTTTTCTGAAAGATATTTGAGTCGCTCTATCCAAGCTGGGTTGCACGGAGTTTGATTTAGATATGGCTCAAACCAAGCAATTAAAGCCATTTCTATTTCATGTAAAAGGCTAGGCTCAGAAATTTCTAGCCAAGCAATTTTGACATTTTCTAAATGTTGGAAATCGTGATACCGATGATGTTGCCTCCATCGAAAGCGCAAGTCTTTAAACCTACCTATATAAACAAGCCAGCCATTTTCTAGTACAAAGTAAATGCAGGAGATGCTAGGTAAGTTTTGTCTGTTCTTCAAAGGAAGTGATGGCAGATCCGGTAGATAAATTTGTTCAGGGGTAAACAGACTCATGCTGATCTTCTCCTGAAGATCAGCAGTTGACTAACAGCTTTTTCCTGTTTGCGAGAGCGCTTGTTCGTTTTCGGTAGCTCCTCAGTCTCAGGTATTTGGCTGACACCGCTCATATCTGAGTGTGGATCTTCATCAGGAAGCCAAACTAAAAGTTCACCTGGCTGAATTTTATAAGTGGCACAAATTTTATCTAATACGTTGCCTGTAGGTATGTAATTTGGGTCATTACATAAGCGATAAGCCGTGTCTCTGCCAAGCTTTGTCTCTTGCCAGAACTTATATCGGCTTACGCCTCTTTCATCTATAAATTTTTTAATTTTATTTTGCACTGCCATACCTCCATATTCTCATATCTCATACTATAGCTTGTTTCTGCGAATCGCAATACAAGCGAATTCGCATATTGACACTATTACTTATAAATGCGAATATAGATATATAACAAAAGACGACCGCCCACCGTGGAAAGTTAGCGATCGCCTTTTGTAAATCACCCACCATACAGATGGAGTATTCCTATGATGACACAAGCAACAATTAACCAGAAAGCGCTCGTAAAAATCTCAAATGAAGACGATGTGACCTTCACCGACATTGACGGGTTTTACAACTTTGAAGTCACCGTTAAGGGTATTACCATCGCTGAACTTTCCCACGATGCCTTCAACTCTTCAAACCCTTGGTATGTGTCTGTTTCTGGAGTTGAGGTTTACCGCACTTCACTTTATTGTGAGGCAACAGATTGGGTCAAATCCCAGTATGTTGCAGGCACATTAGCTCTTCATCAGCCACAACAAGTTCAGGTATTAACGACTCGTGAGGAACGGGCTGCAACCATTGAAGTACTTGAGCAACACGGCTCGGAGTTTGTAGTCCACAACTGCGAGAATGACCACTATTATGTCGTTCGCCCCAATACGAGCGAAGTTAATCAGCGCTGCGAGTGTGCTGATTGTCATTACAGAGGGACAAAGTGCAAGCACCAAATAGCAGTAGAGAACTATTTGGTGCAGCAACGGTTAGAGCAAGTAATCGTAACAGTTGCAGTCAGTCTTGAAGAGTTATTAGATAAACCCTTTGATGAGCTTACCCGTGATGAGTGGGAGCGATTGAAAGAGACGAGCGTACAAACTCAAAGCATGGAACTGGTAGCAGCATAAACAACTGGGTGGGTACTGCCCACCTGAAAAATTTTTCATGAGGTGAAATCATGTTGAAAGTTGGAAATTTGGTAATTAATTTGAATGCGATCGCCTACGTTGATTTAGAGGCTCAGAAAAGTTACATCGTAGACAGAGAAGAAACTCTTGGTGTGAGGATTCACCTCTCAATGTCTGACAGTGAAGGGAATCCAACAACTCTGTTTTTCAAAGGATCAGTTGCTGAATATTTGCGGAAATATTTCCTTTCAGTAGCTGCTTTGTGCGGGGGTGTGGAATGAGTGACCAACACCTGAAAGGCGGTTTAACTATTCGCAACATCGATGACCTGAGTCGTCTTTCAAATATGCTTGCCAAGTCTGGGTTTTTCTCTGATGCCAAGGAAGCTGCTCAGTGTGGCGTGAAAGTTTTGGCAGGTATGGAGTTAGGATTCGGTGCTATAGCCTCAATGGTTGGGGTGCATATCATTAACGGCAAGCCGTCCATTGGAGCCAACTTAATGGCGGCGGCGGTAAAGCGTTCTGATAAATACAACTACCGGATTACTCGCCATGACAATGATGGCTGCACCATCGTCTTCTATGAAAATGGTGAGGCGATTGGTGAAAGCACCTTTACTCTTGATGATGCCCAGGCTGCTGGTGCATTAGAGGGAAAGAACGGCCACACTTGGAAGAAATTTCCTAGAAACATGATGTTTAACCGTGCAATGTCCAACGGTGTGCGCTGGTATTGTCCAGACATTTTTGCTGGCAGTGTAACATACACCCCAGAAGAATTGGATTTGATGGTTGACGAAGAAGGAAACACGGTTGATATTTCAGCAGTTGACCAACAACCGCCGCTAACGACCGTTCAAACACCACATCCACAGGATTTGCGGGTAAAGCTTATACGCACTTTACTTGACTACCCTGTTGATTTGGTCAAGGAGTGGCTAAGTTTCCAAGATGTTGACCGCCCTAGTCAGCTTGAAGTGAGCAAGGTTGATGAACTAATCAAAGTCATGTGTTTAGCTTGGGCATCAAACAAAATTGACCACCCACTTCATGCTGAGAATTCCTACAAAAAACACGTAATTGCTGTGGTTGCCCAAGGTGGTGACGAATTAGAGGCTGTTCATAAGTGGATACAGCACGTTGAACAGACAAATCACCCCGTAGTAAAAGCTTAACCATAATTTATGAATCTGAAAACTTTGCTAATAGCTGCAAGCGCGGCTCTATTTCTCGTGCAGATTTTTACACCTCCTGTACAAGCTACCAACTTTATGTTGAGCGGAGTCGAAACAAACGGATGTCTTCAAGACTGCCCTCATCATCGAGGCACGGGGAGGAGAGAAGCATGAACTTGGATTCAGTCTCACTTGAAATCGCTCTCAAAGAACAGAGACATGATTTTGTGTGCAACAGCTTGGCGCAAGTCATGACCTTCCTCGAAAAACAAGGTTTCACATTTGATGAAGTGCTGGACGGTTTGGTGAATTACGCCCTTGTTAATTCTTACTCTGTGGATACAGTTTGTGACCTTGTTAAAGCAACACTATCAGCTAGAAAAAAGCATGGTTAGTGAGATGGATAACTGCTGCTTCTTGCGCCGACATAAATGCTTGTACAGAAAGGCTAGACGCGATAAACTTCCACGCCTCATTGACAAATACGGAAACAGATGTTTCTGGTGTGAGTGCCATCTAGTACCAGAGACGATGACCATTGACCACTACATTCCCCTTTCAAAAGCTGGGAGTAACAAAACCGATAATTTACGCCTAGCAAGTTAGCGGCTGTAATCAAAAACGAGGTAACGCCATGCCAGAAGATACACCAGAAATTATTGCCGAGAAATCCTGTATTCGCTTTCCTAGCCATTGGTCACAACCCAAATATCATTTCGGGCAACTGGTAAAACAGGGTCGAATTATTGGGATTGAATACCAATCACCAGGGACAAGAAGGGCTTTCGACTTGGGCAAAGGATGGATTTATGCTGTGCTGCTTGATGACCAGGGGTATGACACAGACCAGCTTAAAGAGTCTGAGATCGAGTTGCCGTCATTAGAAAAGTTAGAAAACGAAATCAACTACGAAAAATCACTTGTTGAGATTCATCAAAATAACAAAGCCGTCTTAACTGAACAATTAGAGGAGTCCCAACATGATTGATTCTGAGCAAAAAATCTCAATTCGCAATGCTTTGCGAGATACCAGAAGAGAAGGGCTGATTAATTTTGTGGAAGATTTGATTGGACTGTTGGATCAAGAGGGTTTTTCGTTCCAAGACCTGTTAGAGGCGCTCTTCTGCTGGGGATATCGTCAAACAATTGTAGATTGCCGATTGTAGATTTGAGATTGACTACACCCACTCTTGGATGCAGCTTCTCTGATTTGAGATTGACGTAAGCGTTGCGTTACCGAGTCCGCGAGCGTCTTTGAGATTTATTCCGCCCACTTTCCTGCTGGGCTTGTACCAATCTCCAATCTCCAATCTCCAATCTCCAATCTTCTCGGTCAACAGTCACCACCACCTGATGAAGTGATTAGGCATTTGGAGAATGCAGTGTCGGAACTGCATCACCTGAGCAGAAACCAAAATAAGAATTAAGGACTTTTCTTTGTCCTGATTGATAAAACCACCCAGCAGTCGGGTGGTTTTTTCTTATCTCTTACGTTCCCAACTCTAGATTACAGCTTGACGATCCTAAGTAAGATATTTTATTGTAAGGTAAGTGTGTTGAAACTCATCGACACAACTAGCCAGAACCTTGAAAACCTAATCTAACGTTTCCAAGTGAATCTCAAAGTATTTTTTTGAACTTTGCACACGGAAATTTTTCGCGGGGGTAGACCAATCGCCAAAACCCTGATTATTACGTTGACCCCCGCGAAAAGCTTACTGTACAATGTTTTGAGTAGGGTCTACTTCTAGTCGATTGTCAATAAATCTAGCTTATTGACAGGTAAATTAGACCCCCCGCGAAAATGCCCCCTTTAAACCCAGTCAGGATAAGGGTTCTAAAATGGTAGGGTTTTCAAATCATTACCCCTCACGGGGATGGAAACTATACCAAAACAATTTGGATTGATAAATTCAGCAAGAAGTTTTCAAATCATTACCCCTCACGGGGATGGAAACGTTCTCAAATATTATGCCACTAAAATTCAAACTGTTGGTTTTCAAATCATTACCCCTCACGGGGATGGAAACGGGACCCTGTTTTTCAAAAATGTTGCTCTGTACAAAAGTTTTCAAATCATTACCCCTCACGGGGATGGAAACTGCGTTTGGGAATGCATATTCCTATGAAGCCAACAAGTTTTCAAATCATTACCCCTCACGGGGATGGAAACCACTGCTAGATCGTGTATTACCCGTTCCTAAACCGTCGTTTTCAAATCATTACCCCTCACGGGGATGGAAACTGTATAAGAACCTCACTAGGATTTCCAGCATTTAAGGTTTTCAAATCATTACCCCTCACGGGGATGGAAACTTAGCAAGCTGCGAGTTAACAGGGTTGCACGGCAAGTTTGTTTTCAAATCATTACCCCTCACGGGGATGGAAACAATACTTATTTTTATTCCTGAGTCATCCACGTAATAACTTGTTTTCAAATCATTACCCCTCACGGGGACGGAAACTTTGGGTCACTCGCTACTCAAGACTACCTCATGAAAAATTTTTCATGAGGTATAGCAACCATTTGATTGGGAACCCAAACCATGATGTAATCCAGTTATCAGGTCATGGGAAGTTTAGGTTCCGCTTCAATTCAATTAAACCTGGATCGCTCCCAGTTCGACAGCGACTTAAAGAAGCTGCAATCTCAAGATGCTGGTCAGATTGCATATCGCATCAAGCTAGATACCAAAGATTTTGAACGCCAAATCAAGGGATTGCACTCTTCACAACCCATCTTCATCCCCCTTCAAATAGATACAAAGACTTTTGACCAGCAGATTAAAAAGCTATCAACTAGTATTGATCCAATCATTGTTGATTTAGCGCCCAACGTCAAAGATTTCCAAGAGAAGCTGCGACGACTATCAAAGATAACGCCTGTCACCGTTGATATTAAAGTTGATGAAACCAAGGTAAGACAGCAGTTTGAGACGATTGGTAAATACGCTGTTGAGGGTTTTACGCAAGGGTTCTCAGGAGTTGAGGGTGCGGGTAAATCTGCTATTGATTCGATGGTTAAGTCGGTCAATAAGCAATTGGGCATTCAGTCGCCGTCAAAAGTTTTTCGGGAGATTGGTAAGTATGCTGTTGCGGGGCTGATGCAGGGCTTAGATACCATCAACCCAAGCCAAATCCAAGGAAAGATTGATGGAGTTGTCAGTCAATTTGACCGCATCAAAAACTACGATTTTGGTAGTGGCAATATTGGTGACGCGATCGCCAAACCATTTAAAAGCATTGAATCAATCATCCTCGCACCCTTCAAGGGTATTGAGTCAGTCATTCTCGCGCCTTTCAAAGGCATTGAGTCGGTAATCCTTGCGCCATTTAAAGGTATTCGGTCGGCGATTCTTGCTCCTTTTGATGGCATTAAGTCCGTTATTAAGTCCGTTTTTTCTGGTTTAGGTAATATTTCCGTTGGTATTGATTCAGCGCAAGTTAACGAGCAATTTAGGGGAATTGGGAAGAGTGCGGCTCAGGGCTTTGCCCAAGGGTTCGCAGAAGCCGAAAGTTCAGGGGAATCGGTAATAAATTCTCTTGTATCATCAGTCAAAAGACAGCTAGGAATTCAATCGCCATCGAAAGTTTTTCGACAGATTGGTGAGTATGCGATCGCGGGGCTGATGCAAGGCTTAGATTCAGTTGATGAATCGAAGCTCAAAGGCGTTACCAACAAGATTGAGAGCTACTTTAAAAAGTCTAAAATCAAAATTAATGTAGATATTGATGCTAAAAAATCGCCACTACAGCAAAAAACAAAAGTCACCTTAGAAACTGATTCCGTTGACGGGGATATCAGTAAGGCAGTCGAAAAAGGTGTCCGAGGTGCATCCAGTAAAAATATATTTACTGTATTGACCGGAGGATTGTTCAAAGCTGCTGTTGGCATTGGATCGGGCTTGCTAGGAGTGCTGCTGCTGCCTTTAAAGGCTGCAACTCTAGCAATTGGCACAATCTTTACTGGTGCTGGATTAAAGTTAGGAGATGAGCTTAGTTCTGGCATTAGCGCTGGTATAAAAAGTGCAATTGGAAGCGCTTTGTCTAGCAGTATTGGTAGTAGTGCAATTGTTGGGGAAGCCATAGGAGAAGGGATTGTTGAGTCCCTTGGATTAGCTTTCAAAAAATTGATGCCTGGCTTGATGCAGGAAGTATCCGAGCAAGCAAGGCAAGTATTGGGCGAAGAGAAGGTATTTACTGCGGATGCTGTTAGGCGATCGCGATCGTCTGCATCTGCAAGTAAGGATAAGCAAACCGCAACAGAGCAAATACAGTCCGACTACGAAAGGGTAGTCTCTCAAGGAAAGCCTGCGAGATTAAAACAATTAGGAGCCGAAATAGGTGGGGTTTTGCCAGGTATCCAGCAGGATTCTCAAACTTTTACCGCAGATTACGCATCTGAACAACAGCGACTACAAAAAATAGCTGAGAGATTCAAAGTCAAACTTACTCCTGAACGATTAATTAAGAAAAGAGTCAAAGAGTACGAGGAACAAGTCAAAACTTTTGAAAATCTCGTCGCTCAACTTGAAGCTAAAGGAGAAATAGGTAAAGCCAACAAAATCAGAACTGCACTCACTGCAATTCCTCGTCCTGACACAGACTCATCAAAAATATCCAAAGGGGAGTTACAGTTCCAGGAAGCTAGATATCTTGGAGAAATCCAAGGAAAATTCGTTAGTAGAGAACTTAATAAGCAATTTAGTGACAGACGCGCAGAGTTATCGCAAAGGAAGAAAGCGATCGCTCCTCAGATGCAAGAGTATGAGCAATTATCCCAAGAGCTAGGAGGGATAGGTAAAGCATCTGAGGTTTTAGGTGTTTCAGCACCAGCAAAAAAATCACAAAAAGATAACTTACCCGTTGCTTACCAGAAAATTTTTCAGCAAGTTGCGGCATTGTCTGGCGTGGGTGAAATCCCTGCGGGGATGATTCCACAATTAGCTGCTTCTAGTAAATTACGCCCTGGCGTATATGGCTCTTACACGCCAGAGAATAACCGAGTTAACGTACCTCCAGAGGTGCATGAACTCATTCAGAAAGGGCAATTAAATACTCAAATCATTGACACGCTTGTTCACGAGTTACGCCATGCTTTACAGTTTGGGCTTGGAAAAGTAAATCCATTAGCAGGCGAAACTTCCGCTATCCCCTTGGCTACTCCAACTCCACAAGAGGCACGACAGTTTGGTAAATATATAGAAGGTTCTACCAGTGCCCAGCCAGAACTCGCAAAGCCTATTGCTAGAAAACTAGAATCAGATGCCTATATATTTGCTGCTAGGAATACACCTCAAATTGCGGCAAAAATTCAGAAAGAAAGTGCTGTTGAGCAATTCCAAAAAACCTTTGGTGTTGCTGGGGCTAATGCAGAAAAATCCATCAAGGATCTGCAAACCCAGACACTTAAAAGTATTCAGCCGATACAGGGATTAGTAGAGAAATATGGCGCTAATTTACGAGATGAGATTAGCCAAATCTTTGCTCAATTCGATCATTTATCAAAATCTTTAGAGCCCCTGTTAAACAAAGCTGCCCACATTGAGTCTTTGACTTCCGATGAAGTCGGACAGCTTCAAGCTGAACTTGGTTCTGCTCTTAGTGGTATAGTTTCTCAAATTGAATCAACGCCAGAGCAATTAAAAAAACTAGCGTTAGCTAAAGTTCAGCAGCAACAGAGTGCGAAAAATGCAGACTCCGCCCAACTACCATCTGGATCTGAATTAGTTTCAAAAACTCAACAGGCACAGAAGCTCATCACTGCCAATCTCAAGCAGTCGTTTAAGGGTAAGCCAAGCGATCGCAAAGTCACAAATCAAGAGTTAGCTGGCAGCACCCTCACGGATATTGACCAGCAAATTGCATTTGTTTCCGAACAGCTAAAACGCACTGATTTATCAGCAGAAACTAGGAAAAAGCTGGGGCAATTCAAGGGTACAATTGAGCGCCAGTATAGATCCTACTCTCCCGCTTTACGACAAGCACAAAAGTCCCAGCTTCCAATAACAGCTAAAAACTCTGAGCCTGTTAAACAAAGGTCATCTGAATTATTCGCTATTAATGATTTGGTGGCAGATAATTCAGGCACAGAACTATTTGCTATGTCTGACAATACCGATAAAATTTTAGCTGCTCTTAAATCAGCACTTTTATCTGTATCGCCACGCATTGGCAAGCCTAAAGGCAAAAAACTTCAGACTAAACTGAAAAGCCAAAATGAGGCAAGGAAAGAATTAGCGCTTTTGGAAGCCAAGATTGACGAAGAAGTTCGTAAGGAATTAGAGCAACTTACAGGGATTGAAAAATCTATTGTAGAACCAAGCTTGCCAAGCAATGCAGAGGTAGAAGCAAAAGTAAAAGCAAGAGAACAAGCCGTTAGCAATATACGCGACAATCCCAAACAGTTTTTTAAGCAAAGGTCGAAAAGCGCAGTTATTCAAAAGGCGCGATATATCACAAAAAATGCCGAAGGTATTGCTAATTTAGTTGGCACTAAGGTAGGGGAATCTCCCAACGTTCAGCAAACGAAAGCGCTTTTGAATTTACAAGATGCCTTTGGCAAGGTAGGCGATGCTTCTGCCAAATTTGGACAAAATCAATCAGATAAAAACTTCAAGCTTTTAAATGGGGCAGTTCGCGAATTAGAGGGTAGCTTGCGAAAACTTGGACTGCCATTTGAGCTTATTAATCATGAGATTGATAATTACACCAATAAGCTCAAAAAAATGCAGGCTGAAGGCAAGATTGATGTTGAAGTTGATGTCTCATCTTTAGCTCCTGAAAAATTTAGCTTCATCGACAACATATTAAGTAAGTTCTCTGGACTCGAACTCAAAGGACTCAAAGCCATAGGTGGACTCATACAAGGGTTCTTGGCTTTTCAGGGGATCATGTATGTTCAAAACATCCTCACAGATATCTCGGTTAATGCCTTTAAAGCATTTGTCGAACTCGATCGCCTCAAAACCGCCCTCAATTTTGCATCCGGCGGTGATGCGGGTGGCGCTCAGAATTTGGCATTTGTAGGAAAAACCGTTAATGATTTGAAAATCCCCTTGCAAGCTTCTGTTGAAGGTTTTACGCGTCTGGCTGGTGCGACTCGTAATAGCGCCTTGGAAGGCAAGCAAACAAAAGACCTATTCCAAGGACTTTCTGAAGCCTCTACAGTTTTGTCATTGAGCGCCGAAGATACGAGCGGGACACTGGAAGCGCTATCAAAGGCAATGAGTCAAGGCAGAGTTGGGGCTGAACTTTTTGATGAGCTTGGCGTTCGCATACCGGGTGTTCTGGGCATTGCATCTCGTGCAATGGGGACTACAGAAGAGGAATTCAATCGCCTGAAGGAAGCAGGCCGTATCACTCCTGAAGATTTTTTCCCGAAATTCGGCAGACAACTACACAATGAATTTGGCGAGGCAGCTAAGGGCGCTTCTGATAATGCTCCAAGTGCTGTTTTTGGGGTGCAAAACTCCTTCCTCAAATTACAACAGAGCATTGGTGAGGGAGTCGCACCCGCCGCTATACCTGGACTGAATGCTCTATCTGCAATTCTTGAGGCGATCGCATCTCATGCTAAGGAATTGGGTTTCATTCTTTTTAGCGTGTCAGCAACGTTGAGCATAAAAATGGTTGGCGCACTCCAAAGCGTGATTGCCACTTTAATAGAAACTAGGCTTGCGACTGGAACTTTAAGCGGTGGAATGGCAAGCTTGGGTCAGTCAATTAACAATTCGTTTTCCGCTAAACTGTCGGTTGGTATTTTTGCTGTTCTGGAAGTTGTGAACTTGTTAAATCAAGCAGTTAACACCGAATTGACCCAATCGTTTGATCAAGCAGCCGAATCAGCTAAAAGAGCGGCAGAGGAAACCAAAAAAGCTTTTGAAAAACCCAAGCCGGAAGCATCCGGCGCTGTAGAAAGATTCCTTGATAAGTATGCGATCGCGCCATTTAATTCTGCTACTGGCTCCAAAATCTCCACATTCGCCGAACAAGAAAATGCTGAAATCGAGCGTGGAAAAACTCAAGGACTTGATCCTGTAGCCACCAGTGGCCCTGGTCAGTTTGGGGATATGCTTATCAATCTCTACAACAAAGGGATAGGCTCCATCCCAGGCGCTAAACTGACAACTTGGGGAGAATACGAGCGAGATAAAGTCAACAACGACATCCAAGAGCAAGGACTATCAAATGTAGATAATTTAGGTGATGCACGATTACTACTTTCCCAGTTCAAAACGGGCACAGGAGAGGCTGGTAAGCTACGCCCTATTGATGCCCAGCTAAAAACAGCAGAGGAAGAAAGAGCGATACTGAAAGCCCAAATCAAAAGGGACTTTACAGACAAAGGGCAAACTCCTCCAGCCAAATTTAAACAACAGCTTGAAGCAAGTAATTTAAAAATTGCTGGACTGAATGACCAGCGATCTGAAGCAAGCAAACCTTTAACCTTATTACTCAGCCGCACAGACCGGGAAATCAGTTCAATTAAAACGCAAATAGAGGATCTCAACAAACCTGAGAATATAAAAAATTTGGGCGGTGATGCAGCAGCCGACAAACAGCGTGAAAATCTTTTAAAACAGCTTGCCCCAAAAAAAGAGCTGAAAGCCAACTTAGAGGAAGCAATAGGCTCATTACGGATTGATCCAATAAGGGCATTTACTAATGCATTGCGACAACTAAACTTAGTATTTGCTGAATCTCAAGAAAAAACCCAACTGGCTTTCGATACTAGCAAAGCTGAAATTTCGACTCAGCAGGTGGCAGGATTCAAATCTAATAAGTTTGCTGGTAAAATGGCTGCTGTAAATTTAGCATTGAAAGAGAAGGAGAAGGCGAGACTCGACTACGAACACCAGCAAACAATAAGCAAAGGTTTGGATACTGAAGTAAACCAGCCAACATTCCAAACCACACTACAACGGCTTGGAGTAACGCCTGATTCCAGCGCTGCCGAAATTGATGATCGTCTCAAAAACACCACAGATGAAAGCGATAAAGGCATCTTAGAAAAGCTGAAAACCTCTCGTGAGCAGAAAAATAAGCTCAGTGGAATGCGGGATAATTATGCTCAATCTATGCAGAAAGTGCAATCCACCGTACAAGATTTTCACTCGTTTCAGATTGATGAAAAAGCAGCTGATTCAAGTGCTGTGATTCAAAAAAACGAGAATCTACAGACTGCTAGCATTAAGCGATCGCTCGAAGCCAAAGTGATAGTCGAAGAAGTCGCCAACGAGCAAATTGCTAAAATCCAACTAAAAACCACTCAAGACCAGCGTAAAAATCTTAATGAGCAATTAAGCGAAGTCCGCGCATCACACGAGGCAGGCTTTATGTCTGCTGAGGAATTTGCAAAAAAAGAGCGGGACTTGACCACTCAGCAAACTGCTTTAGAAAAACAAGAGGCAGAAAATAGACTTGCTGTGCAATCAGCAACTCTCGCTCGACGACTCAAAGAAATTGAATTTTTCAACAAAAAAGCTGAGGCGCTGACGGGCACAAAGCAGGCTGACAGTACCCGTATTGCCAAAGAAAAACTTTTAAAAGCCGGGTTAACACCACAGGCACAAGACCAATTCTCACTTGATCAAACTAAGATTGATGGTGTCAAAGCAAGCGATGACGTTGTTCAAGTTAAAGACCGCATAGCCCAAAACGAGGAGTTATACAAAACAGGAAAGCGGGATGCTAGGGACTTCATGTTAGAGCGGTATGCTTTAAATCAAGAACTGGCAAAAGCTAATCTGGCGGTAGTTGAACAGGAAATCAATGCGGAGGAGAAGTACAGGGATTCGGTTGAACACAACATCCAGCGCATCATGCAAGCTGAGGAGAATCGCTTCAGAAAACAACAGAGTCAGCTTGATGAATCTAAATCAAAACTTGACCTTTACAATCAAAGTTTAGAGCAAACTAAAAAACTAGAAGAATCGCGTCGTAACTTATCCAAGGCTTTGTCAGATGCAGCGATCGCACCCCTAGAAAACAAAAAAAATGATGCTGATGATGCAGAGGCGTTGGTTGAAAAACTCAGAGATCCGAAAATCAAACCTCAAGAAAAGGCGGCTGTCAAAGCTCAACTTCAGAAACTAGGCTATGGGCAGCAATACGGGCTGACTGTTACCCCAGCTACCGTCACAAAAGGCAGTAGTGGAGACGACCCAGATGACTACGAGCTTCAGATTAAAGAGAGTAAGGCAACTATTGAACAAAAGATTGCCAGCCTGAAAGAGGACTCGATGAAAAAGGAGCAGGAGTTTCAGCGTAAATCTTTAGAAAACGACCTGAAACGCCAGAAAATTGCTGCTCAGATTGCTCTGTATGATGCTCAAGCTGCCCAGTATGCAGCCCAAAAGGCTAAGAATGAGGCAGAAGGAGCGCTCAAAATTGCCATATCCAAGAAAGACCCTGTTGCCATTGAAACCGCCCAGACTAACCTGGACATTGCCAACAAGCAAATTGACCTCAGCAATCAGCGCGTAGAGAGCGCTCAAGCCAACCTCAACGATCAGCCTGAGATTGCTGCCAATGCTACCCAAGAACAGAAAGTACGAGCAGGTACGGAAACCCAAAACTTTCAAGCTGGTGAGGATAGACGCAAACGCGGCACTGCGTTGGATTTGGTGGAAGCTGGGGAAAAAGCAGGCAAGCCGATGAGTCTTTGGGAGGCTGAGGCGAAAACTGGATCTACTAACCCACAGATGGCACTTCCCCAAAAAATCGAACTTAACCCGATGCCTAAACTCGACCTCAAGCCTGGTGAAAATATTTTTGATGCTTACCAACGGCAGCGGGATGAAATGAAACTGCCGAACCAAAAAGCAGTCTTACCCAAAACAGGCAAAGCTGATATTCCACCACAGGACAAAACAACGCTAGCCATAAATTCATCCAGTATCCAACCGCGTGAATCTGCTGGAGGTAATCAGTTTGTTGAAGCACTGAAGATGGCAAACCAGGGGATTGAGCAAAGGCTAGATGCTTTGAGTAGTGCGATTATTACATTGGCTAATACGCCGCGCAGTCTTACTGTTTCTACAGCTAACCCTGTGGATGATACGGCCAAGATCATGAATAATTTTTCACGAGGTCAGGTCTTGGGGGCGGGGATGTAACAAGAGTGAAAAATTTTTCACTCTTGTTAAGTTGTGGGGGCGGGGTTATGAAAAATTTTTCAGGTATGCTTTCTCCTCATTGGATTGAGAACTGGAGGGCGATCGCCAAAAAGCTTGTATGTATAGATTTGTCGCCTGTTCAGTTGCGTTGGAAACAAGCGATCGCATTCGCCAGAGGGGTTATGAAAATTTTTTCAGGTATGCTTTGTTATTTTGGATTGAGAACTGGGGGGCGATCGCCAAAAATAACTGTCTACATAAGACCAGCAATCTCAATTAAAACACCATCTAAATCTCTGACGTATCCGACTTTTTGTCCCCAAGGCTTTTGTTTTGGTGCGACTTCACTAACTGCACCAGCTTCGACAGCACGATTGAAGGCTGTATCAACATCATCCGTTGTGAAGGCAATTTCTACTCCAGCAGGTTGATTCTTTAAATTGTTTTCTTGAAATCCGTTAGTCAGATTTGAATTGGCTAGTTCGTTGGAGGCAAATGCAAGCTTTGTTGAGCCTGTTTCCATCTGTGCATACTGTCCGCTTTCGTCAATAAAATGCTGCTGTAACCCGAATGCTTTTTCGTAAAAAGCAACCGACTGGGTAACATCTTTTACGTACAAGATAGTGTAAGAAAATTTCATAGTTTTACAGTTCAACGCAAGAATTACTCAGGATAAACTAGTACATTTGCTCTGTTTAGTCAAGGTATGGGACGCGATCGCTTCATCATCTGCAAGTGCTTTGATTGTCCTATCTGCGGATGACGGTGGCATAGAAGAAGAGTGTTTGCGATCAGAGCAATATCATTCTGCCACGAATGAATTTTCCGTGAAAAAGAAAGTAATTTGAGTCAATCTCAAGCAATTCCGAAAAATGTGTGTTTAATTGGGGATGAACATGTCTAAAAGCAGATGGCAGTCACCATCTGCTTTTTAAGACTCCTAATTGTAATGACCAAGTAGGAGGTTGATATATGCTGTCACAAAATTTGAGTCAGACGTATCTAGAGGAAGATAGAAACTTTTTAGAGGAAATATCCCCAAAATCTTCATCCCTCAAAGATTTACGGGTACTTGTAGTAGACGACAGTGATGATTGCTCATACGTCATGGAGTTTGTTTTGTCAGATCATCAGGCACAAACCAAGACGGCAGCATCAGTGGATGAAGCTATAGAAGCAATAAAAGAGTGGAAACCAAATATTGTAATCAGCGATATTAGGATGCCTGACAAGGATGGTTATTCACTAATTCGCAGTGTTAGAAAGAAAGAAGCAATAGATGGTGGGTTTCTTCCAGCCGTGGCTCTTACAAGTTATAGAGATACGGAAGTCTTAAGTAAAGCAATAAATGCTGGGTTTCAAGAGGTTATTCGTAAGCCTTTTGAACCAGATGAGTTAGTTGCAATCTTAGTAAAGCTTACACAAGGTACATAGACTTTGTAACCATTCTCCGACCTAAAGGTACGGAGCTTTGTCCATTTGATTCAGGAAAACTAGCAATCATCCTAGCCCAAACAGCAAAAAATTTTTCATGAGGCAACTAACCCTCTCAATCAGCAGCATCTCTGTCACCCTCAAGCGTTTTGTGTCATACGATCGCATCCTCGCCGACACCGGGCAAACCGAGTACAGCATTGCTGGCACACCCTTGGATTCTGGCCCAGTATATGAACCAAAGCATATCTGGACTATTTCAGCAATGGTGACACTGCCACAGTGGTATGCGATTGGGGCGATATTTGGGGAATGCGATCGCTTGCGTCGAACTCAAGGCAATTACAGCATTATCGTGGACGACAGTATTCAAAATTTCGTTGAGCAGGGAGCGATGACTAGGGCTTTAGTGCCTGGGGGAGCGCAAATCTCTTTCACGGGTGGGATTGCTTATCCGGCGCGGTTTTATGCGCGGATGTTTGAGCCGAAAAGTCAGTGGCAGAAGAATCAGCTATATCCGTATGTGGCAAATTTTGTGCTAAGGGAGTTGGATAAGGCGATCTGAAAACTGACTTGTAATCTTTGACAAACAATGTCAAACTAACAACTTCTCCACGCTCTATTTTTGAGGAGCCTGGGACATCCCCAAAGACTGAAGAGTGCTTTTTTGGGTCGTCTAGCAATATTTCTATGATTTGGGTCAGTGTAAGACGAGAGGATTTAGGATTATTGCGCTGATAATTCTTAGTAATCACGCCCAAGTGGTCAAATGGGGCGTGATTACCAACTTTTGTACCAGCGTAGTGAACGACAATGAGGGTTCGCTCAGATGCCATAAAGATAACCTAGACCAGGAATCATGAATGCGATCATACATCTTGGCGATCGCTCATAATGACAAACTTACCAACACCAGGCATAGACCTAATCAAAGAATTCGAGGGCTGTAATCTCCACGCCTACCCTGACCCACGCACTAGGGGCAAACCGATAACTATTGGCTGGGGCGCTACCAAAAAACTTGATGGCAGTAATTGGCGGCTAGGGGAAACCATCACCCAGGAACAAGCTGACGAGATGTTGATCGCTCAATTAGAGAAAGACTACTTACCTCCCCTACAAAAAATCCCCTCTTGGAATGACCTGACGACAAACCAAAAAGGGGCGATCTTGAGTTTTGGTTACAATTTAGGCAGTAATTTCTACCTTGCTTCAGGATTTGGCAGTATCAGTAGACTGCTAAAAAATTCCGACCTTTGGAGCGACACCAAGGAAGTAACACGAGTTTTTAGCTTGTACTGCAATCCGGGTTCAACAGTTGCAGCGGGTTTACGCCGCCGTCGAATTGCAGAGGCAAAACTCTGGCTCACGCAGTAGCAGTAGCAGCAACAGGAGTAGAAGAATCGGGCGCAGGAGCGGCACTGGCTGCCTCAAACTGTGCCACGAGTTGCTCAAGAGAAGCTAACTTGGTCGCTTGATCAGCTTTCTCTTGCTCGTCTTGGTTTAGAGAGCCGGTAACAGCATCAAGCCTTGTTTGTAAGTCTGCATTCGTTGCCTTCAATTGGGCGTTATCAGCCTTCAATTGAGTATTTTCTTGGATGGAAGCGATCGCGCTTCCAAAAAGCCCAGCCAATTTATCCAATACTGTTGTTGCCATATATGCACCTATCATTAATCGCTCAAATATAACAATGTAAATACTTGGGCGTTATCGTGTCGGGTTAGTATTTTAAAATACTGCATGTTCCGTAACCCAGCAACAGGAATCATGGGCTTGAAGATATCGCCTCATCACCCATGTCCGCCAACCAATCAGCCAGAAACGTAAGATTACTTATAGGAGGCACAGATTACACCCCATGCCTCATCTCCTTTCAAGGTAGTGATAGCCATTTGGATCAATCTGGGCTGATTACTTTTACTGGGCAGATTGTGCTGGGCAAAGCACTAGGATTCACCCAATCCCTTGACGATCGCAAAAGCCCCAGCGCCTTCTGCCGTGGCAAGTCCGTCACTCTGGATATTGCTGATACTAACGGCAGCCTGACACGCCATCCACGGGGGACACTGCGGCTACTTACCCCCAAATATGATGTAGAAAAGCAGCAATTAACATTAGAAGTTGGCGATTTGATTACCCTGCTCAATTTCAAAGAACCCACAGACCCAGACAAAGCAGACAACAAGCCTAGTGGCTCTCAAATCGCAGGAGATGTAATCACCAAACTACTAAGTGAAGCTGGAATCACTGCCAACACTTTAAATTTACCAAGTACGCTCTACAATTACCCTTTAAATCTTTCAGGCTCCTATCTCCAATCCGTCGGCAAATTGCTGTACGCCAGCAATCAAGTTGGCTGGATTGATAATCAAGAGCGCTTCAGAATCACGACCGTTAATGTCGAATCAACTCAATCGCTGGTTTCCTTGATAGTTGGCAAGAATGAGCTTTGGTATCGCCGACTAGGAGGAGCCGAATCACCTTGCGAGAAAATCAAAGCCGTGGGCACGCAGATGGTAACGCGGGAGATAGAGCTTGATAGTGAAACTGTCACCGAACAATACGGCTCTCCCGCAATCCTTGACCCTACATATACTGGGTTAATAGTAATTAACAGAGTTACAGAAATTCAAAAATGGGACGAGGATGAAGGGAAATTTACCATCACTTCAAACACCGAGAAACCGTGGGGACTGATTGTGCCAAAGGTTTTTTGGGATAAATTTGCTCCATCAGGGCAAGATCCTCCGCAACTACCTCCGCAACTATTTCAATCATTTTTGGGTGAGTCGAAAATTGAAGAATCAGACTTTGAGGATGTCAGCGCAGGCGGCAAGTTAATCCAAAAAATTACTATTTTCAATACGGATAAATCACAATATTTAGCAGAAATACAAGAAGTTAGACCCGACTTTATTGTAGGTAATTTTCTGGGTTTAGTAAATACGAAACAGGTGTCTGAAACTTATACTTACAGCCCCAAGGAAGTAATTTTGAACAAAATTACCCAGACCCAGGAACTTGCGGTAATCGTATTGAACGGCAGCAATGAAAACTGGAATGAGTGGCAAACAATTCCAGAGTATTTTGTAGTTTCAGAGTATAAATATGAAGAATGGAAGCAGATTGATAAATACACTTGGCAGTACGAAACTTACACTCTTAAGCCCACCATCAAAGCTGAGGGCGGCACAGCAATTGAGTATCCTGATGATGTGAATCAGCGAACTAAGCAAAAACTAGGCTTAACGTGGGATTCCAGCGAGAAACGCCGTTCTAATTCAGGGCAAGAAACTCCACCTGCCGCCGAACGTCGCCCAACATCAACTCGCATCGAGGAAAACCCTGTCACTTACACCGCGTTGTTTCAAGACCCGTGTAGCGGCAATTTCAAACAACGTGAGCGCACATATAATGTGGAATTCTTGGCAGGGATTACAGTACCTTATGAAAAATTTTTCATCAGCAGTGATAGTAGCGCCAATAAACAGCTTGAGGCTCTAGCTAAACGTGAAGGCAGATTACTAAGGGGAAGGTGGCAGGGGCAGGAAATGGCAGGGGCAATCCCCAATAGCTTACTCAAAGCCTACAGTCCACTATTTGGGGTGAATGTGGTTGAATTTGATGGTACAGGGCAGAATTATTTAGCCGATGGGTGCAGCTGGGTTGTTACAGCACAAAAGGCGCTATGGTCAAGTGATGGGATTTGGGTAGGGCAGTCACAATCGGCAATTCCAGTGCAGGGGGCGATCGTCATTACTTCAAATACCCTATCAATCAATGGCAATATCATCAGTGGTGCAACAATTACACCTGACGGTAATGCTGTAGTGGGCGAGGTGACTATTACGCCTGATGGCAATACCATAATCAACGGGGTGACATTTCCGGCTGATGGCAGTGTAGTAATTCCTGGCGTTGTTACTTTGCCATATACAGAGATTGAGAATTTCTCCCTGGGGATGGCATTGGGAATTGAATTTACCTCTTATGCCTACTTGCTCACTACCACCACAGCACAAATGCCCTTGGGATTAGGGGAAGGAGCGCACTGGACTGGCGGATTTGTATTGCCTTTGGGCTTGGGTCTTGGCACACAATTCACCGGAAGCTTCACCTCGCTCTATTGGGGGAATGTCGTTTGGGATGAAGCTGATCAAAGTTACTGGAATTCTTTGCAGCCTTAGTCATTGGGTATTGGGTATTGGGTATTGGGTATTGGGTATTGGGTATTGGGTATTGGGTATTGGGTATTGGGTATTGGGGAAGAATTCTTATAACTCCACGCGATGTGCAACAACTCTCATGCCAACCGGAATCTTTACCAATGCCTGGATAACACAATCGGCCGAAATCCTTTTCCGTGGCGCTACTGCACCCGATCCCACTAAATTTCGGCTATGTTTGGCGAACACTGCGACACTAACCCGCAGCAATTTGCTTGCTGATTTCCTTGCAAGTGAATTGCTGCCCAATAATGGTTATGTTAGGGCATCAGCAAGCATTGCTGATGGCAGCTATAACACCACAAATCAGCGCTACGAACTGCCGACAATTAGCGCCACATTCTCTGCAACAGGTGGCGCACTGCAATTCCAAACCCCCTTTTTAATGGCCAATTCGGCAGCGCTTTGCTCTCAAAGCTTCACGAACGCCAATGTCAATCCCACCACCGATCGCATTACCATCACTGCTCATGGTTATGCAAATGGAGATCAGTTAATATTTACTGCTGATGCCCTAGCAACTCTTCCCAGTGGAATTGTCGCTGGCACTATTTACACAGTGTCCAGCGTAACTACCAACGATTTTCAGTTAACGGGTGTAAATATCACAGATACCGGATCTGGCACATTCCGCGCTAGGAACGCGAATGGCATCATTGTCGCCTACGCTGTAGAATCAAGCCCGATTACTCTGGCAGATGGGCAAGGCTATAGCTATCAAATTCCCCTTGTGCTTCTGAATTCGGGATACGTAAATGGAAGCTGACGATATTCTGAAAGCGCAGTTGCTCGTCAATCGCCATTTATATCAAAAGAAAATTACTGATACAGCCGAAGCCCAACTTGAGCAATCGCAACCTACTAACTATTTAAACTTTGATGCCAATACTGGGCTAGCAAGATTACAGGATGTTAGCGGCAATATTATTTATGGGGCAGCGCAGACGAATGGGGCACTGGGTAAGGGTGAAAGTATTAGACTAAGGCGTGGTGGAGTTTTAGGTGGATATGATTCCATGCCCCACCACAAAATGCAACCAACACCATCCAATCCGCCAAGTAAGGATTTCTTGGATGCTGCAATTCTATTTATGATCCGGGCAGGTTACGCACGGAGTAACCTAGAATTTTATAGCAAAACTTTCTATTTCCCGCACCCTATCCAACGACAAGTCAGCCAAAATTGCAATGTCGTAACTCAACCAACTCAATCAATTGTTTTTGAGGATACCTTCTTATTTGAGTTTGGAAGTGGCGGTTTCCTTGATAGTTTTTTCTTCAGTTACAACCAATATAGTACAGGGGAAAGCACACGCCTCTCTGCAATTAAGTTCGTTTCTCCAACATCATCTGTAATTACTATTGAGGTTAGCTTTTCTCCCGGCGGCGGAGTTATCGATACTTACTGTGGTGTTAGCGTTGATCGCTTTACAAATTACACCTACGCTCAGTACGTGGAGCCAGGGAATCAATTACCCAGCACAATCATTGAACTGGATACTTCGACTTGCGACGCCTATTCTAGTGGGACTTCAATCTCCTATACCACAACCTGCGCTGCTGGAACGCATTTTGTCAGCCTAATTGCTGGATACAATTACCGCTATGATGTTCAATCAAATACTGCTGGTGGAGTTCTTTATACAGAGACAGTCACGGGTGACATTAAGATTACAATTGAAACGATCGCTCTCGCTAGCTTTTACATTCAGCAAGGTAAAATAGCGACTAAAATTGCGGATTTAAATATTGCCGACTATACTCTGATTTCTGGTGATCCAGCCGTCCTGACTGGAAGTTACTTGACTTATGCAAAATCAGAAATAATTGCACATTTAAAAACTAAGACTTATCTATCCTCCAGTCCGGCAGTGCATCGGTATCTGCTATCGGGGACACAGGTAACAGAATTAGATTTTGTCCCTCCTCAGACAATTCCAGCACTTAATGATGATTGGCAAAATCCCTGGACGACCTCTTATTACCCAGAATTAACTAGTGAAGATGCGTGCATCAATTCTGCCAAAACTGGCGCTGTGGCAAACTTTACTAATTTTTACAAAAACAACATTATCGTCTGCTCTCAACAATCCACCGATCAATCACCAGTTGCGTTTACAGCAATCATCAACCAAGATTTTAATGCTCAGTTCCAAATCAATTCTTATAACAGCCAAAACAGTACTTGTACTCTTAGCAACGGCAAAAAGAAGAATATAAAACTTAGACAGCTTGTGATTGATCCAGGTATTAATTTATCTTTCGTCCAGATTTTAGCTGTTAGCCCTTTTTACTCACCCAGTTGATAATTATGCAGGAAATTGAAACGTTGAGCCAAATAGCATCAATCAATCGCAGTGCCTATCAAGCACGTCAAATCCTAGCTCAAAAATCTTCCGATCGCATCCTTGAAAACAGCGTAAAAATCCTCAACTACGATGCAGTTACAGGAAATTACAACGTGCAAAATACCGCAGGGACAATATTTTCAGCACGCGCAATTTCTAATGGGGTGTTCGCCATTGGCGATCAAGTGAGTTTAGTCGCACCAGTGGGCGGAATTCCCATCATTGATGCAATGCCAAGATAGCGAAGGAAGAGGGAAAAAAGAAGAAGGGAGAAACGAGAATTTTTCCATCCTTCTTCCTCCTTCCCTCTTTCTTCTTCCTTCCTACAAATGACTATTCAAACCGGATACGCGATCGCCAATATCGCCACATTGAAAACTCTAACTTCTAGCCAGAGGGTTGATGGTTATTCACGTCAAGTCCAATCTGATGCCAATGGGCTACCTTCCTGGTACACCTTCATCAATGCAAGCACCGCTACTGGCGATGATGATTTAGTATTGCTGCCTTCGGACAACCCTAGTACTGGTAGATGGCTAAAATGTGGTGGCGTTGGTGGTGCGGCTTTTGGAGGGTTGATAATTTGCACTACTAATTGCACAACATCGGCTGGTGGAAGCGGTAAGGCGATGCAATTTTACGCGCCGCAAACCAATCTAGGTTTAATAATCCAGCCTAGCTTTGGCATCAGCATTCAGTCGGGTAGTAATGCGATCGCCATCTATAGATGGTCGGCAACGCCCAACACTGGCATGACCGGAAAAGAAGCTAGCCCAATAGCTCAATTACCTAACACCGGGGGCAAATTCAATCTCACAATCAACTCAACCTACAAATGGATTTCGATATTTGCGAAAAATCCAGCTAATAGTAATTACTTGGATGGAGTTTGCTTTGTAGCTAATGGCAACGTAATTACTTTGTTGGGATATTCATGATTAATAAAATTTTAGAAATCGGTATTTCATTATTCTGTGCAGTTGTAGCAGCAATCATTATTATGCCACTGCATTTGATATTCGCACCTCTTGCTCAAAGCAATCAACCATGTGTTCCAGATGATGATGATGATAGATAATTTAATCGCTCTATTTTTAGGCAGAGTAATTACTCTATTTCCTAATTATTTATCTTTACTAAAAAGGTTAGAGATTGGTGTATTTTTCTACTGCTGGCGTTGTTACCTTGAAGCCAGGAACCTCCCTGCCTATTACGGGAGACTCGACGATAACTTAAAGGAGCAAGCGCTTTCTGAGTACAATCACGCCCAAGTATTTTGTCAACTTACTGGCTCTAAATTAAATATGTCCGGTGCGGGGCTGATGAGCCGGGAGGAGAAAGCGGCGTTTGATTGGGGCTGCGTCAACTGGGATTCTAGCGGTGAATCCTACCAAGTGGACGGGATGAGTACGAGATACTTGTCAGCCAAAATCTTTTTCGGATTTCGCACTGCCAATTCTTACAATTGGGAAAATCGCCTAGCTTTTATGTGCGTCCTCGAAGATTTTCAACATTGTTTTTACAAGCAGCTTTTGAGGTTCGTACCACCAGAAGTGCAAGAAAAGTTAGCACCAATTATTGAAGATGAACTAACTCACGCTATCAATCTTCATGCTTCTTTGTGGTTAATTTCTGGGGTCAGGCGATCGTCAAATTTATTGCTTATCTGGCATACCCGAAGATATTTAGCGCTGATTTGCATTCCATTTGATGCCCTAAAATTTGCTTTGGGAATTCTGTAACCGTTCGCACAAGCGTGATGCTTACCTATGCCTACTGAATTAGATCCAGCAAATCCAACTCCAACTCCCACTGAAACTAAGCAATACTCTGACGAAGAGATCACTAAAATCCTCAATACGGCCCAAGCTACTCGCAAAGAAAGAGATGAGGCTGCCAAAAGGGCTAAAGAATTAGAAGCTCAAGTCACTGAACTTTCGGACAACTTAGAAAAAATTAAGGGGATTGATCCCAATAAATATCAAGAACTTGAAAAATTAGCCCAGACTTACGAGGAACGCAAGCTTGAAGAACAGCGTAATTTTTCAGAACTTAAAGAGCGCTGGACTGCCAAGGAAGCAACTTTAGTGCAGCAAGTTCAGCAGCTGCAAGAAAACCTCAAGCAAAATCAGATTATCAACGCCCTAGAAAAATCTTTCTATGCCACCGGGGGCAAGTCTGGCAAAGATGACGACGGATATACCTACTTTGACTTGATTCGCGATCGCGCCGCAAATTACATCGTCCTTGATGACCAGGGAAAAATTACCATCATTGACCCTCGTGACAAAACGCCTCTTAGAGATCCCAAAGGCGTTAACTTCACTGTTGATGATTTGATGTTGAAATTGCGATCTGGTGGGCCCACGGCGGCACTTTTTGACCCAGTAAACAACGGCGCTGGCGGTGGCATGACGCGAAGCCAGGGTAGCCAAAACGGTGCGATGGTACGAGAGCAAGTCATGCAGATCAGCAGCCGCAGCGATCGCTTGGCAAGGGCCAGACAACTGGGAATTCAGTGACACACTCCCCGGAATTGAATTCAGGGGATTCTAGGGTCAAACAGTGATTGCAGGCATAGCCTGTCTTGCATTGGTTGTAACCCTAGTTAAAATTTTTCACTCTTGTTAAGTTGTGGCGGCGGGGTTATGAAAAATTTTTCAGGTATGCTTTCTTATTTTGGATTGAAAAATTGTTGTGACTTGCCGAATTGCTGCTAGAGAATACATCTTTAAGAGCTTTGTTGAAGTTGAAGTAGCAGATTTTGATGACCAACAGATTCAAACCTTTGCCCATCAGTGGTTTAAGCTCAAGAAACCAGAAAAAGCAAAGAAGTTAATTCAAAAACTCCAAGAAGATAAGCCGATTAAAGAACTAGCAACTATCAATCTCCTACTTGGTCATTACAATTAGGAGTCTTAAAAAGCAGATAGTGACTGCCATCTGCTTTTAGACATGTTCATCCCCAATTAAACACACATTTTTCGGAATTGCTTGAGATTGACTCAAATTACTTTCTTTTTCACGGAAAATTTGTTCGTGGCAGAATGATATTGCTCTGATCGCAAACACTCTTCTTCTATGCCAGCCACAGATAATCCTCATTCCTTGCTCGTGTTGGGTTTCGTTCCTCAAGCCAACCTACTATTCTTCTTAACCCAAGCGGATTGTGCTATATTTGACAACGGTAGCCTCAATTACGAATTACGAATTATCTGTGACTCGTCCAGTCAAGATTGCAATTATCAATACCAATTGAGTAAGGTCAATCGGTTTAGCTAGATGCATTTGGAAACCAGCATCAATTGCCATCTGCCGCTCTTGCTCGCTGACATAGGCAGTGATTGCTGCTGCTGGAATTTGTCCCCCAGCAAGAGCCTCAAGCGCTCTCACCTGACGAATCAGGGAGAAACCATCCTCCTCTGGCATCCCAATATCTGCTAGAAGCACATCATATTTGCCAGGAGATTCAGTTAAAGTAGCGATCGCTTCCCTTGCCGATGTCACAATTACTACTTCAGCCCCGAAGTCTTCTAATATCCACTTTAGTAAGTCGCGGCTATCCGCTTGATCGTCTACAGCCAAAATGCATAACCCTTCAAGGGTAAGGGGTGGATTTTTACCATCTAATGTGTCCAGAGTCTCTGACAAAATGATCGGCTCTAAATAAATTGGCGGTGTAATCTCCAACGGCATTGAGCGCAGAGGCAGCCTGACAATGATCGTGGTTCCTCGTCCCTCGCCTGGACTTTGCGCTTGAACTGTTCCACCATGAAGTTCTACAAGATGACGGACGATTGACAAGCCTAATCCAAGTCCCTGAGTTGTTTTGCTGCTGCTGGAATCTCCTTGGCGGAAGCGCTCAAACACATAAGGCAGCAAGTCTGACCGGATGCCAATTCCTGTGTCGCTGACTCGAATTTCAGCATGAGTATATACAGCTTCGAGCATAATTCCCACTCGCCCACCGGCTGGAGTGAACTTAATCGCGTTAGAAAGTAAATTCCACAGAACTTGCTGTAAGCGATCAAAATCTCCGACAACCGTCGCCGAGTTCAAGTCTGAAACAATTTGAATGGTTTTCGCCTCTGCGGACAATTGGACAGACTCAATCGCGGCATCCACTACTGAAACTAGATCAATTAGACGAGTATTTAAATGAAGCTTGCCACTCGTAATCCGTGAGACATCCAGCATATCATCGATTAACTGAGCTTGCACTTTAGCACTCCGCTCGATCACTTCCCAGGCACGAGTGACTGCTTCTGAATCTAAATTGCGGGTGCGGAAAAGTTGCGTCCAGCCCAGTATAGTATTGAGCGGGTTACGAAGTTCATGGGAGAGGTTCGACAGGAATTCATCTTTGGCTCGGTTGGCAATTTCCGCCTGTTGACGGGCTGACTGCTCTTGTGCTATAATCTTAGACCGCTCTAACTCTAACTGTTTGCGATCGCTAATATCTTCAATCGCCAGCAAAATCATTTGAGCCTCTCCCTGCTCAATAATTTTCCAACCATTGAGCAGCATGGTTTTCTGTCCAATCTGCTCAAAGTGATGCTCTACCTCCAAGTTTTGAATACTGGTATCGTTGGCGAGAATGTCTTCTAAGAGCGATCGCAGTCCCGGCAGGTTCCATTGACCGTTTCCTAGTTCAAAAATCAGAGATTGGGCTGTCTCTGATGGTGAAACCTGAAATGTTTCATAAAACGAGCGATTGGCTTTGTTCACCCGCAAATCAGAATCAAGCACAATTAATGGCACTTGTACCGTCTCCACAATCGCTTCAGCGTAATTCCGGGCTTGTTCTAAGGTTACTGCACTGCGTTTGAGAACATCAATATCTATTAACACTAAGACTACACCGTCAATGTGGTTTTCTTTAGTGCGATAAGGACGGATGCGGAGGTTGTACCAATGTCCCCTTTGGGTTTGGACTTCTAATTCTTTGATGCTGAGTGTGTCAAGTACCTCCAAAATTAGAGCTTCTAAGTCAGGAATATCGAGATTCGTTCTGATGTCGCTCAAGGGTCGTCCCGCATCGGCAGGAATTAAATTAAAAAGCCGTTGCGCCATTGGCGTAAAACGTCGAATGCGTAAGTCCGAAGTCAATATCAAAATGGGAATATTGATACTGGCAAGCAAATTCGTGAGATCGTTGTTTACTTGGTGTAATTCCAGATTTCGAGAGCGAAGTTCTTCATTGGTTGTGTTGAGTTCTTCGTTGGTTGACTGAATCTCTTCTTTGGCAGTTTCTAGCTCCTCATTGGTGCTTTGTAACTCTTCATTACTAGAGAGGATTTCTTCATTGGCAACTTTCAGGTCTTGATTGATATGCTCCTGCTCTTGGATCACCGCTTGCAGATACTCAAGAGTCGCAGCTCGCTCTTGCTGGGCGGTTGCGAGTTCCTGCCTGAGCCGAACAATCTCACGGTCTATATCTCCCGGCTCTGAGCTTTGAGAATTTACCGGAGTGAGGTTGTTAACCGTGGGTGGGGCTGATTCAAATAAAACCAGAAAGTAGAGTTCTTCGTCAGTGGAAGACTGGAATGGAATCACCTCAATATTGACGATTCTTGAAAGATCGCCCTCTTCAATCGGTAACCCTTCTCTTCTAACTAGAATTTTTTGCCGTTGTGCTTGATAAATTGTAGCGCGTAGCTCGACGAGCAAGCCGGAGCGCACCATTTTGAATAAGTTAAGACTCGCTTTCCCAGGTGTAAGTTTGAGGTAGAGAGCGATTTCTCCTCGAAATTGCAGCACGTCCATCTTGTCGTTGATCACTACACCCACTGGGGCATAGCGATTCAAAATCAGTTGGTCAGTTTTTCTCTCTAAGTTAAACTCATCCGATGGATTCTTAAACACCCTCTTAGGTTCGTCCAGTTTTACCATCGGATAATTGCTGGTAACGAACGAAAAAGTTGGACGAATTGCGGTTAATTTCTTGGTATAGATTTTATACTTTTTGTCAATGGGAGTAAACAAGTCTGAATATTTACCTGTACTTTCTGAAGTCCCTAGCAGCAGAAAGCCAGTCGGGTTGAGACTGTAATGAAAGATCGGCAGTATCCGTTTTTGCAACGCTTCGCCCAGGTAAATCAGTACATTCCGACAGCTAATTAAATCTAAGTTGGAAAAAGGGGGGTCACTGCCCAAGTCTTGTCGGGCAAACACGCACACTTCGCGGACAGCTTTGCTAATCTGATATCCACCGCCCTCAATGGCATTAAAGAATCTGCGGCGGCGCTCTGGTGAAACCTCCACCATTTGATTCTCTGCATAAATGCCGGATCTGGCTTTGTCAATCGCCCTCTCGCTGATGTCTGTGGCAAAAATTTGGAGCGGCAACTGGGTTACTTTATCCGCCAAAAACTCCAGCAAGGAGATGACAATTGAATAGACCTCCTCGCCCGTCGAACACCCCGCCACCCAAATCCGAATCGGCAACTCTGCCGACTTGTTTTGCATGATGGTAGGAAAGACTCGCTCTCTCAACAGTTGAAATGCTTCGGGGTCACGGAAAAAATAGGTGACGTGGATCAGAATTTCTTCAGAAAGCGCCTTGACTTCAACCGGATTCTGTTGTAAATACTGGGCATAATCCTCCAAGCGTTCTAGTTTATACAACAGCATTCGCCGCTGAATTCGGCGATCGAGGGTGTTAGGCTTGTAGTGCCTGAAGTCAACGCCAGTTTGCGATCGCAATAATACAAATATAGTCGCCAGGGCATTTCCCTGTTCGGGCAATTTCTCAACGGCGATCAGTGGCAATGAGTTAGAAATAAAAGGATTGCGACTGAGGTTTACCAGTTCCTCGGCGATTTTTTCCGGCGGTAGCACAAAATCCACATTCCCGGTGGCAACAGCAGTATTGGGCATACTATCGAATTTTGCTGTGTCTTCACACTGGGCAAAAGTCACGCCTCCAGCTGCCTTGATTGCCTTCAGCCCCAGTGAACCGTCTCCATCCGCCCCAGATAAAACTACTGCGATCGCTTTGTGCCCTAGATCTGCTGCCAATGAAGTAAAGAATGCATCAGCAGGCATATATTTACCATGAACTTTCTCTCGCGGCGTGAGTTCCAACACGCCACCAGACAAGATCATCTTGGTATTAGGCGGAATAATGTAGACCTTGTTAGGTTCTACAGTCACGCCGTCTCGCACTTCAGTGACAGGCATTTGAGTTGTCCTTGCCAGAATCTCGCTCAACAGACTCTTGTGGTTAGGAGCTAAGTGTTGAATCAGCACAAATGCCATCCCTGTATCGGTAAGCAAATGCCTGAGTAACTGCGTAAATGCCTCTAATCCACCCGCTGAGGCGGCAATGCCAACGATGGGAAATAAAGTATCTTTATTGTCTTGTTGCTCTGCGTCGAACACTTCATTAGCGGTAGATTCAGATACAGGTTGCTCAGAGGGTTGATCGGATGTCATAGGATGAAGTTTAGTACCGCAATGCTTTGGCGGCTAAGGTTTATATTTTAAGTTGGTTTACCAAATAAAAGTAGGAGGCAGGAAGAAAATATATTTTTTGGCTTTCGCTACTTTCTTAACAGCACCCTAATTTTATTTATGAAAAACAAAAAAATATTTATCTGAATATCCAACAAATATAAACTCTAAACAATTTTAATTTTCCGGTTTTTGCATGAGAATAGTTACCAAAGTTTAAGCGAAGCCATTCTTGAGAGTTGAATCTTTAACACTGGGTCACTTTGGCATTCTTGTAGAAATTCCTCAGGTGGACATTCCCCCATCGCTGCATAGGATTTAAGTCGATTGAGTCGCTCTTGTCGCAACTTAGAATTTTGAGCTATTTCTTGCGGGACTGTGGAATAATCCGACAAATTGATACCCCACTGCGGGTTGCACTTTATTAACTCCATCACTGGATAGGCGTGGCTTGAATTTAAGAATTTTTTTTCTTTAAGTAAGCGGCGTCTAAGTATCCAAGAGTATAAGAATATATCTCCTGTATAGAAACCTGGGCTTTTAGTATTTCTAAAAGTGTAGATACAATTGTAAATAATTCGTAGTAGTCATTATTGTCCGTAGCTTTTCTAAGACAATTGTCTAGAAGCCTGTCATATAATTTTTTTCTATAAATACCAACTGTATCAAGTTCACGGATTTTTTCAAAAATATCGGTAGTAACATCTATTACAGTGATTGGCAGAAAAGTAATAAGAGATTCCTCTTCAAACTCAAACCACTCACCATGAACTCTTTCCATTTGATTTAAATCATGTAATTGTTTTTCATCGGACACAGCATGGATTGTGTAAAAGCTGTTTACGATTTTCAATGGATAAGGAGACTGATTTTTTAGAGTTTCATGCCTTTTAATGGGTTCAACCGAGCGACCTATTTTATAGCGCTTTGTTCCTTGGGCATGGATCAAGTAAATCCATCCTGCGTTTTTGCTACAATCAATCATGTGTTGCTCCTTGAAAACAATACCCCCAGTCGCAGTCTACAAAGTTTTTGCACTTAACAAGTCCTGAATATTCCATTTATGAGTAAGAGACAATCTCTTCAGTTTGATTCTGAGCAATGGATCATCAAGGCATTCTTGTAGAAAGTCGGACGGGGGTTGTTCTTGTCTAGTTGCGAAGGATTTGAGCTTCGCTTCACGTTGTGATCGCAGTTTAGAACTTTGCGGAACTGTCGAATAATCTGATAAATTTATGCCCCACTGTGGGTTATTGGTAATTGCGCCCATGAGTGATCGAGAATGAGGCGTTTTCATAAGGACTGCGATTGCGTCAAGGGAGGGGCAAATCCCCAGATTTGCACTCTCTAGGATATTCAATATCTCACTATTTGTAAGAATTTGCTTCGTCAGCACGGATGGCGCGGCGGAAGAAAAGCCCTCATGACAGTCTCTCACTTCCTCGCCAGAAATCTCATTTTCTACTGACAACGAAGTAGATTGACCCTGTACAGAATCTACAAGCGCTAGCGTTGTGCAGTCAGTTGCCATAGGCAAGTCCTCTTTCTTCTCTTCCACGCTTTCGACAAGCTGAGGCGATGCACCCCCCAAGGGTGCGATCGCCGTCTCGTCACCAAGCGAAATCTCGTTTGGCGTGGAAGAGACACACATCACAAACTCTTTTGAAGAGTTTGTGATGTGTTCTTGAGCAGTTTGTGAGGGTTTCTGTAACCCTTGCTCTGAGTGGGTTTTGCCTGAGATAGGTGCTTGATTTGAAGCACGCATTTCTTCAGAACCAGCATCTATTTCTTTATCTTCAGAATTTGGTTGTTGTTTTTGAGCAGAGGGTTCAAGTTTTGTAGAATCTACTTCCTCCCAAAAATCCTTCATTCTGCTGCCGTGTAAATTCCGCACAATCCAGCCCACAGTTTCCCGCCCGTCTTGTATCGACTTGTCAGGCTTGAAAATAAACAGCCCACTTTCAGACAAGATTTTCTTGGCTTGAATGAAAGTGCTGTAACCCAGATTTGTGGTCAACGGCATCCACCGAGAACCGTAGGGGTCAGATGTCCAACATTCCTGCCACAATTGAGTGACCGAGGACTTTTGCTGTGAAGCCCAAAGCATGTCTTCTATCGGAATAATCACGTGAAGCCTCTTGTATGGTGATTCTGACTTGCGATCGCTTGATGATTTTGATAATGATTGTTTTGATGCTAATGCTGCACTCATGACTCACCTCCAAACGAGCGATATTGCTTCAACACCTGCTGTTTTAGTGCATCAAATCTCTGTTTTTCTTCCTCTGATACCTCACCAATCAGTCGTTCAATCTCAGCCCTCTGAATAAGTCTTATCTGATGGCTGGTGATAGCAGGCAATGCTCTTACTTCAACCTCATTACCAGGACGGAACTGACGACGGCGGAACATAAACCGAAAATGTCGCTTATCCTGTGACGGTAATTTCTCCCAGACATCCGTATCCCATCCAGGCGGTATGAAGTCGGCTGATATCGGTAGCAGGTTTTCTATTTGGGATTGGAGGAGGGCGATCGCTCTACCTTGTTCTTCAATTACCCGATTTTGTTGTTCAAACTTTTCTAGTAACTGCGGAATTACTTTTACCGATTGTTTGGCTATAGCTTCACAAGTCAGAAAATATTTTCGGATCTGCTTGCCCTCTTCACTCTTGGACAGCATCCCCATTTCTTTGAAGCACTCCACTGTTAAGTAGATATTTTCCGTGGGTCTACCCGGTTTTGAATTCTCCACCTCAATGTGGAAAATATCATGGGGTAAGGCTTCTGGCGATTCCTCTGGAGGCTGTACGAAATAATCTAAATCTCGCTCAAAGTAACTAACTAGTGTTCTTTTGGCGCTGTCTTTCCGGCTATACCCAAGCACCTGCCAAGCCCAATCAAAATCTATAATCTGGTTGCTGTCGTGCAACTGTTGAGCAAGTTCAAGCGTAAATTCTCTATTCATTGCCTTATCTCCTTTGTATAGGCGAACAGAATTAACCCCAATGCAATGACAGGGGTTGATATTTTTCTTGAGCGGTCTGGTTTATGAAAAATTTTTCAGGGATCAGTTAAACACAGTCCAATTTTGGGTGTCATAAACACAGACCAAAATTTCTATTCCAAATGAAACTTATATTTTTAGCCACTGCTTTTACTATTTGCGTTCTCACCAGCTGTTCGTCACAAGGGGGATCGTCATCACCTAGTAAACAACCGCTCATTAGCGCGGATTTGACTTATGAGGATTTACAAATACTGGAGAAACAAAATAGTCTTGAGATTGAGCAATTAGCTCAAGAGTACAAAGAGTGCATAATTAAATATCGCCAAAAAAGTCAGTGCGAATATTTGACAGTTAAAGCCCAAGCCGCATGGAAGGAGACGATAATTTTAAACAAAAGAATGGGTGATATGCTTGGTTTTAATGTCATGTCAAAACTTTGTGAACTCAAGCCGGGATCTTCTAAATGCGATGAGGCACAGAAGTTCAAGCAAAAGCTTGCTGACCTTAACAACTACAAGTAGATCCGTTGGGAGCAAAGCGATCGCCATTAGTCGAGGGCGATCGCTCTACTCGTTTTCAAGCCGTTCAACGCGGGTCAAGATTTGCTGAATTTCAGATTGCATTTCTCGCATATCAGTGCGGATATCCCGGATTTCTGTCACTAGCACCATAAAGTTTTCCTGGTGCTGGTTAGCAATGCCAATCAGAGAACTAACCGAGCTAGTTAACTCGCCTACAGTCTCCTGCAACTGGACTACTGACTCCTGTAACTGAGTAGATGTTTGTCGCAAATCAGCATTCACCACCACTTGATTATCAAGTTGCTGTGACACACGCTCTAATGTCGCTTCTATCCGGTCTAATCTATCTGGCCTATCTTGAGTCATAAAATCTCCATTATTATGAGCGATCGCACTCTTCTGATTCCAAATGCTTTGGCGCAGTCCGCCGCAGGCATCGCAATAAAGCGTGAGAACTGAAGGTTGAAGGAAGACGGCAGCCGCCGCGACCCATTAGAGCAGTCCGTTACCAACTGATATTGGACGGTGCTTGCCATCTTTTATCCCTCGCGCCTCAGTCTTGCGAATAACAAGTGCTTGCGACAAATGTGATTCGCGTTTGGTGCGATCGCTTCTGGTGCAAGCAAAGGTGATCGCTTATCTGATAATACCATTCGTTTCCCTATTGGGATACAATTAATTTGTAAAACAACAAACCCGCCTTACCTAGTCGGTGGGGGCGGGTCTTCCTTCACAATCAAAAGTACTTTTTGTAATTTTTGCCTCAACACTTTTATTTCTGTATTGAGGCTGTTAATTCCCCCTGGCGAAATTCCTTAACGCTTTCCAATTGCTGCTTTATTTCGGCAATCTCTCGCTCTAATTTATTGATGCGATCCCCGTTCTCTTCATCGTCTAGAGAAATTTCGCCTTTCACAAATTTCTCTGCCAGTTTTAGCAATGCTTCGCTGATGTTTAGCCCTACAGATTCAGCTTTGGCTTTAAATTGCATTTGAAACCCGCTTGATGCTCGTGCTGCCAGACGAACATCTTTTTCGTTGTCTTGCGTGCTTTTTGCTCTTACCATATCAATCCTTAAAACCAGTTGTAAATCAAGCATAGCACCCGTTTCCCAGTCTTTTGTGTTTTGTTTCCCGTTTGGTTGACTAAAGGGAAACAAATGGGATACATTAGATATATGAGGCGGAAGAGAAACCGGAAGCCAATTAAAAAAGCGATCGCCACGACTACCAATCACTGCGATCGCCTTTTATCAAGTCACCCCGAAAAGGATAACTATGAATCAAGTATATAACCGTGAGCAACTAGAAGCCCTAAAGCGCCCTCAACTGTGGGCAATTTGTGAAACTCAATCAAAGCCAAAGTACCCCGCTTGTGTAAAATGTGTTGAGGCCATTCTAGAAAAGCAGCCAGTAAAAATCGCTGACGCTGACTTAAAAATTGATTTTCCCAAAACTGAAGATAACGTAACTTTCACCGACATTGACGGGTTTTACAACTTTGAAGTCACCGTTAAGGGTATTACCATCGCTGAACTTTCCCATGATGCGTTCAACTCTTCAAACCCTTGGTATGTGTCTGTTTCTGGGGTTGAGGTTTACCGCTCTACGCTTTACTGTGAGGCGACTGATTGGGTCAAATCCCAGTATGTTGCAGGTGCATTAACTCTTCACCAAGCACAACCAGTTCAAGTTTTAACAACACGAGAAGAACGGGCTGCAACTATTGTTGTGTTAGAGCAACACGGTGATGAGTTTGTGGTGCATAACTGTGAAAATGACCATTACTATGTCGTTCGCCCCAATCACCTAGAACTGTCGGAGCGCTGCGAATGTGCTGATTGTCATTACCGCTCGGTCAAATGCAAACACCAAATAGCTGTAGAAAACTTTTTGGGGCAACGGCTGGAGCAAGTAATCTTAACCTGTGCAGTCAGCCTTGAAGAGTTACTGGATAAGCCGTTTGACGAACTTAGCGCATTGGAATGGGAGCGGTTAAAGAATTATCCCGCGGCCTCCGAAAGCATGGAACTGGTTGCAGCGTAACTTGTTTGGGGGTGGGCAATTGTCCACCTGAAAAATTTTTCATGAATGAGGCGTAATCATGTTGAAAGTTGGAAATTTGGTAATTAATTTGAATGCGATCGCCTACGTTGATTTAGAGGCAAAGAAAAGTTACATCGTAGATAGAGAACAGACTCAAGGTGTCAGAATTCACCTCTCAATGTCTGACAGTGAAGGGAATCCAACAACTTTATTTTTTAAGGGTGAAGAAGCCGAGTATTTGCGGAAATATTTCAACGCTGTAGCATCTTTGTGTGGGAGTGTGGAAGATGTTTAAGATTTTCACAAACGATGGAAAGTTGGTTATTGATTGTGAATTTTACGACTTTGAAGATGCAAGCGAATATGCACAAGCAGAACTTGGACTACAGATAGGGAATTTTATTGTTCGCAAAGTCGGATTTGGTGAACAGTACAGTTTTACCAAGGAGGACTTGTGAAAAATGCAAAAACTAATTTCTGCACTCATCAAAGCTAAAGCTGAATTCCAGCCAATTCACAAAAATAAAACCAACCCTCATTACAAATCACAGTACGCCGATTTAGATTCGGTGTTAGATGCTGTTACCCCGGCTCTTAATGCTCATGGGCTAACGATAATTCAATTGGTTGGAATTGTTGATGGCAAAACTGTACTGGAAACAAGGCTCTACCACGATTCGGGAGAAAATACTTGCAGTGTTTTTCCCTTGCCAGAAACGAGCGATCCACAAAAAATTGGTTCTGCTCTGACCTATGCGCGACGTTATAGCTTGTGTGCAATTCTAAGCGTAGTCGCTGATGAGGATAACGATGGTAACGCCGCGTCAGAAAAAAACACCGAAACTAAAGGACGATTGCAGTTAAAAGGTTCTACCAATGGAACGGCAAAAACTGTAGTACATCCGCAAGACTTACGAGTTAAACAAATTCGTGAAATCTTAAGTTACCCGCGAGATTTGATTGTGGAATGGTTGCAATTTCAGAATGCTGAACGCCCTAGTCAGCTTGAGGTGAGTTTGGTTGATGAATTAATCAAAACTATGTGCTTGGCTTGGGCTGCTGATAAAATTGACCATCCAAACCATGCTCAAAACAGTTACCTCAAACACGTAACTGGCGTGGTTGCCCAAGGATATCAGGAATTGGAAGCAATCAAGCAGTGGATGCAGCACGTTCAACAAACACATCCTGCTTCGGTTAGGGCATAGTTTCACCAAGATTTTACCAACAACAGAATTTAGGAAGATGAAAAATTTTTCAGCAGCTTTGTGCGCTGCTCTATTTCTCATACATTTTTTTACCCTGAGAGCGATTGCCGCCAATAACGACTGCACACGAGAACATGCTTGCAAGGGTTTTGACAGGAGAGAGTCATGAACCAACTAACAGAAACACTCGAAATCGCACTCAAGGAACAGAGACACGATTTTGTGTGCAGCAGTTTGGCGCAAGTCATGACCTTCCTTGAAAACCAAGGTTTCACATTTGATGAAGTGCTGGACGGTTTGGTGAATTACGCCCTTGTTAATTCTTACTCTGTGGATACAGTTTGTGACCTTGTTAAAGCAACACTATCAGCTAGAAAAAAGCATGGTTAGTGAGATGGATAACTGCTGCTTCTTGCGCCGACATAAATGCTTGTACAGAAAGGCTAGACGCGATAAACTTCCACGCCTCATTGACAAATACGGAAACAGATGTTTCTGGTGTGAGTGCCATCTAGTACCAGAGACGATGACCATTGACCACTACATTCCCCTTTCAAAAGCTGGGAGTAACAAAACCGATAATTTACGCCTAGCAAGTTAGCGGCTGTAATCAAAAACGAGGTAACGCCATGCCAGAAGATACACCAGAAATTATTGCCGAGAAATCCTGTATTCGCTTTCCTAGCCATTGGTCACAACCCAAATATCATTTCGGGCAACTGGTAAAACAGGGTCGAATTATTGGGATTGAATACCAATCACCAGGGACAAGAAGGGCTTTCGACTTGGGCAAAGGATGGATTTATGCTGTGCTGCTTGATGACCAGGGGTATGACACAGACCAGCTTAAAGAGTCTGAGATCGAGTTGCCGTCATTAGAAAAGTTAGAAAACGAAATCAACTACGAAAAATCACTTGTTGAGATTCATCAAAATAACAAAGCCGTCTTAACTGAACAATTAGAGGAGTCCCAACATGATTGATTCTGAGCAAAAAATCTCAATTCGCAATGCTTTGCGAGATACCAGAAGAGAAGGGCTGATTAATTTTGTGGAAGATTTGATTGGACTGTTGGATCAAGAGGGTTTTTCGTTCCAAGACCTGTTGGAGGCATTAGCAGGCTGGGGATATCGTCAACAGTCACCACCACCTGATGAGGTGATTAGGCATTTGGAGAATGCAGTGTCGGAACTGCATCACCTGAGCAGAAACCAAAATAAGAATTAAGGATATATCAGCAGCCACCCAACAGTCGGGTGGTTTTTTGTTGGGGTCGAGGATTAAGAAATCTAGCACCAATCCTCATTCCCCATTCATGAAAAATTTTTCACTCTTGTTAAGTTGTGCTTGGGGGCGGGGTTATGAAAAATTTTTCAGGTATGCTTTCTCCTCATTGGATTGAGAACTGGAGGGCGATCGCCAAAAAGCTTGTATGTATAGATTTGTCGCCTGTTCAGTTGCGTTGGAAACAAGCGATCGCATTCGCCAGAGGGGTTATGAAAAATTTTCCAACAATGGTGAATTTGGAATTGCTGCAATCAATAAATTCTCCATCTACACAAAACTTTCCCCTACCTATTTTGTTGTAAATCAGAGTTTTGAAGTGGAGGTTGGTTCATTTTGCTAATCCTACAACCCCAACAGGTGAGAACCCGCCGCTGCACCCAGCCAGATTGCAACTTTCACAATTATTGGCTTGGCTGCTGTCCAAATTTTCTGACCAGATTCTACAGTCTTAGTTGTTTTTTCAAGAGTTTCTGCCACAGATCCCAAACGCTCTAATGCTCGATTTTTATTCGGTTCTTCTTTATCTGTGGCTTTTTTGGCAGCACTCAAATCTTCAATTACTTCTTCTTTAGTATTTGCTGGGAGTTCTGCACCTTGAATTAAAGTTTCAAGTTCTGCCAGTAACTTGACAACATCCTCTTTAGTGAGCAATTCTCCGGTATCTGCACCCACTTGATTTTGTTGTGTCACCTGATTACCATCACCAAGCACACCTTGGTTATTGTCACCTTGAATTGCGCGGTTGTTATCGCCTTGCAAGTTTCTGATATCGCCGCCTACAGAACCACCAACTGAAAAACCACCTGGATTGCTAGTCATAGTACTTACCTGTCCTACTTGGATATTTGAATAAAAACTAGGACGTTGTAGTGCTGTCGTTATCATCTTTTGTAAATCAGAAATTCTGCTATCCTTTTCTGCTATTAATGCTTTAACTTCTTGTTCTGCCAAAGCTTTGAGTTGATTATAAATATCAAAATATTCTGCACTCAGTTGGGACTTGTCAGCTGTAGCTGCCGTTTTAGCACGAAGCAAAAACTTATCCTCTCCCCGTTTCTCCATTGCCACAATTTCTAATTCGGCATCGGGGTGATTCTCTGCTAACTGCTTAAAGGAAATTGCGATCGCCCTTGGGTCAACACCTTGGCTGTGGTAGAGGTCGAGTGTGTCAAAAATTGGTTGAATAAAATCGCCAAACTCCCCATCTGCAAAAACCTCTTGTCTGTTATCCGGCTTGCGAAACGGGTCAGGGTTTTCTCTTGTGGGCAGCCGCATATAAACGTACTCACATCTAACCCCATCAAATTTAGTTGTATTTGTAATCCCCCAATCTTCAATGTACGCGCCTGTGAGTGTTGCACCTGTAAAGTTAGTGCCGTCAAGTTGCGTCTGCTTTAGCCTTGCTCTTGACAAATCGGCATCTTGTAAATTGGCTTCACTGAGATCAGCCCCAATAAAGCTGGCATCTGCTAGGTTAGCTGCTTGTAAGTTGATACCTCGCAGGTTTTGACCATCAAAGTTATTGTCCTGTCCCTGTCCTGTAACCAGCAGTTGACGTACTTTTTCGTTTTGAAGATAAGTTGAGTCAGTCCGAACACGGTCAAGCATTTTGGCTTGATGCCAACGGCTACAGAAAAGGATTGCGTTTCTCAAATCTGTACTTTTGAGTGTGGCTTGGGTGAAATCAGCACTGGTTAAGTCAGCGCTACGAAAACTTGTACCTCCTGTTGCAGCAAAGGCAACAGCCAAATTGCGAATTAAGGAGTGCTTTTGATCTCCTTTCATGGCTCGCCAGCCGATGTAGATACTAAATAACGTTCCGACGACGGCGAAGGCGAAGACGACGGCTCCGGCTAAGGCGAAGGCAAAGGCTCCGGCGAAGGCGAAGGCGAAGGCGAAGACGACGGCGAAGGCGAAGGCAAAGGCTCCGGCTAAGGCGAAGGCGAAGGCGAAGGCGACGGCTCCGGCTAAGGCGAAGGCGACGGCTCCGGCTAAGGCGAAGGCGAAGACGACGGCGAAGGCGAAGGCAAAGGCTCCGGCTAAGGCGAAGGCGAAGGCGAAGGCGAAGGCGACGGCTCCGGCTAAGGCGAAGGCGACGGCGACGGCGATGGCTCCGGCTAAGGCTCCGGCTAAGGCTCCGGCGACGGCGATGGCGAAGGTTCCGGCGACGGCTAAGGCTCCGGCGAAGGCTGCGGCGAAGGCTGCGGCGAAGGCTCCGGCGAAGGCGAAGGTGGAGGCGGAGGCTAAGGCGACGGCTAAGGCGAAGGCTCCGGCGAAGGCTAAGGCGACGGCTAAGGCGAAGGCGAAGGCGGAGGCTAAGGCGAAGGCTAAGGCTCCTAAACCAGCTATTATTCCTTGGCGAATCGTGATGAAGAAAAAGGGAATCAATGTGATTAGAGCAACCCAGCCGTCAATCTGCTGGTTTCTACTGGATGAGCTAAATATCTGCGACACAAAGTAACCATTGACAGCCCAGAAAAATCCTGAGAGTCCTGATAATAAGAACGAGACAATAACTAAACCAATTACCCAATGCAGTTGGACTCCCGCTTTGGCATGACTGAAGTTTGCCCGTGTCAGATTAGCATTCGTAAAGTTTGCCCCTCGGATGTCGGCATAGCTGAAATTTGCACCCACAAGGTCTTTCCTACCTTTAAAGTTGCGTCCTCGGAGATTTTGACCAGAGAAATCTAAAGCCATGTTCCATTTGATGGAGGTGAGCAAATTTTACTACACGCTCGCCGCTTTCAATTCAGGAATCGTCAGATATTCCTTCTTGTTGCATGAGAATATTTACCAAAGTTTTTGTAATCCCATTCGTTTAAGTTGAATCTTCAACACCGGGTCACTAAGACATTCAAGGAGAAATTCGTCAGGTGGGCATTCTCCCATCGCCGCATAGGATTTGAGCTTAGTTTCACGTTGTGATCGCAATTTAGAATTTTGAGCTATTTCTTGCGGGACTGTTGAGTAATCTGATAAATTGATACCCCACTGTGGGTTATTGGTAATTGCACCCATGAGTGAACGCGCATGAGGTGTTTCTAGCAGGGCTGCGATCGCTTCAAGGCTTGGACAAATCCCAAGATTTGCAGCATCTAGAATATTTAATATCTCGGCGTTTGTAAGAATTTGTTCATGCTGCACAGATGGCGCTTCTGCCATCGCAACATCCTTCCTATCTGCCCACAGTCATCTATAACACCACCCAGTTGGGTGGTGTTTTTATTTAGGGATAATCGCTTTTTCTCTATACCCTTAAATTCCCAGAGTAACCTCAAGGGCTTTGGGGCAAGAGCGTTGGGAATTCAATAGATAAGAACTGACTGAGTGATTCAGCAATCCATTAATTCATTAGTCGTAGGCGTGATGCCGATGGCGAACAGCAATAAACTCTTCCCTTGGCATCAGGATCATGGCAATGACTCTTTTGGAGGCAGCAAAAATTGCTCCCTCTGTTCAAACTGCAACGATTATTGAAGAATATGCGGCATCAAGCGACATCCTCCGCGCCATTCCTTTTGAGGATGTTGTGGGGACTGGTAAGCACTACAACCGCGAAGATAAGCTCCCAGGCGTGGGGTTCCGTGGTGTAAATGAAGGTTACGCGGAATCGGTAGGCGTTCTCAATCCTCAGTCAGAGGCACTAAAAATCTTCGGCGGCGACTTAGACGTAGACCGCGCCATTATTGATATGCAAGGGATGCAAGTGCGTTCTGTACATGAGATGCAGAAGATAAAATCCCTAGCACTGGCATGGACTTACAACTTCATTAAAGGCGATTCCACTATCAATCCACGCGGATTTGATGGGTTGCAAGTGCGCCTGACTGGATCGCAACTAATTTCCAACAACGATGCCGGTGGGCCGCTTTCACTTACCAAATTAGATTGGCTGATTGACCAAGTAGACACACCCACACACTTAATCATGGGTAAGTCAGCCCGCCGAACATTAAACCAGGCGATTAGAAATCGAACGATCGCAGGCGATGTTGACTTTAGTCAAGATGAGTTCGGCAATCGCGTCATGCACTATAACGGCTTGCCAATCCTGATCGCCGATTACGACAATAACGGCAACACCATCATGGATTTCACTGAAATTAGTCCTGATGGAACTTCCAGCACTCAATGCCAGAGCATTTATTGCGTTTGCTTCAAAGAAATGATGCTCAATGGGCTGCAAGGCGCTGTAGATGGAGTCTTTGGTGTTTCTTCCCGTGACTTGGGTGAACTGGATACAAAGCCCGTATACAGAACACGGGTGGATTGGTACACAGCGATCGCTGTCTATCACGGTCGTGCGGCGGCTCGGTTGTATGGGATCACCAACGCCCCTCCGATTAGCTGATATCTCATTGTTGAAAAATTTTTCAGGATTAAATATATGGCTCGTTCAACTATTGCCAATCGCCGTGCGATCTTGCTTGATGCAAGCTTGATTCTGCGCGATTTCACGGCTGGAATTGCCGTCAGTGCTACCACTGCTGAGACTGCGATCAGTAACACAAATGTCGCCGAACTTTGCTACTACAAAGCCGTGGTAGATGTCGCTGCTCACACTGGATATGCAGCCGGGACAGCACAATGGGCAATCACCATTGAAGCTTCTGCCGATAACTCAACTTTTGTCCCCGTTGGCACTGTTATCCCCACAGGAGTTGCCAACCGATTCCAAATTCCATTAAGCGGTGAATGGGTCGAGAAAAATCTTCCTAGCGCTAGCTACACCAACATTATTTATGTTCGCGCCAAAGCTACCAAAACTGGCAGCCCTGGCAACTTGAATTATGGAGCGTTTTTAGCAGCATGAGCGCCCCAGTAACTCTTTACAGTCCAGATGGAAAGCGCACTCGTGAGATTGCTGCCATTGATGCACCGGGATGGATTAGAGCAGGATGGCTCAAAGAGCCGCCTGTATTGGTGCAGTCCGTTGCTGCACCAGATTCAGAAGTTGAGGATTTGCACGAGCCTGCACCTACGATCCTTGTACCCGATCCAGTAGCCCAGTCCACTACCAAATCTAAACGAAATGACGTACCAAGAGACGGCGTATCAGAAGGTTAACGTCGTTGACGCTGACGGCAATGTGATCACCTCTTTTGGCGGAGGCGGAGGCGGTGGCGGGGATGCCTCTGCCACCAACCAACAAAGCCAAATTACCCTAGAAACTGCGATACGCGATCGCCTACCTTCTGCAACAGTTGGCGATCGCTTAAAAACAGATGGTAGCGGCGTAACTCAGCCAGTATCAGCTGCAAATCTGCCATTGCCAATTGGTGCAGCGACCGATACGACCTTACAGCAGGTAAGGGATGCAATAAAAGCACAAATTGATATCGCATCGACAATCTGGACAGATAATAGTGGGGCTTTTTATGTTCGGCGTGACTTGATAAATGAAGGCGCAGGGGCGATAACCGTAGCCTTCACAGATCCTTCCGGGACTGCCGCAACTCCCGGTGCTGGACTGCACCCATTAGCTAGCACCGATAAAGATACAATAACTGATTTCTATGATGTGCTTACTTCAGGCACAGGTTATTCAATTGGTGATTTACTTGCCAGAGTTGGCATATTAGATGCCAATAGTAGTACCCCATCAGTCACAGCTATTTGGTTAAATCTTTCGCTCGGCACAATTTTAGGATCTGCCCCCACAAGCGCAAATATTGAAAGGGCAAATGAAAATATCGGTGCAAGACAGGTAGGTATTTGGAGTGTTACTGCCAATTTAGATACTACAGATAGCACTTATTTATCAAACTTAAATACTGCTATTGGTACTCCAGTCGCGGGGGCAACAATGCCTACTGGAGGGGCGGGGTGGTTCGGGTGGCTTTCAGCAATTTGGCTATTAATTAGTACTAGATTTCCAACACTAGGTCAGGCACTTTCTTCTGCTAGTACTCCAGTAGTTTTGCCTGCCAGTCAAATTACCGCACTCACTCCGCTATCCACTATTACTGTAACTAGTGGAGGATTTATTAGCACTGCAACAATACAGCGTGCTGCTAATGTTACGCCCTATACAGCCAATGATGTTTATGGTGCCGCTTTTAGCCTTCCAAATATTGTTGGAGTTGCTAATGCAAATATTATTCTGACCTCGATAGATATTATTTTTAATATCTCTGCGATTCCGGCTGGTATGAGTTCTTTTATGCTTTATTTGTATTCGGTAACACCCCCAAGTGCGATCGCAGATAATGGAGCTTTTTCTCTACCTTCAGGTGATAGAGCATCAATTCTTACTCCTACAGGAATATCTCTAGGAAGTGCTGTACTGGCAACTGGTGGAGGTACAGTGGTTCTCGAAATAGATAACTTAAATCTGCAATTTGCCCCTGCTTCTACTTCTTTGTTTGGCTATTTAGTAACTAGCGGGGCTTTTACTCCTGCCGCAAATAGCGAAACCGCAACTATTAGAGCAAGGGTATTAACAGTATGAGAGCAATACAATTAATATCTAATTCGGCAAAAGTCCGATTAAGAAATAAGTATTTTCCTTTATCACCTATTTCTGATTATATTGCAGTAAGAAATATAAACTACGGGAATTTAGCTGATACATTAAGTACCCCTAGCGGTACTTATCCTGGTAGTATTGCTTTTGTTGGAGGCGTATTACTGCCTAATGGAAACGTATTTTGTGTACCTTATAATTCAACAACCGCAGCAATTTACAATCCGAACACAAATACATTAAGTACTCCTAGCGGTACTTATCCTGGTAGTGGTGCTTTTATTGGAGGCGTATTATTGCCTAATGGAAATGTATTTTGTGTACCTTCTGGTTCAACAACCGCAGCAATTTACAATCCGAACACAAATACATTAAGTACTCCTAGTGGCACTTATCCTGGTAGTGGTGCTTTTTATGGAGGCGTATTATTAACTAATGGAAATGTATTTTGTGTACCTTATAATTCAACAACCGCAGCAATTTACAATCCGAACACAAATACATTAAGTACTCCTAGTGGCACTTATCCTGGTAGTGGTGCTTTTGTTGGAGGCGTATTATTAACTAATGGAAATGTATTTTGTGTACCTTATAATTCAACAACCGCAGCAATTTACAATCCGAACACAAATACATTAAGTA
>NZ_JBALDZ010000058.1:0-19485 GCF_036917155.1 Nostoc sp. | reverse complement strand
CATGGTCTTAATCTCCTCGAAGTTATTACTGATGCTTTAGAAGGTAATGTCTCTGTTTTCCTTTCCTCTATTACTACTAGCTAGGCAGTTACAAATTGTCTCCAAATTAATTACGACTGGACATTTTTTCTCATCCATCCTTTTCTACCAATGTATTGACCATGAATACTGACCATATAAGGAACAATGTAAGTCAACCCTCCAGAAATCCAACGTTCAGATGTCATCTGACCAGTCAAAAGTGCCCAACCATGATTGATTGTGAACAGGAGAGATCCTATAAATAGCGCTACTTTAAAAGCAGTTGGCATCAACTGGCGAGCGAGTAGGCTCAATAAATATTCTCTTAGCATGTTCCTATGCCTCATTCTGTAACTTTTCTGGAAGTAGTAATTAGCCGCAGTGGAAGATATTCACAATCATGTAGTTGCATTTATTGACATAATTTTTTGTTGTGGATAATTCATCCAATGTTTCTGATGGTAGGAGCATTTAAATAAGCTTGAGGATTTTCCGGATCAAACTCCAAACCATTAAAAAATTTCTCCACACCTCGTGATGTACTTGGTGGAATTGCTGTTTCCTGACCGATAAATTTGGCTGCTTCCCGCCACAAATCTTCGCGATTTACAGCCTCAATTAAAGGTTTAGTTGCAAATTCTGGGGAACGATACCCCCAGCGCATATCTTCAATTAGAAACCACAGATCATGACTTTTGTAAGGATAGGAAGCACTTTCACGCCAGAATTTAATCGCATGAGGACTGTTTTCTACCACACGCCCGTTGCCATAGTCAAACTTGCCCATTAAGCGATCGCGAAGGAAATCACTTTTAACTCCCATCCATTGGCGCTGTGAGAGAATACTTACCATTTCCTCCTTATTTTCAGGGCGATCGCACCATATCTGAGCTTCTAAAACAGCAGCTAGCAGCGCTTTAGCTGCCTTGGGATGCTTATCTACCCAGTTACTATGCATGGCGAGTCCTTTTTCAGGGTGATTATTCCACAACTCTCCAGTAGTTACAGCTGAGTATCCGAGCTTCTGTTTAATCAAACGATGATGCCAAGGATCGACCACACAAAAACCATCCATCGTCCCACCGCGCATATTAGCTACCATTTGCGGCGGTGGTACCACAATCAGGGATGCATCTCGTTCCGGATCGATACCACCGTAAGCTAGCCACCAGCGCATGAAAAAATCTCCTGTTACCCGTCGATAGGGAATAGCAAAGCGCGAGATTTCTCCAGCCAACGTCTTCTGAGCCAAAACTGATTTGAGGGCAAAGCTGTCTAAACCAAGGTTTAAATTTTTATAGGCATTGGCAAGTGAAATCCCTTGTCCATTCACATTCATCCGAGCCATGAGGTACATAGGGATTTTACGACCATAGGTAATCTCTCCCGTAGAAATTAGGTATGTCATCGGAAAGAGTAAATGGGCACCATCCAAGCCACCATCATCTGAACTTAACATCAGTTTGTCACGCGAAACAGCCCAAGAAGGCTGCTTATTTACCTGGACATCAGGCATACCATGCTTAGCAAAAAAGCCTTTCGCTTTGGCGATGATTAAAGGAGAACAACTGGACACGGCAACAAAGCCCAGTTTAGCGGTTTTCACCTCAGGAGTATCGCTATAACCAGCATACACACCTGAACTCAACCAATTAACAGTGGAGCCAGAAGTGGCACGATGGGTTATGGTTTGAGTCAGTAGCGCAGCAGCACCTGTCGTTGCTAAAAATTTGCGTCTGGAAAGCTTTGCCATATCGATTCATCTCTTGAAAGTATGCTGTGTGACAGAGTTTAAATTGTGTTGCTCACAGTAGTTGCAATTTGGCTTTCTATATATTTAACTTGCTGCTGTCTATACAGGAATTGCATCATTTCATGCCGGAGTGCGTGATATTTAGGGTTATCCATAATCTCCGTCGGGGACCGAGGATGTTCAAAGGGCACTTCCAAAACTTGATCGATGGTTGCAGCAGGGCCGTTTTTCAACATCACCACACGATTAGAAAGCAATAGCGCCTCATCCACATCATGAGTAACCATCATTGCAGTGATATTGTTTATATTACAAATATGCATCAACTCAGTTTGCAGAGAACTACGAGTTAAAGCATCTAAAGCTCCAAACGGTTCATCCAAAAGTAGCAACTTGGGCTTAATTGCTAAAGCCCGTGCCAGCGCCACTCGTTGCTTCATTCCCCCAGAAAGTTGTGTTGGTTTTTTGCGAATGGCATCTTTCAGCCCCACCATTTCCAGAGAATGAGCAATTAGGTGATAACGTTCTTTCTTGGATTTGTGGTGCATTACTTTATTAACAGCTAAGGCAACATTTTCCCAAGCAGTTAACCAAGGTAAGAGAGAATAGTTCTGAAACACCATCATCCGATCAGAACCAGGTCTACGTACTATTTGACCATCAACTTGTACATAGCCTTGTGTTGCTTTCTCTAACCCAGCCACAATATTCAGTAAGGTAGACTTACCACAACCGGAATGACCGATAAGAGAAACAAAATCTTCCGGCATAATTTTCAGGTTGATGTCTTGGAGGACAAGGTTTTTACTCCCATCCGACAGTTTAAATTCCTTTTCGATTCCTTGAATTTCAACAAAACTAGACATATAGGACTCCTATTTTATTTTTATAAAGCTATAGGCTTGGAAGTTTTTTTTGCACGCAGGTTATTCTTGTGGAGTTATTTTGAAGGAGAGATAAGCCATCATCTTGTCTAGAATGAGACCAACTCCACCCAAGTAAATAATTGCCAAGATGATTTCACTAATATTTGAACTGTTGTATGCATCGACGATAAAAAAGCCAATTCCGTCGTAAGAAAGCAGCATCTCAGCTGCAACAACAGCTAACCAAGATAGACCGAGTGCAATTCTTAATCCTGTGAAAATGTAGGGAAGTGTAGCAGGCACTAAGATTTTAAAAAAATTCTCAAAAGTTGTGAGTCCTAAAATCTTGGAGACGTTGGTGTAATCTTTAGGAATCAGCTGTACACCCAAAGCAGTATTCAGGATGATCGGCCAAATTGCCGTGATAAAGATGACAAAGATGGCTGAGGGATCAGGTTTGAGGAAAATAGCCTGAGCTAGAGGTAGCCAAGCCAGAGGCGCAATCGGACGAAATAGCTGAATGATCGGGTCGATCGCTTCTCTAATAAATTGATTCAGACTAATGACAAAACCAATAGAAATACCTACTATTGCAGCTAAGGAATAGCCAAAAGCCACTCGTTCAAGGCTGGCAAGAATCAGCCAGAAAAATCCTTTATTATTGCCTCCCTTGTTAAAAAAGGGATCTCTAATCAATCCCCAGTTATCAGTTATCACCTTCAAAGGAGAAGGCAGTGATGTATCAGGAACTAAGCTGAGTAAATGCCAGAAAACTAACAGGATTGTAATACCAAAAACAGGGGCAATAATTGACTTAACCTGCTTAGAGGAAATTAAATTTTTCGCGTTGATGAACATTGAGGTATATCCTCTGATTTTTGAATTTTTAGCGCTGATGTCCCGCATCAACTCTCATACAAACTCACCTTGTGAGGCGATCACTAATTCTGTTGTTCACCTGCGGGAATGTCTACCTATGTCATTGAGAAAGCGATCCATACTGCGTTCCGCTAAAGCCGCTATAGTGAGTGAGGGGTTAACACAAGCTGAGCAAGCTGGCATCAAAGAACCATCAACAATAAACAAGTTACGATACCCGTAAACTTGCCCGTAGGTGTCGCATACTTGTCCAATGACTGCACCACCCAGGGGGTGGCCTGTGGAACTAAAGTCAGGTGGACTAGCCAAACTCGTACCGTTTGCTTGATTAATTAATTGATATGTATACTGAATAGCTTTCGCCAGTTTTTGATTGTTAGGGGAGGTAGAAGGCCAGAATAGATCCGTTGACTTACTAGAAGCATTGTAAGTAAAATAACCCTCTGGCTTAGTAATTTCCTGGCCAAGAATAATAGCAGCGCCTTGTGGTACTGAGGGAACAGGAAATGGTTCCAGTAGTACTGGGGCAATGGGGTTATCAAAATGCTCAATCGCTACCACTCCGGGAGTTCCGTAAGTCGGATTGGTTTGTCTGTTGCTAATTACGGTAGTCACTGAATCAGCATTAGTTCCCCACCCAAAGCCAATTTGATTACTGAGGCGGGGCAACGTACCTTCTTCTCTAGCAGTTAACAATAACTCTGTAGTGCCAATTGAACCAGCCGCTAAAAACAAATATCGACAAATCAAATGTTTTTGGGCAAGTACTTTTCCTTGCTCGTTAATTTGATTGCAGACAACCTGGTAAAGCCCATCTCTAACTTCGTTGATTGCCGTTACAACGTGCAAAGGTCGGATTTCAACGTAACCTGTTTCCTCTGCCATTTTCAGATAGTTACGGTCTACGCTATTTTTTGCCCCACTTTCAACACCGTAATAATATTGACCTAAAATGATGGAAGGTTTCTTTTGACCTGCGATTTCTTGACGAACAATATCCCAATCAACGGCGATCGGAATCTTTCGGGTTTTTAAACCTGCTTTGGCTGCCTGTTCTAGAAAAATGCTGCTGGCTAAGTAGTAAGGACTTTGGAGAATGTCATCTGGAATTGGAGTTGCCTTGAGAATGGAGCGTGCTCGTGGATAATAGATAGTATCTAATTGAGAATAGTTGATTGAACGTGGAAAAACTTGGTAAAAGAACCTTTCTGGCGGCTGATAAGTAATACCGCCGTATACAAGTGAAGTCCCGCCAACCCCAGCTCCATTCAAAGCACTAACACTATTTCCTACTGCTATCTTCCCGCTCAGAATGCCAGTGTAAATGTCGATAGGAGTACCAGCATTAAAGAATAGGGATGTTGGATTCAAATAAGCTGCGCGACCATCAGGCTTGTCATAGGGGCTAAAAGTATTGCCAGCATCAGTGCTCGTCCACCGTCGCCCACGCTCCAATACGATAGTTTCAATGCCTGCCTCACCCAAACGCAATGATGCCACCCCTCCACCAAAACCACTACCAATAACTAGTGCTTCAATGTATTCATTAGATCCATGAAACCTATGAGCCTGCGCTTTCAGATTGGATAAACCTATGCCGACAGCCGCACCTATAGTACCCTGAAGGAATTGACGACGTTTCAATAATCGGGTCATACTCTATCTCCTCTAATTTTCATTTTTATCAATAAAGTCAAACACTTGAAGAAGGCAGAAGTTCTTTCCCCGTGTCCCTGTGTCTCCGCGTCGGCTTATCTTCAGGGCATTTGGCGCTGTGCCTTGTTGTTCGCAGTAGCCAAGTGTTGCTAATCTATGCTTTAGACATCTCCAGAAATTAGGTTTTCACCTAGATAGGACAAGGGTTTCAGATTCTTTTTCGGAGATGTCTTTTGTAGCTGCTGCCATAGGGATTCCACTTCTGCTGCTAGATGCAGAAACTTAATTTGCTGATCAACTTGGTATGGTGGTTTTTTTGACTCGTTCCAGGTTGAACTAGAGATTAGTGTTGTCTGAACGTCACTCATAGACTGGAGATGGGACATACTAGATGACCTAGTTAAGATTCGTAATTAACTAGTGATTTTGCCGTGGCAATGCCAGTCTATGGGCTTCTGGCTTGGGGAAATTTGACGAAATAAGTAGGGTTTCAGCCAAGGTTTATCAGACGAGCGATCGCGATTAATTGCGTAATTGCGATCGCTTGTCCACCGAGAAAAGAAGTACTTAAGAGCGACGGACAGGGCATCACTCGCTATGAATGAAACAAGTAAAACCCTTTTCTCTTCTCCCTTTACAGCCCTTAAAACCAAGGTTGTAGCTTAGGCTGATATTGGTATTTTTTAAAGTCTTCCCTCATTTGATTAATGAAGGTGTTATCTGGAAGATTTCGGGTTTTAAACAAATAAATTTGTTCGCCCATAGCAACGTATATATACAATGCAAGTAATTGTAATACCCGGAATATACAGCGTGGAGCTAAAACACCTAAAATTCCAAATCCTTTGAAGCGTAGTTTTAGATAATAAAAGATGAGGAAAAAGAAAGTTGCTTTCATCCCTGCATACACATTGCAACGCAAAGCCTCAAACTTTGTATTTGCTAGAAAATCATCAAAGGTTTTAGTAGGAGCATAATTCCAGAACAATTGATCGGCTCGCGTATAATCTATAACGCCTATATTAATTTGTCTCTCAACCAATTGGTCAAATAGCTGATATAGTTCAGCAAAAATACTGTTTTTACCAAAGAAGATAAAATCAGCAATTTTTTGGTACTGCGAAACAAAATCAAAGTCCAAAAACCACTTACCTATATACATGGGAACTAATATGCCAAACCAGAACATATTTTCCATGTAAATTCGCCAACTCATAACACTAGCATCTCCTAAATGCTTATCATGTTTCTGATAAATTTGGTTATACGTGCGAGCATTTGTCAGCAAAAACCTATTGTAAAATTCTTGCTTTTGCTCAACATCAGGTTCGCCAGCAAGTTTGCCACAAATGATTTCTGTGGTGCTTTCAATTGCCAGAGCTGTTAGGGTTAAGCCAGGAGAATAAAAAGGATCGAACATGTGCGCCGCATCACCTAACACATACCAATTATCTTGCGAGATAATTTGCTTACTGTTATGTGCCAATCTTGGTAAGTGATTAAAATCAACCAGTTCACCACTTTCAATGAGATTAGAGACAACAGTATGGTTAGCTTTTAAGAAATTAGTGAACTTCTCTAAAGTATTGATCTCTTGGCTAGGAATGACATTTTTGTGATAAACAATTCCAATCGATAACTCTTTGTCATGTTTGTCGATAGGAATCATCCAAATCCAATGACCGTGACCAAACCAGTGATGAGTAGCATAGTAACGGCTAGCTGCGGAAGTTGCGGGATGATAGCCATTGTCAATAATGCTGCGGTCTATATTCTTCACACGCAGCCACGCAGAACCGGTATTAATTCCATAAAGCTGTTCGGGGTCGAAGATTAAATTATCAGTTTTTTTACCAATAATAAAGCGACGACCGGCAGCATCAACTAGGTGCTTGGCTTTCAGGTTAATGTGATTTTCCTCAAGTTTAACCTGAACTGTATGCAGTTCATCTTTGGGTGTTAACTCCACATCTACAACTCGACCATTGTGGAAAACTGCCCCCATTTCTCGATTCATTTGGAGTAAATCTTGCTCCAATTTTGCTCTGTTTAGTTGAAATGTATCAATAGCAACAGTGCGATTTCCGACATGATAATAGTCATCTATATTCTGGGTATGATTGGGATCTTTTGCCCAATGAAAATTCAATCCATGTTTAGGAGAATGGTTCTCAATTAAATATTCATGCAGACCCAATTCTTTGCTTAAGAAAGTTGCCCCAATTTCTACTGTAGATTCGCCCACTTTTAAATCTTTTGTAGTCCTTTCTGGAGAACGAGGATCGATGATCGCTATCTTGATCCTGGGATTTTTTAATAACAGGTGTCTAGCTTGACAGTTACCTGCAAAACCAGCTCCCATAATGACGACATCATAAACTAATTCTTGAGTAGAGTTCATGAACTGTTTCTCCTTTTTGTTGTACAAATGCTGGTGATGGCTGTCTTATTTTTAGCAGACAGCCAATACTTTTAAGCTTTTATCCCTTCCTTCCAAGAACGTAGCTGAGGTTGATGTTGGTAGTTTTTAAACTCTTCCCTCATAATCTCAATAGCAGTGTTAGCTGGCACGTTACGCATCTTGAACATATAAATTTGTTCGCCAATGGCTGTGTAGACATATAAAGCTAACAGTTGAATTATCAGGAAAATGTTGCGTGGAGATAACACTCCTAAAATTCCAAAAGCACTGTAGCGTAATTTCACACATGCAATGAAAAAGAAAAAGAAAGTACCCTTAATTCCAGCATAAACATTACAGCGTAAAGGCTCAAACTTTGTCTGTTTCAGATAATCGTCAAAAAATTGTAAAGGACCGTACTTCATAAATAATTGATCGTTGCGAGTAAAGTCCATTAGACCAATATTGAGTTTGCGCTCAACTACTTGATCTAGAATGTTATAAAAATCAGCAAACAGACTATTCTTTTTGAAGAAAAGAAAATTAGCTATGCTCTCGTATTGACCAATAAATTCAAAATCGAGAAACCACTTACCGATATACATTGGCAGCAAGACACCAAACCATAACATATCCTCTAGGTAAGTACGCCAACTCATTGCACAAGCATTACCCAAATGATTTTCATGCCCTTGATAAATGTAGTTATATGAGTTAGCGTTGGTAACTAAAAAGCGATTGTAGAAAGCTTGCTTTTCCTCGGCATCAGCTTCTTGAGCAAGTTTAGCCCGAACGCACTCAGTCACGCTTTCAATATCAAGAGCTGTGAGGCTTAACCCAGGAGAATAAAAAGGGTCAAACATGTGAGCCGCATCACCTAACACATACCAGTTATCTTCAGAAATCATTTTGCGACTTTTATGTGCTAACCTCGGTAGGTTATTAAAGTCAATACATTCACCACTTTCAATGAGATCATAAAGAAGAGTATGATTGGCTTTTAAGAAAGCTTTGAATTTCTCGGAAGTGTTGATGTCTTTAGTAGCAATCACATTTTGATGATAGACAATCCCAATTGATAACTCCTTGCCAGATTTACCAATAGGAATCATCCAAATCCAATGTCCGTGACCAAACCAGTGATTTGTGGTGTAATAATGACTGGCGATTGAAGTATCGGGATGATAGCCATTATCAATTATGCTCCGATCTATTCCCTTGACATGAAGCCATGATGATCCAGTATTAATTCCATATAATTCCTCCGGGTCTAAAATTATATTATCTGTCTTTTTACCAATGAGAAATCGGCGACCAGCAGCATCAACTACATGCTTTGCTTTGAGGTTAATTTTACCATCTTCAAGTTTTACTTCAATGGTGTGAAGTTCGTTTTTGGGAGTTAGATCTAAATCCACAACTCTACCGTTGTAGAAAGTTGCGCCCATATTGCGATTCATTTGGAGTAAATCTTGCTCCATTTTTGCCCGATTGAGTTGAAAACTTTCGGTGGGAGGAAGACCATTTGTCCAAATATTATAGTAATCATCTGTGCTATTTGTTTGATTGGGATCTTTCGGCCAGTGGAAACTAAGTCCATGTTTAGGTGCTTGGTTTTCAATGAGATACTCATAAAGACCCAATTCTTTAGTTAAGAAAGTTGCAGCAATTTCTACAGTGGATTCACCCACTTTTAAATCTTTTGTAGTTCTTTCTGGAGAACGAGGATCGATAATCGCTATCTTGATATTGGGAATCTTTAATAACAGGTGTCTAGCTTGACAGTTACCTGCAAAACCAGCTCCCATAATCACGACATCATAAACTAGTTCTTGAGTAGATTTCATTTACCTAGAATCCTTTTTTGGTTGAATTAATTTGATGAATGCTGTCTGATGGCAGCAAAAGAATCAAAATTTTTACTTGCACATGAGACAGCATGTAGTTATTACTTTTACCTTGCACTTCGAGTGAAAAATTGAGGTAGGTATTAGTAAATTAACTAGGCAGCAACTGGTATTTGCATCAGTTGGCTGCGAATGCTTTCTCGATAGATTTCGTAGATTGGTTGTTCTACAAACACCTTTTCATTAGCATGAATATTTAGCCCTTCCATCACTTCAATAGTAAGTTTTGCAGCACTTTCAGCAGACATACCGCAGTGGATTGAGCAAGCTAAATCGTTGTGTTCAACAATGTTGTTAGCAAAATAACGAGCGTGTGCAGCCTGGGTAGAGCCTAGAGATACGTAAGACGCATAAGAACCAGCTGCTGTCTTTAAATTCCGTAAGGTTTCTTCACTAACCCCACCAGCGTAAGTACTAGCTACACCAATACCACTCCAAATATCTCTCCTACGGGATTCTGGAAACTTCTGCAATTCCTTAACAATTGTGTTTATATCGGCACTGAAGAGAAACCAAATACTTCTGCCCAATCCACGATCAAACGCTCGCAGGGCATAGCCATTAACTTTCTTGGGAACAATTTGTTTTCGTACAGATTGTTTCCACTTAAAGATGCCATTATAAAAACCATAGCCATCCATAGCCCACCACCTTTGCATGGGGTCCATAGGTGCTAAAGATTTTTCGATATCTCTGTTGAGTACGGAAATAGCAAAACCAGCGCCGATGTGAGCCAAACTTGTGTGGTTAGGATTTGCGTCTACAAATTTTTGGAATTTGCTTTCCTTACCAAAACTGGTGTAATCGATCATAATCAAGCCCATCCCGACTCCCTCGTAAGCAAAGCCACGCAGATTAATATCAAAAGCTTGGAGTTCGCTGAGGATAATATGTGATAAACCAACTTCCAGGGCTGTATTATAACCGTTAATAAAAGCGTTACTAGACAATCTCAATAGCTTTCTCGCTTCTGTTTCAGATCCGGGAAACTCTTTCCAAAATTGATCCATTCCTTCTATAGGAAGACCAAATAAGAATCGGCGCAAAAATCCACTGGTAAAAATCATAATTTACTCCTGTTTTAGTTGATGAAAGCGTGGTCAATTTATCCAAAAAATGCTGGCAATTGAGTTGACAGTTAGACGGTAACTGTATTTTTGAGAAATTGTCTACGAACGCCTTCTCGGTAGGTTTCATAGATTGGTTGTTCTACGAAAACTGCTTCTTGTTCATCAATAGTTAGCCCTTGGATAATTTTTAATGTCAGTTGGGCTGCATCTGATGCTGACATCCCACACAGAACTGAACAAGCAAGGTTAGTCTGCTCAACAATGTTGTTAGTCAGGTAACGAGGATGTGCTGCTAATGCCGCACCCAAGGCTAAATAAGAGGCTTTAGCACCTGCTGCTATCTTTAGATATTGCAAAGTCTCTTGATTAACTCCGCAAGTATGGGTGCAAGCTAAGGCGATTCCGCTCCAAAGATCCCCATGACGGTTCTGAGGAAAGGATTGCATTTGCTGGGCAATTCTTGGGACATCCCCACCGTATACAAACCAAATACCCCGCCCTAACCCTTGATCAAATGCCCGAATGGCATAGCCTGCAAGGCGTTGGGGAACAATTTGCTTATGTACAGAATTTTTCCAGTTAAGGATACCGGCATGGAAACCAAAGCCATCAATTGTCCACCACCTTTGCAAGGGAATCATTTGAGATAAAGACTTTTGTACATCCCGCTTTAAAACTGCGATCGCAAAACCTGCACCAATATGAGCCGAACTTATATACTCAGGATGTTCATGCACAAATTGTTGGAGTCTATGCTGGTTTCCAGGAGGAATATAGTCTAGTATCGTCAAGCCCATAGCGGCACCGGTATAAGCAAACCCCAGCAAATCGCTATCAAAGGCTTTTAATTTGGTACTTAAATTCTCTGACAAACCAGTTTCGAGGGCGATGTTGTAGCCATTGATAAAAGCATTACTTGATTCCCTTAATTGCTGACGAGTAGGGCTATCAGGAACGTTTAACTTTTGCCAACAGCTATCCATTACTTCTGTTGAGATCCCAAATATTGAGCGGCGTAAATATCCGAAATTGGGAATCATATTCTGTCTTTATCTCCTTGAAATGCCTGATTTTTGTTGTCTTTGATATTTCCTAGTTAGATGTGTAATGCCTACCTAACTCTCTAATTTTTATTGACGATCAGTGCAACCATTCTTTGCGAACCCTTTGTAAAGTTGACTGGAAAAGTCATCACATATAGCTCTTTACCAGCTACCTCTCCTTGGAACAAGACTGTATCTTCTTGTTGAGAGTCAATGCTCAGACTAATATCTTTAGCATCAAAAGCTTTACGCAGAGCTTCTATTGCTGACCACAAGCGTGTACCTGCAATATCTAAAGACTCATACCCAGTTGCTAGTAGTTGATTTAATAGGGATTGGCGATCGCTACTTAACAAAGAAATCCAATCTGCTTGGGAGCGATGGCTGACAGGAACAATGTCACAGCCTTGGGGCCCGCGACCGACAACACATAGACAAAACCTATCATCATGAGAAAGGGATACTTCTACTTGTTGGCTCTCTAATCCTTCAAGTATCGGCTTTCCAGAATCGAGCCATTTGATGTGTACTTTTTGTAGACTTTCTGAACTAAACAGTGGTGTTGTTTGAGTACGATACTTTGTTTCTGTGCGAGTTCTAGTTGATTGTACAACAGTTGTCATTGCTGTTTACCGTTCGTTTGTAATTATTCAAAAGTGTTCAAAGATTGTCCAAAAATCTGACCAAAAACTCCTTTACTGTCACTGTGAATATCAGCAGCAAAACCAACAAGTTCAAATATTTACCTACAGTCTTAGAAAAAATTGGTAATTGCCGATGGTGACGTTTTTCTGCCGATAGATTGTGCATCCCAGGCATTTCCGCCAAGGATATTTGCGGTACTGTAACATCCAAAGCTGCGGCTCGCTCAACCAATTCTTGATGTAAAAGTTGTTCAGTGCGATCGCTCAGATTTGCCAATTCTTCCGCAGTGGGATTATCGGGACGATGGTCAATTATGCGTAACTGATAACCTTCCAGCTTTTCAATTACCCGTCCGTCTTCATCAACACTGAAGACTGAGGTATCGTACTGCTTGCCATTTCTACCTTCTCCTTGAGCAACACCAATACAAGACTCTGTACCGTGGCTATGAATTTGATAAATCTGAATGCTCTTGATGCCGATGGGTAAACCTAAATCTTGAGGAACCATCGGCTGCACTGACTGTAGTAGTGAATCCCGGTAATAAGGATCTCCTAACAGGAAAGGCCCATCGGCTCGATCCACAGACTTTTGCACTTCCTTTCTCGCATCTCTTTGAGTGCGAAAAACCATTGTTGTGGAGTTAAGGGTGTAAATCTGTTGCAGCCGTTGGAAACGAGGCCCTTGGAATAATAACCAGCTGTAGAGGTCTTCCTTAGGTTGGAGAGCGAGAGGTTGTTTAGGCAGTTCTACATTCTGAATGTGAACTTCTATCTGTTGTCCTAAGACAAAGGTAGCAGCAAAATGAGCAGTAGCAAACCCAGTCTGCTCAGTTCTAATTTCTGCCAAAACTTTGATGGGAGCATTTTTAGATTCCCGTTCCAGCACTTCTGCACGCAGTTCAATTTCTACACCGTTTTGAGGATCTACGACAATTGGTCGTTCTAGACGAATATCCTCGATCCGCACGGTATTGAACTTGTCTTGACCTACAGTATAGGCAACAGTTTGTGCCATTGCTTCTAGACCAAATACCGTGGGGAATAGGTAAGAACCTTTGTACACGTGGTCTTTGACGTAGGAATCTTTTTCTAAAGTGAGGTGAGTACGAGCAGTGATTTCAATACCGGGATCGATAATTTGTAGCTGCTCGATAAATTTAGATGTATCTGGCGGAGGCACCCGTTTAATTCGCCAGGTATCAAAACCACGTCCTAATGTCTGCACACCGCCCAGACTGGAAGCAATCACAACTTGAGCATCACCAGGATCTTTTTGCATCAGTTGGACAAAACGATTCACACCCTCATTTTTAGGAATTGCTTTGATCCCCATCCGCCGGAGGTTGTGAACAGTTCCCATACGTGCTCCCATACCTACTTCCGCCCAAACGCTGTAGGCAGTGGAAATAACTGAAGTTTCTGGGTGTTCCTGACCGAAGCGACGCAGGATTAAATCAAGCACTTCGTTGGAAAAACTGTACCAAGAATTACCAGGTAAACCAACCACTGCACCAATAGATGAAATACCTGCAAACATCTTGGGTGGTTTGTCTTGGAGTGCCTGACAGAGATTGATTGCGCCTAATACTTTTGGTGCGATTTCTGCTTCAGCTTCTGCCAAAGCACAATTTTCTATCCGTCGTGCTTTATTAACTGCCGCTCCGTGAATAATTCCTGTAATATTACCTAAATCTTTCTCAACCCGCCCCACTAATTCTACTACTGCTTGAGCATCAGCAACATTACACTGGTAATATTGACAAGTTAACTCTTCATCGCGGAATCTTCTCAAAATACTCGCAATTTCGGGACTGCTCTTACCCATTGGATTATCTTGGGGATGAGATGAACTACCCACTAAAGCCATTTTTACACCTGTTACTCTGGCTAAAGCTAATGCACACTCAGATGTGATCCCCTTGGCTCCTCCTGTAACTAAAAATACATCATCGCCTGACCAAGTGAGAGGACGGTTTTTATATAGCGATCTGTCTTGAATTATCGGGCGAGGAATGCGGCGAGTTAGTTGCGAATCGTAGCCTACTGCCAAGAAGGCATCTGGTCTAGCAATCTCTTCAATTGCACGTTCTACAACAGCACTTGGTTCTACATCAGCAGGCAAATCAATGATTCTGACTTTGAGGTCGGAACGCTCAAGATGGAGTGTGGAGACAAAGCCAATAGTACAGCCTTGTTCAATATCGCCGATTTGATGCAGCTTGCCAAAATAACCGCCGCCAAACTGGATATAGCTGACACTGGTATACTCCCGTTGTGCCTGAGATGATGGCGGTGGAGTCGCTACAGCGTGAAGGCGCTCCATAGCTCGTTTCAGCCGTGTTTTTAGGGATGCCTCATCTTTAACATGGCGGGGTAGTACGGCGATGAAGTGAGTAAAGTCCACTTTTTGAATTAGGGAGTTTGCCAGGATTTCTTCAAAGTTAATCACCTCTACTTGAGCACCTATCTGCTGAAGTTTTTGAGTAACTACTGGGACGAAATCTGCTGCTTCTGATTCCGCAACTATTAAGACTTTGGCAGTTTTCCAGTCATCGACTGCAAACAAGTGAGTATTTTGCCAATTTTCCTCCTGACGGGAGATAGTGGCGGCTTCTTCTGCAACGTATTTAACTACAAAGTTACGCGTCCAGGAGGTTAATTCTTCAATGACAGTAGGCGCAAGTTCTGTAGAGTTTTGGGGTTGTGACTGTTGCGGTTTAGATAGCTCTTTTAAAGCCTCTACAATTTCGGTCAGGCTAGCATTGGCAAAATGTGATGGATCTACCTGTCCTTGAACTCCTACTTGTTTAGCTGCTTGAGCAACTAATTCTGCGGATTTAATTGAGTCCAGATTTAAATCGTCCAGTAATCTTGCTTGTAGGTTAATGCTATCTCGCGGATATCCAGTGTGCTCGACAACTAAATTAACGAGAATGTCTTGTATGGAAGTTGTCTGTGGTTGATTTCCGTTATCAACCGCATTGTCTTGTATGGAAGTCGTCTGCTGTTGATTTCCGTTATCAACCGGATGAGTCGGTTGGTTCCCACGATCAACTAAATGAGTCGCTGGAAGAGTTACGGAAACCTTAACTTCAGGCTTTTGTGTCCCGTTGGATGTATGCTTTTGAGTCTGTTTCGGCTTGCTAGCTAAAAATGGTGAGCTTTGCAAGTCGGCTCGAATGACTTGAGCTAAAAAGTTACCTCTGTGAGAAAAGTAGTTAGATAGTAACTTGATCAGTTCCTCGTTGTTGGATGAATCCATAAAATTATTTAATGATCTTGAGTGATAGTTGATAGCAAAGGTAGGCTTTCTATATCAGCCCGAATTAACTCAGCCAAGAAAAGACCACGTTCTGAGAAGTACTCGGTTAAAGCTTCCACTAGGTCTGCTTCTGAGTCGGCAAATCGATGTAATGAGTCAGTCTGAGTTCCGTTGTCCACCAAGCCATTCTCCACCAGAGCGATCGCAGATAATTCTGCATCGGACACTTGAAAAGGTCGTTCGCACTGGTTCTCAATAAAGATACGTTGTGATGCTCTGACAAAAGGACGGATTAAGCGATTGCCATAAACAACTTGCCAGTTAATTTCACCGCCACGGACAAAGAAACTGCCTAAAACGGTGTTTAAGTCGCGATCGCGTCCTGGTTTTGATTCTAGGGGAAGACAGACAAGATTTGGGGAGGTGGTAGTGGCTTCTACCAAACCAGCCAGCACTTTTCCTGGTCCTACTTCTACCATCAGATCGCATTCGCTCTCCATTGTTTTCACCAAGGAGATAAAGTTCACTTGCGAGAGCATCTGATGAGCAAAATGCTGTCGCAATTCTAATCCTTCTGAGGCCCGGTTTCCATTGCCACTGAGAAATAAGGGTATGGAAGTTGCGGTGAGTCTTTGTGGTATCTGAGCTTGTTCCTGCAAAAATCCTGCGGCTGAGGACATCATTTGCGAATGGAAAGCGTTAGCAACTGGTAGTTGACGGCTCTGGATATTTTGCGACTGAGCTTTTTGCACTACCTCTGCCACACTTTCACTCTCGCCAGAGATCACAGTTTGTATAGGACTGTTGATATTGGCAATCACGACATAACCAGAGACTCCAGTTAAAAGTTGCTCGGCAGTTTGGCGATCGCAACCTAGACTAGCCATTGCACCAACATGATCCCCAGAAGCAGACATGGCTTTCCCCCGCATGGCAGCTAGACAGATGAGGGTTTTCTCATCATAGGCACCGGCGGCACAAAATGCTGTCAATTCACCCAAGCTGTGACCACCCACAGCAACAGGCTTAATCCCCAGATATTCGAGGTACTTTTGCCACAACAGAGAAACAAAGCAGATGGCTGCTGAAGCTATGTCTACTTTGGTTAAATATTCAGACCATGCTTGTATTTGCTCGGCATCAGCAGCCCGTTCTAGAGAACGATAGATATATTTACTGATGGGTTCACATCCAATCTCTTCTAACCAACTATCGGCTTGCTCCAGAAATTTCTTAGCCCAGGAATGCCGTTCTACTAGGGTTCGAGCCATGTTCAATTTTTGTGAACCTTGCCCAGGAAACAGAAAAGCCACTCTACAGTTTTGGAGATTGTTGCCAATCCAGATATCTCTTTCTGGAGAAATGCTCACGTCTCCAACAGCGGGAGGCATATCATTCAGCATTTGCTCTAACTGTTGTAAACGCTCCAGTAAAGCCTTAGGAGTGTCAGCAATCAATGCCGCGCGAATTCGCTGTGAAGAGTCTATCTCCTGTGTTAACTGCACCGCCAAGTCAACCATCTCTGCAATACTTACCCCTTGTGCCATTACCCTGACAATTTGGGTGCGTTCGATTAAATCTGTAATGGATTTGGCACTGATCACAAACAACTCTGTATCTTGATTGGAAACTAACAGTGCTTGCTCTGGAAGCGATGGTTTCAGTTGGGGTGCAGGTTGATCCCCAGATTCCAAAGTGATGTGAGAATTAATCCCACCAAATCCCATCGCGGACACTCCCGCTCGGAGGACATCTGTTGGCTGACGTACCTCTCCAGAGAGTACTGGGTAAACAGACTTAGCGGTAGTTTCAAATATTGGATTCAGTTCTTTGCAACCAGCCGTGGGGGGAATAACTCTTTGGTTCACAGCCATGACAGCTTTAATAAAGCCACCGATGCCGGCAGCGGCTTTTGTATGTCCTACTAGAGATTTAAAAGAAGTCACCCCTACAGAACGAGGTATAATTTCTCCATCCTGTGCGATCGCTAAAGCAATTCCTTCTAATTCAGTGCGATCGCCTACTGGTGTTCCCGTACCATGTCCCTCAATAAAGTCTAAGTCGTGACTGTTGTAATAGGCTTTATCGTAAGCACGACGCAGGGCTTTTGCTTGACCAGTTTTAGAGGGAGCTGTAATTCCGCCTTTACCATCGGATGAGATGCCCCAACCTTGGATAACTGCATATACGTAGTCTCCAGCCGTTCTAGCATCCTCTAAACGCTTGAGAACCACAAAGCCACATCCTTCTCCGGGAATGAAGCCACTAGCTTTGTGATCGTAGACATTCATATCGCCTTCTGTGAGCGCGCCTGCCTTAGCAAAGCCAATCAATTCAAAGGTATCTAGACTAATGTCTACCCCTCCGGCTAAAGCAATATCTAGTTCTTGGGTTGCTAGTTGAGTGCAAGCAGTAGCTATAGAAATTAGAGAAGAAGAACAGGCACCGTCTACCACATAGCCGCCACCGTCAAAATTAAAGTAATTGCAGATTCTGCCAGCAATTGTATTCGCCAGATTGCCTGCCAGGGTATCCTCTGTAATTGGCGCAAACACAGACTTGTAGTACTTTTCCATTGTTTCTACAAGCACTTCTGTGTTCTGTGCAGGCATACCTTTTGCATTTGCAGCTGCCTGGAGAGCCTTACGGACAAACGGCCAACGCAATCGCATATATTGAGAACGACTTTGTTCTCCAGTTAAGGTATTTCCTAATATAACTCCTGTGCGTTCCGTAGGAACATTCCCACGGCTATATCCGGCATTCTCTAGAGCTTGTAAGGCGACTTCTAGAGCTAACCAGTGAACCATGTCAGACGATTCAAAAGCCGTTTTGGGAATCCTCTGATTCGCCCAGTCAAACTCAAAGCCATCTAGAACAGCAGCACGACTTCCATAGGTCTTATCTGATGCTTTTCGGTCTGGATCGTAATATTCAGATACTGGCAATCTGATGTCTGGAAATTGTCGAAACTCGCGTCTTCTGGCAAGTATATTTTCCCAAAGTTGTTTTAAGTTATTGGCCCCAGGATAGTAGCAACCCATGCCAACAACCGCAACAGCAGGCGTGTTTGCTTTAGCAAACATAACTTATGCTTCTCCCGTTTTATTTAGACATCTGCGAAAAATTTCAAAGTCGCACTAAAATAATACAGTTAGTTCACCGCAAGAATCATAAGTCCTAAAACCTTATCCCCTCAACCTAAGACTGAAGGTTAGCCCGATACTGATAGTTTTTGAACTCTTGATACCTCTTGGTCATTTAACTGTTGGTGAGTGGACTTCTGGTTCTGCAAATTAACTCCGTCCTTGTCCCAAGGCTGTAGCTCAGACTGGTAGCGGTAAGTTGTAAAGTCTTGGCGCATCTTAGCCACTTGGCTATTGGTTGGCACGCCCTTGATCTTGTATTTATAGACCAACTCGCTTATAGAAATGTAGCCTGCCAATATCAACAATCGGAAGAAGTGGTAGAGGTGTCGTGGAGCCAGCAAGCCAGGGAGTCCAAAGCCCTTCCACTGTAAATTCATGTACCAGATGGCAAAGTAGAAGTGGGTGTATTTCAGACTAGCAAAGACATTGCACCGCCAAGGCTCAAACTTGGCATTCTCCAAGAAATGATCGAAGTGCATAAGCGTGTTATAATCACCAAACAACTGATCCGCCCGATAGCAGTCCATAAATCCAATGTTGGCTCCCCGATCCACTAATTGATTGAACTGTTTGTACACATCAACGAACAGTCCGGTTACAGTGTCGCGATAGACCTTCATGAAACTGTTGATAAACGTCAGATTCAAATGCCATTTACCAACATACAAAGGTACAACTATCCCGAACCACAACATATATTCAAAGTAAATCCGCCAGCTCATAACGCTAGCATTACCAGGGCAAACGCATCTAAATATTGATGAGCCTGAATCAGGATGAAATACACCAAGACTCAAACTACATAAGGCTTTGAGGAAATTAAATCTCACT
>NZ_JBALDZ010000057.1:0-33121 GCF_036917155.1 Nostoc sp. | reverse complement strand
ATATTAATCACCCAATGATTTATGTATTTATACATTAAAAACATGTATTTATTATTACTAAGCTTTGTGTTACAAAATGAAGTGCGGAATGTGGGGTACAATACCCCGGTTGTACCAATCTTCATAGTCGTCGGGTTTGATTCACAGTGTAGCGATCGCCGTTAAGTTTTTGAGCAGAGAACTCGAAACCCAAACCAGAAGGGCTATACCCGGATTTCTCACCAATGCTCAAAGCCTATGCTTGTGCAGGGGAGCAGGGGAGCAGAGGAGAGTTCAATGTGCCAAGTTCAATCCCCTCTGCCCCTCTGCCCCTCTGCCCCTCTGCATTTCAAACTTGTGAGAAATGCGGGTATAGTTCCGCCTCCCAACTCCTAATGCCTAATGACTAATCAACTCCACTGCATCTCGTCCATCGAAATTTTGTAAATAAACTTTGACAATTTCTTCTTTAGCAGTAGGCAACTTCTTGCCAATAAAATCTGGGTGAATTGGTAATTCTCGATGACCCCTATCTACTAATACAGCTAAACGAATCACCTCTGGTCTACCGTAATCGTTAACTGCGTTCAAAGCAGCGCGAATCGTCCGTCCTTTGAAAATCACATCATCCACGAGTACAACTGTTTTGCCTGTAAGGTCAAAGGGAATTTCGCTTTTCGTTGGAGTCCGCAATCCAATTTTGTCGAGGTCATCTCGATAAAATGTAATATCCAAAGCGCCGACTGACACGGCTACACCTTCCAGTGTCTCAATCTGACGTGCCAGCAATTCAGCTAGTAACACACCTCTGGTATAAATACCAATAAGCACTAATTGAGACAAATCACGCGTCCTTTCGATAATTTGAGAAGCAAGGCGAGTCAAGGTACGACGGATTTCTTCAGATGAGAGAATTTCAACTACTTTGGCAGACATAGCGAGTCATCAGTTAGGAGTGATAAGTTAAGAGTTAGGAGTTTTTATTCTTAACTCCTAACTCCTAACTCCTAACTTTATATTTATCATTACCGATTTGGGAGCATTAAGAATATAGCGATCGCTATCCCCAACCATAGCAAAAAACAATATCGAGTTAGCTGTAAAGCATTCTGAATAGAAGTTGTAGTAATGGGATAAATAGCATCTCCTAGCAATGGTTTGTACTTAGCTACCCCACGATACCAATTTGTACCCCCCATCTGCACACCCAAAAAAGCAGCATAGGCGCATTCACTCCAGCCAGAATTGGGACTAGGATCGTTAACTGCATCCCGACGACAAATTCGCCAAAGGTACATCGGTTTACCCGATAACAGTGCCAGAGTCACAACTGTTAACCGACAAGGTAGCCAAGTTAAACAATCTTCTAACCGCGCACAGAACCATCCCAAATAAGTATAGGGTGCTTCTCGGTAGCCTACCATTGAATCAAGGGTACTGCTAGCTTTGTATGCTAAAGCCAAGGGAGTTGGCCCGACAACTGGTATAAAGACACCAACAATTGCATAAAAAAGTGGAGCCATGACCCCATCAGTGGCATTTTCTGCAACCGTTTCTAAAACAGCTCGCGAAATTTCTGCTTGTGAAAGGTTTTGCGTATCTCTACCAACATAATTACTTAAAATCTTCCGAGCCTTCTCCAAATCTCCTGTTGTTAAAGGTTGTAAAACAGCCTCCGCTGCTACTTGCAAACTTTTGCCAGCAAAACAACTAGCCAAAAGAATGCTATTTACTGCAATTCCCAACAGTGGATGAACCAATCGGGCAATTTTAATCATCAAAAAGCCAACAAGCCCACTACCAATTATCAAGATAATGCCTAGTACAATTCCAGCTAGGCGTTGTGTTAGAGAATTTTGACACAATTGGAGAGAAAATTTGCTCAGGCGAGAGATTACCCACCCCATAACTTGCACTGGATGAGGCCAATCCCAAGGATCCCCAACTAAGTAATCTAAAAATGCAGCAATTATTAAGATATAGATATTATTAGTCATAAGTCACAAGTCTTGGATCAACCAATTTTGGATTTTGGATTTTGGATTTTGGATTGACCCCGACCACGTTAACGTAGCGTTACGAAGTCTGGGTACTTGGCTCTGATAGTACAGCGTAAAGCCTTCTCTTTCAGAGACGCTAACGCGAACGGCATCGCTTCTCTTCTCCTTCTCCTGTCGGAGACGCTGCGCGAACGGAGACGCTAACGCGAACGAGAGGCTGCGCCAACGCTTAGAGCAAGTCATTGAGCATCGGATTTGAAATTGAGGATTTTTGATTTGTTCGGCCTACGAAAGCGTTGCGAAACGGATTAACGGGCAGGGTATCAACCAAAAAATCTAAAATCTAAAATCTAAAATTCGTAGTCAATATTTGGCTACTGACTCTTGACTAAACCACAAAACTAGCCTCTTCTCCAAGGGAAGCTTGCCAACTACGAGCATCGTAATAAAGGTCTGCCAGAGTAATACTGTACAAAGCTTCTTTGAGCTTTTGGTTGAGTCTCTGCCAAAGGCTAAATGTTACCCAATCTTCAGTTTGTGTCGGTGCTGGGGTGTGATGGGGTAAATGGCTAGTCTCACCAACTGCTTCTAAAATTTGTCCTATAGATATTTGTGCAGGCTCTCTTGCCAATTGGTATCCGCCAATGCTACCACGAATTGATTTGACTAAAGATGCACGACGCATTTCTATTAGTAGTTTTTCAAGATAAGGAGCTGGGATATCTTGGCGTTTGGCGATCGCTCTCACAGATGCAGGGCCATATCTTGGCTGTAAACTTAAATCTAGCAACGCCTTCACACTATAGTGTCCTCTGGTAGTTAGTTTCATTTTGGTAAGCTTTGTTGTTTATCCTTTGTAAATAACCAATAATCATTGAGCAATGACTAATACTTCTCTATGAGAGGCTGCGTCAACGGCAACGCTCAGTAAAAGTTACAAATGACCAATGATTAATGACTAAGGATCAGTTTTGCTTATCATTCTGTGACTCAGTTATCATCCTCAGCAACTAGACAACCTTTTGAGCGTTAGTTTAGAAAACTTAAAACTTATATAGTCTAGCAGTAATTCACAAACTATATATATAGTTATCAGCATTGGCAGCATTCTCTAAAATAGATTGTCTTGGCAATATTTGGTAATAGCATAACAATTGTGCATCTGAGTGTAATATACTTGGCTAGGTTGAGATAAAAAACTAAAGGATTATGTTCCTATTAGCTCAACCTCAGCTAAAATAAAATCGATTCAAACACTTCAAACATTCATTTTCGACCTAAGTTGATGCCTAAACTGAAAAAAATTGAACCCCTACTCGGTGAAGAACTGCTCAAAAAAGTCAAAGAGCTAGAAAACGAGAGCAAGGAAGATAAAGCCAAGAAGTGCGGCTACTATACCATTACCAAAAACGGTATAGAGCGCGTCAATATGATGAAGTTCTTAAATGCCCTAATTGATGCTGAAGGCATTCAGTTGGACAGTACACCCAGCGCTAATGGGCGTGGTGGACGTAGTGCTAGCTATAGAATTAGTGTGCAATCGAATGGTAACTTACTTATAGGTTCAGCTTATACAAAACAGATGAATCTTAAACCAGGAGATGAATTTCTGATCACTTTAGGCAAAAAGCACATTCGTCTGAGACAGGTAGATCCAGAAGATCGGGAAGATGATGAAGCCATAGAAGCCACAGCTTAATAAATTGTCATTAGTCAATACTCCGTTGTCATTTGTCCTTTGTCCAAAGTCCAATTGTGAAAAACAATGACTATAAACAGTCATTAGTCAAGTGCCATTTGTCCTTTGTGAAAAATAATGACCAATGACCAATGACTAATGACCAATGACTAATGACTAATAGCTATATCTGTGGTAGGTAAGACTGGTAAATAGTGGCGAAGTGCCTTGCGCGTAACTGCTAAATTACAGGTTAATGCAATTTGCTCTTTTTCTAGTAAACCCAAAATGAGATCGGGTTTGTCTCGTGCTATCACTGGTAATTGATGCAAACCTCGAAGACTCATTCGGTCTAAAGCTTCAGATAATAATTCATCTTGCCAGGCATAGAGAATTTCAGTAGTACAAATGTCTATGAGGGTTTGACTGGATAAATTATCTGGAATTTCAGTTAGCGAATTTGGGTATGTTTGCCAAAGATCGAGGGCACGGTTAATATCTTCCAGAGAGAGTATACCAACTAATTGCTCTGCTTCATCAATTACTAAAGCACTGCGGACGCGATCGCGTGTCATTTCCACAGCTGCATCTAATACCCCAAGAGTTGCAGATAACTTTTTTGGACAGGGGTACATAGCATCTTCTACCAAAATTTGCTGCACGATTTCTGCTTGTTCATCTTTCAATTCCGAAAGACCAATTTGTTGTAAGTTAGAGTTAGAGTTAAAAGTTGGTTTCATCCTTTCCACTAGCCAAACACTCAAGCCCACAGCTGCCATCAATGGTAAAACGATGCGATAGTCGCGGGTTAATTCAAATAGCATTAAAATAGCCGTTAATGGCGCTCTAACACTAGCAGCTAATACTGCTGCCATTCCCACCATTGCGTAAGCTGGGGGAGCCGCCATTTGATCGCAAATTGCCGGGAATGCTACAGCCAAAATTTTGGCGTAAGCCGATCCAAAAGAAGCACCTAAAAACATTGCTGGTGCAAATAAACCGCCGACGAAACCACTACCTGTACTAATTGCAGTCATCAGTAGCTTCACCACCAATAGTACCACCAACAGATAGAGTGGAAACTCTACATCCTGAAGCATTGCTTCTACAGTTTCATAACCGACACCCAGAATTTGCGGAAATTTCAAAGCAACTGCGCCAATGATCACACCGCCAATAATTGGATGAATCGGCTCAGGAATTCGTCCCAAAAAAGCAAAACCTGGAACCTTCCCAGCAAAGCAGGCTTTTGCTCCCCGAATTGATTGAGTATAAGCCAGAGAAACTAGACTAGCCCCTAAACCCAAGCCAAGGTACAGAGGTAATTCTAAGGGGCTGCGAACTTGGTAAACAGGTAAATCAAAAGCAGGTTGTGTCCCCAAACCGATTTGGGCAATCAATGCTGCTACCACCGCCGCTAGTAGCACCACACTTACCGCAGAAGTAGCAAAAGATGTAGCTCCCATCACCACCTCTAAGGCAAAAAATACTCCAGCGATGGGAGCATTAAATCCTGCTGCAAGTCCAGCCGCCGCACCAGCACCTAATAGCAAACGCTGTCGTTCTTGAGATACTTTGAGAATCACAGAGAACAACATCCCAAAATTGGCCCCAATTTCGACACTCGGTCCCTCTGGCCCCAAAGAAGCACCACTCCCCAAAGAAACAGATGCAGCCAGCATTTTTGTAACTGGTCGTAGTGGTCGCCTAATCTCTGTTCCCTGAGAGGCGGCAATCAGAGATGAAAGTCCAGGGCCAAAGTCTTGAGTGCGCCAACGCATCAAACCAACAATTAATCCGCCAAGGGTGGGAACGCAGGCTAAAGTCCAAGAACCCCAGACACCAATTTGACCCATTAAATTTTCTAGCATCAGCTGGTGAATCAGCTGGATTAAATAGTGAAAGGTGACTACACCCATACCAGTGCCACCGCCAATCAGCATGGCTAAAAATAGCACGACGGTTTCTGGAGATGGTTGAAAACGATTAATTAGGTGAGCTAAAGGAGTGGAAGGTGTAGGAAAGGCAGGTTGTTCCGTTACCTTCCTCAGTTGAGTGGCAGGCAAGAGAGTCATTGAGAGGCGGGGTAAATGTAAGAAAAAATTTAAATTTTTATCTGTTACTTCTCATTGTGAGCCATTATTTAGCAACCGGACAAGTAGACTTGATTGGCTTGATTTACAAAGCTTTAGCTAAAAATGTCATTGTGCAAAATTTTTGTGGTGAGAATGGTTAAATGGGAGACAATTATTATTTGAGGGTCAGCGATGCTCAGTTTGGGCAACGCCAACACTATTCTTTCTAGAGACAAGAAAGTTTCTGTCGGTTGGGTGGACTCAGCTGTAAACATTAACTAGGAGTCATCCTTGCTTAAATCTAGCTATACTCGTGTTGCGACCATTGAGCCATCCTTGGTAGTAATAGAATGTATGTATGCTTTATGCCTGATTTCAGACCATACATTGATCCCAAGTCAGTATAGCTATTGTTATAGAGCGAGTAAATGGACTAGGCGGACGAGGTAAATGAATATACACACTTTTGATAATCATTATGTTACTTGCCCAATTTGCCAAAGAAATGCTACGCCCAAACCAATTAAAACCCGCATGGGCTTGTTTTGCTGTCCCTATTGCCAGGAACGACTAGTAGTTTGCCAAAGTGGTCATTATGTCCGCGATCCGTTTACTTGGAGACAAATGATGATTTCTTCGGCGCTACGTCGGCAAAGCCGACCTTTAGCGAGGATTATCAGAGATTTTGTCCTGCTCAAGCGCCCGATGGTGGCACTGGCTGTAGGAAGTGCGATTTTCTTTGGTGCGATCGCTCTTACCCAAGAAAGGATAAGTTACGATCGCCAAATACTTCCCACAACAGAGAAAGTTAATGAACCAGGAAGCAAATCTCAGTAAATGGATTAATTTGGTATAAATCAAATTCTACTTTGATTTTTGTAATATTATAACTAAATACTCCGATAAAACCGTGTCTTGTTCGCCCCAAATAGGACACGGTTTTACTTACGTCTACTTAAAGGATATCCAACACATAAATTATCCAATCTTGTGGGGTGGGCGAGACTGGTAGGGGATTGGGGAGATGGGGGAGATGAGGGAGATGAGGGAGATGAGGGAGATGAGGGAGATGAGGGAGATGAGGGAGCAGGGGAAAACTCTTTCCCTTCTGCACCCTGTCCCTCTGCCTCTTTTCAATCCCCAATCCCCAATCCCCAATCCCCAATCTCCAACATCTACAATCTATCAGTATCTTTTGTAACTAGCTTCCAACCTTCAGCTTGATCAATTAGCTTCATTGACTCTAGTTCAAGATTGTTGAAAGCAGATGTATGAAGTAGAAAGTAGGGTTGTCCGTTGTAATGCCAATAATATTCCAATTCACCAACAGAAGCGGGAATGATGGTGCGATCGCTATAGTAATCCAACGAGGGACGATGGTAGGGAAAAGATGTGTAAATCTTTTTCGTAGCTGGATTTGCTCGCACAATCATAGCGGCGACTGGTTTCACTGGATAAGCTTCAGATAATTCCCAAACCCAGTAGTTAGATTTCATTAACAGTAGTAGTGAAACATAACTCCCCCAGAACAAAATTTTCAGAAATTGCCCGTCGCCTCGTTCTGCCAAAATAGCTGCTAAAGTCATAGTTACAGCTACCGCAGCAAAAATCAGTTGTAAGTCTGTTGTGGGTGTTGTACCCGAACTAAAATAAATACTACCAGCAGAAGCGACTACAGCAAGTATTGCCAAACCAGCAACCCAAGCACGGGGATAGGATGAGAGTAAAGGCGAGTTTTCTGTATCTGATAACTGGATACCAAAAGCTAAGGCTAAACTAGGGTAAATCGGGAATAGATACCAGGGAACTTTGGTAATCATGAAGGAAATTACCAGCAGATAAACACCACTCCACGCCATTACTAGTTTTGCCCAACTCAGATTGCGATTTTCCCAGGTTAAGCGGATAGTTTGTGGTAAGAATAATAACCACGGCCATGTATACTTAAGAAGCTCAATCACATAGTACCAAGGTGGTTCAGGATTTCCTTCGACAAATGAGCCAACTCGGCCTATTGATGGGTTTGCAAGGCCAACTTGGGCGAAAGTGTAACCATAATGAATTAGTTGGGCACCATACCAACCAGCTACAGGTAGAATGCCAATTAAGATTGCGATCCAGAGATAGTAACAGGTGAGCAGTCGTGGCGTATCCCAAAACAGAAAGATGATTGCGATCGCACCTAGTAATATGCCTAGCAATCCTTGAGTCAGGCAAATCAACCCGAAACTAACACCAACACCAAGACAATAACGTAAATCCCGGCGCGATCGCAACACGCACAACATCATCACCATCAAAAAACTTACCATTGCTCCATCTAACATTGCTAACCGCCCATGACGCACCACAGGTAGCATTGTTAGGTAAATCAAAGCGCTATAAATCGCTGCCCAACGCTGACGAAATATCTCTCGAGCAATGCAATACAGTAAAGGTACAGATGTCGCTGTTAAAATTGCTCCAGGTAGACGGGTTGTCCACTCATTTTCACCTCCTAGAGAATAAGCCCAAGCAATTAACAAATGCATCAAAGGCGGCTTGTTATGATATGGTTCGCCTCCTAGCGTTGGGTAAAGCCAGCGCATTGAACCTGCTGGTGCGTGCCAAATTTCATGAGCAACCTGAGCCACAGTACCTTCATCCCAATCTCGCAGCGGCAATCCTCCTAGATTGATGCTAAACAGTAATACTGCTGCCAACAGCAACACTATTAGCCATACCCAATCAATCCATTTGCCAACCGTGCGATGCTGTTTTTCCAGATGACTCCAAATAAAGCTTCCTTCTTGCATATTCTCTGGTAATCATTTTACTTGCTGGTTTGATTACATAGAGACATCTAGCGAATCTCCAATGTTGCCACCCAGTAACAACGTATGTTCTTAACAATTGCTAGTTTCCAAGATTAACTCAACTTTTTATAATTAGCCCTATTTTTTAAAAAATTTATCTTAGTTATATTAGAGAACATTTTGGCAGATAAATGATAAAAATAATACAGACAATAAATTATTTATAACCTGTTTAGTAGTCCGTAGATAAACTTGTATTCTATTTTTAATTTTACCCTGAGTTTAATTTTTATCTACTTAGTTATAAGTTGGTTAACTTCCGAAAACCAAACAATAATTGTTACAAGCTTCAATAACGTCCTGATGAGATAATAATCTTCAGAAGAAGATATAAGCATGTATAGTAATATTATTTTATATCCGAACATCGAGAGGCTCAGATCCCCGATTTTTTGCGGAAGTCGGGGATCTTTTTGGTTGTAACTAATTGAAAATTTATATAGTTACTAAAACACAGATTTATTAATATTCAAAAAAAATTGAGTATGCTTATCAAAGTAAGCAAATGCAAATATTTCAGTATTTTAAATTTAATTAAGCGAATATTTAATTTTAACGTCTGTGTTATACAATTCGCTGAAAGTACTTAAATTACAAAAATAAGCAGCTATAGAATTATGGGAGCCTATCCATGAACTTACCTGTAGTTATAGATATTACTCTAGGTTTAGTTTTTATTTACTTGATTTTGAGCTTACTAGCTTCTGAAATACAGGAATTGATTGCCACATTTTTACAATGGAGAGCTAAACATTTAAAAAATTCAATTGAATTACTTTTAGCAGGTGGTAGCGAAACTGAAGAATCCGATTTTACTAAGGCAAGAAATTTAGTAGAGATTCTCTATAACGATCCTTTAATTAATACCTTGAATCAACAGGCTAAGAGAAAAGTAGAACAGCTGCGGGAAAATGCTAAAAATACTGACAAAAAAGGACTAGAAGAAAAACAAAGTGGCCCCTCCTATCTTCCTTCTGAAACATTTGCAATTACTTTGTTAGATACCTTAAAGATTCCCCAGTTAATTAATAATTATGCGAAAAATCCTAATGAAGAATCTAAAAATAGTTTGCAGATGATATTAGCATCTTACAAACAACTTAAGGAAGGCATTAATAATCTAGAAAGTGAAAGTTACAAAATAATTAAAAAAGTTTATGGAGATATTGACGAAGATTTTAAAAAATTTGTTAATGAAGAATTGTCTGATGATGTACCTGATAATTTAATCAAGAGTCTTGCTGCGATCGCTCAACGTAGTAGGATAAAAATTGGCGATCTGACAGAAGAAATGAATCAGTTTAAAAATGAAGTCGAGACATGGTTTGATCGCTCTATGGATCGAGCCAGTGGTGTTTATAAGCGTAATGCCAAAGGAGTTGCTATTTTAATTGGAATATCAATTGCCATATTAACCAATACTGATACATTTCATCTTGTTAAAAGACTCTCACAGGATTCGGTTATCCGCTCTACGATTGCTCAAAGTGCAACTCAAAGAATCGATTATATCAAAGACTCAGAGGGCAGGAAGGAAATTGAAAACTTATTAGTAAATGCTTCTATACCCATTGGATGGCAAAATATCAATCAACAGTTTGAGCCGAATAGTGGAAACGTTTTATTAATCAGAATTTGGCAGGTTTTTAGATTAATTTGTGGTTGGATAGTCAGTGGTTTAGCTATTGCAATGGGTGCGCCTTTTTGGTTTGATATCCTCAATAAAGTTATCAATGTGCGGAATGCAGGGCCAAAACCTGCTGCATATACCAAGGATCAACCGTCTCAGAAATAGTGTTTTATAACAGTGTGTCAATTTAGAGCCAAGGCAATATATAGGACTCCGATTTGATTTCTGAAAATATACTGAGACTGAAAAGCCTGTTTTATAAGGGTTTTATCTGAAATCTTGTTCAAAAATCAGATATGAGTCCTATATAATTCGCTGCTATACAAATAAAGTCTGCATTTCCTGGGGAATGCTACGCGAAGGTGGACTAAGGGAAAATCAAGGGTTTGTCTGTATAGATGCGGTTTCTAATTGCCCTTTTACAGCAGTTTTCATGTATTTGAACCACATCTGTCGTAAGGGCACAGCATTGCTCATTGGTGTCAACTTAACGGGAAACGGGCGGTTAGAAACCGCGTCTATACAAACAAAAGCTACCGATCCTGGGTTTCAAACCCTTAACTTGACTTTAGTCCCTGGAGGCGGACAATGCCAGTGTAGCTGCGTACTCCTGCACAGAAGCAAGCTACACGCAGTGTGCCGCAGGCAATTCTATTCGCCAGGTCTGAGTTTAAAAAATAAACATAACTCGAAGTTTTAATTCTTTATTCTGAAAAATAATCTCAATTTGCCTGATGAATTCTCGAAAGTAAAATCGTCGCTCTGTTTCCGACAAATCTAACCAAAATTGTGGTATGGAGACAGCTTGAGCAACAGAACGCAAGTTAACCGGGGGGAGAGTCGCCAATTTTGCTTCGAGTGCAGATATTTCTGTGCGGAGTTTGTAAGCCCTTAACTTTGCTGTTTCGGCATCTAAAATTCCAGTTTCGATTAAAGCGGGTAACTGAGCGAGTATTTCTTGCTGACGAGCGATCGCTTGTCCTAAACTATTCTTGACTGCATCCAATTGGGGAAAATTCATCCCTGCTACCGCCAGAGGTAAATCATGGCAAACTGTTTCAATTGTATGTTCTAACACCTCTTGGTAAGGAATAGCCTTACACTTGGGGATTTGGGGGCAGCTAGTAGAACGTAAATAAAGATACTCTTTATCTTGGTTGCGTTGGGTGACACGGGTAATTGTCAGATGTGACTGACACTCACCACAGACAACCAACCCAGCTAAAGAACGAGGCGCGCTAGCAGTTCGAGATGGTAAACGGCTGTTACGGCGTAAAAGTCGATCAACTTGGGCAGCTTCTTCTTTAGAAACGATCGCAATATGGGTATTGGAGATAATTTCGCCATTTTGGTAAGCTGTATTGCCGCGATAGACTGGATTAGTGAGCCAGCGTCTTCCTGTGGTTACAGAGATTTTCTTGCCGTATTTTTTCGCCAGATAACGAACTGAACCCCGCAGGGAACCATAGAGTAAAAAATGTTCAAAAAAATCTTTGACTACTGGTGAAGTACTGCGATCAATGGTATATTTTCCCTTACCTCTGCGGTAGCCGTAGGGAACTTTGCCGGGTGGCGGTGCAACCTCAAGACGATTACGGGCGTGTCCTTGACGGATGCGACGACTGCGTTGCTGACGTTGGATTGCGTGCAGCAGATTCAGCAAATCTGCACCCAGAGGGTAATTTTCGGAAGTGTAGGGCTGTTCAGTGGCGATTACAGCTATTCCCATGACTTCGAGTTGATTTAAGCGATCGCTAATATCTTCTACAGTATCCCCCAATTCTTCCAACCGACGGATCAGGAGATAATCTGCTGATTCAGTTTCGCAATCGGTAAATAATTGTTGTAATTGCGATCGCCCAGAAGAGTCTGGCTTGCCCAAATCTTCATAAACCCGATCCACCTCCCATCCCCAATCGGCTTGATCGGGAGAAGATTCTAATAGCGGATCGGTATAAGAGTAGGCAATGATTTTCATTAGTCATTAGTCATTAGTCATTAGTCATTAGTCATTTGTCATTGGGGATTGGGCATGGTTAAAGAATCAATCAATAGTTCTTCTTCCCCTGCCTCCCCTGCTCCCCTGCTCCCCTGCCTCCCCTGCTCCCCTGCCTCCCCTGCTCCCCTGCTCCCCTGCCTCCCCTGCTCCCCACTCCTCACAGCTGACTCAACTCGATAATATTCCCGTCGGGATCTTGAGTGAACAGGGCAGGGCGACCGGAAGCGCTGGCTTGAATGGAATAATTATGATTTAGCAATTCCTGCTTGGCGGTGTCTAAGTCAGCAACGGAGAAAGCAATGTGGGGATTGCGCCCCCATTTTTCGTTTGGGTTTTCTGTGGGGACAACAGTTGCAACTATCAGGTGAAGTTGGTAGTCGCCGACTTGATACCATGCACCAGCGTAATTTAGGGAACGATCTATTTTAGATAATCCCAATACTTTGCCATAAAATTGCTCGGAGCGTTCTAAGTCAGTCACAAGAATTGCTGTATGGAGACTTTGGTTAATCTGCATTGTCGGTAAGATGCGATCGCATTTATTTAAATTTTGACTTAGTTTGCATTATTTTAAGGAGTGGGCGAGAAATCAATTCAAAATTAAAGAACTTCTTCCTTTTACGCCCCATACCCCATGCGCCATGCCCCATGTCTAATGCCCAATGCCCAATGCAATTACAAACTCAATGGCAGTTGAACTGTAAACCTTGTCCAGCCCTGATAACTGGTAACTTTAATCGTACCTTGGAGATATTGAACTAACTTCTTAACTAATGCTAAACCTAATCCTGTGCCACTCTGTTGCCAGCGATCGCTTTGAGGAATCCGATAAAACGCCTCAAAGATTCGAGATTGTTCTTGTTTGGGGATGATCGCCCCAGTATTGCTAATTGTAATTTGAAAGTAAGGAACTTGAAGATTATGTAATGCACCAGATTCAGTATCCTCATTGATGAGACTTTTTGCGGTGTCAATTACCTGAACATCTACCGTAATCTGTCCATCGGACGGAGTGTATTTACAAGCATTGTTGAGTAACTCTGAGACAATTTCGGTCAGGCTAGCCAAGTCTGAAACTAAAGGTGGTAGATTTGGAGAAACATTCACTTGAAAAGACTGTTGCCTAGCTTGGGCACGTTCCTGAAAATATTCGGCAACGTGAGGCAGCCAGTTTTGGAGTTGAATTGAAGTTAATTCTAATGGATAGACATTTGCATCAATCATTCGCATGTGCAACAAATTGTCTACTAAATCTAGCTCTCGTTCGCACTGATCGCGCAGGATAGCTAAGTAGCGGGCTACAGATTCAGATGGAGAAAGTGCTGTTAAATGTAAAACACCCAGCCCTTCCAAAATACTTTCTAGCACGGAGATTGTCATTTTGATGTTTGACAAGGGTGTTCGCATTTCATGAGAAGTAGTTGCCAGAAAATCTTCTTTCAGCTGGTTCAGCCGTTGAAGTTCTGCCACTTGAATTTCTAGTTGTCTAGCACGTTCAGCAGCGAGATTGCGTTCTTCAGTTAGTCGTCGTTGCGTATCATCCCGAAAAACCAATACGGCTCCTGTAATTACACCACTGCTATTTCTCAGGGGAGTAGCGCTGTCAGCTACAGGTGTAACTGTTCCGTCTTTGGCAACGAGTAAAACGCCACTAGCTAGATGGATAATAGTTTCTTGTTCGAGGGCTGCAAGAATTGGATTTTCTACCGAAAGCTGGGTTTGTTCGTCAATGAGTTGGATAACTTCAGTTAACATCTTGTCCTTAGCTTCATTCCATCGCCACCCTGTCAGGGTTTCAGCTATAGGATTAATGTACTTAACATCTAATTCAGTATCGACTACAATTACTCCATCACCCATTTCTCGAAGCACAGAACTCAAAAATTGCTCGCGATCGTAACGATTAAGAGCTGTTTGAATGGCAACGTAAAGTTCTTGTTCCTTGATTGGTTTGAGAATATATCCAAAGGGGGATGTCAGAGTTGCCCGTTCTACAGTACTGTGATCGGAGTGACCTGTGACGTAGATAACTGGAATTTGCAAATTATGCCAAATTTGCTCTGCGGCCTGGATGCCGTCCATTTCACCGCGTAATCTGATATCCATCAGAACCAAGTTTGGTCGTAATTTAGTTGCTTTTGCAATTGCTCCTTCGGCAGAATCAGCGATATCTAAAACAACATATCCCAAAGACTCTAAACTTTCTTGTAAATTGATCGCAAGAATATATTCATCTTCAACAACAAGGACTCTAATTTTCTCCTTTGTCTGTGTGTCTAATGGGATACCAATCATGTTTACGTCCGGCTGTTTGTAAAAATAATTTTGAACTGCGTTCCCTGCTGAGAGTCGATTTCGAGCTTTCCTCGGAGCTGCTTGACTAAACCCTGCACAAGAGTTATGCCGAGTGTTTTAGCTTGATTGCTATCAAAGTTTTCAGGTAAGCCAACGCCATTATCTCTAATAATTAGTATCAAAGTGCGGTCTGACTCTTGAAAAAATTTAACCTGAATTTCGCCTCCACGATTACCAATAAAGGCGTATTTCAAAGCATTGGAAACTAGTTCATTGATAATTAAGCCACAAGGAATAGCGGTTTCGATATCGAGGCTAGCACCATCAACTTGAATTTTCAGTTTGATTTGACTGGAACTGACGTTATAAGAATCAAATAAATGAGTTGTTAAATCTGGAATATATTGAGCAAAATCAATATCAGCAAGGTCTTGAGAGCGGTATAGTTTTTCATGAACTAGAGCAATAGAGGCAATGCGGTTTTGGCTATCGCGTAAAATAGCTGTCACTACAGAATCTTGTGTACGTCTGCACTGCATTTGCAGCAGACTACTGACAATTCCTAAATTATTTTTCACACGATGATGAATTTCTTTGAGTAATACCTCCTTTTCTTTCAGAGAGGCTTTGATTTTTTCCTCCGCTTGCTTTTGCTCAGTAATATCTTGTTGGATAGCCACAATGACGCTTCCATATTCAGGATGTTCAAAAATGGAAGCGGTAGCACTAGACCAGAATGGAGTGCCATCTTTTTTAAGATTATGGACTTCATAGGTTGCTTCACCGTGTTCCAAAATAGCAGTTCTAAGAACCTGATTAACATCTTCGGGTGTATTATTTTCATCACCGTAGTTGACAATCGACACATGCTTACCAATTAATTCACCAGGTTCATAGCCAAACATTTGCTCGAATTTAGGATTGGCGTAGACAAACACGCCATCTGTGGCACGAACTAGGCAAATTCCTTCTGCCATGTTGCGGGTGATGACTGCTTGCAACTCTAACATCTGTTCAGTACGTTTGCGATCGCTAATTTCAACTACCACAATGCCCATGCTAATGGGTTCATCGGCTTCAGACTGAATTGGAAAATAAGAAGCTAGCCAAGTCCTGATTACACCTGGAAGTTTTGGGGTTTCTCCACTGATTTCCAAATCCAGAATCGGCTCACCCGTTGTCAAGACATGTCGAAAGACTTGCTGTTGCTTTCGGGCCAAATCAGGGACAATTTCCCACGGTGTCTTGCCAATATGTGCCGCTGCGGGAATGCCATTAATTTCTGCTAATGCTTCATTAATGAATGAATAGTGCAGTTCCCAATCCAGAATGGATATACCAACAGGTGCCCTGTTGATGAAGGTATCCAATAACTTTTGTTTGTGAGCCAGTTCTCGCTCCAGAATTTTACGTTCTGTGATGTCAATTGCCACCCTACCCACTAGTTTTTGTGCAGACAATCCCAAAATCGGAAACTTGTATACCAAGAACTCTCCAAGGGTGCCATCTGGACGGGGAGCAACTTCAAGCACCTCAAGTACCTGATTTGTCTGTGAGACTGTCTGAATGTGATCGAAATGTTGCCGAGCAATTTCCGCTGGATAGAGGTCAAAAATTGATTGCCCAATCACCTGTTCGGGTAGTAAGTTAAATGTCCGCAGGTATGTCTGGTTTAGATAAAGTACATGTCCATCGGTATCAGTTATCCAAGCTAACACTGGGCTGTTGTTCATAAATGCCTGGAACCTGGCTTCACTTTCTTGCAGAGCTGCTTCTGCCTGCCTCCGATCACTAGTATTAATAATTACTCCTAGCATCCGTGTAGGTTCGCCTGCTTCGTTGTAAACGCCACGCCCTTTCCCTGTGAGCCAGTGAATCCTGCCATTAGGATAAATCACTCGATATTCACCTTGAAAATTGATATGTTGTGCCAGTGCATTTGATACAGCCTGTTCAATTTGCTCAACATCCTCTGGATGAACACAATTGCGCCATAGCTGATAACTAGCTGGTGATATTTCTGGCTCTAAACCCAACAAACGATAATGGTTGTCGTTCCAGATAACTTCACCTGTTTGAATATTCCAGTCCCAGATACCGATGTGGTTAAATTCCAACGTCAGCCTTAGTTGTTCTTCACTTTTGGCTAAAGCTGCTTCGGCTTGTTTGCGTAAGTTAAGCTCATCGTAGACATCGCTGATATCCCGATGAGTACCAGTCATTCGCAGAGGGTTCCCCTGTCCATCTCGCATAACAACTTTGCCGTAGTCAGCAATCCATTTGTATTCACCCGACTTAGTTTGAAGTCGATAGTCAAATTTGTAGGGTACTGAACTGTCCTTGAGGTGAGCTGCCAAAATTTTCTCAACCCAAGGTAAATCCTCTGGATGAACTAATCGCTTCCAAGTACTACAATCCTGTGGGAGTTCATCAAAGCTGTATCCAAGCATTTCTAAATAGCGCGGGCTGTAATACACCTCTCCAGTGAAAATGTTCCAGTCCCACAAACCATCCCCAGAAGCCTCAAGGGCTAATTGTAGTCGTTCCTCGCTTTCTCGAAGAGCTATTTCTGCCCGTTGGTGTTCTTCTTCGCCATACTTCCGGGCAGTAATATCCGTGATTCGTACCAATTGCATCACAGTACCAGCAACTCTAATTTGTTTGGCTGCGATGTTTCCCCAAAAGGGTTTGCCCTGCTTAGTAATATATTCAATTTCCCGACTCCAAAACCCTTGCTGGTTAATTTCTTCCATAAAGGTGACAATATCATCGGAAGTAAACGGTTGTTTTTGCAGAGTGTTGCCTTCAATGTTAATTAATTCAGCTTTACTAGAGGCTGCAAATAGCTCTACTGCTCGATCGTTACAGTCAGCGATCAGTAATGTTTCGACATCTACCAAAAAAAGTGCATCTGCGGATTCATTATAAATAGCTTCTAGCAGGTCACGACTACGAATAATTTCTAATTCAGTTTGTTTTCGTTCTGTAATATCTATAACCGCTCCCAATAGCTTAACGGGCTGCCCTTGGGGGTCATAGGCGATTTCTGCTTTCGACTCCACGTAGCGCACTGAACCATCAGGCTGGATAATTCGATACTCAAGATTGAAAGGGGTTATTTGGGCGATTGTCTTTTCGAGTTGGGTCTTGATTAAGGCGCGATCGTCTGGATGAATTATTTGGAGAAATTCCCCTTGGTCGGGTTCGCTTTGAGTGGGATTTAGACCAGAGATGCGAAAGGTTTCCATTGACCAAGAGCGCTTTTTCGTTGCTAAATTCAATTCCCAACTGCCTACATGGGCGATTTGTTGAGTAGTGGCTAGCAGTGCTTCACTTTGTCGGAGTTTTTCCTCAGCCTTTTGCCGATCGCGCAGCGCAATTTGTTGTTCAGTGATATCTCGTCCTTCTGGAATCAACAAAATAACTTGACTCGTCTCGTCTAGAAGCGGGCGTAGGGAAAAATCGATCGTTGCTACTTGGTTATTTGCACCGAGAATATCCACTTCATAACGGACAAATTCTCCTTGAGCTGCATGAGCGATCGCTTGTTTTAATTCTTCTTGAGTTTGCGGTGAAATTGTCCACCAGTGTGCCTCCCAAAAAGGGCGATCGATCGCATCTTCCAATTTAATTCCGCCAAAACTTAGCGCCGTCTGATTTGCCTCTAGTAAGATGCCATCTGGCGTTAGCAGTCCTGTAAACTGGAAAGTGTTATTGAAGATGGCGCAAAAACGGCGCTCACTTTGATGCAGTTTGGCAGTACGCTCCTGTACTTTAGCTTCTAACTCCGTGTTGAGGGTTTGAAGATTTTGGTAAAGTTGGGCTTGTTGGATAGCGATCGCTAGTTGCACCGTCAACTGGTTGAGCAATTCCACCTCAAATGTCTGCCATTGTCGCGGAGCAGAACATTGATGCACGATAAATAGCCCCCAAAGTTCAATTGCTGGACTTTCCTTGTTCTCTAACAAAATGGGGGCAACTAAATTCGCCTTCACCTGAAACCGTTCCAAAAGATTAATATGGCAATCACTTAAACCGGCTTCGTAGATGTTTCTCGCTGCCCAAATTTTTCCCCGACGATATTCTCCTCCCTGATTTTCCTGAAAACAGGTATCTTCAATCTCAAGCCCCAAAATTGGTGTCCATTGGGATAATACCGACTCTGCGACGACGCTACCCTGCATCTGAGGCATAAATTGATACAGCATTACCCGATCAGCATCTAGTAACTGGCGGACTTCTTGAACACTCGTGGCGAGGATATCTTGGAGTTTCAAGGATTGGCGAATATCAAGAGCGATCGCTCCTACTAGCTTTTGTTGTTCCTGTTGTTGTTTTAGCTGCCGCATTAGCTGCATCTGCTTGATCGCCCCATGAACCGCTCGACGTAAATTATCAGAGGTCAGTTTTCCCTTGACTAGATAATCTTGCGCCCCACTCTTGATCGCTTGGACTGCGATCGTTTCGTCCCCCTGCCCAGTTAACATAATCACAGATATCTGGCTACCTTGGGTTTGCCGTTGTAGCTGATTGAGAAATTCCAACCCATCTATATCTGGCAATCGGTAGTCTAATAGAATTACATCTGGTGTTTTCTCTTGACAGCCTTGCAGTGCCTTCTCGCCAGACTCAAATTCGTAAATATCGTAGCTGTACTGCTCATCCCGCTCCAGAAAGCGTCGATATATAACTCTGTCTTCAGCAGAGTCTTCCACAAAAAATACAGTTGTCATCTATGTTGGCCTCCTAATTCAGCTGCGGGATTGGTGAGCAGAGGAGAATAATTAATAACTAAAATCCCCAGTCCCCAATCCCCAAAATCAGAAAATCCAGACTTTTTCTTGATTACAGGCTACTATTTTTATTCGCATAAACGCATAATAGAAGTGTGACTGATCTGTTTGCCCCTTTACAATCTCTCAAACAAGGTGACTGGTTCAAGCTGATCTGCGGAGCCAGCTTCCAGCATTTGCCGGCAGTCAGAAGTTTAACGTTAGCCTATACTTTGGCGGGCGCTGACTGCATAGATGTTGCAGCTGATCCGGCAGTGATTGCAGCGGCGCAAGCAGGGCTACTTGTAGCCAAATCTTTGGCTAAAGATGCCCAAAAGCGAGGCTTTGACTATAAAGGCGATTCACCCTTTTTGATGGTTAGCCTGAACGATGGAGAAGACCCCCATTTTCGGAAAGCAGAATTTAATCCTACTGAGTGTCCAACAGACTGCTCTAGACCCTGTGAATGGATTTGCCCAGCACAAGCAATTGTGTTTAACAGTAAAAAAGAAGACTTTTCGGGAGTAGTATCCGAAAAATGTTACGGCTGTGGTCGTTGTATACCAATTTGTCCTTATGATATAATTTATACAAGTTCATACATGTCAACGCCGGGAGCGATCGCGCCATTGGTAATGTCAACGGGAGTAGATGCCGTAGAAATCCATACAAAAGTCGGGCGGTTGGCAGAATTTGAACAATTATGGCAAGCAATTTCACCGTGGGCCGATCAACTAAAGTTACTAGCCATCAGTTGTCCCGATGGCGAGGGGATGACTGACTACCTAAGAACGCTGTATGATCTGATTGCCCCACTCAAGAGTGCTTTAATTTGGCAAACCGATGGTCGTCCCATGAGTGGTGATATTGGCGATGGCACCACAATAGCCGCGGTGAAATTAGGGCAAAAAGTTTTGGCAGCTAAGTTACCGGGATATGTGCAGTTAGCAGGCGGCACAAATAGCTATACCGTTGCTAAGTTAAAGGCTATGGGACTGCTGAAGAGAGCAGGGGGAGATGAGGGAGTAGGGGGGGATGAGGGGGATGAGGGAGCAACAACTTCCTCATCCCCCTCATCCATTTCCGGGATTGCCTACGGTAGCTACGCCCGTGTACTGCTGTCACCAATTCTCGAACAGTTAGAGAATAAGGAGGTAAGTAACACTAATGTGAAGGCGAATCTTCGCCTAGAAGAAGATGACGTATTACTTTGGCAAGCTGTAGAACTTGCCCATTCTCTCGTTTCCCAGATCAAATCACAGCAGGAGCATTAATTGCTCGTCTCACATCTTGCACCTGACAAAAAGAATCCGTATTAACCGAAAACAAGAGAATAAAAGTAATATCTATAAATGGAGCTTCTCATTTAGATACTTGCATAAACAGCTACATTTATCTCAGGATATATACAGATGACAGATATGAAAAGGGAAATATTGTCATCTGCACAGAGATATTTGTATTTTTTCGGAAAAAATGAAAGAAAAGGTACCCACCAAACAATATAAAAGTTTGACTTAGCAATCTACCCTCTCTAACAGGAGGGTTTTTTATTTACTCCAAGTAATACTCCAATTAAAAGGGAACAGGGAACGGGCAACAGGCAACAGGGAAATCCCCATAATTAAAATCAGGGGATTTGTACAAGGACACATTGAAACATCGTGGCTGACGCCATCTCGTTTCAAATATTTTTATCTCTTTTCATAAATAAATTTAGGGGCTTTAAACCCTGTATTCGGGGCTAATTTTTTTTCTGTTCCCTGTTAAGAGTTCCCTGTTAAGAGTTCCCGCCCCGAAGGGGCTTGGTAATTTTACAACTACTTCCCTTTCTTCTCATCTAGTGCTTTCTGAATAGCTTCTCTGCAAAATTCTGGAGGGTCATCTTGTGCTTTAACCTGTTCTTCTACTTCCTTGGTGACACGGAACGCAAGTTTACCGTCCAAAGGTTTATCTCTATCGGATTTAATCGGTTCAAAATTTTGAGGGTTCCCTTTAGGATTAGGCATTTTTGAGAGATGTGAATATAGCTTGAAGGTTTGGTTAACAAAAGAATAGAGTGTTTAATTGGTAGGTAGTTCACCGTCGAAAGTTGCTACCTACCAATACCACTTTTGCAAATGGGTAACTCTATTTTATGTTCACACGGTCAGAACTCGAAATCAAAACCATTAACGAACTGCGTGACCTCTGTAGACGGTATGGGCTGAAACCTACAGGCAATGCTGGCTACAAGGTCAGCTATCCAGTCACCTGAAACGCAATTAATGGGGCTGGCTTTTGTTTAGAGGTATGCTCAGATTACTCAGAGTAATACTTGGAGTATTTTTGCACTTAAGATAGAGAGGTACTCCCTTCCCCAAAAGAGTGAGCATCCTTTGAGCATGACTGCTGAGTAGTAATTTATACCTCTTACTACTCCCAGAGTACCCAGAATAGGCTGTTTGAGCATCGTGTGAGCATTTTAGGACGCTTAAAAGCTGAAAGTATCGATTTACTGTTGTTTCCGTCACCATAGAAAGCATGACGATTACAGACGATCTCCAAAAGTTATTAGACATTTTGCCCCAAGACCTGCGACAAGTACTAGAGAGTCATCCCAAACGAGATAGTTTAGTAGAAGTAGTCTTGGATTTGGGTCGTCGCCCAGAGGCTCGCTTTCCTAATCAAGCTGAGTATTTGAGCGAAGTACCCGTTACTCAAGAACAGATAGATGATTGCATTCAACGAGTCGGAACCTTTGGCGGAGATAATCGGGCAGGAATTGAGCAAACTTTGCATCGGATCAGTGCCATCCGTAACCGCACGGGTAAGATTATTGGCTTAACCTGTCGCGTTGGTCGGGCGATATTCGGAACCATTGGCATGATCCGCGATTTGGTAGAAACTGGTAAATCGATTCTCATGCTGGGGCGTCCAGGCGTGGGCAAAACTACCGCCTTACGGGAAATCGCCCGTGTTTTGGCAGATGATCTAAATAAGCGAGTGGTAATTATTGACACCTCCAACGAAATCGCTGGGGATGGTGATGTTGCTCACCCCGCCATTGGTCGCGCTCGGCGGATGCAGGTAGCTCATCCAAATCAACAGCATCAGGTGATGATTGAGGCGGTGGAAAACCACATGCCAGAAGTCATTGTCATTGATGAAATTGGCACGGAACTGGAAGCTTTAGCGGCTCGTACCATTGCGGAACGGGGTGTACAGTTGGTAGGTACTGCTCACGGAAATCAGATCGAAAATCTGATTAAAAACCCCACCCTGGCTGATTTAGTTGGGGGTATCCAAGCTGTGACGCTGGGAGATGATGAGGCTAGACGGCGAGGCTCTCAAAAGACTGTTTTGGAGCGGAAAGCCCCACCTACCTTTGAAATTGCTGTGGAAATGTTGGAACGCCAACGCTGGACAGTACACGAAAGTGTTGCTGACACCGTAGATAATCTGTTGCGGGGTCGTCAGCCTACCCCACAAACGAGAACCGTTGATGACCAGGGCAAAATTGGTGTTACACGCCAGTTAGCGGTTGTCAATGGTCGCGGTGGACAGCTAGGGACAGTGGAAGAATCTTTCCCACCGGCGCGGCCGTCTAATGGCTGGCGTTCATCTGGACAAATGGTAGCACTGCCACAATTGCCTGTAGAGCGGGTAACTGGCCGCAGTGAGTTCGATCGTTTGCTGGATGAATCTTTCAATTATTCTGAAAGCATTGATTTGGATGCTGCTACTAGACACCCAGGGCCCAATGGTGAAGATTTGCCATTGCACGTTTACCCTTATGGGGTTAGCCGTCACCAACTGGAACAGGTAATTAGCGTGCTAACTTTGCCCGTGGTATTGACAAAAGACATAGATAGTGCTGATGCAATTTTAGCACTGCGATCGCACGTCAAAAACCACGCCAAGTTACGCCAAATGGCCAAAGCCCGTCACGTACCCATCCACATGATCAAGTCCAGCACCATTCCCCAAATTACCCGTGGTTTGCGGCGGTTGCTGAACATTGACGACCCAGACATGACCGATGATCTAGAACTGCAACTGTTTTTGCACAATGGTAGTGATGATGAGATGGATGCCTTGGAAGAAGCTAGACTTGCTGTTGAGCAAATTGTGATTCCGAAAGGACAGCCAGTCGAGTTATTGCCGCGTTCCCCCCAAGTCCGCAAAATGCAACATGAGTTGGTAGAACATTATCGCCTCAAGTCGCATAGTTTTGGTGAAGAACCAAATAGAAGATTGCGGATTTATCCGGCGTAACTTTACCCTTAACCCCTCTCCAAATCGGCTACCGTGTATACACAAGTTTGTTTTCCCCTTATATCCCAGAACTACCCCCCTTAATCCCCCCAATATATTGGGGGGAAAAAGAAATCCAGTTCCCTCACGCCACATGCTTCTCCCAAGGGTAGACGCTGCGCGAACAAGTCGGGCATTGCCCGCCCAACGCAGTGGCTCCCCAATATATCGGGGAGGGTTAGGGTGGGGTAATTCGACAGACTGGTTGTGATTCGATAACTTGTGTATACACCGTAGCTCCAAATCGGAGAGGGGATGTCAATCTGGTAACTTATATTGCCCAACAATACGCTTGGCAAACTCTGGAACATGCGCTTCTAATTTCTCTGGATGATTCCGCTTTACATACAAATAATTCCGAGTAAAGTGAGAATCAATGGAAAACCGCGCATATTCTAAACCTTTGGGGCCGATTTTTTCGATCACCACACCCATCAGTTTTGCTGCCCACATCGGCAGAGTAACGCCTTGATCGTAAGCGGGAATACTTTGCTGTACAGCTTCCTTCCGGTTGCCTTTAGATGTCACTGGTTGAGTGTCTAACTGATCTTTCACCAAATCCAGCATTTCCTTACCAGTGTCATTTCTAACTACAATCCACTGCCAGCCGAAGGGCGCGCCCATATAGCCAACGACTAAATCGGCTAGGGAGTTGACGTAATCAAAGCAACTCATACAGGATGGGGCAAAAACATCTTTGAGTTTGTTGGTCTTCAAGCCAAAGAAAGGCACTGTTTCAGATGAGCCATCCTCATGTTTGAAGTGAACCCGGAAGTCTTGCATAAATTCGTAATGCACAACTGTGTCAGGCGATCGGCTGGTGGTTTCTAAGAATTTTTGCAGTCCGGCGCGGTTAACATTATCCACGCAGGGTGTACCTAAAACATACAGCTTTTCTAAACCCAGTTGTTTTTCCACGGCTCGTAATGCCTGGATTTGGCAACCAACACCAATTACCAACAGTCGCTTCATCCCCGATTTTTCTATCTGTTCCAATACGGAAAGGTTTGGGGAAAGTGTTGGTTTATTTACCCGCGCTGCTAGTATTTCTTCTGGAGTCCGAGCGATGATGGGCATCGGTTGAAAGCGGTCTTCTTTGGTATTTTGCACACAGATGACACCTTCAACTAAGCCACGATTAAGCATTTCAATGGCAATGCTGCTAACAATACCCGTCCATTGTGCGCCTTCGATGGGCTGCTGTTTTCGTGCCGCTATCATATCTTGGTGAACACCAAAGTAGAGTTCATCAGGATTTTCAAGATAGCGCGATCGCGTGTGCGTTTCTTCTTCAAGTTCGCCTATTTGCTGATTAATAAAAGCGCAGGCTTCCTTGACATAATGAATATAGTATGTATCACATAATCCGCACTCGCTACACAGTTCTTTCGCAGGGCGGCGGCTGGTAGGTTTTAAGGCTCTGGCTTTTTTGTGAGGAGAAACTGAGGTCATATAAACTTTTTGTTTTATCCAGGAATCGCTTTTATTACAATACCTTTACTGGCTATGAACTTGACGATAGAAATTTCTGGTGTGCTGACTTATGGACAGACGTTCGCGCAGCGTCTCGCAGAGAAGTTAAGAGGTAAAGAAAAGAAATTTAATGATTCACCTCTCAAAATTAATGGGACAGACCACTAGGCATCGCACTCAGCGATGAGTTGGGGAAATGGAATTTGATTTTTGATACACTGATACAAGCAGACATTCCCAAACTAGCCTTGGTTGAGCGTAAGCAAGTAAGTGTTTACGAGCTTGTTCTAACTGGTTGATGATGGTGGGTTGATGCCACTGCTGCCAGTAGAATTGCTGAAGATAATCAACTAACCACAGTTGTGCTTCTGTATCTAAATCCTTATCAATTTTTTTGGCTAACTCCAAGGCGTTACGGTAAGATTTAGGCGCTTTTTTCAAGTCTTCGAGTAACTCAGGGGGAATAGCTTGTAATTGCTCATAAGATGCGATCGCACTTCCGGCACTACCAGCTGCTATGCTCAATACTGCCTGATTTTGCAAGATTTCTTGATAACCTGTTTTTGTGAGTACTACAGCCAAAGACTGTGCATCCAAGCGATAAAAAGGAATGCGTTGACAGCGTGATACCAAAGTCGGCAATACAGACTCAGGTGTAGGTGCAATTAAAATTAATGTCGCCTGTCCCGGTTCTTCTAAGGTTTTAAGTAAAGCATTGGCTGCGGCTTCTGCCATTGTTTGAGCTTCTTCTAGCACTACCACATTCCTCGGCGCTTCTAAGGGCGGGCGACCTAAAAACTCAGTAATTTCCCGAATTTGCTCTAGTCGAATTACAGGTGGTGCCTTACGCTTCAGTCCTTTCTCGACTGCTTCTGCTGCTGTTAATCGTTGTCCCTGGTGTTGGTAGGTTGGTTGCACCCACAACAAAGCTGGGTGATTGCCTTGACGCAAACGGTTTTGTAAAGACGCAGTAACTCCCATTCCACTAGAAAATAGCAATTCCACAAAACACCTGGCTGCTAAACTCCTGCCGACACCATCTGGCCCGACAAATAGGTAAGCTGGAGGAACCCGGTTTTGTCTGACAGCCTGAGTGAGTAATTCTATAGCTTGCTGTTGTGCTACAACTGGCGCAAATGGGTTAATAGTCAAAGCTTATTATTTAAAAAACTAAAAAAACAGAGTTAAATAGCTGCTACCTTTCCAAATCAGAAGCTTGAAACAGCTACTCCACCCATAAATGCATCCTCGTGATAAATGCGATCGCCTAACTCTGCTTCGTCGGTGTTACCCCAATCTCTCTGGGAAGTTCTTGCAAAGATGCCTCAAGTTGATCAAATATCGGCATCTCTTTCTTCAACCAAGGTCAAGGCCCACCCCCATGAGAAATAAAGTAGGTTGGGAGGGTAATTTCACGATCTGTTTTATTTGTCGTCATAAAATTTTCGATTTCCTTGATGAAGGCGACCATCTGGAGATTGAGGATTGAAAGAGGTAGAGGTGCAAAGGAGCAGAGGGGAAAACTTACTGCAACTTCTCCCCTACTCCCTCATTCCCCAGTCCCTAGTCCATGAGAAATCTGGATATTTCCGCATGTGCCAACACCGCACCAGGTTCGCGTTGTAGAGCGTTGTAATACTTTCTCTCGAAGGTATTGCCCGTTTCTAACGGTACAATCAGCGTGCGGACATCAGCAATCAATTTTTGGAAATCTTCCAGCAATATTGGCTCATCTGCTCCGAGCATTTCATCAACTTGCACAACCATCTCAGAAATTCGATGTAGCCAAGCAAATTGCTCATGAGCAATGACGAGCTGAAGAAGTTCTCCGCTTGATACTCGCCCGCTAACCTGTTCGTAGGCAATGCGTTCTGTCTCCAGCAACATCTTGTGAAGGTGGAGTAATTTGTTTCGTAAATCACGCAGATATTGATGTTGATGTATTCTTTGTAGAAGTGTGTTAGAAGTCAATGTTACCCATCCTCTCGTTACAATAGTCTTCAATGGCTTAAATAATTTCTAAGCATTGGGCATTGGGAACTTTTCTCCATACGCCATGCCCTTGTGAATAGAGTTTTTCATGTATTTGGTTTCCTTGCTAAGAAGCATTATAGTCAACATATTTTTTTAGCTGTTATATCTTATATTAGACTAATCATATATTAGCATAAACTTATAAGAAGTGCATAGTGCAGAACCGATCGAGAAAATATCAATTATGGGAAAACCGTCTTCATGTCTCTAGCATACGTAATTATAGGTCTTCTTCAGCAGCAAGAAATGACGGGCTACGATCTCAAAACCAGCTGCTTTGATCAATGCATTGCCCATCTGTGGCCAGCAGATCAGGCACAAATTTACAGAACTCTCGATAAGCTAGTTGAGCAAGGGTGTATTACCTGTACCATTGAGATTCAACACGATCGCCCCAACCGCAAAGTTTACAGTGTAACGGAGCCAGGAAAAGCCGAATTTGCCCGATGGCTTGGAATTCATCAGCCGTTACCGACTCTACGAGAACCTTTGCTCGTCCAGTTACATTTTGCCGATCAATTATCGAATGAAACTATCATTCACCTACTGGAGCAACAATTAGCGGCTCGAAGCAAAAAGCTAACTGAATGTGAAACCATCGATTTACCATCACTAGATGATGAATCTGCTAACCGTCAGCAGGTGATGCAAAGGCTCGTGCTGGAGTTGGTGATCCAAAGAGAACAGACTTATATTGATTGGTTGAAGAGAGCGATCGCACTTATCAGTCATCAAAAGCCATATCAAACGGCTTCGCGGAGTCATTAGTCATTAGGGACTAACTCGTGAGTTCTGAATTCTTATTCTAAAACTTAATGATTAAACTCAACACGTTATCTCAATGCTATATCAGTATTTTTGCTGCATCGACAAAAGAAGACTGTGAGTTAAACTTGCCAGGATGTACGCAAGACCAATCGCTAAAACTTCAACATATTTTCATGAAGAATATTTTTTAGTAGCAAAATATTAAAGGTTCTAAGAAGTCGCTACTTACACCTTTGACATCAGAGTATACAGCTTCAATAATGGTCTTATGTAAAAATCCATACTTGTATAAGACTCCAGATTGATTTTTGCTGAATATACTCAGATCCAAAACCCGATCGGTTAGCTCTCAGTCAGCTTGGCTTTTACAAATCAAATGAGATTTTTATAGAAACTGATATTAATAGGGTTGCATCATGCTTTTCTCGAATTCAAGAACCAGCTTAAAAACTCGTCAAAAAAATCATAAGATCGGTACAGTTTTTGGGAATAATAGTAACTATGTACTACTAGCTGGATATTTAATAATCCTACCGATTTGTACATTAATAACTTTATCCTTATTATTGCCCTTATTCACTGCTAGCTTATTCGCTTTCACTGGAAACTCGTACCACTCTACATCGATTCCTTGGATAGATGATGCATCTGAATGTGAGTATACTGGCAGAAATTGGAGCGATCGCAAATGTTGGGATGATAAACACAATCCCATGTTTTAAACGGAGATTGCATAAAAATAGTTTATAAGCAATCAGAACAATTACTTAATTTCACAAAATAGTCTACTTCTCTCTATCTAGCTTCTCTTGGATAGCCTCTCTACAAAATTCTGGCGGGTCGTCTTTAGCTTTCACTTCTTCCTTCATCTTTTCAGTAGCGCGAAAGCTGATAGTAGTTGTTAATGGTTCTTCTCTATTAGATTTAATTGGTTCTAGGCTTTCTGGATTACCTTTGGGATTAGGCATTGTTGAGAAATATAAATAATAGTCGAAACATTAGTGTACAAATGTTTAATGGATAATTGGTGGTGATACCCGGTCTTGCAAACTAGTACACCACCAATATCCACTTTTCAATGGACACTACTATTTTATGTTCACACGCACAGGATTAGATGTTAAAAGCTTGAGAGCGTTACGCGATTTATGCCTGATCCAGTACGGCATCCAAGCAATAGGGAATCCTGCTGATAAGGCATCGTACATTAATGCACTTCTGACCTTCCCTGTTATCGCCTGCAAGCAAGTATCGGAGAATAAAGGATTGAAGTCTCCTATGCTTTCTCAAGTAGAAGCGCTAGAAGCGACACTCGAAGCGATGGGAACACCAACACCAGAACAGTCAGCATTGTTAAAGGTGACAATGGAGGGAAGGAAGCTAGAGTACCCCACGCGATACAGTCAAGAGAAACTGTTTGGACTCTACCGGGTTAAATGGCATCTGGATACAGCGTTAGAGATTCTGAGAATGTTCTAAACCACTAATGCACTTAGTCCCTAAGAACTTTAGGGATATAAGATAGAGATGTGTTCACTTTCTCAATTCTGGCAACGGGGTTGAGAAAGTCACGTCGCTTCTCTACGAGACGCTGCGCTAACAAAATTCTTGCATTATTGATCCCCATAAATAAATTTAGTTGCTCTGTATCCTTTTCGTTTTCGGTCAAAGCTGAAAGTGCTGGTATTATGTCGGTTTATCGTAATCTGCAAGAAACTCATTTAAATCGTGCCCGCGCCAGTCTCAGACAAGCGCTTTCTTGGTATGGATATCTCCGTAAGTCAGGACAGTTATCATCTAACCCAGAATTGGTAGGGTTGGTGAAACCAGAATTGGAAGCTTTGAACGCCACACTCAACAAGCTGGATTCTAACGTGATTAGAATTGCCGTCTTTGGTTTGGTGAGTCGCGGAAAGTCAGCAGTTTTAAATGCCTTGTTGGGTGACAAGATTCTGCAAACTGGGCCCCTGAATGGTGTCACCCAATGGCCCCGTTCCGTGCGGTGGCAGCCCGGTGGCAAGGTACTAGTAGAGTTAATTGACACCCCTGGATTAGATGAAATTGAGGGTGAATCACGGGCGGATATGGCACGAGAAGTCGTGCATCAGGCTGATTTGATTTTGTTTGTCGTGTCTGGTGATATCACACGCACTGAGTATCAAGCATTGCTGGAGTTGCGGCGATCGCAAAAACCCCTGATTTTAGTGTTTAACAAAATAGATTTATACCCAGATACCGACCAAGGAGCAATTTACCAAAATTTGCAACAACTGGGTGCTGGACATCACGAAGCAAAGCCTTTATTACCTGATGAAATTGTTATGGTGGCGGCGGAACCAGCAGCAATGGAAGTCCGGGTTGAGTGGCCTGATGGGCGTGTCAGTTATGAATGGGAGACACCACCACCGCAAGTAGACGAACTCAAAGAGACAATTCTGAATATTCTGAATCGGGAAGGGCGATCGCTTCTGGCTTTAAATGCACTGATCCAAGCACGAGATGCAGAAGCCGCGATCGCTCAAAAAACTATCGATTTACGCGAAAAAGAAGCCGAAGAGATCATTTGGCAATTTACCAAATACAAAGCTTTGGCAGTAATGCTTAATCCCATCGCCTTCTTAGATATCCTTGGCGGAACTGTTGCCGATTTGGCTTTAATTCGCGCTCTCGCTAGATTGTATGGTTTGCCGATGACTAGCTATGAAGCCGGGAAAATTTTCAAAACGATTTTATTTAGTTCTGGTGGCCTGCTACTGGGAGAACTAGGTAGTAGTTTTCTTTTGGGTTTGGGTAAAAGTACGGCTGCAATAACCAGTGGTGATAATCCCAGCAATATTACTGCCTTTGCTGGCAGTGCGATCGCTCAAGCTGGTATCGCCGGTTATGGCGCATATTCCGTTGGCAAAGCCGCTCAAGTCTATCTCGAAAAAGGCTGCACTTGGGGACAGTTGGGCGCTAGCAGTGTCATTCAAGAAATTCTCTCTCAAGTTGACCAAAACACAATTCTGTATCGTCTGCGACAAGAGTTAGGCATAAAGTATTGAGAATAAATAAGAATTGTTTCCCCTTTGTTACCATTTATAAGTGTTTATCAACTTCTATCAAGCTCTTCTGACAATTGACTGACATTCCCAATTTGGGATGCAAGATTGAGAACATGACCACCTCTACTAGTGATTACAACTAGTGGAATTCCCTTACCTTTTTGATTCAAAGATGACAAGAGGGTAATTCCCACTCGATTTTGCTAAAAAGATGGCGGTGTTTACCACTACCTCTTGTGGGAAGCCTATCTAAACTGGAAATGTGAGCTTCATGAGGTCATTGAAAACTCGCAGTTAATATCTCTCTCTGTAAATTAAAGGTGAAAATACATGACAACTACCCTAAACTCATTTGAAACTGCTGGGGCAGCAAATCTTGAAGAAGCTATTATTGAAGCCATTACTGAAGCGCGGACAACTTGTGAGCTAGATGGCAGTAATTCTGCTGGTTGTGCCGTGGCCTGGGACATTGTAGAAGAATTACAAGCTGAAAAAGCCGATCAACAGCAAGCAAAACAAAAGAAAACCTCTTTGGAAAATTACTGCGATCGCCATCCAGCTTCAGTAGAATGTCTAATTTACGACGTTTAACTCTTCCGTAAATCAGTTGTTGCTGATTGCGTTATTTGCTTAATTGCCTCTAAATCAAGTGGTGGCGTTTCACTTTCCATTCGCAACCACAAAAGATATTCAATATTCCCAGCCGGGCCAGTGATCGGCGACCAAGTTAAGCCTTTGTATTTCCATCCTAATTCGTGGGCGGATTGCAACACCTGGAAAATGGCATCAGCTTGGTCGTTTGGATCGCGCACAACGCCTTTTTTACCCACACGGGATCTGCCGACTTCAAACTGTGGCTTGACTAACAACACAGCTTCTCGGTTAGCTTGAGTTAGTTGCCACAAAGCAGGCAGAATCTTAGTTAAAGAAATAAACGATACATCAACCACTGCCAAATCAGGAATCGGGTCATTTTCGCCATATAACTCATCTGGTCGTAGTTGCCGTAAATTGGTGCGTTCCCGCAAAATAACCCGTGGATCATTTCGCAACCCCCAGTCAACTTGTCCATAACCGACATCAATACCGTAAACTTTTTTGGCTCCAGCTTGCAAGAGACAATCAGTAAAACCACCAGTAGAAATTCCACCATCTAAACAAATGCGTTCTGCTACGGGAATGGCAAATACTGACAAAGCTTTAGAGAGTTTTTCACCGCCTCTAGAAACAAAAGGCGATCGCTCTTTAATATTTATTTGAGCCGCAATATCAACTTCAGTACCAGGTTTATCAACTAACTGCTGATTAACAGTAACTTCTCCCGCCTGAATTAGCCGTTGTGCTAAGGCGCGAGAAACACATAAATTTAGCTCTACTAATAGTGTATCGAGTCGCTGTTTCGCCAATTAATTAGACTCTCCTGGTAAGATTAAAACCAAAGCACGATTGATCATTTCTTCACGGTTAACCAGCTTTTCTAATTCTTGGGCTTCATAACGACTTTCTTTTACTTCTAAGGAAGCCTCATCAATGGCATTTAAATAGGCTTCTGCTAAGATTTCTAACAATTCTTCTGGCGTAAGATAATAGCCCCCAGCTTTACGCCGCTGATTTTCTCGTTGAATTTCCCGAACCGAATTCCGAATAGAGACTTCCCAAGAGCGAGTCGTGTGATTTTCAGCTTGTTGTTTAATCAGATGCAACAGCAAAATCACTGCATAGCTACGAATCGTCTTTATTATGTCATTTCGGCTCATTTCTGTTAATTCTTCTACTATAAGCAATGCTTCTTGAACATCGCCCTTAACAAGCAAGTCTTTCAGAGTTAATAATTCTTCCATAATCAACGCATCAAACATCCGCAACTTCTATTGTGGCTTATGGCGGTTCTCATTCACTCTAGTAATTCCTAGCGGTAATTCATGAATTACCGCTACTGACAAAGTATTTTGTGTCAGGCGTAGCTCAATATATTTCAGAATGAGCAACAAAACCCTCATGTAGAGACGCGATTTATCGCGTCTTGAAATACCAATTATCTACACCAATAATCTTTAACTGAACTGTATTGGGGCATAGCTTGCTTAAGAGTATGGCTATGCTAACCCGTTGACGTAGCCTAAGAAGACAGTAAACGTTCACAGGATTTATCCTGCTACTGTAAAAAATAAGTACACGTAGATGGTAGATTAAGAGGCATGAATGAAAACTGCCTCGCCTACG
>NZ_JBALDZ010000056.1:0-36908 GCF_036917155.1 Nostoc sp. | reverse complement strand
GATACTTTTTGCGTCATGTCCCATATTCTACGACCCAAAGTGTACCTATTTTCTTTCTTATTTTTTCTCCTTACCCCTACTTACTGAGCGGATACAGAAATATGATAGATTAATTATTTATGTTTTGCTAGAAAAGCAAAATTCTTATTCAAATAAAGAAATTAATAAAATTATTCAAGGTAAGCTTAATTTCAATCCCAAGCAAGATATTTTGGATTATCGGGATGTACTCAAAGCTATTAATCAATTTCAAATTTAGAAAGCATTAAGCATAAAAAGCCTTTTGGAAGCAAATTTTGGCACTGGTAAAATACAAGTTAATAGTAAAGAATTACTAGATGGTTCTCATAAAAAATTAAGCTCAGAACTTGAGGAGACTTTAAAACTGTATTTTACGAAATGTTTTGAGGATGATGAATTTGCAGAATTAGACCAAGCGGGTGAAACTGATCCAGAAAGTCGTACATTGCTAGAGCGCCGGTCAACTAATATATATTGACAAAAACGTCATTACGTGTGTATGGTCAAAACGCCTATTGATGGCTAAATTTTGAGGTCTAGTTTTTAGCGATCGCATTAAAACTGAGTGCATAAGGATTTCTCACCAGATTTATCAAACCGAAGTGCAGAGGTCTTAGGGGCGGGTTAAGCGAGACATTCATGAATGATGGATTATATCTGTTAACCCGCCCCTACTGAAGAGTGAGAAATGCGGGATAAACGTTCGATTAACATAACACCCATATCCTGCGCTTTACGTCAACTACTTGTACTTGACCGGCGCTCTAGAACATATATTTATTGATCTTGATATTAAAATTAGAGGTGAAAAAATACACAGATTGGATTAGATGAACTTTTGCCTGAGTTATTACCATTAGCTAATCAAATAGGCATAAGTGTTGAAGATTTAGCAGAAGCATATATTTATAGTCCTATTAGCTTCAGTACATTGAAATGCAAAAGTGATGAACTCTACAAAATCTTAACGATTGCTGAAGAGGCTATAAAACAGCATAAAAGATTAAGTAGAATATTAATGAATCTGATTGAACTTAAGTGGTCATCAGATGCAATCTTCTTAAGAAAGGCACAGGATATTTTAGAATTAATTCTTACTACTTGCTCACAATCTTTAGACGACACTATTACTAACTTATGTTGGGTTTACTTCCTAAAAATATTAAGTTATGATACTCCGATTCCAAGAATAATACTACTTGTGTTTAATACTCTACCTCTTAAAGTTTTTTTCTTTTGGGGCAAATTGACGAAAAATGCGGTTCTTCAGTTGACTGTATATTTCAGCTATTTCTTTGTTGATCAGATAGATATCAATTTCTGTCAGGAATGCTTGAACCACTTGTAAGTTCATCTCTCGACGCTCTGATTTTTCCGTCATGTAGAGCAACTCACCATAGCTAATGATGCTAATCCCAAAAGAATCTTGAGCATAGCTTTGAGCAGTTGCGACAACTTGAGGATTATTGTTAATGAGATAACTACAGTGATTCGTATCGAGCAAATACATAAATTATTGGCTTAAAACTTCGCTTTTGAGCGGGTTGCATCAAGAAATGCTAGGCACTCTTCTAGGTCGTCTCCATGCCAAGTACCAGCAAATTTGAGCAAATCTTGACCTGTAGAACCTCGTCGGATCACAGATTGAGAACGATCGCCACGTTGTTTTATTTCAGCGATCTTAGCAGCAAAATCTTCAGGTGGTTGTGCTAGGGTTTCATCCTCCAGAGGATAATTGGGCGGAGTGTGTGCTTGCTCTAAAGATGCCAGAATCGAAGCTCCAGTGGAAGGTGATTTGGTCACTTCTGATTGAGATGAAACTGTTTTCTGAAAACCAAGAAATGCTATATATTGCTCAACCTGAGTCAGTTGGTCATCTGGAAGTTGAGCAATCTGTTGTTGAAGTTGACGGCGGCGCTCAAGCATAGTCATCGGACACCTCGCGGGAACAACTGAACTTTCATTTTACTCGATTGATACAGTAGCAATGGTTTTGACGATCGCACTATAAAAGTCAAAAAGCTTGAACAAAGACCGATTACAACATTGAACAGGAACTAACTAAAAAATAGCGATCGCACTCCACCAACGACCTCTTAATCAATCACGCTATTCAATCCCCGTTTCTTAACTAGGTGCAACAGCTTAAGAGCAGTACCACTGGGACGCTTCTGACCGATTTCCCACTTTTGAACCGTTCATCAGACACCTCGCCCCGTGGAAACCCCTTTCTTCAGATATGGGGGTGGGGGTAAGGGGCAGGCGATTTTAATCGCAGTCAGAATTGTTTCAAAATGCATAACTGTAACCGTCCTTTTTGTGAATTGATTTACAAACTTTGTAACTGATTCCTTGGATTAAACCTTTATTTGTCGAAATATTGAAACTTCCAGTACTTCTAACTGCAACTCTTCCAACATATTCGCCAATTTTCTTACCAGTAGTGACAACCGCTTTGACAATATCCCCAGTCTGAAATCTTTTTACAAACTTAAATCTGGGTACATACCTGTTAGGAAACCCGAATTTATCTGTACGGCATGACTGTCTAGAACCATGCCCCATTGCCTTAATTAGCAAGGGTTTAACGCCTTTAATATTGAGTGCTGGGGTTGATTTACCAACACAAGCAGCGTCTAGCCAGTGAGTTTTTTCTAGTTTTTGTTGACTACGATTAAATTTAGTCAAACCGCCAGAACCCGTTTCTATTGGCAATCCTGTTTCTTTTAAAGTTTTAAACAGCACCCACCGAGTTGTATTAACTGCGGCTGCATCAGCCAAAGGTCTTTTAGCTTGCGCCAAGATTTTTGTTAATTTGGATGGGTCTTTTTTTAGAAAATCTTTAATATCTTTAGTTCCTTTTTTGGTATTACATTTCTCGCAACTTAAAGCAAGATTTGTAATAGAATTACTCCCTCCTTTGGCTCTTGGGTGAATATGTTCTACCTGTAGTGGAACCTCTTTGATTCCGCAGTAGGCGCATTGTCTACCCCACTTTTCGAGTAGGTATTCTCTTGTCTCGTATCCCTGTAATGTTCCTTGCTGGTATTCAGCGCCTTGAATATCTGGGTTAGCCATTAATTGCATATCAAACCGGACTAATTCTTGACTGATAAATTCTATTCTTGCGAGTTTTTGAAACTTACTAACCCAGGTTTTGACGTTCTCAACTCGGCTTTTTAAGCTAGGAGCTAACCATCCTGATGGTCTAGTTCTATTTAAAAAGCGTGGCGCTCTATATCGAGTTTTCCTTGCTCGTCTCCCTCTTCTTAATTGCCTTCTAGAAGTTAAAGATTCTCGAATTGCAAAACCTCTATGTTGTAATTCGGCTGCGAATACAACCTCGCCTGAGACATCATTAACTATTGAAAACCCTGTAAATTTAGCACCTGGGTCAATTTTTAATCGTAGTGCTTGAACTACTGCATCCGGGCTTGAATCTTTAAGGATAATTGTGAACGGGAAGCGGCGATAAACTGCTGCTTTTTGGTTTCTTAATAACTGTCTAGCTTGCGCTGAATGGATTGGGTCTAATGGTCTTTTTTCTGTGTCTAGAACAAAAACTTTGGACATAATTAATATTTTGCTCCTAAGAGCCTCCTTTCGGGTAATGTTAGCTTCTCCCAAAGGGAGACGCTGCGCGAACGATAAAGTTAGAGGTCGGTAACTATCCAAACGACACTGGCTTAACCCTTGTATACCTGTTTAACCGTTCGGTTCTAGAGCGGGGGACTAGCTTCGCATCCCCCGGTAGGTCTTGAACTCTTGCCTCTAACGTAGCCAACTAAGGCTTAATCTGGTCAGATGTGGGACTTTTTCAAGCCCCGTCCTTTAGGACTGGGGTTTCTGACAGACTTGTATTCAAAATCGCAGCAAATACTGACTGACATGAGATGATTCGCGTATTTCCTTAATTTGCTTAGGTTCTAGCGGTTCAATCCCAGACAAGCACATACGATCAAATTCACGTAATGTAGTCTCATCCATCAATCCAGCCTTGTGCAGCCCCGTAGCCGTTTCGTGAACGGCTTCAAGAATCGCTGATTTCTTCTTCGGCATTGCGAATTACCTCCATCAATTCATCTTCCAGCTTGGCTTTTTCGATATTAGCGTTGCATTAGTAGCAAAAAATGCAATACCTCAATCTAACCTGATCCAAGTAAAAATAGTACTAAAAAAGATTTAAAAGTAAACCCAATAGTAATGCTGACTAGAGTTATGGTATTGCGCTGTAACTTTATCAGATGCAATCAACGCCACATAGAAATATCAATATTAAAATGTGGTTTTAACTACGCTATTCCATTGAATTAGTAAGATAAACTTGCCGTATGTATGTCATCAAAGTACTTAGCTTCATCCAGTAACCAAAAAGGCATAAGCAATGAGTAAAGAACCAGTCAAAGTAATATTATGGGAAGAAAATCAAAAAGATTTTCTCAAAAAATTCTACGATCTTCAATTTACTCCCAGAGTAGGAGAAGAAGTTTACCTAAAAAAGGAAAGATGGAAAGTAACCAGAGTTGAGCATGATGTAGAAATTAGTGAGATTAATGTCTACATGGAATTAATCAAAAAACCCAAGCAGGATAAATCATCTAATTCTTAAATACAAGTAAATACACTCAACTATTATTAAAGGGAGGTTATTAACCTCCCTTAATTCTGACAATATAGGAGTGCGATTTGATTTCTGAAAAAATCTAAGTATCTGTAGGGTGTGTTATGGCGTAGCCTAACGCACCTAAATCGTTAACTGGTGCGTTAGCCTTTGGCGTAACGCACCCTACGTATATTTCAGAAATCAAATATGAGTCCTATAGATATATTGTCAGGTGTAATTTGTAAATCTTTATGCAAGCCGCGATGTCTAGGACGGGCGTAGCTGCGGCACCACAATTGCAGCCAAGTGGTGGCGATCGCACCCAATCTTGTCTGTAACGATACACTATAAAAGTAAAGAAATGTAAATAAACTAAATTTTGCAACCGTGGAAAACATCACATTGGGGCAAAATGGCCCAGTTGTTAACCCCTTGTGCATCGGCACTTGGGCTTGGGGTGATAAACTATTTTGGAATTATGGCGATCGCTATGGCCCAGAACAGTTACAAGAAGCTTTTACAGCAGCCTTAGAAGCTGGTATTACCTTCTTTGATACAGCCGAAGTCTACGGAATGGGACTATCAGAGAAATTTTTGGGACAATTTCTGCAACAGACACAACAACCTGTACAAATCGCCACAAAATTTGGCCCCCTACCGTGGCGATTTACAGCCCAATCCGTCTCTGATGCTTTAACAGCCAGCCTCAAACGCTTGCAATTAGAGCGAATTGCCCTGTATCAAGTGCATTGGCCTTTTGCCTTCTTTTTAAGTCAAGAAACTTTGATGAATGCCCTAGCAGATGAAGTGAAGCGGGGCAGAATTGCCGCAGTTGGTGTAAGTAATTACTCAGCAGAGCAAATGCGAGATGCGCATCAAATATTGGCAGCCCGTGGAGTGCCTTTGGCTGTAAACCAAGTGCGCTATTCTTTACTCAGTCGCCAAGTTGAAAGCCAAGGTATTATCACAACTGCCCGTGAGTTTGGTGTGACTATCTTGGCTTATAGTCCTTTGGCGCAGGGATTACTCACTGGCAAGTACAGTATTGATAGTACTGAAACTCCCACTGGTGCAAGGAAAATAGACCCGCGATTTAAGAAAGAAGGACTGCAAAAAATTGCCCCAGTTATATCTTTACTACGTAACTTCGGGGAAAAATACGATCGCACCCCTGCCCAAGTTGCTCTCAACTGGTTAATTGCTCAGGGGAACGTTATTCCTATTGCTGGGGTGAAGACAGCGGAACAGGTACGGCAAAATGCTGGTGCTTTGGGCTGGAAATTGAACGACGATGAAATTGGAGAATTAGAACTAGTTAGTCGTCCTTGGCTGTAGAGACGTTGCAATGCAACGTCTCTACTCAAACACGGGAGGCCAAACTTCTGACACTACTAGCTCCCAACCTGGTAGTAAGTCTGGTAGTGTCAGTTTGTCATTGTCCTGCAAAACTATTGGTTCTTGGTTGAGTCGATAAACTGTGAGCGTCAATTTGTCAGGATCAATCAGGATACCAACTGTAGATCCGAGTTGTAAGAATAGCTGAATTTTTTCTACCAGTGGTTTGATCCGGTCTGACTTAGATTTTATCTCTACCATCAAATCAGGCACCAGTTCCACAAAGTCGCGCTTGCTTGTTTTAAGTCTATCAGCCCGAACAAAAGACACATCGGGAGCGCGGAGATTTCGTTTTTCGTTATCAGCTTCTTTTCCGTTTTCAGTTTCTAATGTAGGCAAAATAAAACCAGCGCTAGAACCCGTTACCCGTCCTAGCCTCTGTGGGCGTACCCAGTTGCCCAGTAACCTAGCTAACTCAGCACCTATTTCCTCTGACTCATAATCTGATGGCCCCATAACAACTATATTTCCATCTACCAGCTCCATCTGCCATTCTGGATGCTCTGCTTGTAGTTGCTCTAAGTCTGGAATAGTGAACATAAGACCACGAAGAATGCATCTTTAATTTATCCTAACTTTTCACGGGATCTGGAAAACCTCACCTCCATTCCTCTCCCCTAGAAGCTACTACGGTATACACACAAGTCGAAAAATCCTCTACCCACATTTTTGTCATAGCGAAACTGTCACCCTGACGGATATCCCGCCCAGAACTGAAGTTCAGGGCTAATAGCAGAAGTCCACTTAAGTGGACTGATATTGATCATTTAGTCCACTTAAGTGGACTTCTGCTATGAGACTCGGAATTTATTCCGAGGCGGGATGGAAACGCAGTGCGAGATTTATCAATCAAGATATGGCTTCGGCAAAACTTGCGTGTACACCATAGGGTTACAAGTCTCAAAAAGCTCTCGATATTAATACTTTGAGTTGCGGGCGGTATCAGTAAAAGGCTAAAAAGTCAAGAGTCAAAATCTTGACTCTCAACTCTGCCAATTTTACTTTGGGATTTTGGATTGAAGAAAAAATCTAAAATCCAAAATTGATTAACTTCTAACTGTTGACTAAGAAGCTGATTCTCTAGCTGTAGGTGAACCTATCTTTTTACTAGGGGATGCAGAAGATTCACGACCACTTCCACTTGTCCGCAGTTTAGGCTTGGGAGAAGAATGTCTTTCTTCATCTCCATTGTTGCTATCTGATTTCCATGCAGAACGGGGGCGATCACTAGAAGATTCACGACGCTTACCGAGTCTGGGTTTGGGAGCGGAGGATTCTTCTTGGGGAATTTCCACGTCTGAACTCAACCAAGCGGGACGAGTTTGATCGTAAGCGATTTGTAGTGCTGCTGCGGCGATCGCTTGAGCATCGTATTCTTCAATTAGTTCGCTGACAATTGGCAAGAATGAAGCTAAACGCTCACCTGTCAAAGCTTCCCGCACCAGTTCTTGCAATTTCAGAATGTGTTTTGCTTCAATCTGGGCGCGTGTGGGAATCGTCAGCACTTGCCAATTTTGGCGGTTATGACGTTCAAATGTTTGCTGTTTGCGCCGCTCAAATGGTTGAACTAAAGAAATTGCTGTTCCTTCTTTACCAGCACGACCAGTACGACCAATACGGTGGACGTAGGTTTCTACGCTATCGGGTAAGTCGTAGTTGATGACATGGGAGAGTTGATCGACATCTAACCCTCTTGCTGCAATATCAGTTGCTACCACCCAGCGAACTTGACGGTTACGGAATCTGATTAATAAGCGTTCCCGCGCTTGTTGGGACAAGTCACCGTGGTATTCATCGACACTATGACCAGCCCCTTGTAACTGGCTGGTGAGTTCGGCGGCTGTACGTCTGGTGCGGACAAAGATTAAGGCTGTTTCTGGATCTTCCATTTCCAGAATTGGCTGTAAAGCTTTGGCTTTTGTCCAGTGGCGGGGGATCAGATAAGCTACCTGATTAATCTTGTTAGGAGCGGCTTTTGGCTGCTCGACAGTGACAGTTGCAGGCGATCGCAAGAACTTGTTCACCAACATCCGAATCGATGGTGGCATTGTTGCCGAGAATAAAGCTGTTTGGCGATCTACGGGCGCTTGCGAGAGGATTTTGATCACATCGTCGATAAAGCCCATGCTCAACATTTCATCAGCTTCATCTAACACAAACCACTTCACTTGATCCAGCTTTAAACAGCCGCGATCGAGCAAATCGATCACCCGTCCGGGAGTGCCCACAACCATGTGAACACCACGTTTTAGTTGTAACATTTGGCGGTCAATTGATTGTCCACCGTAGATTGCTAACACCCGCAATCCTTCATTACCGATGAATTGGGCGATCGCATCGTGAACTTGCATTGCTAATTCACGGGTTGGTGTTAAAACTATGGCTTGCACGGCTCTTTGATTAATATCTAGCCGCTCTAAAATTGGCAGTGAAAATGCTGCCGTTTTGCCTGTTCCAGTTTGAGATTGACCGACTACATCACGACCGGCAAGCAATTGGGGAATTGCTTGCACTTGAATGTTAGTTGGTTCGGTAAAACCGATTTTTTCTAGTTGTTCGACACGTTCTTGGGAAATGCCTAATTCTTGAAATGAAAGAGTCATTAATTCTCCTAAATTTTTTGTAAGGATTTTTGGATTAGTCATTTAGTCATTAGTCATTAGTCATTAGTCATTAGTCATTAGTCATTAGTTATTGGTAAGCGAAGGGCGATAGCGGAGCCTCAACTCTTAGAGAGGCTATTTCAACAAGTCCGCCAGCGTTTCAGGTAAACCCTCATGAAAACTGCCATTAATGCAGCATTGACCTTAGGATAAGGATGAATATATAAGGGTCATTTAACAAAGGACAAAGGACAAAGGACAAAGGACAATTTAGTTATTGACTACTTGACCATAGAGGTCGTATGTATCAGCGTGGTGAATCGCTATTGGCACGATGGTTCCTAACTTTGCCTGGCCTTTGACATATACCAGACCATCAACCTCTGGGGAAAATCTACCTGAACGACCGATTAATTCACCACTTTCAGGATTTTCTTGCTCAATCAGGACATCAACGATTTTGCCTACTTCCTGTTGATTTTTCTTTTGGGAAATCGGTTGCTGGATTTCCATCAGTTGGTATCGACGCTCGTCCATCACCAATTGGGGCAACTGATTTGGCAACTTATAAGCTGGGGTTCCTTCCTCAGAGGAAAAGGTGAAGACACCAACATGGTCGAATTCATGCCGTTGAACAAACTCTAGTAGATGCTCAAAATGCTCGCTTGTTTCTCCTGGGAAACCAACAATAAATGTTGTCCGCAATACGGCTGTTGGTAGCGCCGTTTTGATGCGATCAATAATCCCATCATTTACACGTCCTTGCCAAGGACGATTCATGGCGCGGAGAACATCTGGATGAGAATGCTGCAAAGGCAAATCCAGATAAGGCAAGACGTTGGGTGTTTCTTGAATCGCCGCGATTACATCTGGGGTCAGTCCCGTGGGATAAGCGTAGTGCATTCTGATCCACGGTATATCTACTTTCCCCAAAGCGCGAAGTAATTCGGCTAATTTTGGCTGACCGTAAATATCTAGACCGTAGTTAGTGGTGATTTGGGAAATTAAAATAATTTCCTTTACGCCTTGACTAACTAACTGCTCCGCTTCGGCGACTATAGATTCTATAGTACGCGATCGCTGGTTCCCTCGAAGATGAGGAATTATACAAAATGCACAACGATAATCACATCCTTCCGCAACCCGGAGGTAAGCAACGCCCTCTGTTGTAGTGCGATAGCGTGGTGTAGTTTCGTCAGCAATGTAGGTTGGCTTAATACTAACCTGTTTAACCCGCTCGCCTTGTTCTACACGCTCAATGACATTGACAATTTTGTGATAATCGCCGGTACCCACCACCGCTACTGCTTCAGGTAACTCTTCCAAAAGTTGCTCTTGGAAATGTTGCGCCATACAGCCAGTGATGACGATTTTTTTGTTTGCCTCTGCCAGTTCTACCAGAGTTCTGACAGATTCTTGCCGGGCTGCTTCAATAAAACTACAAGTATTAACAATAACGTAATCTGCTAACTCTTCGTTTGTATCTACACCATAGCCTGCTTCCACGAGCAGTCCTAGCATGTGTTCTGTATCAATTCGGTTTTTCTCGCAGCCCAGGTGAGAAATGGCAATTGTTGGCTTGTCACCCATATTTTGAAAATATCTTCATTTTTTTTCTTGCAATCAAACATTTCAGCGCTAATTTCGCTTTTTTCCGATCATGATCCTTCTAATAACAGTACGGCGGCAGATTCTCACTGTCAGCAACTGTCCGTAGAATTATGACCCTATCAATAATAAAAATAGAGGTCATGTTATGATATTCTTATCAATCTGTTCCCCAGGGTAAATTGAAGTGTCTTTGGGTACATTTGACACTTGTAATGTTTTTTAACGATTCGCCTATTGGTATTTTACATTACCGCAGCGTGTGCGTTGTTAACCTACCCATCGGGAAGCCGCCCAAAGGGCTGGTTGTGAGAAGTCGCTACCCTCAGGGAAATCGACGAAAGCGACTACGCCTATAAAGCAGTAATGCTAGCCTGGCGATTGGCAAGTCCTACGACTGTGCGCGGACAATACGCCTAAACCACGGAAAGCTGCCTTGCGTCTAGTGAGTGGCAAACTCCTCTTGTAGCCAAGTTTTATCTTAACATATCTTATGGGAGGTTTCACGCCAATTTCCATCTTAGGAAGGAAGCATTAAGCCGACTATCATAAAACACATTTGACTATTTAATGGAAAGTCAAGAGTCAAGGGTCAAGAGGAGCCAGTCACGTGCGGGGTTTCCCCCGTTGAAGAGCCACCCCTGTATAGAGGTTTCCTCAGTTCCGGGTAGTGGTGTTGAACTGGCGTTCAATAGTCAAAAAATTCTGGACTCTGGACTCCGCGAGGCGGATTAAAGACGTGGACTTATATCAGATATTTAAAACTCGTTCACCAATTATTGGCGTGGTTCACCTGCTACCACTGCCTACCTCACCCCGTTGGGGAGGTAGTTTAAAAGCGGTGATTGATCGTGCCGAACAAGAAGCCGCAGCCCTAGCAAGTGGAGGGGTTGACGGTCTGATTGTCGAGAATTTTTTCGACGCGCCGTTTACCAAAAACCAAGTTGATCCAGTGGTTGTGAGTGCCATGACCATTGTGGTGCAGCGAATACAGAATTTGGTGACTTTGCCTATCGGCTTAAATGTTTTGCGAAACGATGCTAAAAGCGCAATAGCGATCGCTAGCTGTGTGCAAGCGCAATTTATCCGCGTCAACGTCCTCACAGGGGTAATGGCAACCGATCAAGGATTAATTGAGGGAGAAGCCCATCAATTACTCCGCTATCGACGGGAGTTGGGTTGTGATGTTAAAATCCTGGCCGATGTGTTGGTGAAACACGCCCGTCCTTTGAGTTCTCCAAATCTCACAGTCGCCGTGAAAGACACCATTGAAAGGGGTTTAGCAGACGGAGTGATTTTATCCGGTTGGGCTACAGGTAGTCCGCCTAACTTAGAAGATTTGGAACTAGCTTGTGGTGCAGCAAATGGCACACCAGTGTTCATCGGTAGTGGGGCAAATTGGGAAAATATTGATACATTGATGCAAGCAGCAGATGGTGTAATAGTTTCCAGTTCTCTGAAACGTCACGGACGTATTGAGCAACCAATTGACCCAATTCGCGTCAGTCAATTCGTGGAAGCTGCCCGTCGCAATTGGAACTCCAAAGGTGAAAGCAAATCAGCCGAACAAGTGAAGTTGCATTCTTAGAAAGTGGGGAAAGAGAGTTAGGAGTTAGAAGTTAGGAGTTATGAGTTTTAAATTAATTGTTCCTAACTCCTCATTCTTAACTCCTCACTCCTCACTCTTAACTCCTAACTTTTACCAATCCCCAGTCCCCAATAGCAATTTATGATTCGCCGTCGTTCTACTCCTTGGATTCATAAATGGTCACGTCCATTGATTGCCGCGATCGCTGGATGTGGTGCCCTGATAACAGGTTATCTCACCATAGAAAAATTAACAGGAGGCAGTGCCGCTTGTCTGGCGCAGGCTGGTGTTAAGGGCTGTAATGATGTGCTTTCCAGTCCTTGGGCAACGGTTTTTGGTCAGCCATTAGCCTTGTTTGGGTTTTTGGCGTACATCAGTATGGTGATATTTGCTTTGGCCCCCTTGGTATTGAACTCAGGGGAAAATAATAACCGCAAACAATTGGAAAATTGGACGTGGTTCCTGCTGCTGGCGGGTGCGATCGCAATGTCTGTCTTTAGCGGCTACTTGATGTACGTGCTGGCATCTCAAATCAAAGCTATTTGTCCTTACTGTATCGGTTCAGCTTTGTTCTCTCTGAGTCTTTTGGTACTGACGATTATCGGTCGGACTTGGGAAGATATTGGACAAATTTTCTTTACCGTCATTATTGTTGGGATGGTAACGCTGATTGGTACTTTAGGGGTATATGCGGGTGTAAATAAATCAGATATTACATCTGGAACTCCTGGACAACCCGTTAAAATTATCTTTAATTCCAAAGGAGATCCTAACCCAGCATTCGGTTGGGAAGTTACCACTACTTCTGGCGAGGCAGAAATAGCCTTAGCACAGCATCTGGCAAAGGTAGGCGCAAAGGAATACACTGCTTACTGGTGTCCTCACTGCCATGAACAAAAGCTGCTTTTTGGTAAAGAAGCAGAGGAAATAATCAACAATGGTGTTAGGGTAGAATGCGCTCCCGATGGACTGAAAGCTCAAACAGAACTATGTAAAGCCGCAAAAATTGAAGGCTTTCCCACTTGGATTATCAATAGTAAAAGCTATAGCGGAGTCCAAAACTTAGAGGAACTAGCGAAAGTTTCTGTTTACACAGGGCCTCGTAACTTCAAGTATTTCAAGTAATTGCTTTGAAGAAGCCTCAGTCGCGGTTCTCAATTGGAAAACTTACACCGACCTAGTGGTACTGAGTAGTTCACACACTACAGTCAACTGGATAAATACAGAAAAATCTGTTTCCAGTTGGCTGTTTTGTTTTTGGTAATAGATAATAAGTGTTGTCCCAATACTGCTCGGATAAGCAGGGGAGGCTGGCGTTGCAGGGGAAGCAAAACTCAACGCCAGCCTCCATTTCTCCCCCGGCTATTGAACAGCTTGCCTCAACCAAGAAATTCCAAAACCTACGCAGTATTGAGTGTTGTCCAATACCCTATTACCAATTTCCCTGCGGCTTTTATCCACAAATACCTTAAGATAAAGTAGATTAGTTAAGTGTATTTACTCGGCAAAAATGTATAATTTAATTTATTTTTGTACTTGGAAGCCACCTTGGGATGTAATTATATCAGCACCGAATCTAAAGGTATGTCTGTTGGAAGTTACCTTAATTCTCAGTAAAATACCTAATTGATCGCAAATGTGGGAGTTCACTTGAGTAAGCTTTAACAAACAACGCTTTGGGCGTTAAATTCACCGAACTCACTTTAATTTGTGATGATAGTCATAAAAGCCACAGTAGCCGTTTAATCAGATCATTGGCCTTAAATATGCTAATACATCAGAAATACCACGATGTCTTAAAGAACCTTGCTGAGTTGAAAAAACTCTTAGAAACTCTATTTAGCTCCTGCTTGAGCTATGTTAGTCCGATAGTTAATAGCTATAGGAAATAGAGAATATTTCTCCCTACTAGGTAATGGGAATGAATCAGCAGCTAGGCAAGCGTTTTGTGAAGTTCGTCGCTGGACTGAAGCAATCGCTTAGTCGAGGACACAGAGAATTAATTACTGCCGCCAGCGTTGCAGTCTGCGTCCTGCTTTTGCGCTCTATTGGATTATTGCAATCTTTGGAGTTGCCAGCTTTGGATCAATTTTTCCGCTTACGTCCAAACGAACCGCCAGAAGAGCGTATTACGATTGTAGTGATTGATGAGGCCTATTTAAACGAAGTCGGTTCGTGGCCGATTCCAGATGCGAAGATTGCCCTGTTATTGCAAAAATTAAATGTCCATAAACCCCGTGCTATTGGCTTAGATATCTACAGAAATTTGCCAGTAGAGCCTGGTAATCAAGAACTGCGTAATGCTTATCAGTTGATGCCCAACTTAATTGGTATTGAACTATTAGCAAATGACAAAAATAAAAACTTTAGTGTTTTGCCTCCACTGGGGCTGAATCAGGATCAAGTGGGCTTTAATAACGTGCTGTACGATCTTGATGGTAAAGTACGTCGTAGTTTGTTGTATTGGCACGTTAAAAGTCAGGTACATGAAAGTTTTGCCCTGAAGTTGGCTTTATTATATTTAAAGTCAAAGAGAATTACTCCCACCAAAGCAAAAAGCAACCCTGAGTATTTGCAATTGGGTAAAGCAGCGTTTACTCGTTTTGAGGCTAATGATGGTGCTTATGTGGGAGATGATGACAGAGGCTACCAAATTCTGGCTAATTTTCCTAAACCTAAATGTCAAAGTTCATCTGGAGAATTTTGTAGTTTTCGCCAGGTATCGGTGAGAGATGTACTGGCAGATAAAGTCAAAGAAAACTTAATCAAAGATCGGATTGTACTCATTGGTTCCACCGCACCCAGTCTTCAGGATTTTGTATTCATTCCCTACTCCAATAGTCTCATGGGTACGGCAAAGCCTGTACCTGGTATTCAACTGCAAGCTTATTTTATTAGTGAGTTAATCTCTGCTGCTCTTGATGGACGGCCATTACTCAAAGTCTGGCCTGACTTGGTAGAATACTTGTGGATTTTTATCTGGTCTTATCTGGGAGCCGTAACGATATGGCGGATACAAAACGTAACTAGGAGCCTGCTTTGTATCCTAATTTCTAGTTTTGTATTGACCCTGACTACATATCTTGCTTTCTTGTACGGTTGGTGGATACCACTCATTCCCTCACTGTTTTGCTTTGGCTGTTCAGCTATTTGGATGATTAGTCATATTGCCCATATCGAGGAAGAGGGGAAACGTTCTAGGGAATTTTTGCATCACGTCATCAACACGATTCCTGATCCCATTTTTGTGAAAAATGAACAACACCAGTGGATTGTTTTAAATGAGGCGTATTGTCGATTTATCGGTTATCCGAATAAGTTATTACTTGAAAAGTCAGACTATGACTTTTTCCCTCAACATGAAGCTGATGTGTTTCGCCAACAGGATGATCTGGTTTTTCGGACTCAGCAACCCCAGGAACATGAAGAAGAATTTACAAATGCCGATGGCCAGACTTATCAAATTGCCACTAAGCGATCGCTCCATAAAGACTCAGCTGGCAATTTCTTTTTAGTTGGGGTGATTCGAGATATTACTCAGCGCAAGCTGATGGAAGAACAGCTGAAGCGTACCGCTGCTGAACTATTCCGCTCTAACAATGAATTAAAACTCAAAGAAGACCACTTGCGTTACTTAGCCTATCACGACCCCCTCACAGGTTTATCCAATCGCAAATTTTTTGCCGAACAACTTTACGAGTCGTTACATTGGGCGCAACATAACAACTTGTTGCTGGGACTGCTGTTTATTGATCTAGATGGCTTTAAGCAAGTCAATGATAATCTGGGACACGAGACGGGCGATCGCTTGCTAATGACTGTCGCGGGAAGACTCAGCAACTCTTTACGCGCTAGTGATACAGTTTCTCGTTTGGGTGGCGATGAATTTACTATAATTTTACGGGCAATTCCTAATGTCCAAATAGCTGCTAAAGTCGCCGAAAAAATTTTAAGCAGTATTACCAAGCCAATTGTTTTGGACGGCTATACAATCCGAATCTCTGCCAGTATTGGCATTAGTGTTTACCCATACAACAGTCAAGACAGTGAAACTTTGATGAAACAAGCAGATGCCGCAATGTACCGTGCCAAGCGCCTGGGTAAAAATCGCTACGAGTTTGCTTAACGAGTCAAGAGTAAAGCCTCCAGATTTTTTCACTTTAGTTAATATTTTTACCTTCAAATTTATAAATGCGGACTGGAGATACCTCTAAGGCACTGTTTTGAAAAAGCATATAAGCTATGCTTTTTCGGTAAGATGTAGACCTAGCAAGGTTTTTTGCCCGAATACTCAAGCTAATAACTCATGTAAGAAAGGAATTAGCCATCAGAATTAATTAGAAAAATAAATATCTCGCGTAAAATTTTATACTACTAAAAAGATACTTATATTGTACTGGGTTATTACGGTGTTTTATAGTCGTAATATTCTTTTAAATCCTTATAAAATATAAATTATTTTGTTTTATCTTCATATATCTTTACTCTAATTAAATACTAACTATACAATCAAATAAGTATTACTTAATAATTTTCTGAACTAACTATTTATTAAACATAGTGTTTATACTTAGAAGTGTGAAGCTATCATTAATAAATGGTGAATTAGGCAACATGCTCATGGCGATCCATCAACATATCTAACTTTAGACTGATGTAGAAACGGCTAATTAAGAATATTACTTAAGTATAAATGCTATTTAATACCAGCAAATTCAGGTAATCTCTAACTGACACCACAATTACTTATACATTCCCAACATTAATTTAATAAGGTTAAAATATTTTTGTAAAAAATTCAGTAAATATACGGTGGAAAATAAAAAAGACATTCTGAGATAAAAAATTAGTAAATTTACTGAAAGCAATGAGAACTAACTTCCGAATTGCAAAGTTGATGATATTCTGTATAAGTGCTTACATACTAATACCAAAATTTGCCGCTTACATAGGTATATTCAGTACTGCAAATGCTAGTGCTTTTGGTGCTACTAGCAGTGATAGCTTAATAGCCCACAAAGCCAATTCTGAAAAGATAAAAGACATATATATTCCACCAAATTATGGTGGCCCCGACAGTCATAATGGTAGCGGTACTCGCTGATGGCTATTTTGGATTTTAGATTGTGGTAAAGCAGAGCGATAAGGCAGCTACGGTCTTGAACACCACATCCTTTACTTTGCGGCTCATTGCAGAATATTGTGCTTTAGGGCTGCTGAAAAATATCAGGCTTTTTAAAGCATTACCAACCATTGGCTGGGTGTCACGTTAAGGGATAACCGCTCCCATGCTCCCATTGAAACGTCAAGTAATGTCTGGCATTGTCCAGGTTTTATGTAGCAGATTTCCACCAATGATTTGTTTGTACAAGTGTGTGAACTTGCCAATTTGGGTCTGGTTGAGGATAATCTAAACGGTAGTGTCCCCCTCGGCTTTCGGTTCTAAAAGCAGCACTTTTGAGAATTAAATCAGCCACATCTAATAAATTGCGGGTTTCTGCCCAAAGTCCCAATTGCCGTTCAACATCTGGTAGGTCAAAACTAGCTGGTCCTGCTGGACGTAAAGTCAGCAAGAATTGACTTAAAGGCAAAGCGGCGAAATCTTGTTGCCAAGATTCAATAGTAGCGATCGCATTTTCCATCCTTGATTGTTCTCGACAAATACCAGCATTTTCCCACACTAGACGTGGTAACTTCTCCCTGAGTGCTTCTAGCTGTGCTTGCTGGATGCGCCACTCACTAGCATCAGGACTAAATTTTCGTAATGGCAGCACTGGTGTTTCTGATGGCAGCCCAATATTTTCTAACTCAATATTAGCCATCTGGGCCCCAAACACAATACATTCCAATAGGGAATTACTAGCAAGGCGATTTGCCCCATGCACCCCAGTACTAGCGGTTTCACCCACTGCGTACAAACCGGGGATATTGGTGCGATTCATCAGATCCGCAACAATTCCACCCATCCAGTAATGGGCGGCTGGCGCTACAGGAATTGGTTCGTGGAAGACATCAACGCCCCAATGTTGACAAACTTTGATGATGTTAGGAAAACGGTGACAAATCTTGTCGGCGGGGATGGGGCGCATATCCAACCATACATGGGCAGTAGCCAAATCAACGGCGGTACGTTGTAAATGGCTGAAAATTGCTCTACTGACTACATCTCTCGGTGCAAGCTCACCGGCAGGGTGGTAATCAAAGGCAAAACGTCGCCCTTCATTATCGATGAGGTGTGCCCCCTCGCCGCGTACAGCTTCACTGATCAAGAAGCGATCGGCACCAGGTTTAGTGAGGGCTGTGGGGTGAAATTGGACAAATTCTAAATCGCGGAGGATAGCCCCAGCACGAGCTGCGATCGCTACTCCATCACCCGTACTCACAGCCGGGTTAGTTGTTTGGGCAAATACCTGACCGCCGCCGCCAGTTGCCAGTACCACAGCACCAGCTCTTATCCAGGTGATTTTATCTTGATAAAACAAGCTAATTCCCTGACAGCGACTAGTTTCGGGTTCAATCCACAAACTCAAAGCCAAAGCTTGCTGAATAACTTGAATATTCTCGCGGCGTAATACTTGGTCAGTGAGGGTGGTAGTAACTTCCCTCCCTGTGGTATCCGCAGCGTGGAGAACGCGGCGGCGAGAATGGGCGGCTTCCAAAGTTAAAGCTAGGGCTTGACCCTGACGGTCAAAAGCTACTCCCAAGTTAACTAGGGATTGAATGCAGCTAGGGGCAAGTTGGGCGAGAAATTCGACAGCGGTGCGATCGCACAAACCGGCACCCGCCTGGATCGTATCTTCAATGTGCAGTCGGGGAGAATCTTCTGGGTCTACCGCTGCGGCAATGCCACCTTGCGCCCAATCACTAGCGGACAACGCAACAGTTTCTTTGGTAATCAGGCCGACTCGTAAGGATTCTGGCAGACACAACGCTGTGTATAGTCCGGCGGCACCAGCACCGACTACTAAGACATCAAATTGGCTAGGAATATCTATCTGAGACAAGGTAATCGGTATGGGGAAGTGAGGAGTGAGGAGTTAGGAGTTAGGAGTTAGAAGTTAGGAGTTAGGAGTTTTGAATTTTTAACTCATAACTAATAACTCATAACTCCTAACTCCTAACTCATATCATGCCCCACTCCCTAGAATCAGGAGTGGGCTGCTATTTGCTACATTAACGGCACATGCAGTTATTTGTAGATACCGTTGTTAAAGCGATCGTCTCCTTCGTTGAAGGCAGGCTCTAATTCTGTGACGGTGAATTTATCCAGGTTGGCTTGCAGGGTTTGTTTTTGGCGATCGCTCAATCCTGGAAGATCCAATACTTCCTCTACTTTTTTGTAGGGGGCATTGGTGATGATTTTCTTAGCCAGTGTGGGATAAAGCCCTGGAAACTGTTGAAAAGCCCGGACATTGGTATTATTCAAATCAATTTTTTTACCAAATTCCGTTCCTAGTTTAGCGTCTGCCCGATTCTGCCGCTCAATTGCTAGAACTGGGACTTGTGGAAAAGCAAAACTATTGAAACTAGCAGCTTGGGCTATTTGAGTTGTTCCCAACCATCCCCAGCAACTAAGTAACAAACTAAACACTGTTAATAAACGCGCCAATCCTTTCACGATTTTCTACCTCTTTCCATCAAACAGAAATAAAAGTTTAAAGATAACAGCAGTCATTAGCCATTAGTCATTAGTCATTAGTCATACCCTACGGGAAGCCGCTCATACGTCTACGTGAGAATGCCAAGGAGAAAGGACAAACAACAAAGGACAAAAGCTGATACCTTAATCAACACACAGCAGTCATCAGAAACTAATATACAGCGTATTAATATCCACAATATTTACCATTACTGGGTTTGAATGTACTTTTGGCAAAAATTATCATTGTGGGAAGAGTACCTGCATAGCTGCAATAGTGCTGCATCCACGATCCTGGTGCATTTCCAGCTAGACGAAATCTTTTCAGGGTGGCTGATTCTACCTCCCAAGCAGACACGAAACTGTGCGATGTCTAATACCGAAAATCCACCAAAAAAGACTTGATGGTGATGGATTGTTATGTAATATTTCTTAACTAATTAATCATCTACAGCATCATTTTTGATGTGCCGTAGATTGGGCTGGGAAAAGTTTTGGATTGCAATCTCCTGCCTCCTGCCTCCTTCACGCTGCGATCGCTGCTAACAAAAATAGGCTATCTACCAAAATTGTGCTTAAAACTGCGCCACCAAAGGCATACCAGTGTCTCTGCTTTCGACCTAAAGGTAAAATACCAACTGTTGACAGCACTAGAGCAAGAATGATTGCCCAACTTTGTCCCCAAGGTGTTTGTACTTGTATGAGGGCATTTTGTAAGATTTGTGGTGCTAACTCTGCATCTACTCTCATGATTTGCCGCCAATAGGGCATCAAGTCTACTATATAAAAATATACATCTGTTAAAACTGTACCGAGTAAAGAACCTAAATAAAACCAGTTACCCACCTTACCCCAATTCTTGAAGAGACACCAGCAAGCAAAGGGTAAACCTATAGATTCTACTGGTAGATGCCATGCAGGTTCCCAACGTAACCAACCCCAGTAAATCGCTCCCGCTAACCAACTCCAGCTAAACCCTAAGAGTAAATCCCCCCAGACATAAGTTGCAGGACGTGACATTAAGGTAAAACTGAGCCACACCCAAAATGCTGTTAGCGCTAAACTCAGACTTGGTAGCGATCGCACTATTGGCGCTTCTATAAATACTGGTACTGATACCAAAAACACTGCCCCTGCAAACACTAACCAAGTTTGTCTCTCAGAAATAGATAAGGGAAGAGACGGAGAAAAAGAGAGTGTAGATTCCAATTGCCTGATCCCTTTCTGCCCAGTATCAGCTAAATCCAACTCGGTATCAATAGAAGGGGTAGAAGCGGCGTAAGACGACAGTGTATTATTAATCAAAGTTTTTAATATTTGTTACTAAACTTTATCTTATTTAAGATATCACACTTTAAAATCCCCCCCTGGGGCATTGTAATTATACTGAAATTTCTGCGATCGCTGGCGTAAACCAAAGAAAACATACTGTGCCAAACTAATCCATTAAAGTTGCACTATGTACAAAACTCCTCTGTAGTCCCTTTTCAGGAGTGCTGAGTGCTAGTTAAAAAGTGAACTGATATTAGTTCGCTAAATATTAAAGTTTGATGAATTTCCAAAATTGCGTTGACTTCTTGAGGTGGGTGTAAGAACATGGTCAGCGTCTTCGATGATGTTATTGATCGGTAAAATTGAATTTTCTAGAAGATTAGGTGCAATCAAGAGTATAGAAAGCAACATCATCTGCTAAACAATGTTCACAATGATCTCTAGAACGGGAAAAAGGTATTAATTGTATATGGAGTTTATCCAAGCTTTTATTTTGGGTATTGTTCAAGGTATTACAGAGTTTTTGCCAATCAGCAGCACTGCACATCTTCTGATTGTGACAAAGGTATTGGGTTGGAAAGAACTAGGATCTAAAGATTTTGTTGATGCAATTCAATTTGGCAGCGTCGTAGCAATTGTATTTTATTTTTGGTCGCTGATTTCTAGTATTGTCAAAGGTGGAATTGAAGCACTAAAAGATCAAGATTGGCAACGCGAAGAATGGAAAATTATTGTAGGTATTGTAGTAGGAACAATGCCCGCCCTAATTTTTGGCTTTCTTTTGAAAGACGTTCTACCGGAGAGCGCATTAATTATTGCCATCATGTCAATCATCATGGCACTTGTACTAGCTTTGGCAGAAAAAATTGGCACTCGCAAACGTGGTTTCGATTCATTGCAGATTCGGGATGGTATTTTAGTTGGATTAGGACAAACACTTGCTTTGATTCCGGGCGTTTCTCGTTCTGGTTCGACGTTGACGACTGCCTTATTTTTAGGATTAGAACGCGATACAGCGGCAAAATTCTCATTTCTGTTAGGGTTTCCAACTCTTACCATTGCTACCCTCTATAAAAGCCTGAAAATATTCAAGTTGTTTCAAGCCCATCAGTTGCCAGATAACATTGTCGGGCTGTTAATTGTAGGGATTATTTCAACCTTTATTTTTTCCTACCTATCAATTGCATTTTTGATCAAATACTTACAAACCAAAAACACTTTGATTTTTGTTTGGTATAGATTAGCATTCGGTAGTTCTATCTTACTAGCGATCGCAACAGGTTGGAAAGGATAATCAATTGGTCATTGGTCATTGGTCAATGCTCGTTTGTATGCAATAGAATCTGACCTTTCTTCTTTTTAGGAGAGAGACTTTAAATCTTAACCCCCTTCTCTACAAGAGAAGGGGTTATCCTTGTTAGGTCTGTATTGGACTCAACACAGAAGCGCTATAATGCCCAATGCCCCATTCCCAATGCCCCATGCCCAATGACTATACATCCTGCCCGAATTACCAAAGTTCTTCCAGACTCAATAGCCGCAGAGATTGGCTTTGAAGCCGGGGATGCGATCGTTGCAATCAATGGTACACGTCCCCGTGATTTAATTGATTATCAGTTCTTGTGTGCTGATGAAGTCTTAGAATTAGAAGTCTTAGACGCTGCTGGTAAAACTCATAACCTAGAAATTGAAAAAGATTACGACGAAGACTTGGGGTTAGAATTTGAAACTGCCCTATTTGATGGCTTAATTCAGTGCAATAACCACTGTCCATTTTGCTTTATTGACCAACAGCCACCAGGTAAACGCACCAGCTTGTACTTAAAAGACGACGATTACCGTTTGAGCTTTTTGTACGGCTCTTATCTTACCCTGACCAACTTGCCAGAAAGAGAATGGCAGCGGATTGAACAAATGCGCTTGTCTCCGTTGTATGTTTCTGTTCATGCCACGGAGCCGGAAGTGAGAATTAGACTGCTGAAAAATCCTCGTGCGGGACAAATCTTGCCACAACTCAAGTGGTTTCAAGAAAGGCGACTACAAATTCATGCTCAAGTAGTTGTTTGTCCTGGTATAAATGATGGCAAACACTTGGAACAAACTCTCAAAGATTTAGCGTCCTTTCATACTGGTGAAGTACCTGCGGTGGCATCAGTGGCAGTTGTGCCAGTTGGTTTGACAAGGTTTCGTCCCCAAGAAGATGAACTCACACCTGTAACTAGAGAAAAAGCTCAAGAAGTGATTTCTCAAGTGCAAATGCTCTCACGGCAATTTCGCCAAAAGTTCGCCTCTTGCGTTGTTTGGTTAGCCGATGAGTGGTTTTTGATTGCAGGTGAGGAATTACCCAGCGAATCTGAATATGAAGAATATCCCCAAATTGATAACGGAGTTGGTTCAATTCAATTATTTCTCAAGCAATTTGCCACCATTGCGGCAGAATTATTGCCGCCAAAAATTTATCCTCAGAGAAGATTTACTTGGGTAGTGGGCAACGCCGTAGAAAAAGCATTTCAACCAATTTTGAAACGCTTAAATTTTGTTGAAGGTTTAGAAGTCAATATGCGTGCTTTATGTAGTGATTACTGGGGACAAACTATCAGTGTAACTGGGTTACTCACTGGTCATGATTTACTTTTAAACTTAGAAGGTCAAGATTTAGGTGATGGTATTCTACTACCGAATGTCATGTTAAAAAATGGTGAATTAGTATTTTTAGATGATATGAGTATTCAGGAATTAGCTAGCAGACTAAATACAAACATTTTTCCAGTAGCGGGAGTTGAAGATTTAATTAAAACATGTATTTTCAATTCTGCTCAGGTTTAGTTATCAAAGATCCGTTGTTCTTCGGAGGTAATTTATTGTTATGCTAGATGATAAATAAGAAGTAATGCCTAAGAAATAATCCACTGAGGAGTCAGTAGTGAAGAATCAGGAAAAGTATCACGGAAAGGCAAATTTAAAAATAAAAAAAGCCGGATTCTTCATTTTAAGTTTTAATTTTTTAATTTTAAATAGTTTTAATATTTTGCCAATAATGGCAGCGACCGAAGAACCTGCATTGAGCGTAGTTTATGGTCAAGAAAATGCGAATCAATGGAAAGGAATAAGCGATCGCTTACAGGCAATCGGGGTGAAATATTGTGTAATTCCCCTAAATGATGTCAAGAGTGGGGCAGATTGGGGCGATCGCCAGGTATTGTTTTTGCCAAACGTTGAGACATTGACACCAACCCAAGCGATCGCCCTAGAAGAATGGATGAGTCAGGGGGGGCGTTTAATTGCCAGTGGGCCTATAGGTAGTCTGTCATCGCCAGGAGTACGACAGTTATTGCGATCGCTCTTGGGAGGTTATTGGGGATTCAGTCTCAGTGATACAGAGCAGATTCAAGCCACAAAAACCAATATTCCAGAATGGGCCAATCAAACTGGACTCTTTGGCAAAGTTCGCGGCGGCGTTGTGATTCCTAACGATATGGGTGCTGAATCTCCTGCTGTTTGGAATTCCAAAGATAATCCTGCCGCAGTCGTGACAACTGAGCGTTCCACCTTTTTGGGCTGGCGCTGGGGAACAGATGCAGCCTCAGCCGCCGATTTAGATAATGCCTGGTTAAAAGCTGCTCTCAATCACTATTTGACAGCACCAGCACCATCAAATCGGATGAAAAAAATAGCTGGAGGTTCCCAAAACTGCTCTACAACTGTGGCAGCTGTACCCTCCGAGCAGGCAAGCAGGGGAGCAGAGGGGCAGGGAGGCAGAGGGGCAGAGAAGCAGAGGAACAGTTTATCCCCCTCATCTCTTCCTAAAACCTCCACCGCTCCCATTAGACCGCTTCCTATAGCCAAACCTCCAAGTTCTCAGGAGGCTATTGATCAGTTGGAACAAGCAGTGCGTCTAGATGTTGCACCCAACTCCAATGAGCCGATTGACAACAACCAAGCGATCGCCCTCCAGCAAGAGCTAGAAAATCTAATTGGTCGGGTGGAAAGCGCTCATTTAGCAGTGTTGGCCGATGCGGCTAATGTTGGTGAAGTGATATCTGAGCAAAAGCAGACTTCTAGGCATCTACGCAATTACACCCTCCAATCTGTCAAGGAGCAGCCGACGCAATTGGCCTCAACTAAATTGGGGGGGCTAGTCATCAGTAAAGACCAAGCCTTGGCACAGGTAAGGGTAATTGCCAAAAATTTACCCCTATTGATTGCCCAAAAAAACTACGCTTTGGCTCGTCAACAGTGGCTAGTCGCTAAAACGACTTTGTGGCAGCAGTTTCCTGTTGATCGGAGACTGGCTCAACCAGAAATTCGGGCAGTTTGGTTAGATCGGGGGACGATTGTTCGTGCTGGTAACAAAGCGGGACTAGCCCAGGTTTTTGATCGCCTCGCCCAAGCCGGAATTAATACTGTCTTCTTTGAAACCGTCAATGCTGGCTATACAATTTATCCGAGCCAAGTGGCAAAAGAGCAAAACCCATTAATTCATGGGTGGAACCCACTAGAAGAAGCAGTGAAATTAGCCCATGAGCGAGACATGGAATTACACGCTTGGGTTTGGACTTTTGCTGCTGGCAATCAACGTCATAATGAAATTCTCAACCTGAATCCTAATTATCCAGGGCCAGTACTGGCAGCTCATCCTGATTGGGCAAACTACGATAACCTTGGCAACATGATTCCTGTAGGGCAAACCAAGCCATTCTTCGATCCAGCCAACCCCGAAGTGCGGCAGTACTTGCTCAAACTGTTTGAGGAAATTGTCACTAAATATAACGTTGATGGTTTACAGCTAGACTACATTCGCTATCCTTTCCAAGATCCATCAGCAGGTCGAACCTACGGCTATGGCAAAGCTGCAAGAGCGCAATTTCAGCAACTTACTGGTGTAGATCCACTGAATATTTCTCCTAGCCAACCAGACTTATGGCAAAAGTGGACGACATTTCGCACCGAGCAAGTTGATAGCTTTGTCGCCCAAGTATCAGAGCAGTTGCGACAAAAGCAACCTAATTTAATTTTATCGGTTGCAGTATTTCCTTTGCCGGAACAAGAACGGATTCAGAAAATTCAACAAAACTGGGAAACTTGGGCAAGGCGAGGGGATGTAGATTTAATTGTTCCCATGACTTATGCTCTGGATACTTCTCGCTTCCAAAGACTGGCCCAACCCTGGATTGCCTCTAAACAACTGGGAGCTACCTTGTTAGTGCCGGGAATTCGCCTGCTTTCTTTGCCAACAATCGGGGCATTCGATCAACTCCAGTTGGTAAGGGACTTGCCAGTTAGTGGTTATGCACTCTTTGCCGCAGATAATTTTAACAACGATCTCCAAAAACTTTTTAGTAGCACCCAAGGTAGGATTCAATCTACAACAACTGAACCGATTCCTCACCGCCAGCCTTTTCAATCTGCTGCCATCCGTTACACCGCGCTGCAACGTGAATGGAAATTTGTTTTTCAAAATGACCCACTACAAAGGCCTGCTCAGACAATATCAGACTTTAACAACCAGGCAGAAGTTTTACGCACTGCTTTAAATCAGCTTGCGGCTTCCCCTTCTGCTAGTAAGCTGCTAGTGGCGAAAGCCTCTCTAAGTCGCTTCCAGTCTCAATTTCGGGTATTGATGAGCCAAGAAATTAAGTCGAATTCCTATCAAGTCAAAGCTTGGGAAAATCGGCTCGTAACTATAGAAAGGCTATTGCGTTACGGTGAAAGGCGGGTACAGTTGCATCCTTAGTGAAGAAGCAGGGGATGAGGGAGACAAGGGGGATCAGGGAGATGAGGGAGGAGGGGGCAAGGGAGAAGAGTTTTCCCTCCGCCCCCCGCACCTCTGCCTCTTTATCAATGCCCAATTTCCAACTAGCTGGATATAAGCTAGTTTGTAATTCTTAACACAATTTTTGTAGTGTTTATCTCCTAAATATTACTACTTGTTTAGTGTCAAAATATTGGAAAATGCTTAGATAAGCAGCTTTAGATAACTGAGGTAAGACTAGTATTAGTTCCTTTGAGGTAGAACATCAGATTCTTGTTGAGAGACAATTACTCAAGTAGCAGTGGTTACAAGCACGCGTTATAGTACGTAAAGATACGATAGGCAAACCTACTCGCCTCATTGGAGTTTCTGTGAAGGATTTGGACTTATACCGTAAGTGTGATAACAGGGTCATGCAAACGAATATGCCCATATATCACATAATCATGACTGAAATGTTGAATGATGTGTTGATTATCGGTAAGTCAGAAGCGCGAAAATTAGAGTATAGACCAACATCCTTCCATTTGGTCGAATCCTGCCGACAATTGGTAGAAAAAGTACAGATTAATCTGAGCTATCGACGCTTGATTTCTTTCACGAGTCAATATAAATCTGTAACCTGCGGTATGCATGAAAAACTGCTGAGACACATTTTGACAAACTGGCTCTCAAATGCGATTAAATATTCCCCAGACGATCGCATTGTCAAGTTTAGTCTCCTTCATCAGTATGGACAAACAGTATTTAAAATTCAATATTGGGAAATTGGTCTTCTAGAAGAAGATATAACATGTCTATTTGAATCCTTTAATTGCGCTAGTAATATACTAGGCACTGGATTAAGAATGGCAATTGTCGTCAAAAATTTTGTAAGTATCTACAAAGGTAAACTTCGTCACAAACTCCAATGAATCTGTGACGAAGTTTACAGTCATTTTTTCATTATAAAGTATAAATCGAGGTAATTATGCCCAAAATTTTAATAATAGAAGATGAGGAAGCAGTCCGTGAAAACATTTTAGATTTACTAGAAGCTGAGGATTTTGAAACTATTGCTGCGGCTAATGGCAGAATCGGGGTGCATTTAGCTATCTGTGAAGTTCCCGATTTAATTCTCTGTGATATGATGATGCCGGAAATTGATGGTTATGGCGTACTAACAGCGTTACGCCAAGAACCATCAACGGCAACAATTCCCTTCATTTTTCTAACTGCCAAATCTGCCAAATCTGACTTCCGTCAAGGTATGGATATGGGTGCTGATGACTATATAACTAAACCATTCACTCGGACTGAGTTATTAAGTGCCATCATCAATAGGTTAGAAAAGCACGCTACTTTAAAAAAGTATTTATCTCCTCAGACTGTAATTAATAACTTGTCTCTAAAAACGCAGTTGTTAGAAATTAGCTTACACCAGGCTATCAAACAACATAAATTTCAAGAATTTGAAATTTATTATCAACCGATAGTCGATATTGCTTCTGGTAAGATAGTCGGTGCTGAAAGTTTATTGCGCTGGCAAAGTCCAGAATTGGGGATGATTTACCCAACAGAATTTATTCCGTTAGCAGAATCTACAGGTTTAATTGTTCCCATTGGTAAATGGGTATTAAAAAGTGTATGTAAACAAATTAAAGACTGGCGCAACGCCGGAATTTATTCTTTACTTGTTGCTGTGAATCTGTCAGTAATTGAATTTAATCAACCAGATTTTATTCATAAAATAGTTAATTTTATAGCTGCCAATGATTTGGAACCACATTACTTAGAACTAGAATTGACTGAAAGTATGATTATGCAAGATGTAAATAGTGCGATCGCAACTATGAAAAAATTGCAATCATTAGGTGTGAAAATTGCGATCGATGATTTTGGTACGGGCTATTCTTCTTTAATTTATCTGAAAAACTTACCAATTAACACATTGAAAATAGACCGTTATTTTATCCATAATGTTGCTAATGATCTACAGAAGTCAGCCATTACCAAGGCATTAATTCAAATGGCTCATAATCTCAACTTAGATGTAGTTGCTGAAGGTGTAGAAACAGAAGCAGAACTGGCTTTTTTGCGCCAACATAACTGTAATTCTATGCAAGGTTTTCTATTTAGTCGTCCCTTACCAGCAGCAGAATTTGAAAATTTTTTGTTAACTAACAAATGCTTATATGTTTAAATATTGGGGATTGGGGATTGGGGATTGGGGATTGGGGACTGGGATTGATTATTTCTCATCCTCCCTTGCTCCCTGCTCCCTCTGCTCCCTTATCGTAAATTAAAGGGTTTAAATCCCCGTCTGAAATGTCTTTAATTTTGAATTTTGTTAGCGCAGCGTAAAGCCTTCTCTTTCAGAGACGCTAACGCGAACGGCATGGCTTCGCTTAGAGCGAGTCTGCGTACCCCTACGGGGAAGCAAGCTACGCGCAGCGTCTCGTAGAGAGCGTCATTTTGAATTTTGAATTGTTAACCCTGCACCCCTGCTTGTTCCCCAGTCCCCAATCCCCAATCCCCAGTAATAAAAATCAAACTTTAGACCGGGGAAAATTATTAAGTCTTAAGTCTAGAGTAGAAAAGTTATCTATAAGTATCTACCCCTATGAAAGTCCCTGCGCGTTTGTTGCTACCAGTTTTTTTACTGACTTTGGTAGCAGGATGTAACCAGACTCGCGCTTTCTCAGATAATCCTACGCCACAAACATCTGTACCTTCTACCCAACTAACACAGAATCCTACACAGCCAAAAAATATTGTCCGTACTGAAACACTTTCACCTACGCCCATCCGAATCAATCTGAAGAATTTACCAGCACCTTTCGCAACAGGAAGTGCCTCCAAACAGCCTAAGGTTGTGCCCATTCCGCAAAATCCGGTACTGCGTGTACCACGGGGCTTCACAGTAAATGTCTTTGCCGAAGGTTTAGATGCCCCACGCTGGCTAGCTTTAACCCCCAGTGGTGATGTCTTAGTGACTGAAACCGGGCAAAATCGCATTCGTTTGTTGCGTGACAACAACGGCGATGGCATAGCCGACGTTCGAGAAACCTTTGCTAGTAGAGACAACGGACTCAATAGACCCTTTGGAATGGCTTTTGCAGGTAATTCTTTTTTTCTGGGAAATACGGATGCTGTGGTGCGTTTTCCCTATACTCAAGGTCAAAACAAGATTACAGGTAAGGGAGAAAAAATTGCCGATTTGCCTGCTCAAGGTTATAACAATCATTGGACGCGCAATGTCGTTGTCTCTCCTGATGGCAATAAATTATATGTTTCAGTTGGTTCAGGAACCAATGTAGATGAAGAACCACTACCACGGGCTTCGATACAGGTGATGAATTTGGATGGTTCCCAGCAGCAAACTTTCGCTTCCGGCTTGCGTAATCCTGTTGGTTTGGACTTTCATCCTGTAACGAAAGAACTTTATACCACTGTCAACGAACGGGATGGAATCGGTGATGACTTGGTGCCAGACTATCTAACACGCGTTAAACAGGGGGCATTTTACGGCTGGCCCTATGCTTATCTAACACCAAACAATCTCGATCCGCGCCAAAAGACAGATGATAAGAGCAAACGTCCCGATTTAGCAGCCCGTACCCAAACACCAGATGTGCTGTTCCAGGCGCATTCCGCAGCATTGGGTTTGCAGTTTTATGATGGTAAAACGTTTCCAAAAAAATACCAGAACGGCGCTTTTGCGGCTTTTCGTGGTTCTTGGAACCGCGATCGCGGCACTGGTTATAAAATTGTATTTGTTCCCTTCGATGCTAAAGGGCGATCGCTTGGCTACTACGAAGACTTTCTCACAGGATTTTTGCTAAATCCTTCTGTACCAACCACTTGGGGACGACCTGTAGGTTTACTCGTATTGCCAGATGGTAGTCTACTACTGACAGAAGAATCCAATAATCGGATTTATCGGATTCAGTATACGGGAGGTTAGGCAATTCACGCATTCAAGCATTTAGAAATTTACGGATAGGAACTGTTGCCGAAAGTAAAGTTAGAGCAGTTGTCATCAATAGAGACGTTGTGACTGCATCTCCCTACCCAGGCTTATCTCGTTTACGATAAATTACTGATAAATACTAATACTTATCTGGTTGAGAAATTAATTATGGCTCCCAATGAAAATAATACTCAGTCAAATATCAACGAATTGTCTCCACATTCAGGTACACGATACTGGGGTGAAGTAGAGGTAATCGAGGAGGGAGAAACCTATAGAATTAGTCGTGTTGAAATCAAGCCCAGGCACGGCATTAAACCACAAATCCATTATCACCGCAATGAACATTGGGTTGTAGTTTCCGGTGTAGCAAAGGTGACTTGTGGCGATGCAGAAATATTACTGAATCGAAACGAATCAACTTATGTCCCCGCAGCAACCCTACATAAGGTAGAAAATCCTGGACATATCCCGCTAATTATTCTAGAAATTCAAAATGGTGAATATTTGGGTGAGGATGATACTGAGCGCCCTTATGACTTAAATTTGGTCAAATCTGTAGCTGAAGGACAGTAGGAGCGTGGGGATGAGGGAGATGAGGGAGATGAGGGAGAAATAATCAATCCCCATACCCAGTCCCCAGTCCCCAGTCCCCAATGCCCAATGCCCAATATTTAATTAAAACCACCCTTCTTGTTCCAAGGTTTCAATTAGCTGCAAACCACGGGGATCGCCCACTCCTAACAGTGAAGCTTTAGCGTCTTCCCGGACTCCCAAATCTTGGTCTTCGGCAAAGGCTTGAATTAGGGCGTCGATCGCTGTAGCATAAACTACATTAGAAGGTAGTTCGCGGCACAGTTGACCAATTGCCCAAGCACTGTTACTTCGCACAGCTGCCACCGGGTCTTGGACTAAGGCTTCAATTAAAGGTGGTGTTGCTCCGATAACTGCTTCATAACCCACTTCTGCCATCTGTGCTAAGGCGCTAGCAGCCCACAAACGCACTGCGGAAATGTCAGTTCTTAAGGCGTCTGCTAGGGGTGCTAAAGAACGGCGATCGCGACAGTTTCCTAAAGCCCAAACAACACCTTTACGCACATAGCCATTCCAATCACTGTTTAGTTGAGCAATTAACGGACTCACTGCCTCTGAACTGGGATTGCGTCCGAGGCCATAAGCTGCACTCACCCTTACTAAGGGACAGACATCAGTTAATAGACGAATCAGATGGGGCGTAGCACGCGCATCTTCGATATCACAAAAAGCACGCGCTGCTAACATTCGTTGCTGGGGCTGGGGATTTTCCAGCATGGCTAGCATCACTTCTGGATCAGGCTTTGCCACAACTGATTCGGCAGTTAGCGGCTCTATTCTATCTAAGGGGCTTTCTAGCTCCTCCTCAATATCGAGTAGGCTTAGATCGTCTTCGTCATACATAATTTAATTTCAATCCCGAAAAGGGATTAACACATAATCCCCCGCACGAATAAGTTAAAGCTTTATAAATATTAGTTGCAATATTATACACTTTATTTTCACCCTCGTTGAATTTTATTGATCGTGCGTAAAACCCCGTCCCCTTGTGGGCGGGGATGTAAGCGCGGTTAAATTAGGGGGTTCGATACCCCCTAATTTAACACTATCCACGTTGCTTCTGAGTTTCAATATATTGTTTGACCCTTCGATTAGTGCGATCGCTGGATATCCTTCTACATCCCAACCTCTCCCCCAGTGGAAAGCCCTAACTTTTGTGGATGATGCTGATTTAGCATGGATTGGTTTGGACAGTAGCAAGCCTCCTAATCCTCAACAACCACATTTTGTGGTGCAAAGTAGTGCTGATTTTGCCCAACGTCATTTAGAATCACAGGATTTACAACCTGCTGGACAAATGATGTTGCAAAGAGCGGCTGAATCTCTGTCCCTTCCTTGGCTGAATACTCCCGAATGGATGCAGGTACATCGTTGGCGTTATGCCTTTCCTAGCCGTTCTTGGCACGAAGCTTTTTTGTCTGCCGGAACTCCTTTACCTTTAGTTTGCTGTGGTGATTGGTGTGGTGGCAATCTTGTAGAAGGTGCGATGCTTTCTGGATTAGCTGCGGCTAATGAAACTAATAATCAGTTGCGTCATCTACCTTTAGACAATGTGAACTTTTCAAACGTTTTTGCCCAATCATTTCATCTGTCGCTAGACTGATTTTGCACTATAGCGAGTCGCTATTTTTCTGACTTACTAAATCAAAGTGCAACCAATAAGTTTTTTAGATGAAACAGCAATTTTTGCAGCAAACCTAAAAAGTGATGTAAATTACCAAAAAAGCTTAATTTCATTGAAAACTTGTTTCTCACTCAAGGTTTTTATTGCCGTTAATCTTGATCCCCTAGTATTGATGCTGCGTTTTATGTAGATTTCTGCCAAAAAAGCAGAAATTTGAAATAATTAGTATTATAAATATAAAACGTCGGTAGCTTGCCAGGTTATTGGATGCTATTTTAATAAACTAATATCGTGAAATAGTATAAACTTTAACTAAAACAAGCAAAGCCAAATGTCTGACATTTTACCAAGATAAAAGGCTAGTTTCAGGGTCTATTACATCTATCAGTTGAATTACTTCTAACTGATTGTCATAACAACGTTGCCATCTAAAAAAGTTATTTTCTCCACCAAGCATTGACTTGATTCAAAAAGGAGTTTAAAAATCATGAAAACAGTAGTCAATTTAACACAGCAATCAGTAGTAGAAGAGATTGAAAGCGTTTTGGATACATATCCATTTCATCCATATCAACAAGCTTTTGCGATTCCTGACTTACGCCAAGAGCTAATTACTTTCGTCCTCAACCGAATTCCTTCTTTTTACAGCGTGATGTCTGACAGACAGATTCCGCTAGCTGAGGCTGAACAAGGAAGCTTGGCTTATTACAAATTGCCTCGTAAACCCTTAGAGCAGCAACTACATTTACAGAATTTGATTCACCAAGGCATTTGTTTAATCGTTCAAGAAAAGTCAGATTGGATTGGCAATCATCTTTGTGAAACAGTTGAACCAGCTTGTGAACCTTCCCACTGGTTTGGTTAATAGTTTTAACAAGATTTGGCTCTCTGCTGAAATATAATCATGTCCGCAGTTAATTTTTGAATATTGAGCTAATCCCACGACTAAAGTCAGTGAAAAAGACGTGGGATTAGCTCAATATTTTTTTGTCAAAGCGTAACCGACACTATATGTAGGATTAGGAATGAGGATTGAAAAAGGGACTGGGGATTAGGGACTGGGGACTGGGAAAATTTGAAAGGGGATTCAGACCACTACCCAAGTTTTGTTCGCGCAGCGTTCGCACGAGAAGAAAACTCTTCCTAGTCCCTATTCCTCAGTACCTTTTTTAGTCAATTATTTTGGATAAAGGATTCAGTATATTCCTCTTGAGGTGTAAACTTTGACAATTACTAAGTTCAAAGGAAATTCCCAGGACATGAGAAAAATAACTGCTTTAATGCTGGTAAGTATGACTGTGACTGTCGGGGTGGGAGCATTAACACCCAAAGTCACCAATGCTCAATTATTTTACCCACCAGCAAGCGATCGCCATTCATTAATGGTAATCGGTCAAGGGGCAGTGAGAGTGCCAGCAGATACAGCGGATATTGAACTAGTATTCAGTAGCGGAGGTAGCAATGATGAGTTACAAACGCAACCATCAGCCTTCCCAGAAACTCGCCGACTATCTTCACTGACTTTACTCTTAAATGAAAAAACACCAGCAGAACCTTTACCAAACAAAAAATCTCTAACTAAAGCAACTCTCCAGCCTGTGGTAGATAGCCTAATTGCCAAAGGGATTAGTGCTGATAAAATTCAAGTACAAATTAACACGAATTCTAGTGAAAACAACGCCAAGATATTGGTTAAACTGGAAAAACCAACGCGCGATCGTATCCAGGAAATTGTTGCTACAGCAAACAAATCCACGAGCAAACTTGAAAATCTATCTATTAAGAGTGTAGGTGTAGATTACGCAGTCAATGATTGTCAGGCTTTGCAGAGTTCAGTTTATCAATCAGCGATGAAAGACGCTCAAAGCCGCGCTCAGGCTTTAGCAACGGCTATGGAAGTTAAACTTGGGACTCCTTCTGTAGCCGAGCCATTTTACACATTATTGTATCCCTCATGTAGTTCTAAAACTGGAGTTACTTTGCCATCATTTGCTAGTTTTTTATCATCACCAGCTTATAATCCAGATGCACCAGCAGAAGTAGAGATGAAAAAGGATATTTTTGTGACATATACAACAAAATAAGTATTGATATATAGGAATCCGATTTGATTACTGAACTTACTTGTATATGTAGTAGTGTAGCAAGGCTAAAATGTTGTAAAAAAATTGTAGGTTGGGTGGAGGCTTTGCGTAACCCAACATCCTGATATATAGGACTCCCAATACTGCGTAGGTTTTGGAATTTCTTGGTTGAGGCAAGCTGTTCAATAGCCGGGGGAGAAATGGAGGCTGGCGTTGAGTTTTGCTTCCCCTGCTTCCCCTGCTTATCCGAGCAGTATTGATAGGACTCCGATTTGACTTCTGAAAACGTACTGAGACTGAAAAGCCTGTTTTATAAGGGTTTTATCTAAAATCTTGTTCAAAAATCAGATATGAGTCCTATATGTTGGGTTGCGCTCCGCTCCACCCAACCTACGTCTAATGCACAATTTTTTTGCTTTCATACCCTACGTGTATTTCAACAATCAAATAGGAGTCCTATAGGATTACTATAGAATGAATCAGGATAAGTGCGAACTACACCCAGGACTTACGCAAAATACCTCTCAAACTCTTATTTCTCCGTGTTCTCTGTGTCTCTGTGGTTCGATTTTCCGTTACCTGTGCGTAAGTCTTATCACCTTCAAACTTGGCTGACCTAATAGTGCATCTCGTAGAGAAGTTGGGGAATAAAAGGACACGAACTGTTGAAAGTTTTAGAGTTAGATGCTTATTAAATTGGTATTTTATTTATTACTTTGGCATAATAATTACTGAAAAACCAAAATATTTTTACTGAATCATATTAAACTGTTTTGATTAATCAACACTCCGAAAGTCTCTTAAACAGTCAACTGGAAAATGCACCAGGTAAAGGCTATATATTTAGCTGGTTTGATTGGTTTTGTCTTTGGTATCCTCCAGGCTGGCTAATTTTATTCAACCGCCATTGGCAGCACTATCACACCGATCCAGATGGTTGGAATTGGCTAGAATATGGATTATTTTTAATTCCTGGCGGATTTTATCTGGCGATTTTAAGTCGTTGGTTGCGTCTGGGTTTTCGTTCACCCCGAAAAGATGTTGGTGAATTCGATCCCAAATATCAACAAGCTTTTCGCTCCGAAATTCTTGCCCCCATCGTTAAATACTATTTTCGGGGAGAATTACAACAAGTCGAAAATTTACCGCCAACAGGGCCATTGATTGTGGCCATGAACCACGCTGGGATGTGTTTTCCTTGGGACTTTTTGACCTTGGGTTATTTATTAAGTGAAGCCAAAGGATGGGTATTACAACCCATAGCAAGTACAGCATTATTTGAGCATCCTTGGGTGATTTGGTGGCTACCACCTAAATGGTCACAGGTTTTAGGTGGTGTGCGAGCCGAATTAGATGATTTCGAGGCGGCAATGGCTGAAGGTAAAATTCTCTTATATGCACCCGAAGGTATACGCGGACTTGCAAAAGGTTGGAGAAGACGCTATCAACTGCAAAAGTTTGATGTCAGCTTTATTCAGTTGAGCGATCGCTATCATATTCCCATTCTCCCAGTAGTTTGCATCGGCAGTGAATTTCTACATCCTTGGGCTGTTAATTTCACCAAATTGCAACGATTGGTCAAATTACCATTCTTGCCTTTCTCGCCTTTAATGCTGGTCTTAATCCTGTTTCCCTCAATGGGAATTTGGGCAATGAGAACTCGTCTGCGTTACTTTATTCAGCCTTTAGAACCAGCAGAATTGGATAACCACTCAAACAAAGGGCGTACAGCAGCCTATCAACAAGCGCAAAAATTACGAGAAAAACTGCAACTTCAAATTAATCAGTTTTTGGGTAAATCTTAATACTACAAGCTGAAATATGTTGAGTATAAAAGGCTGACGATGTGGTTCAATTATTGAAAACTGCTGTAAGTTTGTAGTGAATTTATGGAACCTGTGACGCTGACGCCTGTTGTGAGTGCGATCGCCACTATACTTTTGACTAAGTACAGTTTTGCATAAGTTCGTAACTTTTTTAAACGCAGAGGAACACAGAGGTAAACGCAGAAGTACGCAGAGTTTTACCAAACTTACACACCTCGTTCAATAGACGGCGACACAATTTCTAAGATTTCAGTAACTGCCTAGCTAGTAGTAATAGAGGAAAGGAAAACAGAGACATTACCTTCTAAAGCATCAGTAATAACTTCGAGGAGATTAAGACCATGCTT
>NZ_JBALDZ010000055.1:0-8527 GCF_036917155.1 Nostoc sp. | reverse complement strand
TGGCTTTGGCAAAGCCTCCACCCAACCTACAATTTTTTGGCAACTAATACTTTTTACTTCAAATGACCGAAAACAACTCATGATACAGAGCAAGTAAATTTATTTATGGAAAAGCAAAAAAATGTATAACGAGTGGCACAGTGAACCAGCGCTGTAGGCGGGTTTCCCGCCGTAGGCGACTGGTGAACCCGAAGGGCGCAAGAAATACGAAGTCCGTTTACAGAGCAGCTAAATTTATTTCTTGGGATCATTAATTTTGAATTCGGAGCGAAGCGACGTGACTAGCAGTATCGAGGACATCAATAATCTTAATGCTCAAGTTGTTCAATTAGTTGAACAAGGAAAATTAGATGTGGCTTTAGATTTGGCACAGCAGGCTGTAATTTGTGGACAAAAACTGCAAATAACTGAACATTCTATTTTCACCGATAGTCTGAATAATCTGGCAGAGTTATATCGCCTACATGGTCGCTATACAGACACAGAAAATCTCTATCAACAAGCCTTAAATCTCAGAAAGAAATTGTTTGGAGAAGAACACATTAACGTAGCAGAATCTTTAAATAATTTAGCTGTTTTTCATTTTTCGCTAGGAAAATATTCGCAAGCTGAACAAGGTTTTATAACGGTTTTTAAAATTTGGCAACGGTTGCTTGGAGATGAACATCCTCAAGTCGCAATTGTTTTAAACAATCTTGCCGAAGTTTATCGAAAACAAGGACGTTATTCAGATGCAGAAAATATATATTCACAAGTTTTAGAAATCCAAAAGTTTGCTTTTGGAGATGAACACCATGATATCTGGCGTACATTTAATAATCTAGCTGCACTATACGAGACTCAGGGACGTTACTTAGACGCAGAAAATAAGCATTTATCAGCTTTGGAGATGATCAAAAGCCTATTTGGAGAGACGCATCCTGATGTTACTGTTAGTTTAAACAATTTAGCAGCACTTTACGATTCACAAGGACGTTACTTAGAAGCTGAACAAAACTATTTAGAAGTTTTAGCAAGTTGGAAAAGATTACTAGGAGATGAACATCCTCTAGTGGCATCTGCCTTAAATAATATTGCTGCCAATCATAAGGAGCAAGGACGATATCAAGAAGCTGAACAAATGCATTTATCAGCCTTAGCTATGAGAAAACGTTTGCTTGGTGAGCAGCATCCTGATGTTGCAAATAGCTTGAGTAATTTGGCAGAAATCTATTTCCTACAAGGGCGTTATTTAGCAGCAGAACAAATATATTTACAAGCTAATGAAATCAGAAATCGCCTGTTTACTTCCGAACATCCAGATATTGCACATGGTTTAATTAATCTCGCAAGAAATTACGCATTTCAAGGGCGCTTCTTCGAGGCAGAACAAATATATTTACAAGCATTACCAATGCTGGAACGCTTACTTGGAAAAGGGCATCTTAGTGTGGCAAATAGTTCAGATGATTTAGCATTGCTCTATCAAATGCAAGGGCAATACTCAAAAGCTGAACAAATTTACCTGGAAGCCTATTCTATTAGAAAAAATATCTTGGGAGAAAATCATCCTGACATTGCAACTAGCTTAAACGATATCGCAGTAGTTTATCGGCTGCAAGGGCGATATTCAGAAGCCGAACAAACGCATCTCACAGCCTTAGTAATGATTAAAGAACTGCTAGGAGCAAAGCATCATCTGGTTGCGGCTATGTTGAATAACTTGGCGGTGCTATATGATGCTCAATTTAAATACTCACAAGCCGAATCGTTATTATTAGAAGCTTTGGCGATTGTTAAAAGTTTATTTGGTGACGAACACCCTCAAGTAGCGACTAGCATGAATAATTTAGCTACTATCTATGGTAGTCAGCAACGCTACATTGAAGCTGAACAATTGCACTTGTCAGTATTAAAAATTAGGACATCTTTGTTTGGCAAAGAACATCCTGATATTCCCAACAGTCTTAATAATTTAGCATTAATATACTTATCCCTTGGGCGTTATGAAGAAGCTGAACAGAAGTATCTAGAAGCTTTATCTATGAGAAAACACTTATTGGGGGATAAACATCCTGATACTGCCCTCAGTTTAAATAATCTAGCAACTGTATTAGCTGCTATGGAACGCTATAGTGATGCTTTGTCATATCGCATACAGGCAAGCTGTATCAATGACTTGATGATTAATAGTATATTTGCTTTCAGTTCCGAAAGCGATCGCCTCGCTTTTCTTGAAAAACTTAGAGGTAATTTCAATTTATTTCTTTCTTTAGTCTACAAGCATCTCTCTAATTCCGAAAGTGCTTTGCAGGCAGCCTTAGATTTTGTCCTCAAACGCAAAGCTTTAACAGCAACATCTTTAGCTGCTCAAAATGAAGCCCTTTATAGCAATCGCTATCCACATCTCAAAGAAAAGTTTAGTCAACTCAGTAAGTTAAATGCACAGCTAGTCAATCTAACTGTTTCTGCGGCTCAAAGACAAGACTTTGCAGATTTTCAAAAAAAACTAGCACAACTAGAGGCAGAATCCAACGACTTACAAAAACAACTAGCTGCTCAAGTACCGGAAATTCAACTATCTGAACAACTTCCTGACCGTTTTGCTGTGGCTGAGGCATTACCAATTGATTCGGTATTAGTCGAATTTGTCCGCTTCGATTTTTTCAATTTTCAAGCAGTTCCAGCTAAAGGTGAAACACAATGGTATCGGGCGCGTTATCTAGCATTTGTCTTAAAAGCGGGATTACCAGATGCAGTACAAATGTTCGATTTAGGAGAAGCTGAAGTTATTGATGAGTTAATTTCAGTCTTACGTCTGCAATTATCTGACTCTAGCAAAAAAACACTAGGCTGGGCATCTATACCTAAATTACCGACTAAAGAATATGACTTAACCACAGCAATTCAACTGTGTCAACTGCTGTTTGGTAATTTCCGTGAGGCACTCGGAGGCTACAAACATCTAATACTTGCACCAGACGGCAATTTGAACTTACTGCCATTTCAGATATTACCCCTTGATGAAACAGGTAAACACCTGCTTATGGATGAATATACTATTTCATATTTAGGTGTTGGGCGCGATATTCTGCGCTCTGGGATTAAGACTGGACGGACTGCGGATGTACCTTTGATCATAGCCGATCCTGATTTTGATTTAGCAAGTGAACAGGCGCACGGACAAACAAATGAGTTACTAGCAATATTCGGTTGCGATCGCCTATCTCGTACTCAGAGTACTGGATTCTTGGGTGAAATTGTTGCTCAAAAGCTCTTAAATGCACGTTTATATCTGGGAGCAGAAGCACTAGAAACCCATCTAACTACTAGTAAGTGTCCCCACGTCATGCTCATCGCCACTCATGGTTTGTTCTTACCTGATTCACCCCCAACACCACCAATTCCAAATCTGATCGATCCCAAAACTCAAATCCCAAAACTCAAACTAACTAACCCCATGACACGCTCTGCATTAGCTCTCGCAGGTGCTAATACTGGGCTAACTGGCGGAAGTTTGCCTCCCAAAGCGGGTAAAGGGGTTGTATTTGCTCAGGATATTGCAGCTTTAGACCTATGGGCAAACGAAATTACTGTGCTGTCTGCCTGTGACACCGCCAGAGGAGATATTAAAATTGGCGAAGGTGTATTTGGATTGCGTCGAGCTTTTACAGTTGCCGGTGCAAAAACCCTAGTTATGAGCCTGTGGCAAGTTCCCGATCCAGCCACTACTTTACTAATGGAGCGTTTCTTTGATAACTTGCTTTGTGGTATGGGTCGTGTAGATGCGTTACAATCTGCTCAAGATTATATACGTAAAATTACTGTCAAAGAATTACGAGACTCTGCTTTGGGATTAGAAGTATTAAAAGAATTGTTAGAACTAAAGAAATTATCCGCAGATACCGAGATTAACTGTCAAGAACAAGACACACCGTTAGAACATCCTTTTTACTGGGGGGCTTGGATTTGCCAGGGAAATACAGAGCCGTTGATGACAGAGATACAAAAACCATACCTTTAATAGTGTGAATGATAGTGATAATTCTTCTCATAATGAGAATTTCTGAATTTATCTTGACATGATTCAAACGATATGTTAATAATAATAGTTTGTGGAAACTTTACTTCTTAATATAAGCTCTTGGCTAACGTCATTGTCATAGGTGCCCAATGGGGCGATGAAGGAAAAGGTAAAATCACTGACTTACTCAGCCGTTCGGCAGATGTTGTGGTGCGTTACCAAGGGGGTGTCAATGCTGGACACACGATTGTAGTCAAAGGTCAGACCTTTAAACTGCACTTGATTCCCTCTGGTATTTTGTATCCAAATACCGATTGCATTATCGGCTGTGGTACAGTAATCGATCCACAGATTTTGATCGCAGAACTCGACCAACTAAAAGATTTAAATATTTCCACTGACCACCTGCTGATATCTGAGACAGCCCACGTAACGATGCCTTATCATCGGTTGATAGACCAGGCATCGGAAGAACGACGGGGAAGCCATAAGATCGGCACAACAGGTCGGGGCATTGGGCCGACTTATGCTGACAAATCTGAACGTACAGGCATCCGAGTTTTAGACTTGATGAACCCCGATAGCCTACGTGAGCAGTTAGAGTGGACGATTAATTATAAAAACGTCATTTTAGAAAAGCTTTACAACTTGCCGCCTCTAAATCCACAAGAGGTGATTGAACAGTATTTGGGGTATGCAGAACGCTTGCGCCCTTACGTTATTGATACATCGTTGAAAATATACGATGCAATTCAGCGACGGCGCAATATTTTATTTGAAGGCGCACAAGGTACGCTCCTCGATCTAGATCATGGAACTTATCCTTATGTCACTTCCTCTAATCCCGTTGCTGGGGGGGCTTGTGTTGGTGCAGGGGTAGGTCCGACAATGATTGATCGGGTAATTGGGGTGTCAAAAGCCTACACAACGCGGGTGGGAGAGGGGCCATTTCCCACTGAATTGGATGGAGAGTTAGGAGAATTATTGTGCGATCGCGGTGCCGAATTTGGTACAACCACCGGGCGCAAACGGCGTTGCGGCTGGTTTGATGCCGTTATCGGTCGCTATGCCGTGCGGATTAACGGCATGGATTGTATGGCGCTGACCAAACTGGATGTTCTCGATGAATTAGAGGAAATCCAAGTTTGTGTCGCTTATGACATAGATGGACAACGTAGCGAACACTTTCCCACCAGTTCCCGCCAATTTGCGAGATGTCGCCCCATCTACAAAACCTTACCAGGATGGCAAGTGTCAACAACTGACTGCCGCACCCTAGAAGACTTGCCAAAACGGGCATTGGACTATCTAAAATTCTTAGCCGAATTAATGGAAGTTCCGATCGCGATCGTCTCACTAGGAGCCAGCCGCGATCAAACCATAATCGTAGAAGACCCTATCCACGGGCCCAAACGCGCTTTATTGCACCCTGACGGCACACCTGCTACCCTACTTAGTGCTTAGTTAAGAGTTAAGAGTGAGTAATTAAATCAAAATTCCTAACTCCTAACTCCTAACTCTAATTAACAACTAACTCTAATTAACAACTAACAACTTTTATGGCTATTACAGTCGAATCTCAAAAACGTCCAGAAGGCAGCAAGCCAAGAGCTTTGCGTCGTGCTGGATTGATACCTGCCAATTTGTATGGTCATAAGGGTACAGAATCTATTTCTTTGACCATTGAGGCCAAAACTGTTGAGCGTTTGCTCAAAAGAGCTTCCGTCAATAACACCTTGATTGAGTTGAATGTCGCTGATGCACCTTGGCGCGGTAAAACCTTGCTGCGGGAACTTCAGATCCATCCCGCCAAAGGTACGCCTTATCACCTCAGCTTTTTCGCGGTTGCTGGTCACGGCGACACCACTGTAGAAGTTCGGTTGCGGTTTGTGGGAACTGCTGTTGGTGTTAAACAAGCGGGTGGCGTGTTAGACACTGTAATTTCTGAATTGCAAGTGAGTTGTGCGCCAGAAAACATCCCAGATGTCATCGAAATCGATGTCTCTAATCTGCAAATTGGCGACAGCTTGAGTATTAGTGATATAGCCTTTCCTGAAGGTGTTACACCTCTAGCTGAATCGGAACGACTTGTTGTCAGCGTTTTGCCACCACAAATTAGCGCTGAGGATGCTGGCACGGAAACTGAAGCAGCTTCTTAAGCTAGGTAAACTGTGTAACAATTTTTGATGATACCAGGGGGGGAACTCCTGGTTTTTTTGTATTTGAACCGCAGAGGCGCAGAGAGCGCAGAGGCCAGAGATGACAGAAGTGACTCTTCCAGCTTTAATTGAGCAAATGTTGCAGCCGGGATTTTATCCCCATACAGTAACAGAACCGATTCAACTAATTCAAACCCACGTTTCTTATGTGCTGTTAACTGGGGATTACGCCTATAAGCTGAAAAAACCTGTGAATTTTGGCTTTTTGGACTTTTCCACCTTAGATAAGCGGCAGCATTTTTGTCAGGAAGAGTTACGGTTAAATCAGCGGGGTGCTGGTGAACTGTATTTAGAAGTTTTGCCCATAACTTTGGTTGGGGAGCAATATCAGTTAGAGGGAACGGTCGAGGCTGTAGAATATGTGCTGAAGATGCGCCAGTTTCCTCAAGAGTCGCTATTAAGTACACTTTTTGAAGAAGGTAAGTTAAATGAGACACACCTAGATGAGTTGGGGCGGGTAGTGGCTCAATATCATGCTGAAGCAGAAACAAATGATTATATTCGTACTTTTGGTGAAGTGCCAAATGTCCAGGCTGCCTTTGATGAGAATTATGAGCAAAGTGAGAAGTATATTGGCGGCCCCCAGACGCAGACGCAATTTACAGAAACAAAGCAATATACAGATAAATTTTTTGCCGAACGTCCAGAATTATTCGCTAGCAGAATTCACAACAACTATATTCGTGAATGTCACGGAGATTTACACCTGAGAAATATTGCCCTCTGGCACGATAAAATCTTGTTGTTCGATTGCATTGAGTTTAATGAGCCGTTCCGCTTTGTCGATGTGATGTACGATGTGGCGTTCACGGTGATGGATTTGGAAGCCCGCCAACGCAAAGATTTGGGTAATGCGTTTTTGAATGCCTATATAGAGCAAACTGGTGACTGGGAAGGCTTACAAGTGTTGCCTTTGTATTTAAGTCGTCAGACTTACGTCCGAGCTAAGGTGACATCATTTTTGCTAGACGATCCAAGTGTACCTGCGACAGTAAAGGAAGAAGCGACAAAAACGGCTGCTGACTATTACAAACAGGCTTGGGAATACACTAAACCAAACCAGGGACAACTAATTTTGATGTCGGGGTTGTCGGGTTCTGGTAAAAGTACCACAGCAAGGTCTTTAGCCCGTCAACAGGGAGCGATTCACCTGCGTTCTGATGCGGTACGGAAGCATTTAGGGGGAATTCCTTTGTGGGAAAAGGGTGGCGATGATTTGTATACACCGGAGATGACCGAGAAAACTTACACACGGCTGTTAGAATTGGGAATTATCTTGGCTAAACAAGGTTTTTCGGTGATTTTGGATGCCAAGTATGATAAACAACAGTTACGGCAAGAAGCGATCGCACAAGCTACAAAGCACCAACTTCCCCTTCAGATTATCCAATGCACAGCACCGCGGGAAGTGATAAAAGAGCGTTTGAATAATCGCACTGGTGATATTGCTGATGCCACCGCCGATTTATTAGCCTCACAAATCAAACAAGCTGAACCTTTTACGGAAGAGGAACAACCTTATGTAAAGATTTGGGATACAACTCAAATACAACAGGCACAATTAAAATAATTCGTAATGACGCTCCTACGGATGCTCGATTACTCGCTACCGCTGCGCTAACGTAATTCGTAATTGAATCGAAAATTACGAATTAGCAATTAGTTAATAAGTTTTTTATTCTATGGCAGACAAAAAGAACGATTTTTTCAGTATTTCTCCCAGCTTCTTTTCTCAACTATTATTTGGGGCATTTTTAACATTTATATTAATAATGACTGGCTCCGCACCAGCCCTGAGCATCTTCTTAGGAATTATGGGCGGTTTCATCTTAAGCTGGATCACCAATCTAACTGATAATAGCCCCCAAGCTCCAGCGGTTGCCTCCTCCGATGGTGTCGATACAGGATTGAAATATTGGTTATTTTTCATGCTGGGCTTTGTATATTTGGGGTATTCAGCACCCATGAGTATATTGCTAGGTGGAATAGGCGCTTTGGCTGGAGGCTGGATTACTGCTTGGTGGGGAAGCAAAGAAGAAACTAGAACTCAGTTGCAAGTTGAAGAGCCAGAAGATGGCGAAGTTGAACCAACGAACGAGAGGATCAACAAACGTCAAACAAGAAGGGCTGGCCGTCGTTACCGTCGCGCCCCTGGAAGTAGTTTCAATTTCAGGTTTTGGGAAAGGTAGGGACTGGGGACTGGGGACTGGGAAAAAGCAGAGGAGCAGAGGAGCAGAGGAGCAGAGGAGCAGAGGAGCAGAGGAGCAGAGGAGCAGAGGAGCAGAGGAGCAGAGGAGCAGAGGAG